>JBGARS010000041.1:0-41511 GCA_044230075.1 Planctomycetota bacterium | reverse complement strand
CGCAGCACGCCGTCGGCGTCGACCAGGAACGTCACCGCGATGCGCGGCAGGCCGGCGGGCATCGGCGGGATGCCGCGCAGCTTGAACTGGCCGAGCAGACGGCAGTCGTGGGCGAGTTCGCGTTCGCCCTGATAGACCGCCAGGTCGACCGCGGTCTGGTCGTCGACGCCGGTCGAGAACTCCTCCATGACGCTGGTCGGGATCGTGCTGTTGCGCAGGATCAGCTTCTGCACGGCGCCGCCGAGCGTCTCGATGCCGAGCGACAGCGGGATCACGTCGAGCAGCAGCAACGAGCGGTCGTTGCCGGCCAGCACGTCGGCCTGGATCGAAGCGCCCAGCGCGACCGCGAGGTCGGGGTCGACGTCGGTGTGCGGCGGCTTGCCGGTCATCTGCCGCAGGCGTTCGCGCACCAGCGGGATGCGCGTGCTGCCGCCGACCAGCACGACGTCGTCGATCTGCTCGAGCCGCAGGCCGGCGTCCTTCACCGCGCGCTGCACGCAGTCGAGCGTGCGCTGCACCAGCGGCGAGATCGCCCCTTCGAACTCGGCACGGGTGACGTGCAGCGTGGCGGTGCCGCGCTTGCCCAGGTCGAGTTGCAGTTCGGCCTCGGCGGCTTCGCTGAGACGGATCTTCAGGCCTTCGGCGGCGCTGCGCACGGACTGCAGCACGAACGGGTCGTCGACGGGGGCTGTGCCAGTGGCCTTCGGCAGTACAGCCAGGATGCGATCGGCCAGCAGCAGGTCGAAGTCGTCGCCGCCGAGGTAGTTGTCACCGTCGATCGCGAGCACCTGGTACTCGCCGCCGACGCTCCGGAGCACCGACACGTCGAAGGTGCCGCCGCCGAGGTCGTAGACCAGCACGGTGCCGTCCTGCGTGCCGTCGATGCCGTAGGCGAGTGCCGCCGCGGTCGGCTCGTTGAGGATCCGCAGGCAGTCGAGTCCGGCGAGCGCCGCGGCGTCCTTGGTCGCCTGCCGCTGCGCGTCGTCGAACCACGCCGGCACGGTGACGACCGCGGCCTGCACCGGTTGGCCCAGTGCCTGCTCGGCGGTGGTCTTGACCTGCTGCAGGATGCGCGCCGAGATCGCCTCGGGTGACCACGACGCGTCGCCGATCTGGATGCGCGGCAGGTCGCGTTCGCCGGCGACGACGCGGTACGGCAACCGGCGCGCCTCGGCAGCCACCTCGCTGGCCGAACGGCCGATCAGCCGCTTGACCGAGAACACCGTGCGGTCCGGGAATTCGAGCCGCAGGGCCTTCGCCTCGCGGCCGACGAGCGTGCGGCCGTCGGGGTGGAAGCAGACCATCGACGGCACCAGGGGTTCGCCGTCGCGATCGCGCAGCACGCGCGCGCCCTTGCCGGCGCGGATCGCGGCCAGGCTGTTGGTGGTGCCGAGATCGATGCCGACCACGAGGCGCGCGGGCTTCGATGGGGGTGAGGCGGCGGCGTCGTTCACGACTTGCCGTCCAGGTCCTGCAGGGCCTTCCGGTGGTAGTGCGACATGTGCAGGCGCCGTGCGGCGGCGTCGTGATCCTTGCGGGTCAGCGCCTGTCGCAGCGCCTCGTAGTCGGCCGCGAGGGCGAGCTCGAGCCTTGCGCGCAACGGGCCTATGCGATCGCCGGTGGCGCCGGCGACCTCCTCGGCCAACTCGAGCGCCTCGCCGAGGAAGGCGGGATCGAGCCGCTTGTTGCGCTCGAGAGCGCCGGGACTCTGCAGTTCGACCAGGGCGCGCGCGCGCTGCCACGGATCCCGCAGCACCTTCCAGGCGTCGTTGATCTCGGCCGAGCGCTGCAGCACGGCGATGCAGTCGCCGGCCTCGGTGTTGCGATGCTGGTCGGGGTGGCACTCGCGCGACAGCCGCAGATAGCGGGTCTCGAGCGTGCGTTCGTCGAGGTCGAGCGACCGCGACAGGCCGAACACCGTGAACGGATCGGGAGCAGGGACGTGGATCACGCCGGAAAGCTACGCCGAGAACGACGTGCCGCAGCCGCAGGTGCCGGACGCGAGCGGGTTCTTGAACACGAAGCCGCGGTCGAGCAGGCCGTCGTTGAAGTCCAAGGTGGTGCCGCCCATGAAGAACTCGCTCTTCTTGTCGACGACGAGCTTCACGCCGTGCTGCGTGAACGTCAGGTCGAACTCGGTCGGCCCGGTCTGGTCGAAGTCGAGCACGTAGGTGAAGCCCGAGCAGCCGCCGCCCTTGGCGCCGATGCGCACCCAGACGTCGCCGACGAACTTCTGCTCGCTGATGACGCGCTGGATCTCCTTCGCGGCACGTTCCGTCAGGTTCACGCCGCGTCCCGGCTTCTGGGCCGGGGCCGTCGGTGCAGCCGTGGCCGGGGCTGCCGGCTGGGTCGGGTTGGGACTGGTGGATTTCTCGCTCATGCCTTGGCTCCCTGGCCGGCGGCGCCGGTCCCGGTCGGTTGCGCCGCGCGCTTCTTGCGCCAGTCCTCGATCGCGGCCTTGATCGCGTCCTCGGCGAGCACCGAGCAGTGGATCTTGACCGGCGGCAGTGACAGCTCCTCGACGATCTGCGTGTTCTTGATCTGCGCTGCGGCGTCGACGCTGGTGCCCTTCAACCACTCGGTCGCCAGCGACGACGAGGCGATCGCCGAGCCGCAGCCGTAGGTCTTGAACTTCGCGTCGACGATCTTGCCGTCGTCGGCCACCTTGATCTGCAACTTCATCACGTCGCCGCACTCGGGTGCGCCGACGACGCCGGTGCCGACGTTCGGGTCGTCCTTGTCCAGGGACCCCACGTTGCGCGGGTTCTGGTAGTGATCGAGCACTTTGTCGCTGTAAGCCATGTCAGTTCCTCCGACTCGTGTCAGGTGCGCCCAGTGAGAGTATGCCCAGTGAGAGTATGCCCAGTGAGAGTATGCCCAGTGAGAGCGAGGCAGATCGCTGGTTGCGTGTTGCGACTCGCGGCGCCGCAGCGGGGCTGGTGGATCGAGTTTGCATGTCGTTGTTTCCCCGCGTAGCGGTGCCACCCAGTGATCGCACTGAGCACTGCCGCCGCGCGGCAATGCTCAGTGCACGGTCCATTTGACCTTCGACAGGTCGACGCCGTCCTGGACCATCTCCCAGAGCGGCGACATCTCGCGCAGGCGCTTGACCTCCTGCACGATGCGGTCGGCGGCGAAGTCGACCTCCTGCTCGGTCGTGAAGCGGCCGAGCGAGAAGCGGATCGAGCTGTGCGCGAGTTCGTCGCCGAGCCCGAGACTCTTCAGCACGTAGCTTGGTTCCAGGCTCGCAGAGGTGCAGGCCGAGCCCGACGACACGGCCAGTTCCTTGACGCCCATGATCAGCGACTCGCCTTCGACGTAGGGGAAGGAGATGTTGGTCAGGTGCGGCAGCCGCGCCTCGACGTCGCCGTTCCAGACCGCGTCGGCGAACTGCTCACGCACGCGGGCGTCGAGGCGGTCGCGCAGCGCGCGCAGCTTCGGCACCTCGGTGGCCATCTCCTCGCGGCAGATCCGCGCGGCCTCGCCCATGCCGACGATGCCGGTGACGTTCAGCGTGCCCGAACGCATGCCGCGCTCGTGGCCGCCGCCGTCCATCTGCGACGTCAGGCGCACGCGCGGGTTCTTGCGCCGCACGTAGAGGCAGCCGACACCCTTCGGGCCGTACATCTTGTGGGCCGACAGCGACATCAGGTCGACGTGCTGTGCCTCGACGTCGAGCGGGATCTTGCCGGGCGTCTGCGTCGCGTCGCTGTGGAACAGCGTGCCCTTCTGCTTGCAGATCGCGCCGATCTCGGCGATCGGGTGCAGCGTGCCGATCTCGTTGTTGGCGGCCATCAGCGAGACCAGGATCGTCCGCTCGGTGATCGCCGCGGCGAGTTGGCCGAGATCGACGTGGCCCTTGCCGTCGACCGGCAGCCAGGTGACCTCGAAGCCCTGCGACTCGAGGTGCTTCATCGGGTCGAGCACGGCCTTGTGCTCGGTCACAGCCGTGATCAGGTGGTTGCCCTTCTGGCGGTACATCTCGGCCACGCCCTTGATCGCGAGGTTGTTGGCCTCGGTCGAGCCGCTGGTCCAGATGATCTCCTTTTGGTGGGCGCCGATCAGCTGCGCGACCTGCGCGCGCGCCTCCTCGACGGCAGCTTCGGCGGTCCAGCCATACGCGTGGCTGCGGCTGGCGGCGTTGCCGAACGTCTCGCTGAAGAAGGGCAGCATGCGCTGCACGACGCGTGGATCGCACGGGGTCGTGGCGCTGTAGTCGAGGTAGACGGGCGTCTTCATCGCGGTGCGGGGGATGCCGGGTGTTTGGCCGATCCGGTGGAGGCCAATCCAGTAGGTGCAGCCGCCTTCAGCGAACAGAGTTCGTCGAGGCGGATGCGGTGGAACAGGTCGGCGATGCGCTGGTGCACGATGCGCATCGGGTTCTTGCTGGGGCAGAACGAGATCAGCGAGCAGTCGTGGGCCGGACTGGCGGCGGGTGAGCCGCCCTTCGCCAGCGGCAGCAGGCCCGCTGCGATCTCACTGTGCTCGCGCTCGATGCAGTCGACCAGCGTGAACGGTCCTTCGACGACCTCGAGGATCTCGCCGAGCGAGACCTCCGCGGGTGGCTTCACGAGCCGGTAGCCACCGCGCAGGCCGCGCACCGACTCGAGCAGGTTGCGGCGCGCGAACTCCTTCAGCAGGTTGGCGACGACCGACTTGTTGAGGCCGGCGAGCCGCGCGATCTCGTGCGCGCTGACCACCGCGTCGCCGGCCGGGCCGCCTGGGTAGGCACCCTGGCGGGCGATCGCGCCGAGCAGGAACACGGCGTAGTCGGCTTTCTTGGAGATGCGCAACATCGGTGTGCTGGACGGCCCCGCGAGCCAGGCCGCGGGGCCACGTGAGCAAACTAGACCTGAATTGGGGCTCTTTACAACGATCGACTCGAAAAAGCCCCGAATGTAGGCACATTCTGCAACCCGGACTTCCATGGTGGAAGTGGCCTGCCACATGACCGCTGACCCCCTGCTGACAACCCTCCTTGCCAACGGCCCGTTCGCGCGCGACGACGCGCCCTACCGGCTGGTCGAGATCACCGGCCCCGACGCCGGCGACTTCCTGCAGCGCCTCTGCACGCAGGACGTGCTCGGGCTCGCGGCGGGCCGGGTGGCGCCCGCCGCATTCCTGAACGCCAAGGGCAAGCTGCTGGTGACGTGCCTCCTGTTCCGCCTGGGGGCGTCGTTGTGGATCGAGGTGCAGGCGGAGCAGGAGGCGACGCTGCGCGAACTGCTCGAGCGCTACCACTTCACCGAGAAGTTGACCGTGCAGCCCGGCACCGGGCTGGCCTGCCGCGAGCGCATCGCCGCCGCGGCAGGCGAGGGCAACGTGGCGGCGCCGGTCGCGGGAGGTTTGCTCGTGCGCTTCGCCCGCCGCGGCGTGGCGTTCGTGCGCCACCATGGCACGGCGTCGACCGCCGAGACGGCGACGCAGTTGGCCGCGGACCTCGCCGAGTGCCTGCGCATGGGCGCCGGCCTGGTGCGCGTCGGCGTCGAGACCGAGCCGAGCACGCTGGCGCTCGAGGCCGATCTCGACGACCACTGCTCGAGCACGAAGGGCTGCTACACCGGCCAGGAGATCGTCGCTCGCATCCACACCTACGGCCACGTCAACCGCAAGCTCTGCCTGCTGCAGCTCGCCGATGGTCCGGCGATCGCGGCGCCGGTCGCCCTGCACGAACGCGAGGACCACGTGCCCGTGGGGCGGGTGCTGCATGCGGTGTCCGCGCCCGGTCACGGCCTGCGCGTCGGGCTCGGCTACCTGCCGAAGGACTTCCAGGCGATCGGGACGGAGCTCGCGTTGCCCGATGGCGCGCCGGTGACGGTCGCCGGCTTTCAGCCCTTGCCCGCGTAGGCGAGCACCACGTAGCTCGGTGTGCCGCCGGCGGTGATCGCCACGCCGTCGACGTCGTTCGCCACGAACGCCGTGTCGCCGGCCTCGCCGCGCACGAACACCAGCACCTCGTCGGCGCTCGGTCGGCCGGGGATGTCGCGCACAAGCAGTGTGGCGCCCACCGGCACGACGGCTTCGTCGACGCTCAACGTGGCCGCCTTGTAGTCGGGCGCCAGCACGCGCTCGACCGTGACGTCGCCGACCGACAGGCGCTGCATGCGGCGCGGCGGCAGCGACTCGGGTGCGGTCGGGAACGCTTCGGCCAGCAGCCATTCGCCGGTGATCGGATCGAACGACTTGTTGCTGCCCGCCATCGGCAGCAGCGGCTTCTGCGCGAACGCCGCGCGGCCCGCCGCCGCCGGTCGCGCCGCCGGTTGCCGCGCCGAAAGCAGCAGGATCTCGCCGCTGCCGTGCTGGGTGCGGAACTCGGTTCCTGGCGGCAGGAACACCGCCATCGGCCGCCCCGCGAACGGCGTCGCGCGCGCGCCGCGTGCCGGCCACGCCGTCGAGCCGCCGATCAGGTCGAACGTGCCCGCCAGCAGGATCGCCGCGGTCTCGACCGAGCCGGTCGTGAGCAGATCCGGATCGTGCGGGCGCCAGAGCTGCGCCTGCGTGCACCAGCGCGCGCCGGTGAAGCTCACCGAGCGCAGGCGTTCGTCGCCGGCCCAGGCCGTGGCGGTCATCGTGGCGCCGCGTCGTTGGGCGCGACCATCTCGATCGCTGCATCGCGCAGCAGTTGCTGCGTCAATTCGAGCGCCTTGTAGCGCCGCAGTCGTTCGACGAGGCGATGGTCGGGTGGCACCGGATCGATCTCGAGCACCTTGACCAGGTAGCAGCCGTCCTCGCAGCGCACCGGTGGCGACACCTCGTCCTGGGCCAACGCGAATGCAGCCGCCAGCACGGCATCCGGCAGCTCGCCGGACCGCCGCCGATGCCAGCCCGCGTCGCCGCCGTGCTGCTTGGTCGGCGGGTCGTCGCTCTCGATGCTGGCGACGTTCGCGAACGTCTCCTGTCCGAGCCGTTCCCGCACCTGTTGCAGCTTCTGCGCGGCGGCCGGGAAGTCGAGTGGCACCAGCGCATTCGGCTCCTCGAGCGCGCGCGCGAAGATCACGCCGAGGTGTCGGCGTGGGCCGACCAGATCGAGCACCAGCTGCCGGTCGCGCTGCAGTTCGGCCAGCAGTTCGCCGTCGGGGAACATGCGGTCGGCGAGCTTGTCGAGCAGGACCTGATCGCGGAACACGCGCAACTCGCGCAGCGCGGCGACCGTCATTCCCTCGGCCTTGAGCAATTGTTCGAACGGCACACCGCGGTAGCGCGGATCGCGCGCGGCCTCGTCGCGGCGTCGCTGCAGCGCGGCATCGAGGTCCGCATCGTCCAGCTGCACGTCCTGACGCCGGCAGAGCGCCTCGATCGAACGCAGGTAGATCAGTTGCCGCACGAAGCGGTCGCGTTCCGCGTCCTCGCTGGTGCGCAGCAGCAGGGAACCGAGGTCGGCGAGCGGCAGGTCCTGTTCGTCGATGCGGGCGCAGGTGCCGATCGGCAACAGTTCGGGATCGGTGACCACATGGTGCTTGCGGCGCTCCTCCTGCAGCCACAGTTTCAGCATGTCGGCGCCGACGGCCTCCTTGGCGCCGAGGCCGAGCTCGGTGCGCACCAGCCGCTCCTGCGCCATCTGCACCGCGAGGTCCTCGAGCCACTGCGCCTCGCCGGTGTTGCGCACGGCGGCGAAGTCCTCGGGCCGGTGGCCGGCGGCCCGCAACTGTTCCTGCAACTGCTGCCAGAAGGCGCGCACTTCGGCGGTCGTCGGCATCAGGTTCTTGGCGGTCGCCGCGCGTCGCGTCAGCGTCGCGTCGACCAGCAGGCTGCAGGCTTCCTGGCCCCGGTCGCGGCGCTGCAGGTGGAACGCCATCTCGAGCGCGACGTCGCCGCGGGTCACGACGGCCGGTTTGGCGTCGAGGCGGAACCGCGCCAGCACATCGGTGGGATCCTGCGCGGCGGTCACGGCCAGCAGCAGGGGGAGCGGGAGTGCGAGCAGCACGTTCATGGCGGCGCGGACGATACCAGAAGTCGGTCGGGTCCCGGTCGTCGTGGCTGCCCGTCCGGCGGGATCAGCCGAAGCGCCCTTCGATGTAGTCGGCGGTCTCCTGGCGCTGCGGCGCGACGAACATCTGCTCGGTGCTGGTGTGTTCGATCACGCGCCCCATCAACATGAACACACACTGGTCGCTGGCGCGGCGGGCCTGGGCCATGTTGTGCGTCACGATCAGGATCGAGTAGCGCCCGCGCAGGCTCCAGATCAGGTCCTCGACGGCGGCCGTCGCCGCCGGGTCGAGCGCTGAGCACGGTTCGTCCATCAGCAGCACGGCCGGCTTGGTCGGCAGCAGCCGTGCGATGCACAGCTTCTGTTGCTCCTCGAGCGACAGGCTGGTGGCGCGGTGGTGCAGGCGGTCCTTGACCCGATCCCACAGCAGCACTTCTCGCAGTGCCTGCTCGACGGCGGCGTCCTGTTCGCTGCGCGACGGCCGGTGCGGCTCGTGCAGCCGCTGCGCGAACAGCACGTTGTCGCGGATCGACAGCGGCAGTGGGTTCGGCCGCTGGAACACCATGCCGATGTGGCGCCGGACCTGGATCGGGGATGCGTCGTCGGCGTGGATGTCGTGACCGAGCACGCGGATCGTGCCCGTGGTCGACACGTAGCCGAGCCGCTCGACGATGCGGTTGCAGCTGCGCAGCAGCGTTGACTTGCCGCAGCCCGACGGCCCGATCAACGCGGTCACGTTGCCGGCGTCGATGTCGAGGTCTACCTCGAACAGCGCCTGGAACGTGCCGTACCACAGGTTCAGGCCGCGCACCAGGACGGCCAGGGCGGGGCGCGGTGACTCCTCGGGCTCAGCCAAAGCGGCCCTCCAGGTAGTCGATCGTGCGCTGGTCGGTGGCGCCGCCGCTGTACAGGGCGTCCGTGGCGGCGATCTCGACGCAGCGACCGTCGAGGAAGAACGCGGTGCGGTCGGCGAGCCGGCGCGCCTGCTGCACGAGGTTGGTGACCAGCACGATGGTCAGCTCCTGGCGCAGTTGCTTCAGCACTTCCTCGATGCGCATCGTCGTCACCGGATCGACGGCGATCGAGAACTCGTCCAGCAGCAGGAGCTCCGGCTCCTGCGACAGCGCGCGGGCGATCGTCAGCCGCTGCTGCTGGCCGCCGCTGAGCAGCGAGCCGAGGCCGTCGAGGCGGTCCTTGACCTCGTCCCACAGGGCCGCGCGGCGCAGGCAGCGCTCGACGATCTCGTCGAGCTTGCTGCGGCCGCGCGTGCCCGACAACCGCGGGCTCAGCGCGACGTTGTCGTAGATCGACAGCGGCAGGCCGACCGGCAGCGGGAACACGACGCCGATGTGCCGGCGCAACGCGTAGAGGTTGCGGATCGTGCGCACGTCGCGGCCCGCGAACGTCACTTCGCCTTCGACCCGCATGCGCGGCACGAAGTCGTCCATGCGGTTCAGCGCGCGCAGGAACGACGTCTTGCCGGCGTTGGCGGGGCCGATGACGCCGAAGATCTCGTTCTCGCGCACGTCGAGATCGACGCCCTGCAGCGCGACGTGGTCGTCGTAGCGCACGGACAGGCCGCGGCACGTGACGAGGCTGCGCGTGGCGGCGGCGTTCACCACTTCTTCCTCCCGCGCAGCCGCATGCGAAACGCGATCGCGACGGCGTTCATCGCCAAGACGACGAGGATCAGGGTCAGCGCGACCGCGAACGGCACCTGCCGCGGCACGTTGGTCACCTGCGTCGATACGTTGAACAGGTGCAGCGACAGCGCCATCGTCTTGTCGAACACGCTGTTCGGGTACAGCGCGCGCAGGAACACGGCGCCGGTGAACATGATCGGCGCGGTCTCGCCGACCGCGCGGCTGACCACGAGGATCAGGCCGGTCAGGATGCCGCCGCCGGAGTTCGGCAGCACGATGTGCCAGATCGTCTGCCAGCGCGTGGCGCCCATGTTCCAACAGGCCTCGCGGAACGCCATCGGCACCGCCTGCAGCGCCTCGCGGGTCGACACGATGACGACCGGCAGCGTCATCACGGCCAGCGTGCAGCTGGCAGCGAGGATCGACTTGCCGAAGCCGAGGAAGTAGACGAATGCGCCGACGCCGAACAGCGCATGCACGATCGACGGCACGCCGGCGAGGTTGACGATCGCGACCTGGATCGTGCGCGTCAGCCAGTTGTCGCGCGCGTACTCGCTGAGGTAGATCGCGGCGGCGACGCCGAGCGGCAGCGCCAGCATCAGCGCGCCCATCGTCAGCCAGATCGTGCCGACGAGCGCCGTGGCGATGCCGCCGGCGGCGCCGTTGTCGCGCGGCTTGGTCAGGAAGAAGTCGAGCGACAGACCCGGTGCACCCTCGACCACGAGCACGGTCAGGATGCCGATCACCGGCAGCAGCAGCAGCAGCGCGACCAGCAGGAACAGCACCTTCGCCGCCTTCTGCACGGTCAGCGCGCGCCGTTCGCGGGGGGTCGCCGCGAAGTTCGCGAAGGTCGAGGCCTGCGCGCTCATGAACGACCTCGCCGGCCGCGCACGATCCAGTCGGCGGTCAGGTTGATCGCGAACGTGATGCCGAACAGCAGCAGGCCCAACACGAACAGCACCTGGTAGTGGTCGCTGCCGACGGCGGCCTCACCGAGTTCGGCGGCGATGGTCGCCGTGATCGTCGCGGCCGAGTCGAAGATGCTGTCCGGGATCATCAGGCGATGACCGCTCGCCATCAGCACGGCGATCGTCTCGCCGAACGCGCGGCCGATGCCGAGCAGGATCGCCGCCGACAGGCCGGGGCGGGCGTGCGGCAGCACGACCTGGCGCACGACCTGCCAGCGCGTCGCGCCGAGCGCTTCGGCCGCCTCGCGGTAGGTGTCGGGCACGGCCTTCAGCGCGTCTTCGGCGATCGTCGTGATGATCGGCGCCGCCATCAGACCGAGGATCACGCCCGCGTTCAGCACGTTGAGGCCGACCTGCACGTCGAACAGCTGCTGGATCACCGGCTTCAGCACCTGCAGGCCGATCACGCCCCAGACCACCGACGGGATCGCCGCCAGCAGTTCGATCAGGATCTTCAGCCACTCGCGCTGCCGGCCGCGCGCGAACTCGCCGATGTAGATCGCGGCGCCGAACGACAGCGGCACCGCGACCAGCATCGCCACGACCGTGATCCACGCCGTGCCGGCGATCAGCGGCAGCGCGCCGTAGCTGGGCGGCTGCACGGTCGGTTCCCAGCGCAGCCCCGTCAGCAGTTCGCCGATCGACAGCCGGTGCCAGGCGAAGTCGAGTCCCTGCGTGGCGATGAACAGGAAGATGGCGCCCAGGAACAGGATCGCCGACATGCCGCCGAGGAACACGCCGGTGCGGCAGACGCGGTCGATCCACCAGGACGCGTCGCGCCGGTCCAGTGCCTGCAGCCAGGGTTCGCGCACGGGCGAGGTCACGCTCAGCTCGCCTGTTCGCCGCGCAGCAGTTCCATCAGTTCGCGCACGCGCGGGGCGATCTGGCGGTAGACGGCCTCCGGGCCGCCGGTCGGGTCGACCGGCCACACCAGCACGGTGGTGTGGAACGGCACCTTGCCGATCTTCTCGCGCGCGCCGTCGCCGAGGCCGACGACGAGCTGGTAGTCGTCGAGCTGGTCGACCAGCGTGGTCAGCGGGGTCGGCCACGACTTCGACAGGTCGAGGCCGACGGTCTGCGCGAAGTGGCGGTAGCCCGCGTCGACGTCGTCGGCGACCTGCCAGCCGGCGCTGCGGTAGCGGCCGCTCTGCGGGAACGCCTTGCGCGTGAAGTGCTCGGCGAGCTGGCTCGCGCCGCTGTTGTCGGCGTCGACGAACAGGATCTGGAAGGTCTTCTCGTCCTTCATCTTGCCGGTGACGACGAACACCGTCTCCTCGCAGATGTTCTTGGCCTGGTGGATCACGCGTTCGAGCCGGTTGAACGTCGCCATCAACGAGAACAGGTCGCTGACCGGACGGCTGTGCTGGTCGCCTTCCTTGACCAGGTCGGCGAACACCCTGTCGAAGTACTGCGCGAACTGCGTCGCCGTCGCCAGCGTCGCCTGTGCGATGGCGACGTCGCGGCGCTGGAAGCCGCGCAGGGAGTCGTTCAGCATGCGCCGGGCGTGTTCCGACATCATCTCGACGTCGCGCGCGACCACGGCGGGCGGCTGCGTCGACAGCTGTGCGGCGGTGCGCGAGATCGTCGCCGCGTAGTCACCCATGCGCTCGAGCGCGATGTTCAGCCGCAACACCGCCGACACGTAGCGCAGGTGACCGGCGCTCGGCAGGTGGCGGGCGACGAACGCGTGGCACAACCGGTCCAGTTCGCGCGTCTGCCGGTTGATCGTGTAGTCGCCGATCACGGTCAGCGCGGCGAGGTCTTTGTCCAGCTGCAGCACCGACGTGACGGCGTCGTCGATCGCCTTGGCGATCGATTGGCCGACGATGCCGACCAGTTCCTGGATCCAAGCGAGATCCTTCTGCAGGCGCTCTTCGTAGTGATGTGCCACGGTCGTCGGTCGAGGGAGTGTGCGGCGCGAGGTACGGATGTGCCCGCGGGCCGCCGGGTCGGGTGCGGCGAGACGATCGCCCTCGCCCCTTGGCGAGCGCGGGAACGGCCCTCAGAGCGGCCGCAGCGGCGGGTAGCCGTGCTCCTGCAGCACGCGTTGGCCGGCGTCGCTCTTGATCCAGTCGAGGTAGAGCTTCACTTCGCCGGTCGGCTCGCCGTTGGTGTACATGAACAGCGGCCGCGAGATCGGGTAGCTGCCGTCGAGCACGGTGGCTGCCGTGGGGATCACGGCAGGCGCGCCGGCGGTCTTCGCAACGGGCACGATGCGGACTGCCGTGGTCGCGTAGGCGAGGCCGCTGTAGCCGATCGCGCTGCGCGTCTTGCCGCAGAAGTCGACCACGTCCTTGCTGCCGTTCAGGTTGTTGCACTCGCTCTTGTAGCGGCCGCTGTCGCCGCCGAGCACGGCCTCGCGGAAGTACTCGTAGGTGCCGCTGTTGTTCTGCCGGCTGGCGAGCACGATCGTGTCGTCGTTGGTGCCGCCGTCGCCGATCTTCACGCCGAGCTGCGACCACTTCGAGATCTTGCCGCCGTCGCCGAACATCTCGCGCAGCTGTTCGAGCGTGACCGATTGCAGCGGGTTGTCCTTGTGCACGTAGAGGGCGATGCCGTCGTAGCCGACGTGGTGCTGCACCGGCGTGTGGCCGTGCTTCTTCGCCGCCTCGATCTCGCTGTCCTTCAGGTGCCGGCTGCTGTTGGCGATGTCGACGTCGCCGGCGATCAGGTTGGCGATGCCGGTGCCGGAGCCACCGCCCGAGACCGACACGACGACCTGTGGGTGCACCGCGTGGTAGGCCTGCGACCAGGCGCCCGCGACCTCGAGCATGGTGTCGGAGCCGAGATTCTGCAGCTCGGGGTGGCCTTCGCCGCAGCCCGCGAACAGGCCGAGGGCGAGGGTCAGCGGCAACGGGAGGAGGTGGGGGCGTGGCATGGGCGAGCGGGGTCGGGAGTCGGGGAAGGAGTCGGGTCCGGAACGTGAAGGAAATCGGGCCCTGCCGTCAAGGTTGCACCGCTGCCACCGGCGGTTGGCCGGCGACCAGCGGCGGCAGGCCATCGGCCAGGGGGACCTCGCCCGGCGGCCGGTGGCGGAAGCGGCGGCTCTGCCAGAACCACTGCTCGGGCGCCTCGACCACGGCCTGGGTCAGGGCGGCGTTGATGCGCGTGGTGATCGTGATCAGGTCCTGTTCGCGGTCCCCGGTCGCGGCGTCGCGGATCACGTCGAGCACGCGCAACCGCCAGCGCATGCGGCCGGTGCGCAGCATCACGACCACGGCGATCGGCGTGCCGAGCAGCAGGTGCAGCACGGCCGGCGTCGCCACGCTGCGGGCCGAAGCGCCGAGGAACGGTGCTGCGACCGAGCTGTGCTTGCCGCCGCCGTCGGCGAGGATGCCGATCGCCTCGTGTTCGCCGAGCAGCTTCTTCAGCGTCCACATCACGTTCTTGCGGGCGACGACGGTGGAGCCGGTGCCGGTGCGCAGGCGTTCGATCAGGCGGTTCAACGCCGGCAGGGGGCTTGGCCGGAACACCGACGTCAGCGGCAGCCCGAGCAGGCCGGCGACGTGGCCGGCGACGTCCCAGACGCCGATGTGGGCGGTCGCGAAGATCAGCCCCTTGCCCTCGGCGAACGCCTCGGCGACGCGCGGATACTCGCGCATGTCGCAGTGCCGCTCGACATTCGCCTTGGTGATGCGGTGCATGCGGCAGAAGTCGATCAGCAGCCAGGCGATGTGCCGCGACCACCGCCACAGGTGGCGGCGCGGACGGGTGGCGCCGAGCGGTGCACCGGCGCGGAAGGCGATGCGGCAGTTGCGCCAGTAACCGCTGCTGCGCCGCCCGCGGCGGTCGTGCAGGCTCCACCACAGGAACCACGGCACCGCCAGCAGGTCGGCGATCGCGTACACGAGCCAGGTCGGCAGCGCGCCGGTGAGCCAGATCACGCCGGCGAAGCCACCGACGAGCACGCGCTGCCACAGGGCTTCGTGTGCCTTGTTGCTCGGGTCGTCGTCGTCGTCGTCGCTCATGCGGAGGTCGCCGCGGGCTGCGGCATGCGCACCATCGCCAGACAGGCGATCCCGAGCAACAGCGGAACGCACTGCGCCAGCAGGGCGGTGCGGCTGCCCCAGTGGTCGGCGATCGCCCCATACAGCACGCTGCCCACCACGGAGACCTTCACGGTGATGCCGTACAGGCCGAAGAACTCGCCGATGCGGTCGCGCGGTGCCAGCTCGAGCAGCAGCTTGCGGCCGGCGGTCCAGACGCCGGCCATGCCGAGTGCGCCGCCGACCACCAGCGTGGCGGTGAACGCCGTCGTGTCGCCGCCGCCGAACCAGGCGCCGCCAGCGAGCGCGACTCCCAGCGCCAGCGCCGAGCTGCGCAGCACCGCGAGCGGGTGGCGGTCGGTCCAGCGCGCGACCAGCAGCCCGAACACGAACGCCAGCCCGCTGAACGTGAGCCCGAGCATGCCCAGGAACGTGACCATGCTGCCGGCCTCCGGTCCGAACGCCATGCCGAACCAGCGCAGCGTGCCGTCGGCGAACGGGGCCCGGAAGGCGTCCTTGACGTAGTCGCCGAAGAACTGGATCGCCGTGTTCATCACGTCGACGACGCAGAAGTTGCCGAGCAGGAACCACCACAGCGCGCGGTGCCGCGGCAGCTCGCGCAGCGTGCGGCCGAGGCCGTGCCAGCTCTCCCGCACCGCCGGGCCCAGCGGGCCGCGCGCGATCTGGCGCGTGTCCTTGACCAACAGCATGCACGGCAGCGCGAAGGCCAGGAAGGCCGCGCCGCCGAACGCGAGGTAGGCCGGTGCCTCGGCGAAGGAGGCGGGCGGCACCAGCACGAGGCTCGCGAGCACGACCACGTTGCCGAAGTAGCCGACGCCGGTGCCGACGCCGCTGAGCCAGCCTTCCCGGCCCACCGCGGCGACCGACGGCAGCAGCGCGTTGTAGAAGGTCAGGGCCGATTGGTAGGCGATGTTGGCGACGAACAGCCCGAGCAACAGCACCGACGCCGAGCCGCCGAGACCCCACAGCAGCATCGCGGCGACGTTCACGAGCGTGCCGAGCACGAGATAGCTGCGGGCCCGGCCGGTGCGGTCGACGAGCGCGCCGAGCAGCGGGCTCAGCAGGCCGGCGAGCAGCATCGAGCCGGTGGTGACGACGCCGAGGCTGGTGCGGGTGTTGAGCTCGCCGTCGAACCGGTCGGTGAAGTACGGCGTGAACAGGTAGGTGACTGCCGCCGCGTAGATCGTGTTGGCCAGGTCGTAGAGCACCCACGCCAAAGCCCGCTGGCGGCCGCCGGGACGCACGTTCGCGACTGCCAGGGTGGACGACTCGGACACGCGCGCAGTGTGCCGGCAGCGGTGCGTGGTCGCCACTGCGCAGCGACGTCGCAGTGCCGGTGCCAGCCGGAAATTGCTCGCCAGGACTGCCGCCGGGCGGCAGGATCGAGGCATGAACGTGAATGAACTGATGAGTCGGGAGCCGCGCGCGGTTGCCATCGGCGAACGCCTGGACGCTGCCGCCCGGGTACTGTGGGAGATGGATTGTGGCCTCGCACCGGTGGTCGACGCCGCGGGCGCCCTGGTGGGAGTGTTGACCGATCGCGACCTGTGCATGGCGTCGTACACGCAGGGCCGTTCGCTCGGCGAGATCCCGGTGACGAAGGTGATGACGCGCACGGTGCGCACCTGCCGTACGGACGACACCGTCGCCGCCGCGATGGCGACCATGCAGCAGGCGCAGGTGCACCGGCTGCCGGTCGTCGATGCGCGCAACCTGCTGGTCGGCATCCTGTCGACCAACGATCTGGTGCGCGCGGCCCACAGCCGTCCGGCCGCGATCGACGGCAACAGCGTGTTGAAGTGCCTGGCCGTGATCGGCGCGCTGCGCCGCAACGAGTCGGCGGAGCCGGTGCGTGCGGCGAAGCCGGCGGCAGTGGCCGCGCCTGCGTCCCGCGCCGCGGCTGCCGCGAATGTGCCGGTGCCGCCCGTCGCGGCGCCAGCTGCCCCCGCTGCCGCACCGAAGGCGAAGGGCAAGGCCAAGCCGAAGGGCCGCAAGGCCTGATCGGCGCCTGGCTGCGCCGCCGATGCAGGCGTCCTTCACGCTCACGCGCGAGCCGGCGACCGCCGGGGCGCTGCGCCTGCGCCTTTGCGGCACGCTGACGCTCCGCGACGGTGCCCGCTTGTGGCGCGACCTGAGCGCGGCGGTGCAGGGGCACGGCGACGTCGAGGTCGACCTGGCGGCGGTGGATCGCCTCGAGGGCGGCGCCGCGGCGCTGCTGACGGCGACGGCGATGCACCATGCGGAGCACGGCGGGGTGCTGCGCTACATCGGCGCCCCGGCCGACGCGGCTCGCCTGCTCGATCTCTACGACTGCCGGCTCGGCACGCCGTGCGACCGCACGCAGCCGCAAGAGCCCGGTCTACTGAGCGACATCGGCACGTTCGCGCACACCGTGGTCGGCACCACGCAGGCGATCCTCGCCTTCGTCGGCGACCTCGTCGTCGGGATCGTGCAGGCGGTGCGGCGGCCCCGCACCGTGCACCTGCGCGACCTCGGCGTGCTGATCGAACGGGCCGGCGCGGACGGCATGCCGATCGTGCTGCTGATCAACTTCCTGGTCGGGGCGATCCTCGGCCTGCAGGGCGCGATCCAGCTGCATCGCTTCGGCGGCGATTCGTTCCTGGCCAACCTCGTCGGGCTGTCGGTGGTGCGCGAACTCGGCCCGCTGATGACGGCGATCCTGGTCACCGGTCGCTCCGGCGCCGCCTATGCCGCGGAACTCGGCACGATGACCGTCAACGAGGAGGTCGACGCGCTGCGCACGCTGGGCCAGGATCCGCAGCGGTTCCTGGTGTTCCCGCGCGTGCTGACGCTGGTGCTGGTCCTGCCGGTGCTGACGCTGTTCGGCGACCTGATCGGCTCGCTCGGTGGCCTCGCGATCGCGGTCTCGTACCTGCGCCAGCCGCCGGTCGTCTACCTGCAGCAGATGCAGCTCGCGGTCGGGCTCGGCGACGTCGGCACGGGCCTGCTGAAGAGCGTCGTGTTCGCGGTGGCGATCGGCCTGATCGCCTGCCAGCGCGGCCTGTCGACGCGTGGCGGTGCGGTCGGCGTCGGCCGCTCGACGACGTCGGCGGTGGTCGTGGTGCTGTTCGCGTTGGTGGCGCTCGACGCGGTGTTCACCTGGATCTTCTCGCTGCTGGACTGGTGACATGGCGCGCGTCCTGGCAGTGCGAGACCTCAGTGTCGGCTACGGCGACGAAGTCGTGCTCGAGGAGATCGCGTTCGACGTGCAGCGCGGCGAGGTGTTCGCGGTGCTCGGCGGCTCCGGCTCGGGCAAGTCGACTCTGCTGCGCACGCTGATCGGCCTGCAGCCGCCGTTGCACGGCCGCGTGCACTTCACCGGCATCGGCACGCCGGAGCAGGCGATGGCGCCGCCGCAGTTCGGCGTCGTGTTCCAGTCGGCGGCGCTGTTCGGCTCGTCGACGCTGCTGCAGAACGTGCTGCTGCCGCTCGAGAAGTGGACCGACCTGCCGGCGGCGGCGGCGGTGGCCGTGGCGATGGGGCGGCTGCGACTGGTCGGGCTCGAACAGTTCGCGCACCACCTGCCGTCGGAGGTGTCCGGCGGCATGAAGAAGCGCGCCGGCATCGCCCGCGCGCTGGCGCTCGATCCGCCGCTGCTGTTCCTCGACGAGCCGTCGGCCGGACTCGATCCGGTCACCTCGGCCGAACTCGACGAATTGATCCTGACGCTGGCGCGGCGCCTCGCCGTTACCATCGTGCTGGTGACGCACGAGCTGCCGACCATCCTGCACGTCGCCGATCAGTGCATCCTGCTCGATCGTGGCGCGCGCGGCATCATCGCCCGCGGCGCGCCGCGCGACCTCGCCGAGCGTGCCACCGACGTGCGCGTGCAGGCGTTCTTCCACCGCCAGACCAAGAGGCTCGCATGACCGCGCCGGCGAACCGCTGGAAGCTCGGCCTGTTCGTGGTCGGCGGTTGCGCCGCGGTCGTGTCGGGCATGACGTGGCTCGGCATGCGCGAGTGGAAGCGCGCCTACCACACCGCCTACGCCTACTTCGACGAGGCGCTGACCGGGCTCGAAGAAGGCTCGCCGGTCAGGTTCCGCGGCGTCACGATCGGCACCGTCGAGCGCATCCGCGTCGCCAGCGACAAGAAGCACCTGCAGGTGGTGGCGGCGCTGTACGACGACTACCTGACCGACCTCGGACTCGACGTGGCGAAGCTCGACGGCGACTGCCCGTTGCCCGAGAACCTGCGCGCGCAGGTGGTGATGTCGTGGGTGACGAGCACGTCGTTCGTGCAGGTCGACTTCTTCCCGGACCCGCCGTCCGGCCCGCAGCTGCTGCCGTTCCCGGTCGGCGCGAACACGCTGCGCACGGTGCCCAGCACCGCCAAGAGCCTCGAGGACGCGAGCCGCGAACTGCTGCGCGAACTGCCGGCGATGGCGGTTGCGGCGCGCGAGCTGATCGAGACGCTGCGCAGCGACCTGGCGGCGACGCGGCTGCCCGAGCTCGGCCGCCGGTTGCAGGGTGTGCTCGAGCTGGCGGAACGCGAGCTGCAGGCCGTGCACGACCAGGGCACCGTCGCGGCAGCGACCGGCGCCTTCACCACGTTGACCGACACGGTCGGCTCGTGGCAGGCCGAGCAGGGGCCGCTGGTTCTGGCGCTGCGCGAAGTGCAAGGCGCTGCTGCCGACCTGCGGCAGCAGCTCGACAGCATGCAGTTGCCGGCGACCGCGGGCAGCGTACGTGCGGCCGGCGATGCCCTGGCGGCCACCGGCGCCGACGTGCGCGAGGAACTGGCGCACCTGCGTCGCACGCTCGGCGCGGTCGAGCGGCTGGCGGCGCTGCTCGAACGGGATCCCGGCGCGCTGCTCCATGGGCGCGGCACGCCGTCTGCCTCACCGCTGGAGAAACGATGAGACACCTGCTTCGCTTTGTCGTGGGGCCGCTGTTGTCGCTCGCCGGTTGCCTGTCGTCGTCGCCGCCGGCGCCGCCGGTGCGCTGGTTCGATCCGCTGCCGGCGGCGATCGATGCGGCGTTGGCGCCGCCGGCGGTCGATCTGCACGTGTCCGCTGCCGGCCACCTCGGCCGCGAGTTCGTCGTGCGCACCGGTGGCAACGAGATCGTCTTCGACAACCAGCACGGTTGGATCGACGAGCCCGCACGGCTGGTTGCCGCGGCGCTCGCCACGCGGCTCGACGTGCGCGTCGGTGGGGCACCGCTGCAGGTCGACGTGCCGACGTTCGAACTCGATCTGCAGCAGGAGCCGCGCGCCGTCGTGCGCCTGGTCGTGCACGACGGGGTGCGCCGACGTGAGTTCGGCGCCGCGGTCGCGGCGGCGGATCGGTCGCCGGCGGCGTTCGCCGCCGCGATGGCGCAGGCCCTCGGTCAGGTCGCGAGCTCGGTCGCGGACTGGGTCCGTGCCTGAGGGCGGTCAGCTGCCCAGCAGTTCGCGCAGCACCTGGGGCGCCTCGCCGACGACCGGGCGCGGCAGCGCCAGCACCCGCGCACGGCGCCAGGCCTGCAGCGCCATTGCCTGCACGGCCGGTGCCGAGACGCCGTTCAATGCAGTCAGCAACTGCCGCACGGCGGCCGGATGTTCGGCGGCCAGCAGCGCCTGCCAGCGTGCGGGATGCTGCTGCAGGTCGCTGGATCCGTCGAGCAGGCGCGCCAGCGGCGGCGGTTCGGTGGTGCCATCGCGCAGCAGCAGGGCCGCGAGCTGCGGCAGGCTGTCGGCCCGCGTCGTGGCCCGGAACAGGTCGCGCAGCACGACGTCGGCGCGCGCGGCATCGCTGCGCGCCAGCAGCATCGCCGCCGCCGTGCGCACGTCGAAGGGCTGCGCGCGGTCGACGGCCAGCGCCGCGATGTGGTCGAGCAGCATGGTCGACGGCGGCGCGTCGTAGTTCGCCAGCAACGCCGCCTTGCGCACGGGGTCCCGTTCGTCGAGCAGGTGGCGCTCCAGTGCCCCGCGCATGCCGGCGCCACCGATCGCCAGCACCGAGCGCATCGCCTGGCCGCACTCGGCGGCATCGTTGCTGCGCAGCGCGCGCGCCGCCAGTTCGAGTGCGGGCAGGTGCCGTCGATGGGTCAGCGCCCCCAGGGCCGCGGTGCGTAGGGTCGGATCGGCCGCGCGCGCCGCGCGTTCGATGTCCGGCAGCAGCTCCGCATCCCCGGTGGTGTCGTTGCAAGCCAGCCACCGCAGCAGCGTCGCGCGTTCCTCGGTGGAGCCGCGTTCCAACAGGCGCTGCAGCCGCTGGGTGTCGAACGCGTGGTCGCCGCGCAGCAGCAGCTGCAGCAGCTGCGCGCGCAGCTGTGCGTCGCGCGTCGAATCGTCGTCGAACAGCCGGCTCAGCGCCGCCACCTGTGAGTGCGGGTCGCGCAGCGACATGCCGAGCAGCAGCGCCAGCAGCGGTTCCCGCTGGCGCCGCAGGTTGCCGTGCAGGAACCCGGTCAGCACGCGGCTCGTGACCGCGGGTGCGTTGTCGGGCGGCAGCAGTCCGAGGGCGAACGCCGCGGCGATGCCATCGGGAGAGGTGCGGTCGCTGGCCTTTGCCAGCAGTTCGTCCAGCACGACAGCGGTGCCCGGGGTCGCCTGCAGCCCGAGCGCGATGATCGCGCGGCCGCGCGCCGCCGGATCGGGGTCCGCCGCCGCTTCGAGCAGCGCCCCGTGGAAGGTCAGCGACGTGGTGTCGGCGACGATCAGCGCCGCTTCGCCGCGGACCACGGGATCACTGGCGTGCAGCAGGCGCGCCGCATCGACGGCAACCAGGCGACGGATGCCGGCCGGCTCCTCCTGGCAGTGCGCGATCTCGCACAGGGTCGACATCGACATCGCACCGCACAGCAGCACCGTTGCCGCCAGCGGCCGACGGTGCGGGCGCGCACGGGCCGGATCGACGCGCGGCAGGAGCTGGGACTCGACGTTCACAAGCTGGTTCTCGGCCGCTTAGTATGACCGCTGGCGGCGCCGCGGAAAGGCGTTGGTCGCGGCGATCGTCGCCGATGCCGTCTGCGAGCCCCCGTTCCAAGGCAAAGGTCGTTCCCACCATGCGTGTTGCAGTTCTCGATGCCTTTGCCGGCGTGGCCGGCGACATGTGGGTGGGGGCGATGCTCGATCTCGGCCTGCCGTTGGCACCGCTGGTTGCGGCCGTGCGGTCGCTGCAGCTGCCCGGCGTGTCGATCCACGCGGCGAAGGTGTTGCGCGCGAGCCTGTCCGGCACGCACTTCACCGTGGCGATCGACCGTGGCCCCGTTGGCGAGGCCGCTTTCGTGCCGCTCGACGGCGGCCGGCATCCGGCGGTGCAGCGCGGCGCGCCCGGTCACGCGCACCGCGGCCTGCGCGAGATCGAGGCGATCGTCGGCCGCGCCGACCTGCCGGCGGTGGTCAAGGCGACTTGCGGGCAGGTCTACCGGGCGATCGGCGAGGTCGAGGCGGCCGCGCACGGTTGTGCGATCGACGCCGTGCACTTCCACGAAGTCGGCGCCGAGGACACCATCGTCGACGTCGTCTGCGCGTGCCTCGGCATGCACCTGCTCGGCGTCGAACGCGTGCACGCCAACGGCATCCAGGTCGGTTCCGGCACCGTGCACGCCGCGCACGGCATCCTGCCGGTGCCGGCGCCGGCGACGCTGGCGCTGCTGCGCGGCATCCCGGTGCGCACGGGCCTGCCCGGCGAACGTACGACCCCGACCGGTGCGGCGCTGCTGCGCACGCTGGTGCAGCACTTCGACGAGCCGCTGCAGTACACCGTCGAACAGAGCGGCTACGGCGCCGGCACGCGCGACGACGCCGAGGTGCCGAACCTGCTGCGCCTCGCGATCGGCCGCGCCGTCGGGGCCACATCGCCGACCGACCTGATCGAACTGCAGTGTACGCTCGACACCGCGACCGGCGAACAGGTCGGCTGGCTGCTCGATGCGCTGCTGGCCGCCGGCGCCGTCGACGCGTTCACCACGCCGGTGCAGATGAAGAAGGGCCGCCCGGGCTTCCTGGTCACCGTGCTCTGCTGTGACGCGCGCCAGGCGGCGGTGACCGACCTGCTGCTCGAAGAGTCGTCGTCGCTCGGCGTGCGCAAGCACCGCGTGCAGCGCAGCGTGCTCGAACGCTGGCAGGAGACGCGCGACACCGCGCTCGGTCCGGTGGTGTGGAAGGTCGCGCGCCTGCCGAGTGGCCGCGTCGTCGCGCGCCCCGAGGACGACGAACTGCGGCGGCTCGCTGCCGAACGGGGGATCGGCCGCGCCGAGGTCCTGCGACGGTTGCAGGCGTGAGGCGCGCGCGCGGGCCAGGTCTTCGGCCGTTGCATTCCTCGTCACGGTTGGCGAACCTGCGCCCGCGAAGGACTCGCTTGCGCCGTACCACCACGATGCACGGAGATCGCAGATGATCCAGGGGCTGTCGCAGTGAGCGGCGACGACGAGCCGCGTTCGGGGCTGGCGCTCCACCAGACGGAGGATGGCACGACGCGCATCCAGTGCCGGTTCGCGGACGGCTCGCTCTGGCTGACGCAGGCGCTGATCGCCGAGTTGTTCCAGACGACACCGCAGAACATCACGCTGCACCTGAAGGCGACCTACGCGGAGGGCGAGTTGGATCCGGCCGCAACTTGTAAGGAACACTTACAGGTTCGCCGCGAGGGCCGACGCGAGGTGGCGCGCGCGCTGCTCCACTCCAACCTCGACGCGATCCTGGCGGTCGGCTACCGGGTGCGCAGCCCGCGCGGCACGCAGTTCCGGCAGTGGGCGACGGCGCGGTTGTCCGAGTTCTTGGTGAAGGGGTTCACCATGGACGACGAGCGGCTGAAGAACCCGCCTGGTCCCGGCGTGCCGGACTACTTCGACGAACTGCTGGAACGGATCCGCGACATCCGCGCGAGCGAGGCGACGGATGTACACGCGGGTGCGGGACATCCTGGCCTTGGCGGCGGACTACGCGCCGAGCACGGATACGACGCAGGCGGTGTTCGCGGTGGTGCAGAACAAGCTGCACCATGCGGTGACCGGGATGAGGGCGCCGGAGTTGATCGCCGAACGCGTTGATGCAGCGAAGCCGAACATGGGGCTCTTGGCGTGGAGCGGCGACAGGGTGCGCAGGACCGACGTGACGGTGGCGAAGAACTACCTGCGTGAGGACGAGATCACGGAGCTGAACCGGATCGTCGTGATGTTCCTGGACTTCGCCGAAGACCAGGCGTGGCGGAAGAACCAGGTGTTCTTGCGCGACTGGCCGGAGAAGCTCGACGAGTTCCTGAAGTTCCACGAACGCGACGTGCTTGGCGCCGCCGGCAAGGTGAGGGTGGCGGGAAGCGTGGCGGTGGCGCGTGAGCTTCCCGCGGTAGCCGATGCACGAAGCACTGCGGGCGAAGTCCGCGCGTGATTCTCCGCAGCGGCCCGTGGCCAGTCCACGGGCCGGCGAAGCGGTGCTGGTTGCTCTCGCCCGCCGGCGTATCGCCACCGCGTCGCGCCGGCCCCCAGGGATCGCGTGAGGCGTCTCGCCCAAAGGGCGAGCCGCATCACGCCCTGCCCATGAACTCGCCGGTGTCGGTGCTGACGCGCACCTTCTCGCCCTGCTTGATGTGCGCCGGCACCTTGATCTCGAGCCCGGTGTTGCAGGTCGCCGGCTTCTGCACGTTGCTGACGGTGTCGCCGCGCGCGGCGTCCTCGGTCAGCACGATCTCCAGCTCGACGGCCGGCGGCAGCTGCACGGTCAGCGCTTCGCCGTCGCAGAACACCACCGTGACGTTGCTGTTCTCGGTGATGAACTTCATCGCGTCGCCGATCACCTCGGCGCTGAGCACGAACTGCTCGAAGTTCTCGTTGTCCATGAAGGTGAAGCCGAGCGAGTCCTTGAACAGGTACTGCGACTCGCGCGAGTCCAGGTAGACCAGGTCGAGCTGGTCGCTGGTCTTCATGCGCACTTCCTTCTGGCGCCCGTTCTTCAGGTGCTTCAGGTAGACGTGGTGGATCGCGCGCAGGTTGCCCGGCGTCAGGTGGTCGTAGCGGGTGATCTGGTAGAGCTCGCTCTCGAAGCGGATGACCATGCCCTTCTTGGCTTCGGTGACTCGGATCGCCATGTGGTGTTGCGGAGCGGTATGCGGTCGATGGAGGGCGAGCAGGATACCGCGGCGTGAATGGCCGCGCGAGGGTTGCCTCGCTGCACCGGCGCATCTCCAATGCGGCGCCATGACCGACTCCTGCCACGGGACGGACCGCCGTCGCTTCCTCGGCTTCTCCGCTGCTGCATTCGGGGCCGCGTTGCTGCCGACGTGGCCGCGCCGGGGCGCCGCGGCGGTGCCGATCGTCGCGGAGCCGCTGTTCTCGATCAGTCTGGCGGAGTGGTCACTGCACCGCGCCTTGCGGGCCGGCGAACTCGACCATCTGGACTTCCCGAAGCAGGCGCGCGGCTTCGGCCTCGGTGCGTGCGAGTACGTCAACACGTTCTGGCCGGCGACCTGGGACGCCGACTACCTGCGCGAGCTGCACAAGCGCTGCGATGGCGAAGAGGTCAAGAGCCTGCTGATCATGTGCGACGGCCTCGGCGCGCTCGGCGACCCGCTGGCCAAGGCGCGCCAGCAGGCGGTGACGAACCACCACCGTTGGGTCGAGGCGGCCAAGACGCTCGGCTGCCATTCGATCCGCGTCAACGCGCAGAGCGCCGGCACGCCCGAGGAGCAGCAGAAGCTCGCCGCCGACGGACTGCGCTCGCTGTGTGAGTTCGCCGATGGCCACGATCTCAACGTGATCGTCGAGAACCACGGCGGCCTGTCGTCGAACGGCAAGTGGCTCAGCGAGACGCTGCGTCTGGTCGCGCACGAGCGCATCGGTTCGCTGCCGGACTTCGGCAACTTCCGCATCGACAAGGACACCGACTACGACCGCTACCAGGGCACCGACGAGCTGATGCCGTTCGCGCGCGGCGTCAGCGCCAAGTCGCACGACTTCGACCAGGACGGCAACGAGACCCACACCGACTACCACCGCATGCTCGGCATCGTGGTGACCAGGCACGGCTATCACGGCCATCTCGGCATCGAGTACGAGGGTGACAAGCTGAGCGAGCACGACGGCGTCGTCGCCACGAAGCGGTTGCTCGAGCGGGTGCGCGACGAGTTGACGGCTGAGCTGCAGCACGGCGGGTTGCATGGTGCGAAGCGGGACGGCGAGACGAAGAAGGACGGCGGATGAACGAACGACTGCGCAAACTCCCGACCTACCCGATGGAACAGCTGGCCGTGTGGAAGCGGCAGCTCGAGAGCGCGGGTCGGCGCGTGTTCGACTTCGGCACCGGCGACCCGCGCGAACCGACGCCGGCGATCCTGCGCCAGGCGATGCAGGACGGCATCGACGCGGTCAGCCAGTACCCGCCGACGGCGGGTACGCCGGCGCTGCGGGCCGCGGTGGCCGGCTACCTGCAGCGCCGCTTTGCCGTGCAGGTCGACGCCGACACCGAAGTGTTGGCGACGCTCGGCAGCAAGGAGTGCCTGTTCCACCTGCCGATGACGTTCGTGCAGGTGCCGAGCGACAAGGACCTGGTGCTGTACGGCGAGCCCGCCTATCCGGTCTACGAGATCGGCGCGCTGTTCGCCGAGGCGTGGACCTATGCGGTGCCGCTCGGGCTGCACAACGGCTACGCGATGGATCCGGAGCTGGTGCCGGAGGCCGTGCTGCGCCGCGCGGCGGTGGTGTTCCTGAACTACCCGCACAACCCGACCGGCTTCTGCCTGCCCGATGCCCTGTTCCGCCGTTGGGTCGAGCTGCGCGAGGAATACGGCTTCCTGCTGGTCAGCGACGAGTGCTACGTCGACCTGCACTACGAAGGGCAACGGCCGAAGAGCCTGCTGCAGTTCGGGCGCAAGGGCTGCCTCGCGGTGCATTCGCTCAGCAAGCGCTCGGGCATGACCGGCTACCGCTCCGGCTTCGTCGCCGGCGATGCGGACCTGATCGCGACCTACCGCCGCTTCCGCGCCAGCATGGGCACGGCACCGCAGCAGTTCGTGCAGGTCGCAGCGACGTTGGCGTGGACCGACCAGGAACACGTCGACGCGCGCGTCAAGGTGTTCGGCGACAAGCGCCGCATCCTGTTGGAACTCTGCCAGCAGCGTGGGCTCGAGGTGCACGGCAGCACCGCCGGGCTCTACCTGTGGGTCTCGGCACCGGCTGGCAGCAGCGACGTCGAGTACGCGGCCCGCCTGCGCGAGGTGGGCATCCTGGTCGCACCGGGCAGCTTCTTCGGTCCGAGTCGTGAGGGTGGGGGCCAGGAGCGCTTCGTGCGCCTCGCGCTGGTGCCGACCGCCGACGAGTGCCGGGCGGCCGCGTTGGCCTGGCCGAAGTAGCTCGGGCTAGCCGCTGCGGACCGGTCCGGTCTCCAACGGCAGCCCGCTGCCGGCCCAGAAGGCGAGCCCGCCGCTGAGGTTCGCCAGCTGCGCGAACCCGGACTTCGCGAGCAGCTCGCACGCCCACAGGCTGCGGTGGCCGTGTTCGCAGTGCACCAACCAGCTCGCCGCGCGGTCGAGTTCGTGCAGCCGGTCGGCGAGTTCCTGCACCGGCATCAGGACCGCATGCGGCAGACGATGGCTTTGGTACTCCGCCACGGTGCGCACGTCGAGGATGCGCATCTTCGGATCGGCCTGTAGTTCCTGCTGGGCGTCGGTCGGCTGCAGGTCGCGGTAGCTCATGGTGCCGATGGGACCGCGCGGTTGCTGCGGCGTCAACGGCTGCTGGTTGCGCGAGGGTGTGGGATGCGGGAAGGTGCGCCGATGGCAGCCGGCGAACCGACTTCGCGATCTCCCCTGGTATCGACGCGCGCTGGTGTCGACCGCGGCGGTCTGTTGGCGTGTGCGCTGGTCGTGGCGGCGGGTTGCCTGGCATGGTGGGGTGTTTGGCGGGCGCAGTTCCTGTTCGACGACGGTCCGGCGATCGTCGACAACGCGGCGCTGCAGGCGGGGCACTGGTGGCAGGCGGCGTTTGGTGCCGAACACCAGCCGCTGGCGAACCGGCCGCTCGCGTGCCTGTCGCTGGTGCTCGACTTCTGGCTGTTCGGCCCCGGGCCGTTCGGGCCGCACCTGACGAACCTGTTGCTGCACCTCGGCAACGCGCTGCTGGTGCTGGTGGTGGTGCGCGGCGCGCTGCGGTCGCCGAACCTGGCGGGTCGGTTCGACGCGGTGACGGCGATCCGGCTGGCGACTTCGGTGGCGGTGCTGTGGGTGGCGCATCCGCTGGCCGGTGACGCGGTGGCCTACGCGACGCAGCGGTCGACGTTGTTGTTCAGTGGGTTCTTGCTGGTGGCGCTGTGCGCGGCGCTGCGCGCGGCGGGTTCGGCGCACGGCGCGCGCTGGCGCGCGGTCGCAGTGTTGGCGGTCGCGTGCGGCATGGCCAGCAAGGAGGACATGGTCGGTGCACCGTTGCTGCTGCTGCTGTGGGAACGCGCGTTCGTGGTCTCGTCGTGGTCGGCGCTGCGGCAGCGCTTTGGCTACTTCGTGGCGCTGGCGGCGACCTGGCTGGTGCTGGGTGGTTGCCTGCTGCTCGGTCCGCACAATGCGACGGTCGGCTACGGCCAGGAACAGGCGATCACGGCCTGGCAGTGGCTGCTGACCCAGGCCGGGGTACTGGTGCACTACCTGCGGTTGGTGGTGTGGCCGCAGCCGCTGCGCGGCGCCTACGACTGGGGTGTCGTGACCGAGGTCGGCGCCGCCCTGCTGCCGGGTGCCGTGGTGCTTCTGCTGCTCGGGTTCACCTGCGTGCTGTGGCGGCGGCGGCCGTGGTGGGGCTTGCTCGGCGCACTGTTCTTCCTGCTGCTCGCGCCGACGTCGTCGGTGCTGCCGATCTTCACCGAGATCGTCGCCGAGCGGCGCATGTACCTGCCGATGCTCGCGGTGCTGGTGCCGCTGGTCGTGTTCGGTGGCCGGACGGTGCGTGGCACTTCGTTCGTCCTGCTGGTGGCCGCGGTCACGGTCGCCTTCGGGATCGGCGCGTGGTCGCGCATCGCGGTTCACGCGAACGAGGCCGCGTTCTGGGCTGACGCCTACCACAAGCGCACGCCCGGCAGTCGCACGCACCTGGCCGGGCAGATCCTCAGCAACCAGGGCGCGATGTCGTGGAGTGCGGGCCGACCGCAGGAGGCCGTGGCCCTGTTCGACGAATCGATGCTGTGTGCCGATCCGACCACGACCGAGACCCTGCAGTACGCGGTGGGGCTGCAGTTCCGTGGCCGCCACGGCGAGGCGATCGACCTGCTGCGGCGGTTGCTGCAGAAGGTGCCCACCGACGCCGAGGTGCTGGGCACGCTGGGCACGTGCCTGGTCAGCGCGTTCGACGCCGAGAAGGGCAAGCCGGACGATGCGCGGCTCGCCGAGGCCGCACGCGTGCTGCAGCTCGCCGTCGAGCGCAAGCCGCAGAAGGCGGCGTTCTGGAACTCGCTCGGGTTCGCCGAGAAGGCACGTGGACGCCTCAGCGAGGCAGAGCAGGCGTATCGGCATGCGACCGAACTCAGCACCGAACAGGTCGCGCCGTTCCTGCAGCGCGCCGACGTGCTGCAGCAGCTCGGCCGCCAGGACGAGATCGCGCCGATGTTCCAACGGCTCGTCGCGGCCAGGCCGCGCGACGTCGACCTGCGGCTCTACATCGCCGAACGCGATCTGCAGCGCCGCGACGTGGCCGCGGCGGTGGTGCTGCTGCAGCAGGTGCTGGCGATCGACCCGAGCAACCAGCGCGCGGGCGCCCTGCTGCAGCAGGCGCAGCAGGCCACCGGGCGCTGAACGTCAGTCCAGGTGGCCGCGGTCGGAGTCGCCCATCACGACGTCGCCGCGTGGAAAGTACTCGCGCCAGCGCCGCTCGACCAGCGCCGCGGTGTCGGGGTCGCAGAACAGCTCCTTCGGATACGACGGCTTCATGCGCGCGTCGATCACCACCGGCGGCGTGTAGCTCGGCTGGCTGCGCACGAGCCGCAGATCGCGCGCGTGCAGGTCGGCGGCCGGTTCGAAGCGCGTGAACGTCGTCCACAGGAAGTTCACGGCCGACTTCGCCGCGCGTGCGGCATCGTCGACCAGCACCACCAGCGGCCAGTCGGTCACCGCCGGCAGCTGCGAGAGCGCGGCCGCGGCGTCGCGGCCATTGGCGAACGTCGGCCCATCGACGACGAGACAGCCAGCGCAGAACGGCACCGCCGACCGGAACGGCGGCGGCAGTTCGCCGGTGAAGGCGCTCGGCAGCGTGCGCACCGGTTCGCCGAGGCCGAGCAGCACGCCCTTGCTGCCCTTGTTGACCGCGGGGCCGGCGTAGTCGAGCGTGTCCATCGACAGGCTGCCGAACACGTACAGGTCGGTGCGGAAGTTCGCGCGCGCGAGCACGTGCTGCAGCGTCGTCCGGAAGTCGCGCAGGTCGACCGGCCGGTCGGTCAGCAGCAGGAACTTGGTCAGGCTGAGCTGGCCTTCGCCCAGGATCCGGAACGCGCTCTGCATCGCCTCGCGCGCGTAGCGCTCGCGCACGACGGCGGCGGCGAGCGAGTGGTAACCGGTCTCGCCGTACGACCACAGGTCGCGCACCGCCGGCATCGCGACCTTGGCCAGCGGCAGCAGCAGCTCCTGCAGGTAGTCGCCGAGGAAGAAGTCCTCCTGGCGCGGCTTGCCGACCACGGTTGCACACAGCATCGGATCCGGCCGGTGCAACAGCGCCGAGACGCGCAGCAGCGGGTAGTCGTGCTGCAGCGAGTAGTAGCCGTAGTGGTCGCCGAACGGGCCTTCGGGATGGCGTTCGCCGGGTCGCACTTCGCCGGTCAGCGTGAACTCGGCGTCGGCGAACAGCGGCAGCGGGCTGTGCGGCGACGTGGCGGTGCGCAGGCGGCGGCCGAGCAGCAGCGAGCCGAGCAGCACTTCGGGCACGTTCTCGGGCAGCGGGGCGATCGCCGCGAGCAGCAGTGCCGGCGGCCCGCCAATCGACACGTGCACCGGCATCGGCCGCCCGAGCCGTTCGTACTCGGCGAGGTGGAAGCCGCCGCCCTTGCCGATCTGCACGTGCAGCCCGGCTCGGTCGTCGCCGTGGCGCTGGATGCGGTACATGCCGAGGTTGCTGCCGAGCCCCGCGGGATGCTCGGTGTAGACCAGGGGCAGCGTCACGAACGGCCCGCCGTCCTCGCTCCAGGTGCGCAGCAGCGGCAGGCGCGACAGGCGGGGCGGCGTGTCCTGCTGTGCGAGCACGGGCGCGCGGCGCACGCTGCTACGACCGACCCTGAGCAGCGAGCCGAGCACGTCGCGGTGCTGCCACAGCTTGCCGAGGCTCGGTGGCAGCAGCGTGTGCGGCACATCGGCGAGCCGCTGCACCAGTTCGAGCGGCCGTTTGCCGAACGCCAGTTCGACGCGGCGCGCGGTGCCGAACAGGTTGGTGACCGCGGGCCACGGCGAGCCCTTGACGCGGCGGAACAGCAGGGCCGGGCCGCCGGCAGCGATCACGCGGCGGTGCACCTCGGCGGCTTCGAGGTCGGGGTCGACCTCGGTGTCGATCTCGAGCAGTTCCCCTTCGTGGCGCAGCAAAGCGAGCAGCGCGCGCAGGTCCAGCAGCGGCGAGGTCATGGATGGGTCCCGGTGAGGAAACGTTGCACGACCGCGGCGACCCGGGCCGTCGCGCCCGGTGCCCCGAGTCGGGCGCGCACTTCGGCGAGACCCGCAATGACCTCCCGGCGCGCGGCGTCGTCGCGCCACAGCCGTTCGGCGTCGGCGGCCACACGCTGCCAGCCCGCTTCGCCGTGGAAGCAGTGCTCCGGCACGACGGCGCGGCCGGCGATCAGGTTGGCCGCGGCGATCCACGGCACGCTGAGGATGTTGTGGTAGCCGAGCGTGCTCAGCATGCCGTGCAGTTGGTAGACGACGATCGTCGGTTGCCCCGACAGGCAGGCTTCCAGCGAACCGGTGCCCGACTTGGCGAGGATCAGGTGTGCACCGTGCAGCCACGGCGCCAGATCACCTTCGTGGTGTTCGACGAACGTCGCGTCGTGCGCCGCCAGCTGCTCGCGCAGCAGCGTGGTGCGGCGCGGGTTCTTGTGCGGCAGCACGACCCGCAGCGCCGGGTCGAGCGTGCGCAGCGCGCGCGCCACCTGCAGCATGCCGGGCAGGTTGATGGTGATCTCGGCGCTGCGGCTGCCGGGCAGCAGCACCAGCGTGCGCTTTCGCCGCACGGCGGCTGTGGCGGCGGCATCGGGCGGGTGCTGCGCCAGTTCGTCGAGCAGCGGGTGGCCGATGTAGCTCGCCGGCACGCGGAAGCGGCGGAAGAACGCCGACTCGAACGGCAGGATGGTCAGCGTCGCGTCGACGGCGCGGCGGTAGCGGCGCATGCGCCACGGACCCCACGCCCAGTACTGCGGCGCGACGTAGTGCAGCACCGGCACCTTGCGTCGGCGCGCGGCCTTGGCCATCACGACGTGCAGGCCCGGGTAGTCGACCAGCACGACGAGGTCGGGCGGATCGTCGCGCAGCAGGCGCAGGTAGCTGGCGAACGCACGCAGGATCAGCGGCAGTTGGCGCAGCACGCCGCGCACGCCCATCACCGCATGGTCGCTCAACAAGAAGCGCAGTTCGGCGCCGGCATCGGCGAGCTGCTGGCCGCCGAACGCGGTGACGCGCAGCGCCGCGGGCAGCGCGCGCACCAGTCGCGCCGCGTGGCCTTCGCCGCTGGCTTCGCCGGCGGACACGAACACGTGCGGCCGCGCGCCGCGATCGGGCCGGCGCTTGCCGAAGAACTCACGCAGCGCGTCTTCGGTCGCGGGTGACGGTTCGTGCGCGGCGGTGTCGAGCACCTCGCGCGCGGCGGCGCGCCAGCGATGCCGGTATGGCAGGTACGCGAGCAGCCGCAACGGCGTGGTCAGCGCGCGCAGCAGTTCGCGCAGCAGGGTCAGCAGCACTTCGAGTGCGATCACGTCACGGCTCCGCCCGCCGCAGCGCGTGCCATGCAAGGCCATAGAACAGGGCGGCGGCGACCAGCAGCCAGGTCGTGAAGCCGGGGCCGCGGATCGGATCGAACATCTGCCACGCCGGCGTATTGCCCGACAGGATCGGTGCGTACCACTCGAAGTCGGCGAGCCGGAACAGGCTGTAGGAACGGATGCGCTGGGTCAGGTAGACGCCGATCTGCACGACCGCGAGGGCGCCGACCCAGCTGGCGACGTGGGCCTGCACGCGGCACAGGACCGAGATCCAGGTCGTCAGCGCCAGGAACGCGAGCAGGAAGCACGCGGCGTGCACCGAGCCGAGGAACAGCTCCCAGGCCGGCAGGTCGAGTTCGATCCAGCGGCTCCAGTAGATCGCCGAGAAGTTGACCAGGAAGATCGGCAGGACCACGCACAGCGCGCACGGCCAGGACTTCGCCCACAGGATGCGACCGCGCGACACCGGCCGCGTGAGCAGGAACTCGAAGGTCTGCGCCTCGCGTTCGCGCGCGAACAGACCGGTGCCGAACAGCACCGCCGCCGCGACCCCGACCAGGTTCGTGCTGCGGAAGAACAGCATCACGGCGCACCAGTTCAGGTAGGCGACCTGCTCGCTCTTGTCGCTGATGCCCTCGCCGATGCTCTTCAGGAACGGGATGCTGAGGTTGCGCACCAGGCTCGACTTCTGCAGGTCGTCGTAGATCTCCGGCCACAGCAGCAGCACCGGCACGCACAACAGCTCGAGGATCAGCAGGTAGGCGAGCGCCATGTAGCGCACCTCGCGCCAGGTCTTGCCGGCGATCACGCGCCACCTCCGGCCGCGGCACTGTCCTGCAGCAGCAGCTGGTAGAGGTCCTCGAGCCGCGGGATGCCGATCTCGGCGCTGTCGACGATGCCATCGGGCACCGAGCGCAGCCACGCCATCGGGTCCCCTTCCGTCTCGATCACCAGAGTGCCGTCGGGTTCGCGCAGCACTTCGCGGGCGCCGATCGGCAGCTCGGCGCCCGGGCGCAGGCGCACCCGCGGGCGCTGGCGCAGCTGCGCGCGGGCCTGGGCCAGGCGCGCCGCGGGCACGAAGGCGCCGTCGAGCAGGAACTCGAGCCGGTCGGCCAGGGTCTCGACTTCGCCGAGGTGGTGCGAGCTCAGCACGATCGTCTTGCCTCCGTGCTGCAGCGAGCGCAGCACGTCGCGCAGGAAGTACCGCACGCTGGCGTCGAGTGCGCGGTCGGGTTCGTCGAGCAGGTAGAGATCGACGTCGGGGCAGAGCACCGCGACCAGCGCCAGCTTCTGCTTCATGCCGGCGCTGTAGCTGCGCACCTTCTGCTGCAGCGGCAACGCGAAGCCCGCGAGCAGGCGTTCGCGCAGCCCGTCCTGCTGCCGCGGGTAGAAGCCGGCCGCGAAGTGCAGGAACTGCGCGCCGGTCATCTGCTGGTAGACGCCGGCCTCGCCGGGCAGGTAGCTGGTGGCACGGCGGATCGCCAGGGAGGCGCGGGCAGGATCGTGGCCGAGCACCGCGACCTGGCCGCCCGAGCGCGGTACCAGGCCGAGCAGCGTGCGCAGCAACGTCGACTTGCCGGCGCCGTTCGGGCCGACGAGCCCGAGCAGTTCGCCTGGTGCGACGGCGAGGTCGACACCGCGCAGCACCTGCCGCGCGCCGTACGACTTGGCCAGCCGCGTCAGCGTGATCGCCGGCGCGCTCATCGCACCTCGCGCAGGAAGTTCGCCAGCAGGCGCTGGCCGTCCGGCGTGCGGAACGACTCCGGATGGAACTGCACGCCGAAGGTCGCATGCTCGCGGTGCTGCACGGCCATCACTTCGCCGTGTTCGGTGTGCGCGGTTGCACGCAGCACGTCCGGCAGCGGCGGCAGCACGTAGAGCGAGTGGTAGCGGCAGGCGACCAGCGGTTGTGGCAGGCCCGCGAACAGGGCCTGGCCGTCGTGCTGGATCGGCGACGTGCGCCCGTGTACCGGCTCGCCGCAGCCGATGCGGGCACCGAACGCGGCGCCGATCGCCTGGTGGCCGAGGCAGACACCGAGGATCGGCAGGTGGCCGGACCAGCGCACGATCGCCTGCTGCGACACGCCCGCGTGCTCCGGTCGGCCAGGGCCCGGCGACACGACCAGCGCGCGGCAGGTGCCCAATTCCTCGACGCCGACCGCGTCGCTGCGCACGACCCGCACCGTCGCCCCCAGCCCCTGCAGCGCCTGCGCCAGGTTCCAGACGAACGAGTCCTTGTTGTCGAGCAGTAGGATCAGGTGTCGAGAGGGGAGATCCGGCGGGGGCGGCACAGTATCGTCCGCGGTCACTCGATGAACATCCTGATCGTCGGACTCGGTGAGGTCGGTTCCTACCTCGCAAAGGTGTTGTCCACCGAAGGGCATTCGATCACCGTGATCGACCCGGACCTGCCGCGCATGCGCCGCGTCGCCGACCTGCTCGACGTGCAGGCGGTGCACGGTGACGGTTCGCGCCCGGACGTGCTCGATCGTGCCGACGCGCACCAGATGGACCTCGTGCTGGCGGTGTCCAACGACGACAAGGTCAACATGCTGACCTGTCTGTTCGGCAAGCGCATGGGCGCCAAGAAGACCGTGCTGCGGCTGCGCGACACCTCGGCGTTCCGGCGCAGCAAGACGTTCTTCCGCCGCAACCTGCAGCACGATCTGCTGCTGTCGCTCGACGACCTCGCCGCCGAGGAGATCGTCAAGACGGTGCTGCAGAGCCGCGGCCTGGCGGTCGAGAACTTCGCCGAGGGCAGGGTGCAGATGCGCCGCTTCGTGCTGACCGAGGGCGGACCGTTCACCGGCATGCTGCTGAAGGACCTGAAGCTGCCACCGGGCATGCTGATCACCGCGATCGACCGGGACCACAAGGTCCTGGTGCCGGGCGGCGACGACGACCTGCGTGCCGCCGACGAGATCTTCGTGCTCGGCGAGCCGAAGGCGCTGGCGCTGTTCGAGAAGAAGATCGGCGGTCGGCAGCAGGCGACGCGCAGCGTCGTCGTCTACGGCGGCGGCGGCGTCGCGATCCAGGTCTGCCAGGCGCTGCAGCGCGAACGCGTCGACGTGCGTGTGCTGGTCGAAGACCGCCCCGAGGCGGAACGCTTGTCCGAGGTGTTGAAGGGGGTCGTCGTGCTGCACGCCGATCCGACCGACCTGAACTTCCTGCAGGAGGAACACATCGGCGAGACGGATGCGTTCCTCGGCATCTCCAACGAGGACGAACGCAACCTGATGTCGTGCCAGCTGAGCCGCAGCCTCGGCGTCAAGCGCACGGTTGCGCTGGTGCAGAAGCCCGACTACGTGTCGCTCTACCAGCAGCTCGGCATCGATGTCGCCGTGTCGCCGCGGCTGCTGTGTGCCAACCGCATCCTCGCCTTCGTGCGCAGCCGCAGCATCTCGACCATCGCCACGATCGAAGAGGGCCAGGCCGAGGTGCTCGAGCTCGAACTGCAGCCCGGCAGCGTGCTGGTCGGCAAGCAACTGAAGGAGGCGCGCTTCCCACGCGGCTGTGTCGTCGCGGCGGTCACGCGCGAAGACGGGCTGGTGCTGATCCCGCGCGGCGACACCGAACTGGCGGCGCACGATCAGCTGGTGATCTTCGTGCTCAACGCGGTCGTCGACGAGGTGCTGCAACGCGCTGGCATCGTGCGCGAGTGACGTTCACTTGGGCGGTAGGCCGCCGGTCCCGGTCGGTAGGCCGCCGGTCCCGGTAGGTGCGTCGCCCGCGGCAGGCGCCGGTTCGACCACGTCGAGGTGCGGCTTCAGGATCGAGATGTCGTCGGTGCGGTACTTCGGCACCATGTCCGTCGGATACACCTCCGGCACGGCCAGCATCTCGCGGACACGGTCGACGCCGGCGAACACGTAGTACTCACGCGGGTCGCCACCGCCCTCGACGATCGCCTTGCCGGCGATCAGGCCGAGGAACTGCAGCCCGTCGTCCCTGGTGCGCACCAGCACGGTCGCGCCTGCGGGCAGGTCGCGGCCGGGCGGCTGCAGCAGATCGCCCTGCGCTTCGTCCGCATGCGCCAGGTGTACCGCTGCGGTCTCGGTGGTGGTGCCATCGGGCGTCCACATCACCAGCAGCTCGTCGGCGTCGGTGGGTGGGCGGTCGAACGCGCGCACAGCCATCGTCTTCAGATCGATCTCGGCGCGTGTGAACACGCTGCCGGTCGCACCGAGCGCGCCGTCCTCGACCATCGGCGTCGGGCCGAGGAAGTAGCGCACGCGGCACGGCCCGCCGGTCGCGGTGCGCCCCAACGTCAGGATGCCGAACTCGGTGGTGGCGCCGAGCTCGACGCCGCCGGTGGTCTCGACCAGCGCGACCGGCTGCGACCAGTCGTACGAGGTCTCGCCGGAGAAGAACCAGACGCTGCAGCCGGACAGCAGCGGCAGGAGGCACGTGGCGAGCAGGCGGCTTCGCATGGCAGTGTTCGCTTACAGGGGGAGGCGCTGGCGTTCCAGCGTGCCGTCGGCGGCCGGCACCATGCGCACCAGGTGACCGCCGCGGCAGATCGGCGAACGCTGCAGCAGCGGCTGCAGCACGGCCAGCATCGCATCGACGTCGGGCCCACAGAAGAACAGCACGCACTCGCCGCCGCCGATCTCGTCGCCGTCGTACTCGCCGACCGCGGCCTCGGTGAGCGCCAGGTCCAGCTCGTCGGCGAAGGCCTCGATCGCCTCGCGCTCGTCGCGGGTGCCCATCCTGCGGTTGCTGAGGCGCAGCACCACGAGCAGGTCCTGTTCCTCGCCCGGGTCGTCGGCTTCGCCGTCATCGGCATGCATGCGGAGGAGGGTAGACGGCCGAACCGGGCCCCGCCACGGTGGCTTGCTCTCGACCGCGGCCTCCGCTGGCCAACCCGCCCCACGCCGCTATGCTGCGGGGTTCTTCGCTTGGCCACCAACTCGCAGAAGAGGCCCCGCTCGGGCCAGGGACCAGCCGCAACTCGCGATGCCACCACCTCATGGGTCGTGGTGAAGGGCGCGCGCGAACACAACCTGAAGGGCGTCGACCTGCGCTTCCCGCGCGATGCGCTGACCACCTTCACGGGCGTGTCCGGGTCCGGCAAGTCGAGCCTCGCCTACCACACGGTCTACCAGGAAGGGCAGCGGCGCTTCCTCGAGAGCCTGAGTTCGTATGCGCGGCAGTTCCTCGGCCGCATGGAGAAGCCGAAGGTCGACCTGGTCGAAGGGCTGTCGCCAACGGTGTCGATCGACCAGAAGTCGGGCAGCTACTCGGCGCGTTCGACGGTCGGCACGCTGACCGAGGTGATGGACTTCCTGCGCCTGCTCTGGTCGCGGCTCGGCGACCCGAGTTGTCCGGAGTGTGGTGCGGCGATCGAGGCCTGGTCGCCGGATCGCGTCACCGACGCGATCCTGGAGGAGCATCGGGGCCAGCAGGTACTCGTGCTGGCGCCGGTCGTGCGCGAGCGCAAGGGCGAGTACAGGAAGGAGCTGGCCGAGTGGGCGCAGAAGGGCTTCGTGCGCGCCCGCATCGATGGCGTCGTGCGGCGGCTCGACGAGGACATCCGCCTCGAGCGCTACGTCTACCACACGATCGAACTGGTGATCGACCGGTTGACGATCGCGGCCGACACGCGGTCACGGCTGGCCGAAGCGGTCGAGCAGGCGGTGCAGCTCGGTGCGGGCCTGTGCGCGCTCGGCAGCCCGCAGAGCGGCGGCGACGACGCCTACCGGCTGTTCTCGACCCAGCGCAGCTGCCCGAACGGGCACGGTGCCCTGCCGGAGCTGGAGCCGCGGCTGTTCTCGTTCAACAGTCCGGTCGGTGCCTGCCCGCACTGCGAGGGCGTCGGCCAGACGTTCGGCTTCGCGCCCGAACTGCTGGTCGCGGACCGCAACAAGACGCTGCGGCAAGGCGCGCTGCATGCGTTCACCGCCGAGGGCAAGCTGGTCTACGGGCGCTTGACGCTCGAGCACCTGGGCGAAGTCGGCCGGAGCTTCGGCTTCGATCTCGACACGCCGTGGCACAAGCTGCCGGCGAAGGCGAAGAAGATCGTGCTCTTCGGCTCGGGCAAGCAGACGTTCGAGTTCCGCTGGCAGCGGCAGGGGGCGTCGTACACGACCAAAGGCAGCGACCGCATCGCCTTCCCCGGCATCCTGCAGCACCTGCAGAACGTCTACCGGCCGTCGCGCGCGCGGCACCTCGATCGCTTCCGCGCCGCGGTTCTGTGCGAACAGTGTGGTGGCGACCGGCTGTCGGCGGCGGCGCGCGCGGTGCGCTTCCAGGGCCAGTCGCTGCCCGAGGTGCTGCGGCTGTCGATCGACGACGCGCTGCTCTGGGTGCGCGCCGTGCAGCTGCAGGGCAACGCCGAACGCATCGGCAAGGAGATCCTGCAGGAGATCGACCGGCGGCTGTCGTTCCTGACCGACGTCGGGCTCGGCTACCTGACGCTCGAACGCCGCGCGCCGACGCTGTCGGGCGGCGAGTCGCAGCGCATCCGGCTGGCGGCGCAGGTCGGCGCCGGCCTGCGCGGCATCCTCTACGTGCTCGACGAGCCGTCGATCGGCCTGCATGCGCGCGACCAGGAGCGGCTCTTGCGCACGCTCGAGGCGCTGCGCGATCGCGGCAACACCGTCTGCGTCGTCGAGCACGACGAGGAGACGATGCTGCGCAGCGACTTCCTGGTCGACGTCGGGCCCGGCGCCGGCGTGCACGGTGGCGAGGTCGTTGCCGCGGGTACGCCAGCGGAGGTGTGTGCGGTCGAACGTTCGCTGACCGGCAAGTACCTGCGCGGCGACCTGCAGGTGCCGATGCCCGCGCAGCGCCGCAGCGAGGATCGCGGCGTGCTGCAGATCCGCGGCGCTCTGCACCACAACCTGCAGGGCATCGACGTCGCGATCCCGCTCGGCCGCCTTTGCGCGGTGACCGGCGTGTCGGGTTCGGGCAAGTCGACGCTGGTGCACCACGTGCTGGTGCCGGCGCTGAAGAGCGTGCTGACCAAGGCCGAGGTACAGGCGTCGTACTGCGAAGGCATCGACGGCATCGAGCAGCTCGACAAGGTGGTCGAGATCGACCAGGCACCGATCGGCCGCACGCCGCGCAGCAATCCGGCGACCTACACCGATCTGTGGACCCATGTGCGCGACCTGTTCGCGCTGCTGCCGGAGTCGAAGCTGCGCCAGTACGAGAAGGGACGCTTCTCGTTCAACGTGCCCGGTGGCCGCTGCGAGGCCTGCGGCGGGGCGGGCGTGACGACGCTGGAGATGAACTTCCTGGCCCCGGTCGAGGTCGTCTGCGAGGAGTGCGGCGGCGCGCGTTTCCACGCCGAGACGCTGACGATCCGCTGGAACGGCAAGAGTGTGCACGACGTGCTCGAGATGACCGTCGACGACGCGGCGGCGTTCTTCACGGACCTGCCGAAGATCGCGCGCGGGCTTCGGGCGCTGCAGGACGCAGGCCTCGGCTACCTGCGGCTCGGCCAGCCGTCGACGACGTTGTCGGGCGGCGAGGCGCAGCGCGTCAAGCTGGCGACCGAGCTGCAGCGGCCGGCGACCGGCCGCACCTTCTACGTGCTCGACGAGCCGACCACGGGGCTGCACTTCCAGGACGTGGCGAAGCTGATGGAGTCGCTGCAGCGGCTGGTCGACGCCGGCAACACCGTGCTGGTGATCGAGCACAACCTCGACGTCGTGCGTGCTGCCGACTGGATCGTCGACCTCGGCCCCGAAGGTGGCGCCGGCGGCGGCACGGTGGTCGCCACCGGCACGCCGGAACAGGTCGCGGCGGTGGCGGCCTGCCACACCGGCGCGGCGCTGCGCGCGATCGGCATCGGCAGGCCGGGCCGGCACGAGGCGGCGGCGAAGCAGTCCGCGCCGGCGCGCGCGGTCGTGCACCGGCCGACGCACATCGAGGTGCGCGGTGCGCGCACCCACAACCTGCAGGGCGTCGACTGCGACGTGCCGCTCGGCAAGTTCACGGTCGTCACCGGGCCGTCGGGTTCCGGCAAGTCGAGCCTCGCGTTCGACACGATCTTCCAGGAAGGGCAGCGGCGCTTCCTCGAGAGCATGTCGACCTACGCGCGCCGCTTCCTCGGCCGCATGGACCGCGCGCCGGTCGATCGCCTCGATGGCCTGGGCCCGGCGATCGCGATCGACCAGAAGCGCACCTCGCGCAGCCCGCGCTCGACGGTGGCGACGACGACCGAGATCCACGACTACCTGCGCCTGCTCTACGCGCGCGTCGGCCGGCACCACTGCCCGACGCACGGCCACGAGCTGATCGCCTGGTCGCCGAGCAAGGCGGCTTTGGACCTGGTTGCCGAGTGGCCGGACCGGCGCGCGCACATCCTGGCGCCGATCACGATTCCCGACGACTTCGGCGGCCAGCCGAAGCAGGTCAAGGCGTGGTTGCAAGGACTGCGCACCGAGTGGCAGCAGGCCGGCTTCGTGCGCGCGCTGGTCGACGGTGCCGAGCTGCGTCTCGACGGCGAGTGGCCGGCGTTGCCGCGTGAGGTGCTGCTGGTGATCGACCGCACCACGCTGGCCGATCGCACGCGGTTGGCCGACGCGATCGAACAGGCGCAGCAGGCGGCGCAGGCGCACGGCGGGCCACCGGCGGCAGTCGTGCAGCTCGCGTCGGGCGCCGAGGCCGGCCAGCGCCACTGGTACCGCGGCGACCAGGGCTGCCACCTGTGCGACTACCGCGCGCCGGTCGAACCGCACCCGCGCTGGTTCTCGTTCAACCACCACAGCGCCGCCTGCCAAAGCTGCCTCGGCCTCGGTGACGTCGTCGTCTGCGCCGAGGACCTGCTGGTGAACCACCCCGACAAGCCGGTGTTCGGCGGTGCGATCCGCCATGCCGGTGCGGCGTTCACGTTCCTCACTGGCCGCGAAGGTTGGTATGCCGAGGTCGCCGCGGCGGTCGCCGAGCGCCATGGCTTCGACCTGTCGCTGCCCTGGCGCCAGCAGCCGGCCAGGGTGCGGCAGATCCTGCTGCGCGGCTGCGGCGACGAACGCTTCGAGGTCACCTTCAAGAAGGTCGAGAAGGGGCGCCGGCGCGAGTGGCGCATGCAGGTGCCGTGGAAGGGTCTCGCGCGCCAGGTCGAGGAGTGGTTCCGCGGCAAGGACGCCGAG
>JBGARS010000040.1:0-42160 GCA_044230075.1 Planctomycetota bacterium | reverse complement strand
GAGACTTGGTGGAGCAGGGCTGTCCGGGTGGAGTCCGACCTGCGAGGCGAGGCCTCAGCTGCAAGGGCGACGTTCCGGGCCAGTCGGCCGGCAGTTTTTTGCACAAACGTCGGGACTCACCCGGCGAACTTGCGGCCAGCGGAAAGTCGCCCCGCGCGAGCCGGGGACCTCCCGGGCGGTCCGATCAGAGCGAACCGACGACGCAGCTCAGCCCGTTCGTGCTGTAGGTCCCGGTCCAGGCCGGGAACGGCGTGAACTCGAGCTCCGCGAACTGCACGAAGAACGGCAGCCCGGGCAGCGAGGGATCGAGCAGCGCGTCGCCGATCGGCAGGTAGTAGGTGGCCTGGCCGGCGATCGGGAGCAGCGTGTCGATGATGTCCAGTGTGGCCAGCAGGTCGCAGCCCGCGCCGCCGCCGGGAACCGGCAGCGTGTTCACCGGCAGCACGCCCGGCAGGACCTGGGTCAGGCCGACGATCGAGATGCCGAGCGAGGACGGGCCGAAGCCGGTGCCGGTGCACTGGAAGGTGCGCGTCGTCCATGGGTCGTTGTCTGCGACCAGCGACAGGACCCCGCCGGGGCCGGTGCAGCCGGTGCCGTAGGGCATCGTCGAAGCGACCGGGTTGGCCTGGTACTGGTAGACGTTGTACGTCGGGTTGCTGCTCGAGCCGGCCGCGTTCTGGCCGCAGGCCTTGTAGACCTTGCCGGTCGCGGCGATGTAGCCGGCGTAGAAGCGGCTGATGCGGCCGATCTGCGGGTCGTTGTTGTTGTACGGCGTCGCGCCGGTCGCGGCGTTCGCGTAGATCGACCAGGTGTTGGTCAGGCAGTCGAACTCGCTGGTGTAGTTCGACGGCGAGCCGCCATAGGACGGTCCGTAGACGTAGACCGTGTTGGCGGCGACGGTGATGCCTTGACCACCTTGCATCACGATGCGCTTGCGCCGCGCGTCATAGACTGCCTGGTTGCCGCTGACATTGGCGGGCCAGGTGGTGCCGGCGCCCGTCGGGTTCGTGGTGACGTCGCAGTCGCTGATCTTGCTCCAGGTCGTGCCGTTCCAGGTCCAGACGTCCAGGAAGCGGATCTGGTCGGGAGTCGCCGACGTGTTGTCGAGGCCACCGCACAGGATGCAGTCACCGACGTCCGGGCGCGTCATCAGGCTGTGCTGGGCGCGCGCGGGCGGCAGCGTGACGATGCCAGAGGTCAGGTCGGTCCAGGTGCCCGGCGTGCCCGCCGTCGCGTTGGCCGTGAACACCCAGGTCTCGCTGCTGTAGGATGCTGGCACGACGTCGTTGGTCTGGCCGCCGAACAGGACCATGCCGTTGTTGACGGGATCCCAGGTCAGCGCCGCGTACTGTCGCGCCACGGGTGCCGGGCCCGAGGTCGGCGTGACGTCGAACCAGCCGTTGACGGCATCCCACTCCCAGACGTCGCCGAGCAGGGTCGGAGTCGTCCCGCGCGTGTTGCCGCCGAACACCGTCAGCCGGCTCGTGGTGAAGTTCCACGCGATGCTGGCGCGGCCGCGGGCAGCCGGCGAGCCGGGAGCGCCGTTCGCGATCAACTGGGTGAACGTGCCCGAGCCAGCGAGCGGATCGAACACCCACAGGTCGTTCAACGTCGTCGTGGTGTTGTTGCCCTTGCTGCCGCCGAACACGTAGAGCTTGTCGCTACTGGCGGCGCCCGGGCTGTCGGCCCGTTGGTGCACGGTGGTGCTGCTGGTGCCGGCCGAGGTGATGGCCGTCCAGGCGGCGCGTGGCGCAACGCGCGGGATGAGGGTAGGAGCGGGGAGTTGCGCGAGCGCCGGGGACGCGAGCAGGGGCAGCAGCACGAAGTGGTGCAGTCGGAGCATGGGTGAGTGGAGGGTCAGTGTTGCTTGGAAGCCGGTAGACCGAAATTGCTGATTGCGCCCGGTCACCGATGCGCAAGGCGTTGTTTCCCTGGCCTTGGCCGGGGCAATCTCGGCAAACTGCGGCAAGACCAAGCACCATGCGAACGCTCCTGCTCGTGCTCGCCTTCGTGGCCCTTGTGGCGCTCGCGCTCGCATGGCGCGCGGCGGCGACCAGGGACCCGGCCCCCGAATTCGCGGCAGCTGGTCCTCGCGCCAGCTCGACGCCGCATCCTGCCCTCGTGGTGCGACCGAGCCGTACCGAGGTCGCGCCCCCAGGGGTCGAGCCGGGCGACGCGTTCACCAGCTTCGACGAAGCAGGCGAGCGGATCGCCGAACCGGTGCGCGATGGCATCGTGCTCTGGGTGTGTTCCACGCACGGGGTGCCCGCGGCCGACGAGCCGGTGACCGTGCATTGGCGCAAGGGCTTCGGCCTCTACGGCAAGGACGTCGGTCGCACCGATGCGCGCGGGCGCTTGCCGACGACGGTCGCCGAGGTCGAACAGTTCGAGGGCATCGAGGTGGCGGACCCGAAGCTGGGCACGCTCGGCTACTGGGGCGATCTGCTGCCGACCGCGGAGGATCCGCGCACGGTGCAACTCGTCGTGCCCGACCTGGCGACCCTGCGCGTGCGGGTCGTCGACGGCCGCGGTGGCCCGATCCCCGGTGGCCAGGTGAAGGCGACCGGCGGCGGCGTGAGCGCGTTGCCGCGGCAGCACCTGCTGGGCGGGGCACCACGCGAGGCGTCGACCGACGACGGCGGTGGCGCGCAGCTCGTCGTGGCGCAAGGCAGCTACGAAGTGACGGCCGCAGCGCCGGACTGCATCTTGCCGCAGTCGGTGTGGGCCGACGTCGGCGCTGCCGGCGGCGACGCGACGGTCGTGCTGCTGCGCGACGAACACCGCATCGACGTGACCGTGCACGTGACCCCGCCGCCTGGCCACACGGCTGCGGTGAACGTGGTCGCGTTCACCAGATCCGTGCTGGACCGGGCTGGCCTGCCTGGCCGCGGTGGCGAGGGCATCTATCGCGAGCTGTTCGTCGACCGCCAGGGTGGGCGCACCTTCGTGGTGCGCGCGGATGGACTGCCGTGGCGTTGCGTCGTCAAGAGCCAGGGCTGCGCCGATGCGGTCGTCGACGTGCCCGCGGGTCGGACCGAAGTGCAGGTGGCTCTCGCCGCTGGCATGGCAGCGCCGCCGAAGGCGCGACTGGTGGTGACCGTGTTCGACCCCGAAGGCAACCCGACGTTCGCCGACGTGCAGGTGTACACGACGCCCGACCTCGATCGGGGCTCGGAGAGCGGCACCCAGGAACAGGGACGGCTCGTGCTCGAACTCGAGCCGCAGGTTCGTGTGTGCATCGGTGCGCGCCGCCATGGCTTCGCCTCGGCGATGGCGGGGCCGATCGAGCTGCACGCCGGCGAACAGGCGGTCGCGCTGCGGCTGCTGCCGTCGCTGGTCGTGTCGGGTCGGGTGGTCGACGCGGCCGGCAACGGCCTGCCGGCGCACGTGGTGCTGCATCGCCCGGCAGGCGCCCTGCGCGGACTGGCCGAGGGCTTGCCCGAGATCCTCGGCGAAGCGCCCACTGCCGATGGCCTCGACATCGTCGATGGCAACTTCGAATTCCGCGACTGCGGCCCCGGCGAGCACGAAGTCTGGGTGTTCCCCGATGGCGGCGAATTGCCGGCGAAGAAGCGAGTGCTGCCCGGCGCGCCGATCACCGTTGTCCCGGGCGAAGGCCTCACGGGCCTGCACGTCGTGCTGGGCATCGTGCGCGACGCCGTGACCCAGGCGCCGGTGGAAGGCGTCCAGCTGAATGTGGCAACAGCCGTCACCTACCGGAGTCCGCGGTCGGATGCGGGTGGTCATTTCCGGTTCGTGGCGCCGCCTGGTGAGCTGCAGATCCGGGCTGTTCGCCGAGGCTACGCCGTCTACATGTCACCGCCGAGCGTCGTCGGTGATGGCCCGCTTGTCGTCGACATCCTGTTGCCGCCGAGTCCGCTGCGCTTCCTGCGCGTGCTGGATGCCGCTGGTCGACCGGTGATCGACGGCGAGGTCGCCGTGCTCGGCGCCGCGGGAGAACCGATCGATCTGCTCGACGAGGACGGCTACTACGACGGCACGTCGCAGTCGACCGATCCGGCCGGCCGGGTCGACCTGCGCGGCGCGCCCGGCGGGCGGTTGCGAGTTCGCGTCACCCGCGGCGAGCGGCAGCAGGTGTTCGAGGTGCCGGCGACCGGTGGCCTGGACGCAGCGTTCGAGCTGCGGTGGAGCGACTGAGAAGCGGCCCACAAGGCGGGTTCCAGGCGGGCCTTCGGGCGACTATCGAAAAGAGCGCTGCCGCGTCGATACTCCCGGACCAATGTCGCGACGGCATTCCGCCGCCCGCGACGCTCGGCCCACAGGGCTGCCATGGTCACCTACCTCCTGTTCGGACTGTTCGCGGCGACGCTGCTCGGCATCGCGCGATTCCACAAGCGCGCGCTGCCGATCGCGGTCACCGGCCTCGGCTGCGTGCTGCTGACCCGCCTGCTGCTCACGGACTTCCATCTCGGCCATCATCTGGGCCACGAGTGGCGGATGCTGCTGAACCTCGGCGGTCTGCTGCTCGGCTTCTCGCTGCTGGCGAACTTCTTCGAGCGCAGCAACCTGCCGGAGAAGCTGACCGCGGTGCTGCCGCCCGGCAAGCTCGGCGCGTTCCTGCTGCTGGTGCTGGTGGCGCTGCTGTCGTCGGTACTCGACAACATCGCCGCGGCGCTGATCGGCGGTTCGGCGGCGATCGCGTTGTTCCAACGCAAGGTGCACGTCGGCTACCTCGCGGCGATCGTCGCCGCCAGCAATGCCGGTGGTGCCGGTTCGGTGGTCGGTGACACCACCACGACGATGGTCTGGCTGGCCGGCGTGTCACCGCTCGACGTCGCTGAGGCAGGTATCGGCGCCGCCGTCGCGGTGCTGTTCTTCGCCACGATCGCGAGCCGTCAGCAGCACGCGCTGCAGCCGCTGGTGAAGAGCACCTCGCACGAAAAGCCGGTCGATCTCGGCCACGTCGGCATCGTCGTAGCGATCCTCGCCGCCGCGATCTGGACCAACATCCAGTTCGAGCTGCCCGCCGCCGGCGTGTGGGGCGCGATCCTGCTCGGCGGCCTGCTGCGCAAACCCGACTGGAAGGTGCTGCCTGCCGCCGCGACCGGCGCGTGCTTCCTGCTGAGCCTCGTGCTGTCGGCGTCGATGATGCCGGTCGATTCGTTGCCCGATGCGTCGCCGGGCACGGCGCTCGGCCTCGGCGTGGTGTCGGCGTTCTTCGACAACATCCCGCTGACTGCGCTCGCCATCAAGCAGGGTGGCTACGACTGGGGCTTCCTGACCTACTGCGTCGGCTATGGCGGCTCGATGTTGTGGTTCGGCTCGTCGGCCGGCGTCGCGCTGTCGGGTCTGTTCCCCGAGGCGAAGTCGGTGAAGAACTGGCTGTTCGGCGGCTGGCACGTCGCGGTCGCCTACCTGCTCGGCTTCCTCGTGATGTATGCGCTGCTCGGCTGGCACCCTGACGGCCACCCGAAGGGATCCGTGCCCGCGGAGCACGGCGCGCCGCCGGCGAACAGTTCGCCGGTGCGCTGACGGCGGCGCGCGCTGCGGGCCCGGCGACACGCCAAGGAGCGCATGCGGCGCGAGTTCGGCGGTGGGCAGCGGGATTCGCGCCGTCGCGTGTGTGGATCCGCGCGTCCTGCCGCTGCTGGGAGCGAGGGTGGCAGCCAGGCCTTCCGGCCGGTGCCACCTGCTCACGCCTGTTCCCGGCCACCCATGAATACGATCCCCCTCCTCCTCTTCGCCGCGTTGCTCACGGAGTTGCCGGCCCGATCGGACCTGCCGCAGCAGCCAGGTCCTGCCCGCTCACCCGCCGCGGCGAAGGGCGACCCGGCAGCCTCGCCGGCTTTCCCCGTGACGAGTGATGCGCTTCTGCCGCAGTTGCCTCAGCCACGCGTCGCCGCGGGCGCGAGGCCGCTGGCGCACGTGCTGTTCGATAGGCCGCAGGCGGACGGTCCGCTGTGGGCGGTCGGCCGCGCCTGGAAGGCGAGCTTCGACGGCACGGGGTGCACGGTGGTGCCGTTCTTCGGCTCCGAGGCGCCGCGCAACTTCCCGCTGCGGCTCGAACTCGCGCAGGCCACGGTCGGCGGTGAGCCGCTGGCGCTGGTTGCCGGCGAACCGGTCGTCAGCGGGGAGTCGATCCGCACCGAGCGCGGAGCCTTGACCGAAGTCGTGGCCACGAGCCTCGAGAACCTCGAGCAGTCGTTCGTGTTCCACGCGCTGCCGAATCGCGGCCCGATCGCGGTCGACGTGCGCATGCACGGGGAGTTCACGACCGAGGCGCTCGGCAACGGCTTGCGGTTCGGCAACGAGTTCGGCCACATCGACTACACGAAGGCCGTGGCCGTCGATGCGACGGGACAGCGCCTGCCACTCGACATCGTCTGGACCGGTGAGTGCGCGCACATGGAGATCCCGGCGGCGTTCGTCGCCAAGGCACGACTGCCGATCGTGCTCGATCCGGTGCTCAACTCCTGGTACCTGCTGGCGTCGGGCCAGACGCAGCTGCAGCACGACTCGGACGTCGCGTCGATCCAGGCGACGTCGATCGGTGGCCGCACGCTGTTCGTCTGGCAGCGCCAGTGGAGCACCACCGACCAGGACTGCTTCGGCCTGATGTTCGACGGCACGCTCGGCCTGGTGCAGACCGACTTCCTCATCGACACCTCCACCGACGACTGGACCCGGATCGCGGTCGCCGGCAACAACTACGCGCAGAACTTCCTGGTCGTCGCCGAGGTCCGCTTGCCGGTGTTCCTCGGGTCGACCTGGCACATCGCCGGCCGCACCGTGGCGGCGAACGCCGCCGTCGGCGGCGTCTTCAACATCGAACGCGATGGTGTCGTCGGCAGCGGCGGCAACAACTTCCACCCGGATGTCGGCAGCGACCCCTACTACGGTGTCGGCCGCTACACGGTCGTGTTCAACAAGCGCAACGGCTCCGCGTCGGACATCTACATGAAGCAGGTGACGACCGCCGGTGGCCTGGCGACCATCAACCCGATCGCGCTCGACACCTCGGCTGCGGAGGAGAGCAACCCCACGATCAGCAAGTCGTGTGGTCAATCCAACGGCCTGTCCGCGAGCTGGATCGTGACCTGGCAGCGCACCTACTCGGCCTCCGACCAGGACGCTTTCGGTCAGCTCGTCAACTGGAACGGTGCCCTGACGGGCGCCGTGTTCACCGTCGCCGGCTCGAGCGCGAACGACACGGCCCCGTCGGCAGGTTCGCCGATGGACGTCAACGGCGTGCGCTACTGGCCGGTGTGCTGGGAGAGCGCCACGTCGCCTGGGCAGCCGCGTGACGTCTACTGCCGGATGTTCCGGGTCGATGGCCTGCTGATGGCCACCGGCGTGGTCAGCCAGGGAGTGCCCGGTGCCGACGACCGTGATCCCGAGGTGGACTCCGACGGCAGCGTGCGCTTCGTGGTCGGGCTGACGACCGGCACCACGGGCTACCCGCAGGGCGTGCAGGCGGTGACGATGACCTACCTGCCGACGACGAACAGCTTCCGCGTCGATGGTCGCAACGGCATGAACACGTCGGGCGCCGAGAACTACGGCGAATGCAACGTCTGCGCCGACTTCAGCGGCGGCGGCAACGTCTCGCCGCGCTACTTCGTGTCCTTCACGGCGCAGGCCACCAACACGTTCGACCTGGTGAACTTCGGTGGCTACACGGGCAGCCCCAACTTCTACACCTACCGCTCGACCCAGTGCGGCAACCTGGCGATCACTCCCTCGGGATCGACGGTCATCGGCCAGACCATGCAAGTCTCGGTTGCGAATGGTGCCTTGTCCGGCACGTTCGCGGGGTTCCCTGGCGGCGCCTCACTGCAGTTGGCCCTGGGTTGTAACTGCTTCACGGGCGTCGACTCGGGCAACTTCTTCGGCAACCCGTTCGTCTGGACGATCCCGCAGGACCCGCTGTTGGTCGGCAGCTCGTTCTCGATCCAGGGCTACACGGCAGCGGGGTCGTCGTGCCTCGGCTTCATCGACTTCAGCGACACGGTCGACTTCACGATCCACTGACGCGCGGTTCCTGCCGCCTCACGGCAGGAACTTGTTCGGTTCCTTCAGCTTGCGCGGCAGGTATTCGTCGATCACGAAGTTGAGGCCCCACTTCGCCAGCGCCTGCTGCTCGGCGCGGACGCCCATCTTCAGCATCTGCTCGATCGCCTTCTGCCACTCCTTGTGCGCCTGGAAGAACGGGTCGTTCTTCAGCGCGTCCTTGGCGCGCTTGATGTCGACGTCCTTCAGCGGGTGCGTCGCGTCCTCGAGTTCGAAATCGAGGATGTCCTGCGGCGTCACGCCCATGTAGCGCGCCTGCGGCACGCAGAAGAACTGGTTCAGGTGCACCGCGTTGCCGGAGCCGACCTTCAGCGTGCGGTAGATGTTGCTGATGCCATACGGATCGCAGTCGTTGAAGCAGTAGACCGGCAGGTTCTTGTCGTCCGCGAGCTTGCGGATGAAGCGCCGCGTGGCGCGCGTCGGCACGCCGCCGGTGCCGATGATGATGGCGTTCTCCGTGCGCCACCACTTGTGCTCGTGCAGGCGCGCGAACATGCCGCCGGTCTCGATCACCAGCACGAACTTCGCCTTGGTCTCGAAGCGGAAGTGCTCGACGGACGCCGGGATCGAGTAGGAGCCGCTGCCCTGTTTGGTGCAGTCGATGCGTTCCTCGGCGCCGGTCTCGCGGTCGTGGTCGATCACGACCAGTTCGCCGGCGACGTTGCCGCCGTGCTCCTCGGGCCGGAAGCGCAGTTGCTCGCGCGTGACGCCTTCGAGGCTGAACAGCGCCTCGATGTCGTCCATCACCGTGTCCGACTCCGGCTGCTCGGTGAACTTCGCATCGCCCCAGTTCTTGCTGACGTAGTAGGCCTCTCGTTTGGTCGCGAAGTCGTCCTGCTCGACCATCTCCTTGCTCAGCGACATCAGCTTCAGCGTCTGCGCGAACGTCTTGACGGTGTTGACCGTCAGCGTGCGCTCGATGCGACCGCGCCCCATCTTGAAGCCGCCCTTCTTGTCGTAGTGCGCGTTGCGCAGCGAGCGCTCGGGGAACTTCAGCTCCGGCTTGTCGAGTTTGCCGATCTTGCCGTGCACCTGCTCGGCGCAGCTGACGATCTCACGGATCGTCACCTTGTCGAGCGGGGTCAGCGGCTTGCGCGGCTTCTTCGGCTTCGGGGCGGGCGTGATCTTCTTCTTGGCTGCCATGGCTTCTGGGAGAGTCGGTAGGGGCTACAGCTTGCGGCTCTTCTCGAGCACGGTGGTCAGGTTCTCGGTCGCCGTGGCGACGGTCTTGGCGTCGAGATCGAGGATGTCCTTCAGCGCCTCGACCACGTGCGGGATGTACATCGTGATGTAGTTGCGCTTCTTGAACTCGCTCGCGAGCTTGCGGCCCTTGCGCACGTGGATGCCGAGCTTGCGGCCGGCGTCCATCAGCGCGAGGCGCAGCTCCTCGAGGATCTCGTCGTAGCTGGCGATCGCTTCCTTGGACTCGCTGGTGAACGGCACCCAGACCGACGCGATGTGCACGAACACGACCATCGGGCCGATCGGCAAAGCACCGCGCGGCTGCTGCAGCCCGTAGTTCTTCCAGTTCGTGTTGATCACCGCCTTGGTGATCGCGCACGCCGACTGCTGGAACACCAGCGGCACGCGGTTGGCGAACCGGATCAGCTTGATCGGCTCGTCCGCCGCGCCCATCAGCACTTCCTCGTTCGACTTCTTCTTCGCGACCTCGACGATCTTGCCGCCGTCGGTGATCGTCAGCGTGTCGCCGGGCTTGCCGTAGGCGATGCCCACCTCGATCGCGAACGGGTGGCCGCGGTAGACCACCGGCTTGCGCGACGTCGCCACGTAGAAGTCGGCATCGACCTCCTTCTTGAGGCCGGCGATGATCAGCTCCTCGCCGATCGGCGCGATGCACGACAGCGGCGGCGCCATGATCCTGGTCGCGTCGATCGCCGTCTTCATCTTCTGCACAGCAGTGTTGTCGAGCCGGCGCGGGTTGCTCTCCGGCTTGATGCCCGCCTTCTCGCAGATCTCCTTCGCGACCGTCGGCCCGACGCGCGAGAAGTCCTGCTGCAGGAACGCGCTGGTCGTGCGGTTGTCGCTCTCCTGGATCATCTTCAGCAGGATGCCGAGCTCGACGCCGTGCGGGTGCGGCTTGATCTCTTCGACCTCCTTCGGCAGCTCCTTGGTGCCGCGCACGTATTCGGTGACGTTGCCGTCGGGGTCGGTGAACACGAGCTGCACGTGCGGGTTGGCCACTGCCATCAGCTTCAGGAACTCCTCGACGCTGCGCTGGCCGCGGCGGTACTCGCCCTCCATGTCGATCGACACCTCGGTGCCGTGGTCCTTGCCTTCCCACTCGATCACCTTGTCGGTCGCCTCGGGCCGGTTCTTCGCGGTGTCGATGCGGATCGAGAACTCGAGCGGGATCGCCTTCTTGCCGGGCTTGCTGCGCACCCGCACCGGTGCGCCGGTCGTCAGCTGGCCGTACATGCCGGCCGCGCTGATGCCGATGCCCTGCTGGCCGCGGCTCTGTCGCAACCGATGGAACTTGCTGCCGTAGAGCAGCCGGCCGAACACGTTCGGCACCTGTGCCTTGACGATGCCGGGGCCATTGTCCTCGACGGTCATCGTGAACTGCTTTTCGCTCTGGCCGATGCGCGTGATCGTCACCTTGACGTCCGGCAGGATGCGGGCCTCCTCGCAGGCGTCGAGGCTGTTGTCGACCGCCTCCTTGACCGCGGTCAGCAACGCCTTGCGCGGGCTGTCGAAGCCGAGCAGATGGCGGTTCTTGGTGAAGAACTCGCTGACCGAGATCTCGCGCTGCTTCTTCGCCATCGTCTCGGCGTTGACCGCGCCGTCGCCGCCGGACCTGGACTTCGCCGCTTTCGGTTTCTCGTCTGCCATCGTGTCGTCGCTCGCCGAGGCGTCGAACAGGGTCGGTTGACCGGAGGTGTTGCTCATCGGTGGATCGGGTTCGGGTCGGATGCAGCGGCGCGGTTGCCGACCATGGCAAGCGCCCGCCGCACTACGGTCAGGCCGGAGTCCGGGCACTCGAGGAGGGGAGCACACGTGCTCCACGGGGAACCGCCGCTTGCCATCGTCACAGGTGCACGGCCCGGAACCCTGACCGGTTCGGGCGCGGCGATCCTAGCGATTCTCGGCGCGGCGCGGGAAGCAGATTCCGACCTGCGCGCACGACCTTCGCCGGCCGGACTCACCCCGCGGTCGAGCTGGCGACGAACCCGGGATCACCTGCGGTCGCCAGCCCCCGCGACCGGCACTCGGTCCAGAATCGCCGCAGCCCGCGCCGGTCCTCGTCGTCGAGGTCGTAGTGCGCCGCGCCGTGGGTGCCGTCGACGGCGCCGAGCCCGCGGCCCCGTTCGCGCGCCGCGCGCAGCACCGGCAGGATGCGCGCGGCGTCGGCGCCGGGGCGCAGCAGCCAGAGCGCGAACACGAACGGCAGGCCGGTCCAGGCGCGCCATTGCTGGCCGAGGTCCCACACTTCGCGATCGCCGGCGTCCGCGCCGAGCCCGTGGTCGCCGATCAGCAGCACGAGGTCGTGCGGCAGCGCGGCCGGCGAACGTGTCGGCGCGATGGCCTCGAAGCGCAGTGCGTCGGACGTCTGGTCGGCGTGCACGTTCGCCAGCAGCAGTCGCAGCAGCGCCACGGACGTCGCCGAACCGTTGTCGAGGCCGACGCTCTGGATCGGCACGCCGCGGCGGCGGAACGCGCGCACCGAGCGGATCTCGCGCTTGCAGGCGATGCCGAGTCCCGGCGCCACGGTGTAACCCGGCGCCCGCACCGCCTCGACCGACGACACCAGGGCCGCGTCGAGCGCGCCGTCGCGCAGGCCCTGCACCAGCGTCGTGGGGGGCGCCTTCACCAGCGTCACGGTGGGGTCGGAATCCAGGCCCGCCATCAGGGGCGCGCCGACGCCGAACGGGACTCCACCGATACGAATGGTCACGGGTGCATTGCCCGCGCGCGCACCGCACCGGCGCGCGGATGCTAGCGAAGGCCGGCGCGGCGACGGAAGCACAAACCGGGGCTGTGCTCCGCCGTCGCCGGGAGGGTGCGTCAGAAGTCGCTGACGAACTGCGTCACGGCGTTGCTGGTCAGGAAGCCGCCGGGGTTCTGGCCGTTCGGCAGCGAGCCCGGGATGACCAGCGACGCCGCCTGCGCGGTGACCTCGAGGCCGTAGGGGATCGCCGCCGGGAAGGCGAACGTGCCGGTCTCGATCGGCGAGGTGACGGGGCCGACGTTGATCGTGATGTCGGTGGTCTCGATGTAGGTCCGGCAGTCCGGAGCACCCAGCAGCGCATCGAGATCCAGGCCGCCGGGGATCGGCGCGAAGCTGAGGAACACGACGCCGATGTAGAGGCCGGAACCCGGCGCGGCTTCCGGGATGTTGGACACCGTGTAGGTGAGCACCGTGCCCGTCGTCGGCGTCGACACCGGGGTCGGCGCGATCGCCAGGGTGAGCGGCGGGACCTCGGTGGCCCACGTCGAGAACGGGGTCGCCAACGCGAGATCGACCGAGCCGGCGTCCAGCGACGCACCGCCCGGCGACCAGCCGACCAGCGTCTGATCGGCGCGGCCCGACGCCGGTGCGCCGCCGACGGCCGCGATCGAATCCCAGACGTAGCGCACGACGCCGTTGCCCGGGCCGGGGTTCAGATCGAACTGGAACTGGAACGTGCTCGGGTTCGCGGTGCCGAGCGGATAGCTCTCGACCCCTTGCCAGGTGACGTAGAGCACGCCGGCGACTTCTTCCCATCGGATCGCGCCGCCATCGGCAGTGTCGAAGTCGTGCCAGTGGTACCACGCGGTGGTGCCCTCGGCGAGGAACTCGGCGATCGTCGGCGTGTGCGAGTTCGGCGAGTCGGGAATCGTCAGCGGTGCCGTGCCGATGATGCCGTTGCTGTGCACGGACAGCGACGCCGTGGAGCCGCCGGGGTAGGGCACCGGCGCACTGGGCACGATCGTCTCCCGACCGTCGTCGATGCCGACGAGGATCGTGTTCGCCGTCCCGCTCGGAGCGAGATAGGTGCCGCCGCCGTAGCTCACGTCGTAGGTCGATCCCGCCGGCGTCAGGGTGATCGACTGGCCGGTCAGGGCCGCTGCTGCGGCGGCCGGCGTCGGGAAGTGCTGGTAGAACGAGTTGGACAGCGTGTAGCAGCCGCTGCCGAACGGCGTGTTCGCCGCCGGCTGCACGTCGAGCGTGAACGTGGCCGTGATCGCCTTGTCGGCGTCCATCAGCACGCTCAGCGGATTGGCCGCGCCGCTCGCGTCGCCGCTCCAGCCCGCGAAGATCTGGCCCGGGTCGGGCAAGGCCGTCAGCAACACGGAGCTGCCATACATGTAGCTGGGCAGGTCCGGGCTCTTCGTGACCGAGCCACTGCCCACCACACTCGCCGCCAGCGTGTGGCTGTCGATCAGGAAGTTCGCAGTGATGTTCTTGCTGCCGTCCATCAACACGGTCAGCGGATTCGCCGAGCCGCTGGCGTCACCGCTCCAGCTGAGGAAGGTGTAGCCGACGTCGGCCGTGGCCGTCAGGTCGACCGAGGTGCCGTAGGGGTAGGTCGGCAGGTCCGGGTTGGCCGTCACCGCACCACCGGCGCCGCCGCCGATGGTGACCGCCAGCGGGTAGCTCTCCAGGGTGAAGGTCGCGGTGATGCTCTTGTCGCCATCGACGAGCACGCTCAGCGGGTTGGTGGTGCCCGAGGCATCGCCACTCCAACCGGTGAACGTGTAGCCGACGTCGGCGGTGGCGGTCAGGGTGACCGAGGTGCCGTAGTCGTACTGGGCGAGGTCGGGGCTCCTGGCGACGGAGCCGCTGCCGACGGTGTTCACCGCGACGGTGTGCGTGTCGAGGGTGAAGGTCGCGGTGATGCTCTTGTCGGCATCGACGAGCACGCTCAGCGGATTGGTGGTGCCCGAGGCATCGCCACTCCAACCGGTGAACGTGTAGCCGACGTCGGCGGTGGCGGTCAGGGTGACCGAGGTGCCGTAGTCGTACTGGGCGAGGTCGGGGTTCCTGGCGACGGAGCCGCTGCCGACGGTGTTCACCGCGACGGTGTGCGTGTCGAGGGTGAAGGTCGCGGTGATGACCTTGTTGGCGTCCATCAGCACGGCCAACGGGTTCGCCATGCCGCTCGCATCGCCGCTCCAACCGGCGAACGTGTGGTGCGGGGCGGGGTTCGCGGTCAGTACCACGGAGCTGCCGTCGACATAGTTCGGCAGGTCAGGGTTCTTGCCGACCGAGCCGTTGCCGCTCGTGTTCACCGTCAGGACACGCAGGATCGGGTCGAGCGTGAACGTGGCGGTGATGGTCTTGTCGGCATCCATCAGGACCGTCAGCGGATTGGCCGTGCCACTGGCGTCGCCGCTCCAGCCGGCGAACGACCAGCCGGCGTCCGGCGTGGCAGTCAGTTCGGTCGAGCTGCCGGGGTAGTAGCTCGCCTGGTCCGGATTGCGCGCCACGGTGCCGTTGCCGGTCTGTTGGACCGTCAGCGTGTGGCTGGCGGTGTCGAAGACGACGTCGGCGTAGTAGTTGGCGCTGTTGAAGCTCTGGGTCGGGAACGTCGAGGTGGCGGTGTACTCGTAGATGCCGTTCGGCCCGTCGGTGCCGTTCGCCAGTCCGTGCAGCACGCCGGTGCCGATCGGCTGCGTGAAGTAGTTCCCGGTGGCGGCATAGTCGCCCGAGGCGGTGAAGTAGGTGACGACGTAGGTCGTGTTGGCCGCGATCGGCAACGGCGTCGTCAGCGTGACCTCCTGCCAGCCCGACGCGGTTTCGCCGGTGAACACCTGTTCGGCCAACTGCGTGCCGGTGCCGGTCCACAGGTGCCCCGTGTGCGTGCCCGTGGTGCCCGCTGGCTTGAAGTAGCGCAGCGCGGTGACGAAGCCGGCGACGTCGGCTCGGAACTTCATGCCGAGTTCCATGCTGACCGTCGGCTGGTTGTCGTTGAAGACGGGGTTGGTCGGCGCTTCGTTCGGCAGGAACACCGTGAACGGGCCCATCGGCACGGCGCTGGTCGTGAACGACCAGCTGGCGTCCGCGGCGAGCGCGTTGCCCGACGGGTCCTTCACGCGCGGACCGGTGGTGCCGCCGCGCACGATCACCGTGTAGCTCGCCAGCGGGTCCAGCCAGGCGGACGGCGCCAGCGTCGCCGTGAGCGAGCCGGTCGTGTAGCCGACGCTGGCCGCGACCAGCGCGTTGAACGCGTCGCGCAGTTCGATCGTGCTGCCATCCACGGTGCTGGCGTCCAGCACCTCGCTGAACGTCACACTGATGGTCGTGTTCGTCGGCACGCCGGCGGCGTCGGGCGCCGGCAGTTGACCGGTGACCGTCGGGGCCGTGGCGTCGGGCACGTCGGGCACGAACCGCAGGTCCGCGTAGTAGCTGCTGCTCAGGAACGTCTGCGTCGGGAACGCGCTCGCCGCGGTGTAGAGGTAGATGCCGTTGGCGCCGTCGAAGCCGTCCGCCAGTCCGTGCACCAGCGTGGTGCCGACCTGCTGGTCGAAGACGTGGTTCACGCCGGTGTAGTCGCCGGAACTGGTGAAGTACGAGACCAGATACGTGGTGCCTGCAGCGACCGGGACGGGCGTCGTCAGCGTCACCTCCTGCCAGCCGGATGCCGTCTCACCGGTGAATGCCTGCGTCGCGAGCAGGGTGCCGCCGTTGGTCCAGAGGTTGCCGACATGCACGCCGGTGGCGCCGGCGGGCTTGTAGTAGCGCAGCGCGGTGACGGTGCCGTCGACGTCGGCGCGGAAGCGCATGCCGATCTCCATGCCGACCGTCGGCTCGTTGTCGTTCTGCAGCGTGCTGGTCGGGACGGTGCTCGCCGGGAACACGGTGTAGCTGAGCGGCGGCCTGCCAGCAGTCGTGAACGTCCAGGTCGTGTCGGCGGCGAGCGCGTTGCCAGTGGTGTCCTTGATGCGCGGGTCGGTGCCACCGCCGTGCACGATCACCGTGTAGATGGCGAGCGGGTCGAGTGCTGCCGCCGGCGTCAGCGTCGCGGTCAGGTTGCCACCGTTGTAGGTGACGCTCGCCGGCACCGGCATGCTGAGCGCGTCCTGCAGTTCGATCGTCGTGCCATCCACGGTCAGCGGATCGAGTTGCTCGCTGAAGGTCACGGTGACCGTCGTGCCGATCGGCACCGCGGTGGCGTTCGCGGCCGGCACGTGGTCGGTGACCGTCGGCGGCGTGACGTCCGGTCCCGTGGAGGTGGCGAAGACCACGTCCGCCCAGTAGTTGCTGCTGTTGAAGGCCTGCGTCGGGAACGCCGAGGTCGCCGTGTAGAGGTACAGGCCGTTCGGGCCGTCGAGCCCGTTTGCCAGGCCGTGCACCAGCGCGCCGCTGGTCGATTGCGTGAAGTAGTTCTGCGTGCTCGTGTAGTCGCCCGAAGAACTGAAGTAGGTCACGACGTAGGTCGTGTTGGCCGTGATCGCGACCGGCGTCGTCAGCGCGACCTCCTGCCAACCGGACGCGGTCTCGCCGGTGAACACCTGCTGCGCGAGGTTCGTGCCGGTGCCGGTCCACAGGTTGCCCGTGTGCGTGCCGGAGGCGCCCGTCGGCTTGTAGTAGCGCAGCGCGGTGATGAAGCCGTCGACGTCGGCGCGGAACTTCATGCCGAGTTCCATGCCGACGGTCGGCTGGGTGTCGTTGAACAGGCCGCCTGCCGGCACCTCGTTGCGCGGGAACACCGAGTAGATCGTCGACGCCGAGGCGGCGGTCGAGAACGACCAGGTCGCGTCCGCAGCCAGCGCGTTGCCGGCCAGGTCCTTGATGCGCGGATCGGTGCCGCCGCCGTGCACGATCGCGGTGTAGGTGGCCAGCGGGTCGAGCCAGCCTGCGGGCACCAGCGTCGCCTTGTGCAGCACGCTGTCGTAGAACACGTTCGCGGCGACCGGCGCGTTCAGCGCGTCGCGCAGTTCGAAGGTCGTGCCGTTCACCGTGCCGGCGTCGAGCGCCTCACTGAACATCGCGGTGAGGAGCGAGTCGGTCGGCACGGCGGTGGCACCCGTCGTCGGCACGTGCGAGGTCACCGTCGGCGGCGTCGTGTCGACGAGGGAGTCCTCGAACACGACGTCCGCCCAGTAGTTGCTCTTCTGGAACGTCTGGGTCGGGAACGCGGGCGCCAGGGTGTACTGGTAGAGGCCGTTGGGGCCGTCGAGACCGTCGGCCAGCCCGTGTACGAAGCCGTTGCCGGCCTGCTGCGCGAAGTAGTTGTTGGTGCCGACGTAGTCGCCCGAGGCGCTGAAGTAGGACACGACGTAGGTCGTGCCGGCGGTGACGGCGATCGGCGTCGTCAGCGCGACCTCCTGCCAGCCCGACGGTGTCTCGTTGGTGAACACCTCCTGCGCCAGGTTCACGCCGGTGCTGGTCCACAGGCTGCCGGTGTGCGTGCCGGTTGCACCCGCCGGCTTGAAGTAGCGCAGCGCGGTGATGTGGCCCGCGACATCGGTGCGGAACTTCATGCCGACTTCGATCGCCGAGGTGTCGTTGCCGACGAGTTCCGTCGGCATCAGGGCCGACGGGAACACCGTGCAGGGGCACATCGGCGCGGTCACCGTGATGGTGATGACGTTCAAGTCGCCGATCCCGCCGGCGACCTCGAGGTTGCCGGTGTCGTCGAACGCACGGCTCTTGACGATCACGGTGCCCTGGGCGGCCGGCGCCCAGGCGTAGCTCCAGTTCGTCGTGCCGCTGGCCGCGACCCACGTCGAGCCACCGTCGACGGACACCTCGACGCCGGCGACGACGCCACCGCCGGAGTCGGCCGCCATGCCCTGGAGGATGACCGTGTTGCTCTGCGGCGTGCTCGAGCCGTCGGCGGGAGCGCTGATCACCGAGGCGGGCGCCTGTGTGTCACTCGACGCGGCGGCTGGTACGAGACCCGGCTGCAAGGAGTCCGGCACCGCGCCCATGTCGGCGAACAGGTTCACCGTCGCCTGCTGCATGTCGGTGTGGGTCGGCACCTGCGCGAAGGTGTGGAAGTCGTCGAGTCCCCAGGACCACTGGATGGTGCCGGCACCAAAGACCAGCGCGCCGCTGTCGGCGCGATACAAGGACAGATGGTGCGTCTTGCCACTGAGCACGGTGGTCGACAGCTTGATCCGCCGCGGCGGGTAGCTGGCGGCGTACAGCGGCTGCTCATGGTCCCATTCGGAGCCCAGTGACTGTTGGCCGAGCACCGCGGTCTGCCCGGTGGTCAGCGTCGCGATGCTCGTGTTGCGCCAGAAGCGCAGGTCCTTGAACGTGTCCGGCACCTCGATCTGGCCGATCGAACCGTCCCAGCTGATCTGGCCCGTCAGCGCATTCTCCGGCAGACACGCATCATTGGGTGCGTAGGTCGGCGCGCAGCCGTCGCGCCACAGACCGGTCCATTCGGCGGACGGGTCGCACTTGCCGCCGCAGACGTTCTCGCCGAGCGTGCCTTCCTTGTAGCAGACGAGCGTGCGGTACGGCGTGTTCGAGCCGTCGCTGCTCGGCTCGAAGCGGGTCTTCCAATAGACCTCGTTGCCGCTGAAGAACGCGAGGTGCACGCCGGCGTCGCGCGCTGCGGTCACGTTCGTGCGTGCTTCGCCGGACCAGTACTCGTCGTGCCCGACCGACAGGAACACGCCGTGCTGCTGGATCAGGTTGCCGTTGCGGGCCGTATCGACGCTGCTGGTGTAGGTGACGTCGTAGCCGTTCCGCTCCAGCCAGCGCAGCATTGCGTACTCCGCCGCGAACACGTCGTCGCCCGGGGAGCCGTCGGAGTGGCGGATGTCGAACGGCCGGTTGTAGCTGACCTTCGTCGCGTGGTTGAAGCCGGGCGGGCCGCCGTTGACGGCCGGATACAGGCTCTTGCCGCCGTTGCTGCTGGGATAGACGTTGTAGGCCTGCCACGTCGCGTCGCTGGTCTGCATCAGCAGGTCCGAGGTGCTCGTGTCGTCGCGCACGACGAAGACGATCGAACTGGACCCCGCCGTGGCGTCGTCGCGGATCAGGTTGGCGAGGTAGACGCCGGACACCGCGCTGGCCGGCACGTCCCAATGCGCCGATTCGGCCCAGTTGCCACAGTCACTCATGCCGGTGACCGTGTCGTAGAGCGGTGCCGGCTGTGTCTGCGGCAGTGTCGCCGTGACCACGCCGGTGCCGACGCTGCGCGCACCGAGACCCTGGTACCAACCGAGCCGATAGATGTCGATGTGATAGGCGGGCGAGTCGGTGTCGACCTTGAAGTGGACCGTGTCGCCGTGCTGCACGCTCATGTCGGTGGCGAAGCCCTGGATGTTCGCATCCCCCGGGTGCGGGATGTACCAGGTGCTCGAGGGGGTGCCGGCGTTCTGGTTCTCGGTCACGATGGCGTTCTGCGCCAGCACCGGCATCGCGGTGGCGACGGCCAGTGCGAGCGTGCGCACCATCGCGAACAGCACTGGCACCTGGAACGGAGAACTGGCTGGACCACGGCGAGAGACGGCCTTCATCACGGAATCCCCGAAGTGTGGCGGAGGGCTGAGTGCCCGGTAGAGCGAGGGGGGGTGGAGGTCCTGCGGAATCGCAGCCGGCTGGCGAGAGCCGGGGAGTGACGCGACGACTACCCCTGAGAGTTCGAAATGCTCGGCTCTCCTCTTGGGTTGTCAAGTGGGCCCCGGTGGCTGTGGCGTCGGGTCCTTGCGGGCGTCGCGGTCGTGGTGTCGGAACGCGGCAATGCGATTCCTGTCAACCGTTCCTGCCGACAGCCCACTTGGGCCGCGAGCATCGCACGGTCAGCCGTGGGGTGTTGGCGTGCACGGAGGACCAATGTGCTGCGCTCTCACGCAATCTCCCCACGGCGTTGACTCTCGACGACGCAGTCGCCACCGTTCGCAGCGACTCCGCTCACCTCCAGGGAACCCAATGCGAACACCCGCCTCGTGTCTGCTGCTGTTGCTCTCTCTCGGCTGCACCGTGGGCAGCAGTGTCGCCAATGGCCGCGCGACCATCGTGCCGCGTGCGCTCGGTGCCGAAGCCGTGGCCAAGTTCCAGGGCCAAGGCGCCGTCGCGGTCGTCGGCGGTCTTGCCAAGGACGCCTGGTTCGTGATCGACACCCGTGACGGCACCCAGGCCAACCTGAAGGTGTGGACCGACGAGACGGCGGCGTTCGTCGCGCGCGAGCTGCCGCAGCGCGGCTGTGCGGTCGACGCCGGCGCCAAGAAGCGGCTGGAGATCACGGTGGTCGAGGTGACCGGCGAGGTCGGCTTCACGAAGGCACGGGTGAACGTGCGGCTGCGCGTGCAGACCGGCGACGGCGGCGCGGCCCAGTTCTCCGGCTCGACCTCGTCGATGCGCGGCTTCGTGTTCTGCAGCGAGGACGCTCTCAGTCAGGCCGTGCAGCAGATGCTCTGCGACGCGCGCGTGCGGGCATACCTCGACTCCTAGCCCGGCCGCCTCACCAGCGGATCAGCGCACCGGCCCAGCTCAGGCCGCCGCCGAACGATGCCAGGCAGATCAGATCGCCGCGTTGGATGCGGCCGCTGCGCGCCGCCTCGTCCAGCGCGAGAGGCACCGAGCCGGAGGCGGTGTTGCCGTAGCGGTCGACGTTGATCATGACGCGGTCCAGCGGGAGCCCGAGCCGCTTCGCTCCCGCTTCGAGGATGCGCAGGTTCGCCTGGTGCGGCACCAGCAGCGCGAGGTCGTCGATGGTGAAGCCGTTGCGAGCCAGAAGCTGTTCCACGACCTCGGGCATCTTCTGCACCGCGAACTTGAACACTTCCTTGCCGTTCATCTGCAGGAAGTGCTCGCGCCGGGTGACGGTCTCGAGCGAAGCCGGTCGCCGCGATCCGCCGGCGGGGGCCATGATCATCTCCGCGCCGCGACCGTCGATGCCGACCAGTTGGTCGAGGATCGCGCCGCCCGTGCGCGGTTCGCCGAGGAACACCGCGCCGGCGGCGTCGCCGAACAGCACGCACATGTCGCGGCGCTCGTAGTCGGTCAGGGCCGACATCGTGTCGGCGCCGATCACGAGGCAATTCGCGAAGGCTCCCGCCGCCACCAGGTGGTGACCGGTCAGCAGACCGTTCATGAAGCCCGAGCAGGCCGCCGAGAGATCGAAGCCAGCGGCGCGGTGGGCGCCGAGTGCAGCCTGCACGCGACACGCGACCGGCGGACACACCTCGTCCGGCGTCACCGTCGCGACCACGATCATCTCGACCTGGTCCGCCGTGACGTCGGCCGCCAGCAACGCCTGCCGCGCCGCCGCGACGGCGAGGTCCGACGTCGCCTGCCCGTCGACGAGGCGGCGTTCGTGGATGCCGGTGCGGGTGACGATCCAGTCGTCGGTGGTGTCGACCATGCCCTCGAGGTCGGCGTTGGTCAGCGTGCGCGTTGGCACCCCGGATCCCGTGCCGAGCACCGCCACCGCGCGCAATCGCGGCAGCGAACTGGTCCACGCACTGTCGATGGAGGTCTGCGTCATGCGAACTTCCTTCTGGCACGACCCGGTACGGACGCCGGCTGACGCCCCTTGCCACCGTGTCGATGCGCAACAGGTCGCCATTGTGCGGCAGACCTGCTCCGGATTGATCCCCGCTCTGGTGCGCACACCAGAATCCGATGCGGGCGGACTGCTGGCGCCCGGCGAGCTGTCAAGTGACCTGCCAGCTGGCGTGGTCCCGCGCGTCTGCCGACGATCAGAAGTGCATCGCTTCGGCGGACGTGTCCGGCCCGAGGATCACCAGCATGCCGTCCGGCAGCGCGGCGGCCGTGTGGCCGGTGCGGGCCAGCGTCATCGGGCCGAGGTCGGTCCAGGTGTTGGTCGCCGGCACGAAGCGCGCGACGGCGTCGAGCGTCACCGCCGCCGACAGCAGGCCTTCGGCGCCGCCGCAGACGATCACGTCGCCGTTTGCCAGGCGCGTGGCGCTGTGGCCGGTGCGCGCGTGCGACATCGTCGTCGGGGTCCAGGTGTTGGTGGCGGGGTTGTAGAGGTCGGCGTTGGCGATCGAGGCGGCGTTCGCGACCGAGGCGAGGTCCAGGATGAACACGCCGCCGGACAGCAGCACGCGGCCGTCGGCCAGCGTGACCTGGTTGTCGTGGTGGTAGGCGCGACCGATCGGCATGTTCGCCGCGTTGCTCCACGAGTTCGTGCCCGGGTTGTAGAGCTGCGCCTTGTTGGTCGTCGTGACGGCGACCGGGATGCCGAACAGCACCGTCACGTCGATGCCGCCCGACACCATGATGTTGCCGGTGCTGAGTCGCGTCAGCGCCGGCACCAGCCGGCGGCCGCCGATGTTCGGCACGGCGGACCAGGCGTTGGTGACCGGGTTGTAGAGCTCGGCAGTGTTCAGCGAACCGACGGCCGCCGTCGTGATGTCGGTGAAGTTGGTGGTGCCGCCGACCACCAGCACGCGGCCGTTGGCCAGCGTCGCGGCCGCGTGGCCGGCGCGCGGGCCGAGCAGGTTGGCGACCGCCGTGAAGGTGTTCGCAACCGGATCGTAGATCTCGCACGTGTTCGTCACGACGCCGAGACCGTCGACGCCGCCGGTGAACAGCACGCGGCCGTCGTTCAGCGTCGCCGCTGCGTGCAGCCCGCGCGGCACGACCATGTTCGGCCCAGCGGCGCTGTCCAGCGTGCGGAACTGGAAGAACTCGGTGGTGGCACCGCTGGCCAGCAGGAAGTCACCCATGCCCGCGTTGCGGCTCGGCGCCGGGCACACCGTCGCAGCGCCGCGCGCCGCGAGCAGAGCGTTCGGCAGTGCAGCGCTGGTCGATGCGGCGCCGTGCTGGGTCGTGACCGGATTGCTGATCTGGTCGATGAACGTCGGCGTGCCGGGGAACGTCGCGGTCTGCCAGTAGAAGACGTTGCCCTGCAGCACGACCGCGTTCGGCAGGCCGACGCTGTAGCTCGCGGTGCCGGTCGGGCTCGTGACCTGCAGCGCCCAGTTGCCGATCAGCTCGAGGCCCACCGAGACGAAGCGCGGGTCGATCGGATCGAGCAGCGCGACCGGCAGCGGGCCGTTCGTGAGGCCGACCAGCCAGAGCAGCGGGAAGTTGGCCGTCGCGCCGGTCACGTTCAGGGTCAACGTGCCGTCGATGGTGCCGGCCGTCGCCTTGTCGAGGTCGTAGTCGCCCTGGGCGGCGAGCGAGGTGGCGAGCAGGAGGCAGCCGAGAGTCGAGAGCTGTTGCATGAAGGGGTCGCGAACGGGGTGGTGGAAGGCGGGCATTGTCACCACAACCGGTGCGCGGGACAGCCCCGCGGCAAGTCCCTCGCGCCTGCTTGCGGGCAACCGAAGCGAGCTCGGAACCGTTCTCGCGGCGTGCCCGGTTCTGGTCCGTAGACTGGCGGCCGCATGACCGACCCACAACCCCGCGCGGGCATGAGCCGCCGCACCCTGATCGCGCTGATCGTCCCCGTCGTCCTGATCGTCGGCTACTTCGGTGTCACCGCTACGATCCGCAGCCATGTCGACGGCCTGATCCAGCACAGCGTCGGCCACCCGCTGCCCGAGTTCCAACTCGCCGACCGCGCCGGCAAGTCCTGGTCGAACGCCGACCTGCGCGGCAAGCGCGCAGTGCTGCACTTCTTCCGCAGCAAGTGCGGCAGCTGCGACGCCGAGGCGCCCGCGATCCGCGAATTCGAACAGCGGCTGCCCGCCGACGTCGTGCTGCTGCACGTGATGACCGACGCCGTGCTCGGCTTCCCACTCGAGCTGACGTTCGCGACGATCGACCAGGAGAAGTTCCAGCGGCCGGTGCTGATGGCGGACGCGGCGTTCGTGAACGCCTTCCACCAGGTGAAGTGGTCGAACGTGACGCCGATCACCTATGTCGTCGACGCGACGGGCACGGTGCGCTTCGGTCTGCGCGGCAAGCAGACCGTTGCCTCGATCGAGCAGGCGCTCGCCGCCGCCAAGTGACCGCGGCTCACTTGTGCTTCTTGCGCTTGCTCGGCCACGGGTCCTTCATGTCGACGACCCACTGCTTCCACTTCGCCTCGAGTTCGGCGACGTCGACGCCCTCGAGCATCTTCGCCAGCGCCTGCCGCCGCGCCTCGAAGCCGGCGACCTGCTTCTGGCCGAGGTCGGCGCCCTCGCCGACTTGGGCCATGCGTTGCTGGTAGGCGGCCTTGACCTCGGCCAGGTAGACGTCGAGCAGCTTGCTCCACACCGGGTGCGCCGCGACCTCCTTGCTGTTCTTCAGGAAGAAGACGAACGACCACGCGGCGGCGTAGTAGCAGCCGGCGCGTGAGCGGTTGTAGAACTCGGCGCGCTCGGCCTTCAGCAGCGTCGCCAGCGGCACGGCGCCCTCGCCGTACTCGCACATGTCCTTGGCCAGGTGGATGCGCCACGGTGACGGGTCGATGCGCAGCACGCGGCTCGTGGTGTCGGCCAGCACGGCGCCGGAGAAGTAGTCGCCGTAGCCCTCGTTGAACCAGTCGTGCGGCGAGAACTCGCCGATCGCGTAGTGGATGTACTGGTGGAAGGCCTCGTGGTAGAGCACCAGCAGCGAGTCGTCGTTGGTCAACTTGCGGTTGCCCATGGCCTTCTTCTGGTCCTCGCCGAGCGTCTTCTGCGTATAGGAGTAGTCGAAGAACACCAGCTCCTCGTTGCCCGGGTGCCAGTAGCCGCCGGTGTTCGGTGGGCCGCCGTACTGGAAGTACTCGTCCATCGTGCGGCAGACGCGCACGACGCAGACGCTGTCCATCGGGCCCGACGGTGGGAACAGCTCGGTGTAGAGCGCGCGCATCGCTTCGATCTCGCGGCCGATGCGCTGCATCAGCGGTTCGTTCTTGCTGTGGTGCACGATCAGGTAGTTCTCGGTGTCGAGCGCCCTCCAGCCGCGCGCCAGCGCGCCGCGGGCCTTCTTGCGCGCCTCGACGCCGCGGTACTTGCCGTCCTTGTAGAGCCGTTCGATGCGCGCGGCCGCCTCGCTGCTGCGTTCCTCGTCGGCGATCGCGAGGCTGCCGGCCACCTTCAGCAGTTGGCCCACGAACCGCTTCTCGTGCGGTGCCAGCGAGAAGCCGTAGACGCCGAAGATCGTGTTGCCTTCCTGCCGGCGCACGAGGTAGCCGATCGGCTTCAGGCCGGCGACCGCATCCGCCTGCCACCGCAGCTCGAACTGGTCCGGCTTCTTGCCGTCGGGCACCACTTGCCACTGGCCGAAGCGCGTGAGGAACTGCTCCCACGAGGTCACGCGGCTGTTCGCCTCCATCGCCTCCTTGACCGTCGTCGGGCCCGACGGCGGCGCATCGGCGGCGGCTGCGCCGGTCGTCGGCGTCTCGAGGTCGAACGAGTAGACCAGCAGCTCGGGCTCGTACGCCTTCAGCACGCGCGGGTCGACCTTCTTGAGTTCCTCGGGCAGCTGCCGCAGCACGAACTTCGCCACCAGCACCTGCTCGGTCGGCGGCAGCGGCACCTCGGCGAACGCCGTCGGATAGAAGAACGTCAGGTCTGCCTGCTTGTTCTCGTAGGTCTTGTAGCCGCCCGGTGCCTGTGCGAACGCGGTCGCTGCCAGCAGGAAGGGGAACGACCACGCGAAGGGACGATGTGGCATGCGCGGGGATGGTAGTGCCCCGCGCGTCGAGCTGCTTGCGACAGGGCTTGTTCGACGGCCATCGTCGCGTCCAGTTGGCGGTCAACGTCGACGCGAGTGGTCCAACGGGGCTAGCTGGTGCGGGCCCTGACCGGAGTTGCTGGTGCGGGCCATCTTGACCGGCCGAATGCCGGTTTCGCAGAAGGCCCAGCTCCCAGGCGAACTCACACGCAACAAGAGCTTCTTGTCTTCGACACCCCAGGAAGCGGCGCCGCCACGGGACGCGTGCACGATCTCCTTGTCGCTGCTCGGACCCGTGGCTTCGTTCGGATTCGCATCCCACCGATCGGAGCACCACTCACTGAGGCCTGCGTGCATCTCATGGATGCCGAGGGCATTTGGCGGCATCCAACCAACTGGCGGTGTCTGCGATGGGTGGTCCGGAATGGGTGGTGTCGGTGGGTCGGATGAACTCGCGAAGTCCCACTGTTGCTGAGTAGGCAACAGGAACCCCTGGTGATGCAGGATCACCTCGCATTCGTCAAAGGACTGCATCACGGCCGCTGGCCGAACCAGGCGAGGATCGTCGGCCCTGCAATGTTCCACGATCTCGCGAATCCCCGAGACGAAGGACCCCGCGCCTGTCCGACTTGGGACCAAAGCGGATTCCCCGCCGATTCGTAGCCACTGACCGATCGTCAGTTCGTACTTGCTGAGGAAGAAGGGCTCCAAGGCCACACTGTCCGGTTCGTTCGCTGCAGCGCGCCGTCCAGGGACCAACACGAACACGATCCCCATGTCACCGTTTGGCTGCAGTTGTCCATCGGGACCTCGCGGTGGCACCTCCTTGTCGCGGGTCCCCGAGGCGAGGTGAACGAACTCCCACAGCAGTGAGTCCTTGTCCATCCCAATCGGGACGAGACCCAGTTTCGGGCCGATGGGTAGATGGTCATAGGCCTTCGATGCGCCAACACCGTCACTCGCTCGGATCGCATCGATTGCTTCCCTCCATTTTCCCTCGAGCGGACCCTCGATGGACCGGCCAGCCACCGTCTGGGCTTCGGCGATGCGCGCCCGAACGTCCTGCACGTAGTGCTTGTCGATGAACGATCGCAAGTCGTCGACGAGGCGTGTCAACCGCGAATGCACGAAGCGATCCCCGGGATCGTCGAACACGTAGCCCGCAACGCTTTGGGGACCGGCATCGGTTCGGCCGCGAACCAGCCGCATCGTCTGCAGGTCGCTCTGGAGCTGGGGCCACATCGTCGTGAGTGGGTCGCCGAAGTTGCGCAGCCATTCCCCCATTGCTGGCAGGTTGTCGGGGAATGCCGGATACAGGCCCGGCTCGAGTCTGAGCGCTTCGACGAGGAGATCAGCGGCGACACCGACCCGCTGTTTGGTGTTCTCGGCGCGCAGCTCGAACAGCAACCACGTCGTCCCGACAACTCCGATCAGGAGTGCGGCCGCAAGAGCCAGCAGGGAGGAGGCCAGCGCCTTGTTGCGACGCATCCATAGCTTCGTCTCGACCCAGGGCCCAGTGCGGTACGCCCTGACTACGCGCAGTGCGACAAATGCGCGTAGGTCCGCGGCCAGGTCGATGACCGTCGGATAGCGGCCTTCGCGCCGTCGGGCCATCGCACGCTCCACGATCGCGACGAGTTCGGCGGGCACGCGCCGCGGCCTGACGTCGTCGATGCGCTTGGGTGGCCCGTCGACGACATCGCGGAGGATCCGATAGGCCGGCTGGCGGAGACCCGGCACTTCGTACGGTGCCTGACCGGTCAACAACTCGTACATCATCGCGCCGATCGCGTAGACGTCGGCGCGTGCGTCGAGGTCTTCGCTGCGCGCTTGTTCGGGTGGCATGTAGCTGGGAGTGCCGAGCTGCTGACCGTCCATCGACACGACCGAGGACGACTCGTCTCTCGCCGCGTCGCGCTGCCGCGTCGACTCGATCTTCGACACGCTCGTGCCCGGATCCTTCGCGATGCGCAGGTCGTGCCGGTCCTGTTGGCCGAGGACCTTCGCGAGGCCCCAGTCCATGACGTAGACCTCGCCGAATCGCCCGACCATCACGTTGCCCGGCTTCAGATCGCGATGCAGCACGGCCTTGTCGTGTGCGTACGCCATCGTGTCGCAGACCTTCAGCACGACCTCAAGGGCGCGCGTCGTCGTCCAGCCGTTCACTTCTTCGCGCGCATCGGCGAACACGTCACTCGCCGTGCGCCCCTTCACGAGCCGCATCGTGAACCAAACCTTGCCGTTCTGGTCCAGACCGAGTTCGTGCACTGGGACGACACCCGGATGGTCGAGTTGACTCGTCACCTGCGCTTCTTCGAGGAAGCGCCCGAGCAGTTGGTTGGCGAACCGCCGCTCTTCGTCGTCCTGCGGCGCTGCGCGTTCCAGCAGGACCTTCATCGCGAGCCGCCGATTCAGATACCGATCGTGAATGCGCAGCACGGCGCCCATGCCGCCCTTGCCCACTTCGCCTTCGAGGACGAACCGCTGCTGGTCGAGCTTCGGCGCGGTCGCGAGTTTCTGCATCAACTCGCCAGTCGCCGTGGACTGGACGCGGCCGGGACCTTCGGTGGGGGGGACGGGATCGGTCATCGCGATACTTGGCGCAATGGTGTTGCCAGCTTGCCCGCTGCTCGAACGGACACAACGATCTCCGCACAGTTCGGGCGCGGCGCGACGCCGGATCCGCCTTCGCGGAGGTGTTGCCCCAGGGCCGGCCGTCCTGCCGCAGCACCCGTCTCACGTTGGGGCAGTGGGCATCAGCGCGCCTCCGGGGTCGCCGATATCCCGGTGCTCGCCGACAGCCTCGGAGTCCCGCATGCAGTTCGCCACCCAGACGCGCCTCTATCCGTTCGTACTGCTGTGCACCGTCGTCGCCGCGTGCGGTAGCGGCGGTGGCGGTGGCGGCAGCAACAGCTGGAACGTCAGCTCGACCGGGCTCGAAGGCGGCACCGTGCTGAGCCTTGCCAGCGACGGCGGCAGTACTCTCTTTGCGGGCACCAGCGCCAGCGGCGTGTACAAGAGCACCGACCGGGGCGCGTCGTGGTCGGCGACCGGTGCTGGCCTGCCCGAGGCGGTGGTCGTGCCGCTGGGGGGCACCGCGGTGGTCCGCGTGCTCGCCGTCGATCCGGTCACGGCGACGCGCGTCTACGCCGGCCTGCTGCGCGGCGGCGTCTATCTGAGCACCGACGCCGGCGGCAGCTGGGCGGCGGCGAACACGGGCCTGTCGGATCTCGACGTCACGTCGCTGGCGATCGATGCGGCGGTGCCGGCCACCCTCTACGCCGGCACCATCGGCAGCGGCGTGTTCCGTTCGGCGAACAGCGGCGGCAGCTGGGTGCGCCGCGCGACCGGCCTCACCGACCAGGACGTGCACGCGCTGGCGCTGGCGCCGTCGAACGCCACGCGGCTCTACGCGGGCACACCGACCGGCGTGTTCGCGAGCACCGACGCCGCCACCAGTTGGACGCCGACCGGCACCGGTCCGAGCGACGTGCAGACGCTCGCGGTCGATCCGTTCGATCCGCTGACCGTCTTTGCCGGCACGCCGGCCGGCGGCGTGTGGAAGACCACCGATGGCGGCGCATCGTGGAACTCGTCGCGCACCGGCATCCCGAACCTGCACGACGTGCAGGACGTGACGATCGATCCGGCGACGACGACGACCGTCTACGCGGCGCTCGACGGTGGCGGCATCTACCGCACGCTCGACGGTGGCGCGAACTGGGCGCTGGTCGACACGGGGCTGCGCTTTCCCGACGTCGAGCAGGTGTTGGTGCACCCGAGCGACCCGACGCGGCTGATCGCGGCGACCTACGGCGGCGGCGTGTTCGTATCGACCGACAGCGCGGCGAACTGGGCGCCGCAGAACAGCGGCCTCACCGGCGGCGCGGTGCAGGACCTGGCGGTGGCGCCGACGGCCACGGCGACGATGTGGGCCGCGACGCGCGGCGGTGCGTTCGTCTCCAACGACGGTGGGGCCACCTGGAGCGCGCGCAACAACGGGCTGTCCCGCTGGTCGGTGCAGACGGTCGTCGTCGGCACCAGCAGCGCGATGAACGTCTACGTCGGCACGACCGGTGGCGGCGTGTTCCGTTCGCAGGATGGTGGCGCCTCGTGGGCCGCGAGCAACAGCGGCCTCGGCGCCAACCTCGACGTCTACGCGCTGGCGATCGACAGCGGCAGCGCGCTCTCGCTCTACGCCGGCACGCAGATCGGCGGCGTCTACAAGAGCCTCGACGGCGGCGACACGTGGACGGCGAGCAACAGCGGTCTTGGCAACCTCGACGTGCGCGGGCTGGCGGCGCACCCGACCGTCGCGGGCACGGTCTACGCGGCGACACGCAGCGGCATGTTCCGCACGATCGACGGCGGCGCGTCGTGGACCGGCGTCAACAACAACCTCAACGACCCGGTGCTGAACTGCGTCGCGATCGACCCGACGACGCCCGAGACGGTCTACGCCGGCACGGTCAACGACGGCGTCTACCGGTCGACGAACGGCGGCGCGAGCTGGCAGCGGCGCAGCAACGGGCTGCTCGCCGACAACATCGTGCGCCTCGCGATCACGCCGGCGAACGGCAACCGCCTCTACGCGGTCAGCCCCGGCGACGTCGCCGATGGCCGCAACGCCGGCGTCTATGTCAGCGACAACCGCGGCGACAACTGGGAGCAGTGGAACACGGGGCTGCGGCCCGAAGCGTGCACGGCGGTGGTGGTGGCGCCGACGACGTCGGTGGTGTCGGTCGGCACGCGCGGCGGCGGCGTGTTCCGACGCTGAGCCGGGGTCGTGCGCCGCTACGCTGACAGCGCATGCGCTTCCTGGCGACCCTGCTGGCTGCACGGTGAGCGCGAGGTGTTCCCGCTGCCGATGGCAGCGGTGCCGAAGTTCGTCAGTGCGTGGGTCTACTCGCGCACGCAGGGCGATGCGGCGACGGGCACGTGGCAGCCGATGCCGGGGCCGCTGAAGTACGCCGCCGACACGCTGCCGATCCTGCGTTCGTTGGCAGCGATGGTGCACACTGGCGACCGGCCGCTCGTGCAAGCGCGGGCGTTCGTCACGTCGCTGGCGTGGCACGAACGGGAGTGGGGTCCGTTCCCGCCGTTGGCTGCGGCCGAGCTGGTGCCCGACCTGCTGATCGTCGGGCGCGCGCTCGCCGGCAGCGACGTGGCGGACGATCGGCAACTGGCGCGGCAGGTGCTGCAGCGGGCGGTCGCCGCCGAGCCCGCCGACCCGCGGTTGCACTACTGGCCCGCGTCGCAGTACGTCGTCGGCTTCGCGCACGGCGCCGAGGTCGCCGAGGCGCGCGAACTGCTCCGCGGGCTGGACTAACGACCCATCGTCGCGTCGTCGTGCGGCAGCGAGCCGCGCGCGGCGCGCAGGTAGCCGAACGGCGTCAGGTGCTGCAGGTTGGAGACGCGCGACGTGTAGACGTCGGCGTGGCGTTCGATCTGGCGGGCGAGGCGGCTCTTGTCGTTGCCGGCGCGCAGCAGCGGGCCCCAGTGCTCGTGGCCGATGTGGCCGCTGCGGCGCGCCATCGGACCGATGCGCGCGTCGAGCGCCTCGGTCGCCGTGCGCAGCACGCGCAGGCGTTCGTGCAGCAGCGACGGGCTCGCCGGCACGTCGGCCGGCACCGCGGCGCCGTGGTCGAGGCGCTGCAGCGCCAGCCGCAGCGTCGCTTGCTCGTGCTCGAGCAGACCCTTCTCGTGCATCAGCGTCTCCAGCTCGCGCTGCTCGGCGGCGAACGCACGCTCCTGCACGACCTCGTGCTCGAGTTCGCGCAGCACCAGCGCCGTGCGCCAGCGGCGGATCTGGCTGGAGACGTGCACGTCGGCGTAGACGTGGTCGCCGACGTAGAGGATGTCGGCGCCGTCGATGCCGAAGTGCTCCTGCACGAGTTGCGCGTTGCCGCCGCGGTAGATCGCCCCGGCACGCAGGGGCCCGTCGACCGTGCGTTCGTTGCCGGCGTCGTCGAGCACCTCGGTCAGCGGTGCTGTGCCGTCGAAGAACGACGGCTTCTTCGCCTGCACGATGATCAGGTCGAACAGGCTCTTCCAGTCCGCATCACCGAGGCTCGGTGCGAAGGTCCAGGCCATCATCGGCTTCGTGTAGTGCCATTCCGAGTTGGTGGCGAGGAACAGCTTCTTGCCGGCCTGGCGCAGGTCGAGCAGCGTCTGCAGCAACGTCGGGTCGAGGTCGACGAAGCGCTGCGGGTTGGCGATGATCTCCGCCTTCAGGCGTCCTTCGAGGTGCGCCTTGTTCATCGTGTCGCTGACCAGATCGCACAGCTGGTCGTAGTCGAGCCCACGCGCGAGCTTGCCCTGATCGAGCAGGTCGACGAGCTGCGCGTAGATGCACGACTCCGACAGCGAGAACAGCGTGTTCAGGAACACCCAGCGCGGCTCGCTGAGGTCGACCCAGACCTGGCTGTAGACCTTGCGCTGCGCGTCGTGGTCGAGCAGCTGCGTGCCGTGCGCCGCCTGCGTCACGTAGCCGAAGCGGTTGGCCTTGACGACGTTGCCCAACGCCCGGTCGAGCACCAGTCCGCGCGCGAACAGGTCGGGGCGGAACTGCAGGCCGCCGACCGGCAGGCCGGCGTCGAGCAGATGCTGCTGCACGTGTGCATAGGCGCGCGCCTCCCAGGCACGCTCGTCGTAGTGCACCAGCGTGTAGTCCATGTCGAACCCGACCGCGCGGATCGAGCGCATGTTCAGGGTCCGGTTGCAGAACACCCGGCGTTCGGGAGGTGGCGGCGGCACCGCCGGCGACACGGTCGACATGCCGTTCTTCTACCGCCGGCCGCGCCGTCTGGCGCCATTGGCATCGGTTCTTCCTCGGCACGCACGGCGCCGCGCAACGGGATACACTTCCCCGTCTCATGCGCCTTCGCCTTGCTCCTCCCGCCGTGCTGGCGATCGCCGCCCTGCTGCCGTTGGCAGCGTGTGGTGCCGGCCTGATCACCGGCATCGCTTCGAGCAAGGGCGGCGGTGGCACCGCCGAGCTGCGGCCGCCCGAGCTCAGCGTCTCGCCGCTGCTGCCGTTGGTGCCGGAGACGAATGCGACCCGCACGGTGGTGGTGGCCAACGCCCAGATCGCCGCGGCGGCGCGGTTGCGCGTGCGCATCGAGGCCGCCGGCGTGCTCGTCGATCAGCCCGGGCCGACGGCGTCGGGCCAGGGCGGGTCGACGTTGATCACCTTCGTGCTCGACACCGCCCCGATCGTCGCAGCCGTCGCCGATGCGACCGCGGCCGACGTCGACGGTCGTCTCGACGTGCTGGTCGACGACGTGCCGATCGCCCCGTCGGTGCCGATCCTGCTGGTGCGGCAGCCCAGTGCCCGACTGGTGCTGCAGCCGCAGGCGAGCGAACGCTTCCTGTCGCCGCTCGGCGAACGCGTGCAGGTGCGCGTCGAGGGGCTGCGCAGCACGGATGTCTCTGGCCTGCAGATGCTGGTGACGACCGCCGACCCGTCGCGGTCGCCGGCTGCCGGCCAGCCGTGGCCGACGCTGACACGCGTCTGTACCGATCTGCGCGTCGACAGCACGGCACCCGACACGGTGCTGTCGGCCGTGGTGCCCGGCAGCACGTTCCCGGTCAACGCGCACCTGTTCGTCCGGGATGCGATCGCGGGCGAGTCGACCGTCGCGGCGAACGCCTGGTATCGGCCCGACATCGCCCTTGCCCTGCCGAGCCAGGGCCCGACGACCGGTGGCAGCCTGGTGACGCTGATCGGCACGGCGCTGGTGCCATTCGATCTCAGCGGTGTGCACACGCCGGCGACGCTGAAGTTCGACGACATCGAGATCTCGTTCGCCAAGGGCGGCCGGATCACGACCCTGGCGGCCGAGGACTTCCGGCAGGCGGAGTCGGGCACCGATCGCCTGGTGTTCACGATGCCGGCTTCGCCCGACGGCCGGCCCGGCAAGGTCGACATCGTGTTGCGTACGCACCTCGGTGCGGCCACGGCGCAGATCGCGGTCGGCCAGCTGTTCCTGTTCGCGAACCCAAAGCCGTTCTTCGGCCCACGCGGCGCCGTGCTCGACCGCGAACCGGTCGCGGTCGTGCCGATCCTGCTCGACGCCGAACCGGGCACCATCGCGGCCCCCGACTTCGCGGTGCTGACCGAACAGGGGGGCGTCGGCTTCCTGCAGCTGTTGCTCGCGCAGCAGAACGGCATGTTCCAACCGTTCGCGGCGCCGCGGCAGATCGGCGACCACGAGGTCGCGGCCGAACGCAACCCGCGCGACATCTGCACGGGCGACTTCGATGGCGACGGCGTGCCGGACCTGTTCCTGGCCAACGGCGGCGCGGCGACCGCGGTGCACCACGTGGTGCTCGGCCGCGCCCGGCCGGAGACCCCGCTCGGCAACGTGTTCCGCGTGGCCGGGGATCCTGGCACGATCTACTGCCGCGCGGCGGACTTCGATGGCGACGGCGTCACCGACGTGCTGCTGGTGCCCGGCGTCGATGCGCCACCGGCACTGCTGCCGCGGGTGCGGCTGGCGCGGCCGATCGGTCCGGGCCAGCCGGCGTTCGCGGCGGCGAGCTACCTGCCGGTGCGACCGCTGGTCTACGACGCGGTCGACATCGCCGATCTCGACGGGGACGGCCACCTCGACGTGGTGATGTTCCGCGGTGGCTCGCTGCAACTCGACCTCGCCTACGGCAACGGCGACGGCACGTTCGTGGCGGGGCAGCAGCTCGACCTGCAGCTCAGCGGCTACACACCGGACGAGAAGTCGCGCGCGGTCGGCGTGCACGCCTGTGGCAATGGCCCGCACCAGTCGCTCGGTCTGGTGCTGGCGGGGCTGACGGGGGTAACGGCGACGCAGCCGACGCTGGCGATCCTGCCGCAGACCTCGGCGCGCACCTATGCGACGTCGGGTCCAGTGCAGCTGCTGCAGCCGATCGAACCGCTGGGCAGCAGCCTGATGGCCGACGTCGATGGTCAGCCGCCGCTCGAGCTGGTGGTCGCCGCGGGCGATCCGGTGCTGTTCTCGCTCGCGCTGCTGCACTTCGATCCGACCGGTTTCCAGCAGGTGCCCGGTGGTGTCGAGTCGGGCTCCGAACTGCCGCGCCAGATCCGCGCTCTGCACTTCGCGCGCGCGTTCCCGCCGTCGGCGACGTCGCCGGAGGCCAACGCGGTGTTCGTGGTGCACCAGAACGACGTCGATGGCACGTTGGAGCGTCGCCTGTCGACGCGGCTCGTCTATGTCGACCCCAACTCCGAGTTCCGTACGCTGGTGCCTCCCGATGCCGGTGCCAGGCTCGGCACACCGATCGAAGGCATCGTCGGTGGCAACTTCCACCCGATCAGCGTCGCCGGCAACGGCCTGCAACTCGACCTCGCGCTGGCGCACGACGGCGGCGTGAGTCTGATCGAGAACGATGGCTACGGTGGCTTCCCGCGTCCGACCAACAGCCTCCTGTGGCCAGGCCTGCTGCCGCGCTCGATGCGGCGCCTGCCGTCACCCCCGGCCCAGATCGACCGCCTCGTGTTCGCCGGTTCCGACTCCCGAGTGGCGGTCTGGCGGCACGATCCCGAAGGGGTGCCCGAGATCCCACAGTCACCGGACAGCACCAGTGGCCAGCTGCGGCTGCTCAGTGCGTTGCCGCACCTGCAGGGCAGCGTGCTCGCCGACTCGACGCGCATCGTGATCGGCGACGTCGATGGGGACGGCATCGACGATGCCGTGGTGCTGCTGTCGTTCGCCGTGCCTCTGCCGGGTGCCGACGACGCGGCGATCGCGTTGCTGCGTGGCAAGGCGGCGCCGATGCCGGGCGAGTTCCCGTTCCACGTGCCTTCGTCGCTGACGCCGGTGCACGGCAACGCATCGGCGATCGCACTCGGCGACTTCGCGGCGTCGAGTGATGGCGCGCGGGAACTCGAATTGGCGGTCGCGATCCCGCGCGGCACGAACGACACCGCGCTCGATGGCGACCATGTGCGATTCTTCCGCTACCACCGTGGGGCGAGCCCGAGCGAAGATCGCTTCGAGCCGAGCGCGGTCGTCGGCGGGCCGCAGGTCCTGTTCGCCGGCAACGGCCCGACCCAGATTGCCGCCGCGGACTTCGATCGCGACGGCCTCGTCGACCTGCTGGTCGCCTGCGCGGCCGACAGCACGCTGCGCCTGTTCCGCAACGTGGCGTTGCCCGCTCCGGGACAGTCCGAGGTCCAGATCGGCTCGTTCGTCGAGAGCCTGACCTCGCCGCAGCCGCTGCCGGGTGGCATGCCGACGGCGCTGCAGCTCAGCGACGTCAACGGCGATCAGCGCCTCGACGCCGTCGCGGTGGTGGAGTTCGATTTGATGATTGGCGCGCGTTCGACGTCGGTCGCGTTCTACCTGAGCTCGGCGGCGGGCGAGTTCACCGGCCCGCAGTTCGTCTCGCCGGACCGGGTCGGCAATCGCGACGCGCGGCTGGTGATGGACATCGGCGACTGGAACCGCGACACCGTGCCGGACCTGTTCCTCGGCTGGAACACGTTCGGCGGCAACGATCGCAACGTGCGGGTGCTGTTCGGCGGCACGCGGTGAGTCGACTGGCGATCGGGCCGCCCGTGCCTATCGTTCGCGCATGGCCAAGACCGCCCGCCCCGCCGCCGCGAACGACCCGCGGCCCGTGCTCCGAATCGCGATGGTCGGCCACGCGTTCATGGGCCGCGCGCACGGCAACGCGTATCGCCAGGCGAACCACTTCTTCGACCTGCCGCGCCGCATCGAGCCGGCGGTGATCGTCGGCCGCGACGCGGCGCGGGCGGCGGCGGCGGCGCAACAGCTCGGCTTCCTGCGTGCGACCACCGACCTCGATGCCGTGCTCGCCGACCCCGAGATCGACGTCGTCGACGTCGCGACGCCGAACGACAGCCACCACCGCATCACGATGGCGGCGCTGCAGCATGGCAAGCACGTGCTGTGCGAGAAGCCGCTGGCGTTGTCGACCGGGCAGGCGGTGGAGATGGCGGCATTGGCGAAGAAGCAGCGCGTGCACGCCGGGGTCTGGCACAACTACCGCCGCGCCCCCGCGACGGCGCTGGCGGCGCGCATCGTCGCGCGCGGCGACCTCGGCGAGATCCGTCAGGTGCGCGCGGTCTACCTGCAGGACTGGCTGCGCGACCCGGCGACCGAGGCGAGCTGGCGCACCAGCCGCCGTCAGTGCGGCAGCGGCGCCCACGGCGACCTGAACGCCCACCTGATCGATCTGGTGCGCGCGCTGACCGGCCTCGAGTTCGACGCCGTGTGCGGCGTGCAGCAGACGTTCGCGAAGCAGCGGCCGGATGGCGAGGGCGGCAAGGCCAAGGTCGACGTCGACGACGCATTCTGCTTCCTGGCGCGCTTCCGCGGCGGCGCGATCGGCACGTTCGAGGCGACGCGCGTCGCGACTGGCCGCAAGAACCACAACTGCATCGAGATCTCGGGCAGCAAGGGCGCGCTGCGCTGGAACCTGGAACGGCTGAACGAACTGGAGCTGTTCTCGGTCGCCGACGGCAACGACGTCCAGGGCTTCCGCACGATCCTCTGCATGGATGCGCTGCATCCCTACGCCGCGAACTGGTGGCCGGACGGCCACATGATCGGCTACGAGCACACGTTCGTGCACCACGTCGTCGACTTCGTGCGGGCGCTGCACACAGGCGAGCCGTTCCACCCCGACTTCGCCGATGGCGTCGCGGTGCAGCGTGTGCTGGACGCCGCGCTGCAGTCGATCGGCAGCGGTGCCTGGGTGAAGGTCGAACGCTGACGCCGGGCCGGCTAACGTGCCGGCACCGCGCACCATGCGGCTCCCATGATGAAAGGCCCCGGCATCTTCCTGGCGCAGTTCGCGGCCGACACGCCGCCGCTGCACCGCTTCGACTCGATGTGCCGCTGGGCGGCGGGCCTCGACTACACCGGCGTGCAGGTGCCGTCGTGGGACGCGCGCTGCCTCGACCTGGCGAAGGCGGCGGCCAGCAAGGCCTACTGCGACGAACTGCGCGGCACCGCGGCGGCAGCGGGGGTCGAGATCAGCGAGCTCGCCACGCACCTGCAGGGTCAGCTGGTCGCCGTGCACCCGGCCTACGCGTCGATGTTCCAGGCTTTTGCGCCCGACGGCGTCGAGACACCGGAGGACATGTGCAGCTGGGGCAGCGAGCAGGTCCGGCTGTGCCTGAAGGCCAGTGAGCACCTCGGGCTGAAGGCGATGCCGACCTTCAGCGGGGCGCTGATGTGGCACACGATGTACCCGTGGCCGCAGCGACCGGCGGGACTCGTCGAGGCGGGCTTCAAGGAACTGGCGCGGCGCTGGCGGCCGCTGCTCGACTACGCCGACGACTGCGGCGTCGACTGCGCCTTCGAGGTGCACCCCGGCGAGGACCTGCACGACGGCGCCAGCTACGAGGCGTTCCTCGACCACGTCGACGAGCACGCGCGGGCGTGCCTGCTGTACGACCCGAGCCACTTCCTGCTGCAGCAGCTCGACTACCTGGAGTACATCGACCTCTACCACGAGCGCATCCGCTGCTTCCACGTCAAGGACGCCGAGTTCCGTCCGAACGGCCGCACCGGCGTCTACGGCGGCTACCAGGGCTGGCAGAATCGCGCCGGCCGCTTCCGTTCGCCGGGTGACGGCCAGATCGACTTCACGGCGGTGTTCACGCTGCTGACCAAGTACGGCTACGAAGGCTGGGCCACGCTCGAATGGGAATGCTGCTTCAAGGACAGCCAGCAGGGTGCCGAGGAAGGTGCGCCGTTCATCGCCCAGCACCTGATCACGCCGCCGGCGCGCGCGTTCGACGACTTCGCCGGTGGCAAGGTCGACCAGGCGGCGATCCGGCGCGTGCTCGGCCTCGAATGACGACCGCGTGTCGTCGGGACTGGTAGCATGTGCCGCGCATGAAGTCTGCGCCGACCCTCCCGCCGCCGTCGCGGCAACCGGTGGCTCCGGCGATGCCGGGGTCGGGCAAGGGATCGTCGCGCCTGGCGCAGTTGCCGATCGTCTTGATCGCGCTGCTGTTCGCTTGCCTGTTGCTGCCGCGCGTACAACAGGACGTGCACATCGTGCAGGCGTTCATCGGCACGGCCGCCGTGCTGCTGGTCTGGCAGGTCGTGCTCTGGATCGTGGCGCGGCGGTCGGGTCGCCCGCTCGCGGTCGAGTTCGTGCGGCCGGTCAAGCAGCACTACATCCAGGCCTGCGTGCAGCTGTGCCTGTACGCCTACTGGGGCTACTGGTGGGTGCAGCCGGACGGCGTCAGGCCGATCTACGCGCAGGCGCCGCTGATCGTCGCGCAGGCGGTGTTCCTCTACGCCTTCGATGCGCTGTTCGCGTGGTCGCGCGGCCGCACCTGGCGGCTCGCATCCGGACCGCTGCCGATCGTGCTGAGCACGAACCTGTTCATCTGGTTCAAGGACGACTGGTTCGTCTGGCAGTTCGTGATGATCACCGTCGGCCTGCTCGGCAAGGAGTTCGTCAAGTGGCAGAAGGAGGGCCGCCGCACGCACATCTTCAACCCGTCGGGCTTCGGGCTCGCGGTCGCCGCGATGGTGCTGATCGCGACCGGCAACGTCGACCTGACCGAGGCGCGCAACCTGGCGTCGACGATCGACGGCCCGCCGCTGATCTTCCTGTTCCTGTTCTGCCTCGGCCTCGTCGTGCAGGGCTTCTTCGCCGTCACGCTGATGACGTTTGCGGCGGCCGTGACGATGGTGTCGATCAACTTCGGCTATACGCAGGTGACCGGCGTCTACCTGTTCGCCAGCACCAACCTGCCGGCGGCGGCGTTCCTCGGCCTGATGCTCCTGATGACCGATCCGTCGACGTCGCCGCGCAGCAACCTCGGTCGCACGCTGTTCGGCGCCGGCTACGGGCTCGGCTACGTGGTGATGTTCCAGCTGCTGGGCGCGATCGGCGCGCCGGAGCTGTTCGCGAAGCTGTTCCCGGTGCCGATCCTGAACGTCTGCGTGCAGTGGCTCGACCGCCTGGCGCGCACGGGTTGGACGGGTCGGCTCAACAGCAGGTGGGAGACGGCGCTGCAGCCACGCACCATGAACGCCTTGCACATCGGGCTGTGGTCGGCGACGTTCCTGGTGCTCTGGGGCAGCGGCTACATCGGCCACCTCGGCGAACGCCCGCATCCCGGCGACTCGATCGCGTTCTGGAAGCGGGCCGTCGCCGAGGGCAAGCCGGAAGCGCACCGCAAGCTGGCGATGGTCAGCTTCACGAAGGCGCGGCTCGCCACGCTGGCGCCCGAGCAGCGGGCGCAGGCGCTCAACGAGCTCGGCATCCTGACGATCGAGGGCGCGGTCGAGCACGCGGACGAACGCACCGAGCTGAAGTCCGCCGCCGACTGGTGGGCGCAGGCCGCGGCACAGGGCAGCCTCGAGGCGTGCGAGAACATCGTCGCCCTGTACGTGTGCTGGGGCGCGCATCGCTCCGACCGGGAACTGACCGCGGCGTTCCAGCGGGTGCAGCAGGCGGCGAATGCGGGCACGGCGCGCAGTTGCTGCCTGTTCGGCCTGGCCAACGAGGTCGGCCGCGGCATGACGGCGGATCCGCGGCAGGCGCTGTCGTGGTATCGCCACGCCGGTGCGGCCGACCTGCCATCGCAGAAGGGCATCGTGCGGCTCGCGCTCGCTGCCGGCGGAGCTGGCATCGACGTCGCCGACGCGGTGCCGGTGCTGCAGCGTGCGGCCCAGGGGGGTGATGGCGAGAGCTGCTGGTACCTGGCGTACCTGCACGCCGGCGGGCGCGGCGTGGCGCCGTCGCCGAAGGAGGTCGTGGCGCTGCGCCAACGCGCCTGCGAACTGGGCTGGCCGCCGGCGTGTGCCGCCGCCGGGCAGCAGGCCCTGCCGCCGTTCGTGGTGCCGGACCGCAAGCTGCTGACGCCGCCATGGTCCAGCGCCTTTGCGCTCGACGCGCGTTAGGGCCCGCGTCAGGGTCCGGGGTGCAGCAGCCGCACCGGCCGCACACCGAGCGCGCTGTCGCGGGCGGTCGCCGCCGACGCCTCGCGCGCCGACGAACGGGCCGCGATCGGACCCTGGTGCGACGCGCCGCCGCGCACGACGCGCGGGCCGACCGTGCCGCCGTCGCGCCGCTCGCGCAGGCCGTCGCTGCTGCGCGGCTCGCTGCCACCGTACGGCAGCTTCTCGTCGCGGCACCACTCGGCGACGTTGCCGTGCAGGTCGAACAGGCCGAACGCGTTCGGCTGCAGTTCGCCGACTCGCTGCGGGCGTGGGCCGAACCAGCCCTGCGTCGCGACCGCCAGCGGGTCGGTGCCGCTGCTCCACGGCGTCTTCGTGCGGGCGCGGCAGGCGTATTCCCATTGCGCCTCGGTGGGCAGGCACATGTCGGCGCTGCGCAGCACGGCGGTGGCCTCGTGCCAGTTCACGCCGACTGCCGGCAGCAGCGCGTCGGTGCCGTCGAGCGGCGGGGGCCGGCCCCCCGCGCCCACTGGCCGGCGGTCAGCTCGCAGCGCGCGATCAGGAACTCGTCGAGGTTGACCATCTCGCCGCGCAGTTCGTCGTCCTGCGCCTCCTCGTCGTTCTGCGCCATGCCCGGATCGCCGCGGCGGGCGCCGAGGCGCACCGTGCCCGGCGGCAGCAGCACGAACACGACGCCGGTGTCGCCGTCGACCTGCAAGGCGCCGGTCACCGCGTCGCGCACCGGCAGCGCATGGCCCTCGGCGTGGCTGCACAGGTCGACGAACTCGAACAGCCCGGTGGCCGGGTTCCTGCCGAGCGGCACCAGCCCCGGCAGGCGCGGCAGGCGCAGCCCCCGGTAGGCGGAGCTCGCGGTGATCGCGTCGCCGACCGTGCGCCACTCGGCTTCGTGGACGGCCATCGCCGCCCGCACGACCTGCTGCAGGAAGCGCAGCCGCCGCTGCACGCGCGCCCGGGGGCCGTCGTCGGCGACGAACGCGCGCAGCGAGGCCTGCAGGCGGACCAACGCGTCTTCGAGGTGCTGGTCCGCGGGGTCGGCGAAACCGCCGCCGGGTGCCCTGCGCGCGGCAAGCGCCGCGAGCCCGTCGGTGAGCTTCGGCAACTCCTCGCCGAGCGGATCGCCGTGCTGTTCGAGCCAGCCGGTGTAGCGGGCTTCGTATTCTGGCCACGGCGGCGGTAGCGCCGCTTCGGCCGCGATCGCGGCGCGCAGCCGCCCTTCGTTGGCCAGCAGGCGGAAGCCGGCGTCGGCCTTCGCCGCGAAGGCGGCCCGCTGCGACTCGGTCTTCGCCAACGCCTCCTGCTGCATGCGCAGCGCCTGGACCAACACGACCAGCGCCGCCAGCAGGCCGATCGTGACGATGCCGAGCGCGACCGACTCGGCGCGGTGGCGGCGCACGAACTTGCGCAGCCGGTAGAACGTCGATGGCGACACGACCTGCACCGGTTCGTCGGCGAGGTGACGACGCAGGTCGGCCGCGAACTCGCCGACGGTCGCGTAGCGTTCGTCGCGTTCCTTGGCGATCGCCTTGCCGAGGATGCCGTCGAGGTCGCCGCGCAGGGCCGCACGCGACGGGGCCGGCGCCGCCTCGCTCGGCGGCGGGGCCACGTGCCGGCGGATGGCGGCCGCCATGCCGGCAAAGCCCTGCGCGCGCAGCACCACGCCCGGCACCGGTAGCTGGTCGGTCAGCAGTTCGTAGAGCTGCACGCCGAGCGAATAGACGTCGGCACGCGTGTCGATGTCGTCGATCCGGCCGTC
>JBGARS010000003.1:0-142282 GCA_044230075.1 Planctomycetota bacterium | reverse complement strand
ATGCCGAGGCGGTCGCCCGGCTCGAGAGCCAGCGAGCCGAAGGAGTCGATCGAGTCATCGGGCACGAAGCCGGCGCGGTCGAAAAGTCGTCGCGTCAGGGCGTTGATCGTCGCCAGGCCGAGGGCGCGCGCGGCGCCGTCGCCTGCCGCGTAGCCGCGCACCAGTTCCATCGCCGCGCAGCCGGCCGGGGCGCTGGCCGGCCCGCGTGCGTGCAGCGCCGCCAGCGTGCCGCGCAGGATCACGGCGGCGACGCTGAAGTAGATCGCCAGCCCCGAGACGTCGACCAGCGTCGCGACGAACGGGGCCGAGGCACTGGCCGGGTCGAAGCCAGCGCGGCGCAGCAGCAGCGGCAGCATCGAGCCGGAGATCGTGCCCCAGGTCACCACGCCGACCAGGCTGATGGCGACGGTGGCCGCGAGCAGGAAGGCGTGCTCGCCGTAGGACCCGAACGCCGCCTGCCAGCAAAGGATGCGTACGACGCCGATGGCCGCGAGGATGCCGCCCAACGCGAGCCCGGACAGCACTTCGCGGCGCACGACACGCCACCAGTCCCGCACCCGCACCTCGTGCAGGGCCAGCGCGCGGATGACCAGCGTCGAGGCCTGCGAGCCGGAGTTGCCGCCGCTGGAGATGATCAGCGGGATGAACAGTGCCAGCACGACGGCGTGTTCGAGCTCGGCCTGGAAGTGGCCCATCGCACTCGCGGTCAGCATCTCGCCGACGAACAGGATCGCCAGCCAGCCAGCACGTTTCCTCAACATCGGCAGGAAGCCGGTCTGCATGTACGGCACGTCGAGCGCTTCGAGACCGCCGATCTTCTGGATGTCCTCGGTCGCCTCGGCCACGACGACGTCGACGACGTCGTCGACGGTGACGATGCCGCGCATGTGGCCTTCGGCGTCGACGACGGGCACCGCGAGCAGGTCGTTTTGGGCGACGACCTTGGCGACCGCCTCGCGATCGAGCGTGTCGAGCACCTTGACCACTTCGTGGTGCATGATGTCGCGCAGCGGTCGGTCGGGCTTGGCGGCAAGTACCTCGCGCACCGACAGCACGCCGAGCAGGTGCTGCTGTGCGTCGAGCACGTAGATGTAGTAGATCGTCTCGACGGCCTGTGCCTCGGCCTGGCGGCGCACGTAGCGGATCGCCTCGTCGGCGGTCATTTCGGGTCGCGCCCGCACGAAGCGCGGGTTCATCAGGCCGCCAGCGTTGTCCTCGGCGTAGGCGAGCAGCGCCGCCACCTCACGATGCGTCGCGCCGTCGAGGCTGGCGAGCACGGCCTCCCGATCCTCGGCCGACAGCTCCTGCAGCACGTCGGCGAGATCGTCCGGCGCCAGCGACCGGGCCCACAGGCTGCGTTCGTGGCCGGCACAGCCGTGCAGGATCTGCGCCTGGCTGCGCGGCTTCAACCCGTGGAAGAACGGCAGCGCCTCGCCCGGGCTCAAGGCCCGGAATCCCTCGACGCGCGTCTCGGCGTCGAGCAATGGCCACGCTTCCCGGAGCTCGTCCGGTTCCAGTTCTCGCGACATGAGTGCACTCCTGCCGCCAGCCTGGCGGGGATCAGTCGCGATTCTGCTCGGTCGCGGCCCGATGTTGGAGCCAGCGCTTGTCGAACTTCGGATTGGCGATCAGCACGTCGCAGGTGCTGCAGACTTCCGGATAGTCCTTGCTGTTCATGCGGCGGCGGAAGGTGCGGTACTTCTCACCGTTCCAGATCTCTTCGAGCGACTGCTCGTTGGTGTTGCCCATCTCGAGCTCGCGCGGGCCGCGGCAGCAGGGGAACACGCGGCCGTCCGGCTCGATCTTGACGTAGCTGGTCGCCATCGAGCAGAAGTGCGGGAAACGGTCGCGCACCTCGTCCAACATGATCGACAGCACGTCGCCGGTGATGCCGCGCGTCGCCGGGGTCAGCGGTGTGATGTTGCGGCGGTACGGGTCGTCCATGTCGACGTGGAAGTTGAGCCCGCGCGCCTCGGCACGAGCACAGGCGCGGTCGAGTTCGCGCACGATCTCGTCCTGCGAGAAGGCGGCGAACACGTTCTGCTCCTTGCAGCGCGCCGCGTTGTCGAGCATCGGCTGCACGCGCAGGTCGCACTTCGCCTTGACCGCGCCGCGGTCGGCGAGGAAGTCGATCAGGTCACCCATGCCCCGCAGGTTGTCCTTGACCAGCACGGCGACGAAGCCGACCGGGATGTTCCGTTCGGCGGCGACCGCGAGCACCTCGGTGAGGTTCTTCACGACCTGGTCGAAGTCGGCGCCGGCGCGCAGCATCTCGAGCACCGGCTTGTCGGCGCTGTCGAACGAGATCCACAGCTTGTGGATGCGATCGGCCATCTCCGCGAACTTGGCGCCGTCGAGCAGCGTGCAGTTCGAGTACATGTTCAGGAAGACCTCGTGCTCGCGGCACTTGTCGACCACGAGCCGGATGTTCGCGAGCATCGGCTCGGACAGCGCCGACGGCGTCCACAGCGTGGTCATCGGCAACACGCCGTCGAGCAGCTGGACCGCGTCCTCCTTCTTCATCACCTGCACCGGCACGCCGTCGGCCTGCGCGCACATGATGCAGCGCAGGTTGCAGACGTTGTTGGGCGCGAACTCCAGCCACGCCGGCTGCGACGTCCATTGCTCTGCGCCGCTGGCGAGGTCGGCGATGACCGCCATGTAGTTCCTGAGTTCGCGGACGATCTTGCTCATGCGTTGCGTGCGGCTGGGCCCGGTTGGGGGTGGAAGAGGATACCCCATGCCGCAGCGGTCGGTGGCACCGAGAGGTCGGGTTTGCGGCGGGCGGTGGAGCCGCAGGTGCTGCCGATCGGATTCCTGTTCGCCGGCATACGAGCCGTCATCGACTCCCTCCGGGCCGTCGACGACGCCTCGACGAAGCACTGGGGCGCCGTTCCTGTGCATCGGCGCGCCGGAGTAGCTGCCGACGCTACTTGGTGGTGGCTGCGGGCGTCGCGGCCGAGGAGTGCCAGTGGAAGATGTGCCACTTGTTCTCCTTGTCGGCCGTGACCAGTGCCGTCACCCAGTAGTTCGCCGCCTCCGTCTTGCCGTCGACGGTCACGCTCTGCGTGAGTTGGCACGTTGCGTAGCCGATGCCGGGCGCATCGCAGTCGGCGTGCAGGTCGCTGACCTTCGTCGAGGTCTTCGCCTTCATCTTCGCGATCCCGTCGAGCAGGCCGTCGAGGTACTTGCCGACCTCGGCGGAGCCGCTCACCGCGATCGGCTTGCCTTCCAGGTCGTTGTCCCAGACCAGCACCGGGAAGCGCGCATCCGACGTCGCGATGCACGCCTTCACGGCCGCGTGGTCCCCCTCGTCGAAGGCCTTGAACATGCCGCGCATCATGTCCTCGATCGCACCGGGGCCGGCGGGCGCCGTGGGTGCGAACGCAAAGGCCGCGAGCGGAACGAAAGCAGCGGTGAGTCCGAACAGGGCGATCTTGTTCATGGTCATTTCGTGGGTTGCAGAAAGGGCGCCGGCCACGGTGGGGCCAAGGCTCCAGATGGGGCGAAGCATAGCGGGGAGGCAACCGTGATACGGCCGCGCCAGAAGTGCCGCGCCCCGTTCCCACTGGTGCTGGGCGCCGCTCACTGCGATCGGGGCCGAGGTGGACCACGCGTCTGCCACGGCCGTGCGCGGTGAGTGCCGCCGGTACCCGCTACTTCGCGAACACTTCGTCGAGGCCGGTGGCGGTCAGGATCCGCTCGGCCCAGCGGTCGAGCGGTTCGCTGCGCGCCCGGCGGATGCGGGCGGCGACCGCCTTCTCCAATGGGCCGAACTTCTGTGCGAGCTGGCTCAGCAGCACTCGGGCCTGCCCTCTTGCCATCAGTCTGGGTCCGTTCTCCTTGATCAGTCTCCGGCGCATCTGTTCGGCGGTCGTCAGCATGGTGTTGCGGGCGGTAGCAGGGGTGATCTCGGTCAGCACGGTCGCCACCCGTTCCTCGGGCAGGCAGCCGATCTGCAGGATGTACGAGAATTGCGTCAGCAGGTCGTCCTGTCCGCTCGCGGCCGACGCCAGCCGTGCGGTCAGCGAGGCCCACCCGCGCAAGACACCTTCGGCGGCCGCGGGGTCGGCCGAACGCAGGTGCTGCATGCTCAGCAAGGCGAGTTGCGCGAAGGTCGCGGTGACCCGTTCCTGGAGCTGCACCTCACTCTGTCCGTCAAGGTCGTCGAGCACGAACGTGAACTCAGGCTGCAGCGCGACGAGTTCAGCGGGGAGCCCTCCTACGTCGAGCAGCCCGCGCAGGTCGGGCTGGCGAATGCGAGTTCGCCGTGGTGCAGCACGAGAAGCAGCAGCGGCGGCAGCGCGCTGCGCAGCAGGTCGCGCGCGTTCGCGACGCGGCCGAAGACGCGCCGGAACAGGATGTCGTGCGGGTTGCCCACCGGGTTGCTTGAGCGACCGGGGGCAACCCCTGCATGCAACCGTGGGGCTACTTCAGCTGCTGCCAGAGGAACGTGTAGGCCAGCGCCGCCATGAACGCCGCCTGCTTGTTGTCGGCGGCGCCGCCGTGGCCGCCCTCGATGTTCTCGTAGTAGAGCGCGTCGTGGCCCTGCTCCATCATGCGCGCCATCGTCTTGCGCGCGTGGCCGGGGTGCACGCGGTCGTCGCGCGTCGAGGTCGTGAACAGCACCTTCGGGTAGTGCGCGTCGGGCTGCAAGTTGTGGTACGGCGAGTAGCGCCGCAGCCACACCGCCTCCGCGGGCACGTCGGGGTCGCCGTATTCGCCCATCCACGACGCGCCGGCCAGCAGCTTGTGGTAGCGCAGCATGTCGAGCAGCGGCACCTGGCAGACGATCGCCGAGAACAGCTGCGGGTACATCGTCAGCATGTTGCCCATCAACAGGCCGCCGTTGCTGCCGCCCTGGATGCCGAGGTGCGACTTGCTGGTGATCTTCTGCGCGACCAGGTCCTCGGCGACCGCGGCGAAGTCCTCGTAGCACTTGATGCGGTCCTGCTTCAGCGCCGCCTGGTGCCACTTGGGGCCGAACTCGCCGCCGCCGCGGATGTTCGCGACCACGAAGATGCCGCCCTTTTCGAGCCAGCAGGAGCCGACGCCGCCGCTGTAGTTCGGTGTCATCGACAACTCGAAGCCGCCGTAGCCGTAGAGCAGCGTCGGGTTGCTGCCGTCGCGCTTGCAGTCCTTGCGGGCGACCAGGAAGTAGGGGATGCGCGTGCCGTCCTTCGACTTCGTCTCGCGCTGCGTGACCTCGAGGCCGGTGGTGTCGAAGAAGCCGGGCAGGCTCTTCAGCGGCGTCGCTTGGCCTTCGCCGATCGTGCCGATGCGCAGCGTCGTCGGCGTCAGGTAGTCGGTGATCGTCAGCCAGTAGGCGTCGCTGTCCTCGTCGTCGATCGCCGAGGCGCCGATCGTGCCGAACTCGGGCAGGCCCGGCAGCGGCTCGTGCTGCCAGGCGCCGTCGACATGCGTCAGCACCGTGATGCGGTTGCGCACGTTGTCGAGCACGTTCAGCAGGATGTGGTTCTTCGTCGGCGAGAAGCCGGCCAGCGACGAACGCTCGGTCGGCGCGAACAGCACGTCGAACGTGCGCTCGCCGGCGAGGAACGGCTCGAGCTTGCACGCCAGCAGCGAGCCGGCGGTGTAGGTCGTGCCGTTCACGGCCCAGTCGTCGCGCAGTTCGAGCAGCAGCCAGTCGCGGTGCAGGTTCGCGTTGGCGCTGTCGGGCTTGTCGATCTTCACCGGCTTGCCGTCGCGCAGCAGGAACATCTCGTTGGTGAAGAACGTGACGCCGCGGTAGACGAGGTCGCGTTCGAAGCCCACCGTCTGGTCGCGCGACGCGTGCAGGAACACGTCGCTCGCCTTGCCCTCGGCCACCGTCGTTGCCGACGTCAGCGGCGTGCCGCGGCGCCACAGCTTGGCGATGCGCGGGTAGCCCGACGAGGTCAGGGAGCCCGGCCCGAAGTCGGTGGCGACGAACAGCGAGTCGTGGTCCCGCCAGGCCACGGTGCTCTTCGCCTCGGGCAGCGAGAAGCCGTCTTCGACGAAGGCTCTCTGCTCGACGTCGAACTCGCGCGTGACGTTGGCGTCGGCGCCGCCGCGCGACAGCGACAGCAGGCAGCGCCGGTAGTCCGGGTGCAGGAACGAGGCGCCGTGCCAGACCCAGTTCTCGCCCTCCTGCTTGCCGAGCGCGTCGAGGTCGAGCACCACCTCCCACTTCGGTTCCGCCTTGCGGTACTCGTCGAGCGTCGTGCGCCGCCACAGGCCGCGCGGGTTCTTGCCGTCCTGCCAGAAGTTGTAGTAGTGCGCGCCCTGCTTGCCGACGAACGGGATGCGCGCCTCGGAGTCGAGGATCGACAGGATGCGCGCCTGTGCCTCGTGGAAGAACGGCGTCCCGGCGAGCACCTTCTCGCTGACCGCGTTGCGCTCGCGCACCCAGGCGAGCGAGCGTTCGCCGCCGACGTCTTCGAGCCACTGGTAGGGATCGGCGGCCGCGGGGGAGGGCGTCTTCTCGGGCATCGGGGTGGATTGGGCCGTGAGGCTCGGGAGCAGAAGGAAGGCAACCGGCAGCAGACGGTTCATGTTGGATCCTCGGGTGGGCGAGCCTAGCGGCAGAGCGGGGCGTTGCACGACTACACGTCGGCCGCGCGCGAGTAGCGAGTCGATCGGCAAGGAATCTGCTGCCGGCCATGTGTCCGCTCGCTACGCTCCCGCGCGGCGGTCAGGACATGCGGCGGATACCGATCGAAACTCGCGTCGGAGCAGGTGCACCGGCGTGGATCGAGGTCGACCTCGAGGCGATCGCGCACAACGTGCGCGCGTTCCGCTCCGTGCTGCGGCCGAGCTGTGAACTGATCGCCGTCGTCAAGGCGAACGCCTACGGCCACGGCATGGTGCCGGTCGCGCAAGCGGCGCTCGCGGCCGGTGCGCGCTCGCTCGCGGTCGCCAACGTGCGGGAAGGGGAATGCCTGCGCGCGGCCGGCATCCGGGCGCCGATCCTGGTCGTCGGCCCGGTCGATCCGGGCGAGGCGCAGCAGCTGTTCGAACTGGACCTGGTGCCGGGCCTCGGCTCGCGCGAGCTCGCGCGCGCACTCGCCGCGGTGCCGGGCCGGGTGCATCCCGTGCACGTCGAGGTCGACACCGGCATGCGGCGCCACGGCGTGCCCGCGGCCGAGCTGCCGGCACTGATGCGCGAGTTGCGCGATCGTGGGCGCCTCGCCGTGCAGGGCGTGTTCACGCACTTCGCCGGGCTCGAGCCGGGTGACCTCGACGGCATGCGGTCGCAGCTGGGGGCGTTCTCGGCGGCACTGGCGGCGGTGCGCGACCTCGGCACGCCGGTGCAACACGCCGCGAACTCGCTCGCCACGCTGCTGCTGCCCGCGGCGCAACTCGATGCGGTGCGCATCGGTGGCGGCCTCTACGGCTTCGACCCGCTGCGCGGCCATGGCCCCCTGCGCCTGCGGCCGGCGTTGTCGCTGAAGGCGCGCATCCGCGGGCTGCGGGACGCCGTCGTCGGCGACGCGGTCGGCTACGGCTCGACGTTCGTCTGCCGGCGCCCGACGCGGCTCGCGCTGCTGCCGCTCGGTTACGCCGATGGCCTCGTGCGGGCGACCTGGCAGGGTGCATCCGTGCTGGTGCGCGGCCAGCTGGCACCACTCGCCGGCCTGGTCAGCATGAACCAGACCGTCGTCGACGTCAGCGACGTGCCGGCGGCGGCGCTCGGCGACGAGGTGGTGCTGCTCGGCGCGCAGGGCACACGCACGATCGCCGCCGAAGACCGCGTCGCCACCGGCGGCTCGGTCTACGAGGTCACGTCGCTCCTGCCGGCGAACCTGCCGCGCGTATGCGTGTCCGCGTCGGTCTCGGTGTCGTCGCGCTGACGCGCATTCGCCACCGGAAGGGGATAGCACGGCTCGCGAAGGTGGAACCCACCAGGCACCCCGGGCACAAGAAGCTGAGCACTTATGGCTGCTTCCTTCCGGACCTGACCAGGTTCACGCCGCCCCCTTGCTCGGGACCCGGCGGACCCCACCTTCGCGAACCGTGCGAACATGGCGGAGAGGGGGGGATTCGAACCCCCGACAGCCTTTTGGGCTGTACTCGCTTTCCAAGCGAGCTCCTTGAGCCGCTCGGTCACCTCTCCACGCATCCGCTTGCTCACCCGTGCTTCGAGAAGCTGGGGCGCCTGGGCGGCGAATGGGGAGACTCTTCTAGCGGTGCCCGCGAACCGGTGCAACGGCCTTCCCGGAGCCGTGGACCTGCCTTGGCTGGGCGTGTCATGCCGGCCGACGCATTCCCCGGATCGATCCAGCGCAAAGCACCTGGGCGCGGTATCTCGGTGTCCATCCCCGAGGCACTCGTCGCATGACATCGGCACCTGACATCCGCGGCGACCGGAGCGATTCCTGGCGCGCATTCGCGAAGGCCCTCGCCAGGGCCTTCGCCATCGGCCTCGTCGCATTCGTGCCGATCGCATCCGTGGCCTGGCAGACGACGCGTCCCACTGCGCCGCTGCCGCCGACGCACCACCTGATCCTCGAGTCGGCGACGCCGCCAGCGAACGACGACGTCCTGCGCACCTGGGTCGAACGTCGCCCCGGCGTGAGTGCCGTCGCGACGACCAGGAACGACCGCCCGGCGGGTGTCACGCGCGTCGACGTGAGTTGGTGCGGGCCGGGCCTGGAACCTGGCTCGGTGCCGTGGGCCGAGATCGCGTATCCCAAGCCCACGTCGTCGATGGTGATGACGATCGACGGCGGCGACTTCCACGTCGACCTCGGCATCGGCTACTACGCGTCCCTGCTCGCGATCTGTGCCAACCTGGGCTTCCTCGTGCTCGGCATCGGCGCCCTGCGCCGCAGCGGCAGGGCGGGGCAGTTGCTGGCCCGCCCCACGTTCCGAAGGGTCGGCAGCGGCGTCGCCACCGGCGTCGGCCTCGGCGTGCTGGCGCTGCTCTGGGCCCGGGTGCCATGGGTCGGTGGCAGTGTCGCCGGCGCCGCCGGCGCGACGATGTTCTGGCCGGCCTGGGGTCGTTGGGTGCTGCTGCTGTTGCTGCCGATCGCGCTGCCGATCGCGCAGGAGCCGTTCTTTCGCGGCGCCGAGCAACGCCCGTGGCTGGTGACGAGCTGCGTGTTCGCCCTCGTGCACCTCTATCCCCCGACCTTCCTGCCTGCGCTGGCCATGGGTGTCGCGTGTGCCTGGTTGCGGCGGACCAGCGGGTCGCTGTGGAGCCCGATGATCGCCAACGGTTGCTTCTACGCCGCCTCGGTCAGCGTGCCGTTGCTCTGCGGTGGCTCGATGCGCGCGTGGGCGGGTGGCTGAGGCTGGGCCGGAATCCCGTGCGCCCTTCCGCCGCCGCCGCCGAGCCGGCATGCTGTCGCGCATGGCGGCAGCGCGCGGCAACCAGGAATCCGAAGGACCCTACCAGGTCGTCGCGCGGCGTTTCCGGCCGCAGACGTTCCAGGAAGTCGTCGGCCAGGACGAGGTGCTGCAGTCGTTGCGCATGGCGTTGCGGGACCAGCGGGTGCCGCACGCATTCCTGTTCGCCGGCAGCCGCGGCGTCGGCAAGACCACGTCGGCGCGCATCCTGGCCCGCTGCCTGAACTGCGAGCAGGGCCCCACCGCCGAGCCGTGCGGCAAGTGCGAGCTGTGCAAGTCGATCCTCGACGGCAGCAACCCGGACGTGATCGAGATCGACGCGGCGTCGAACAACGGTGTCGCCGACGTGCGCCAGCTGATCGACCATGTCGGTTTTGCGACCATGCGCTCGCGCTACCGCGTGGTGATCCTCGACGAGGCGCACATGCTCACCAAGCCGGCGTTCAACGCGCTGCTGAAGACGCTCGAGGAGCCGCCACCGAAGGTCGTGTTCGTGCTGGCGACCACCGAGCTGCACAAGCTGCCGGAGACGATCCGGTCGCGCTGCCAGGTGCTGTTGTTCCGCCGCGTCGGCGACGACGACCTGAAGAAGCGCCTGCAGATGATCGCCGAGCGCGAGCAGGTCACGGTCGCCGCCGAGGTGCTCGACGAGATCGCTGCCTCGGTGCGCGGCGGCGTGCGGGATGCCGAGACGGCGCTCGAACGCGTGCTGCCGCTGCTGCGCGAGCAGGGCGCGAAGTTCGACCGCGATGCCTACCGGGCGATGGTTGCGCGCATCGGCACCGACGCGACGATCGAAGTCGTCACCGACCTGCTGCAGGGAGACGCCCGCAAGGCGCTGCACTTCGCGCGGGAACTGCAGCAGAACGGCACCGACGAACGCGAGGCGCTCGGCGAACTGGTCGAGACGCTGCGCTCGTTGATGCTGCTGAAGATCGACGGCGCCGATTCGGGGTTGGTGTCGACGACGGGTGCGCTGCGCCAGCGGCTGCAGGAACTCGCGGCCGGCGCCGAACTGCACCAGCTCGACGCGATGGTGGCCGCGGGCGTGCTCGGCCGCGAACGGCTGCGCCGGCTCGAGGATCGCTCGGTCGTGCTCGAGGTGGCGCTGGTGCGCATGGCGCAGGCCGCCGTGCTGCCGACGGTCGCCGACCTGCTCGCCGAAGTGCGCGGTCGTGGCGGGGCCGCGTTGGCCGCGCCCGCGCCGATGCCGGTGCGCGCACCGGCGGCGGCTGCGCCGGCTGCGGCCCCGCGAGCGGCCGCCGCCGCGCCGCCAGCTCCCGCGCGCACGGTGCCGTCGACACCGCCCGGCAACGCCGGCGACCTGCGCGCCCGCACGCTGATCCTGCTGCAGGACCGCGCGCTGCTGCAGGCCTCCGTCGAGCTGTGCCAGTTCGACGGTCCGGATGGCAAGGGCCGCGTCGTCGTGACGCTGCACACCGATCGCAAGATGCACCAGGACCGCCTGCAGTCGCCGGTGATCCAGCAGGAGCTGACGCAGGTGATCCGCACCGCGGCTGCCAGCGACGTGGCCGTCGAGTTCCGCCTCGGCGGCAGCGCGGACACCGGCGGCAACGCCGCCGCGCCGGCGGCGCCGAAGACCGAACCTGGCCCGACCGCCAAGCGTGTGCTGCAGAAGTTCCGCGGCCGGGTCGTGCAGGTGAACCCCGAGGACCGGCAGCACGACGCCCGCCCGGCGCCGGAAGACAGCGCCGGCACCGACGACGTGCCGCCCGACCTGCAGGAGTGACCGGGCCCGCCGGCGCCGTTTGACAGGCTCTCCTGACCGGGGGATCGTGGCAGCCCTGCCCCCGGAGCCCGTCCCCCGGAGGCCCAGCCTGGAGCCCATGCCCAACCACCTCGCCACCTCGTTGGCCCTGCTGGCGTTCGCCGGCACCGCCGTCGCCCAATCGTTCGTCCCGTACGAGAGCGGACCGGTCGCGCCGATGCGGGTGTCCGCCGATGGCACCCGGCTGTTCGTCGCCGACACCACGGGCGGCCGCCTGTGCGTGTTCGATCTGTCGCAGCCGAGCCAGCCGTTCCTGCTGGCCGAGATCCCGGTCGGGCTCGATCCGGTGTCGGTGCAGCCGCGCACGCGCGACGAGGTGTGGGTGGTGAACCTGCTGTCCGACAGCGTCAGCATCGTCAACGTGCCCGAACGGCGCGTCATCGACACGCTGCGAGTCGTCGACGAGCCGAGCGACGTCGTGTTCGCCGGTGGCAAGGCGTTCGTCAGTGCCGCGGCCAGCGACGAGATCGCAGTGTTCGACGCGGTGAGCCATGCCCCGCTCGGCACGATCCCGTTGTTCGGCAAGGATCCGCGCGCGCTGGCCACCAGCCCCGACGGCACTCGCGTCTACGCGGTGATCCAGCGCTCGGGCAACGGCACCACGGTGCTGCCCGCCGGCGTGCAGGCGCCACCGCCGCCGATCGGTCCGCTGCCGGCGGCGCCGGCGCAGGGCATCCTCGTGCGCGCCGACGACCCGACCTGGGCCGCGCAGATTCCGTACACGCTGCCCGACAACGACATAGCCCAGATCGACGCCGCTCTGCTGACGGTGACGCGCTACTTCCGCAGCGTCGGCACCACCAACACCGCGATCGCCGTGCACCCGGGCTCCGGCGACCTGTGGGTGGCGAACATCGAGGCGCGCAACCTCGTGCGCTTCGAACCCAACCTGCGCGGCCACGCGATCGACAGTCGGCTGACTCGCATCACGACCGGGGTCACGCCGGTGGTGACGCCGTTCGACCTCAATGCCGGTTTGAACTACGGGGTGTTGCCGAACAGCTCGGCGCTGGCGACCGCGCTCAGCGAGCCGTTCGGCGTCGCCATCGACGCCGCTGCCGGCCGCGTCTACGTGGCCGCGCACGGCACCGACCGCATCGGCGTGCTCGACCTGGCCGGCAACGTGCTCGCGCGCATCGAGACCGGTAGCACGCCGGGCGCATCCGTGAACACCCGCCAGAAGCGCGGCCCGCGCGGATTGGCGCTGCACCCGACCCAGGGCCTGCTCTACGTGCTGAACCGCCTCAGCGACACGCTGGTGGTCATCGACCGCACGTCCAACACGGTGCTGCGCGAGCTGCCGATCGCGACCTGGGATCCGATGCCGGCGTCGCTGCGGCAGGGCCGCAAGTTCCTCTACGACGCGAAGCTCTCCGGCAACGGCACGATGTCGTGCGCCGCGTGCCACATCGATGGCGACATCGACGGCATCGCCTGGGACCTCGGCGATCCGAACGGCACGATGCAGACGCCGCCGACGCAGCCGTTCCCGTTCAGTCTGCTGCCGCTGCCGCAGTTCCACCCGATGAAGGGGCCGATGACGACGCAGACGCTGCGTGGCCTGGCCGGGGTCGGTGTGCTGCACTGGCGCGGCGATCGTGCGAACTTCCAGGCCTTCAACCCGGCGTTCGACAAGCTGATGGGCGGCGCGCAGCTGTCGACGACGGACATGAACGACTACGCGGCGTTCGTGACCACGATGCGGCATCCGCCGAATCCGAACGAACTGCTGGACCGTTCGCTGCGCACGGCGCCGGCGGGCAACAACGAGGCGGCCGGTCTGACCGCGTTCACGCAGAGCATCGCCAGCGTACCGGTCCCGGGCGGGGCATCGTGCTCGACCTGCCACGCGCTGCCGAACGGCACCGGCGGCCTGATCTTCTCGGGCATGATCCTGCAGGAGGCGCAGTCGATGAAGGTGCCGCAGCTGCGCAACATGTACCGCAAGGTCGGCTTCCGTCGCACCGCGGGCCCGCAGAAGAGTGGCTTCGGCTTCACGCACGATGGCAACCTCGACACCCTGGACAACTTCCTCGCGCTGCCGGTGTTCAACCCGTGGCCGTCGGGCACCAAGGACGACATCGTGACGATGCTCGCCAGCTTCGACACCGGCACCGCGCCCGCGGTCGGCTACCAGTTCCACCTGACGCAGGGCAACGCGAACAGCGCCGGCTACGCCGCCGACCTCGCTCTGGTCACGTCGCGCGCCGCCGCCGGGGATCTCGACCTCACTGTCCACGGCCTGCTCGACGGGCGCCTCGCCGGCCTGCTCTACCAGCCCGGCACGGCACAGTTCACCAGCGACCTGACCGGTGAAGGCCCATTCACGGCTGTGCAACTGCAGGGCAAGGCGCTGGCCGGCAACGCCAGCCTGCTGTTCACCGCGGTGACGCCCGGCACCGGCAACCGCATCGCGCTCGACCGCGACCTCGACGGCCAGAAGAACGCCGACGAAGACGGCAACGTCTACGGCGTGGCGACCGCCGGTTGTGCGGGCGACCCGCGCCTGCTGGTCAACTCCGAGCCGCGGCGCGGCAACCTGCAGTTCGGCTACGCGATGGACAACGCGCCGGCGAACTCGTTCGGCGTGCTCGGGCTCGCGCTCGGGCCGGCCTCGCTGCCGGTGATCGGCATCACGTTGCTGGTCGATCCGGGCACCTTGGTGATGCTCGGCACCACCAGCGATGCGTTCGGCGGCGGCACGTTTCCGTGGCCGATCGCGGCCAACGAGATGCTCGGACTGCACGTCTACGGCCAGGTTGCGTGGCTCGATGCCTGCGGGCCGGAGCTGTTCAGCAGCAGCCGCGGCGTCGAGTTCACCGTCGTGCCGTGACCGGCGAGCGGGTCCAGCATGGATGCCGGCCGCCCTGGCCGGCATGATCCCAGTTTTGCGAGGGCAACGATGGCCACCGGATTCGGCGACATGCAGAGCCTGCTGAAGCAGGCGCAGGAGATGCAGCGGCGCATGCAGGATGCGCAGCGTTCGCTCGGCGAGCGCATTCTCGAGGGCTCGGCCGGCGGCGGTGCCGTCAAAGCCTACGTCAACGGCAACCAGGAGCTGCAGGCGGTCAAGATCGACAAGGCCGCGGTCGATCCGAACGACGTCGAGGCGCTCGAAGACCTGGTGACCGGTGCCGTCAAGCAGGCGCTGCAGGCCGCGAAGGCACTGCGCGATCGCGAGATGGGCAAGGTCACCGGCGGCATGAACCTGCCCGGCATGGGCTTCTAACCCGGCTCTCGCGTGGCCACGCGCGATCGCACGATCGAGAACCTGATCGAACAGCTGCACCGGCTGCCGGGCATCGGGCCGAAGAGCGCCGAACGGCTGGCGTTCCACCTGTTGCGGGTCGAGACCGAGGAGGCGCTGCAGCTCGCGCGTGCGATCGAGCAGGTGCGCGCCGCCGTCAAGACCTGCCGTCGTTGCTGCAACCTCGACGCGCAGGATCCGTGCAGCGTCTGCAGTGATGCGACGCGCGACCAGGCGATGGTGCTGGTGATCGAGGATCCGCGCGAGGTGACGCGCTTCGAGGACGTCGGCTACCGCGGCCTCTACCACGTGCTGCAGGGCCGCCTGTCGCAGCTCGAAGGCATCCGCCCGGAAGACCTGACGACCGACCTGCTGCTGCGCCGCATCCACACCGAGAAGCCGACCGAGGTCTGCCTGGCGACCAATCCAGATCTCGAAGGCGAAGGCACCGCGCGTGTGCTCGCCGAACGCCTGGCCCCGCTCGGCGTCAAGGTGACGCGGCTCGCCCGCGGGCTGCCGGCCGGATCGTCGATCGCGCAGGTCAGCAAGTCGATCCTCGCCGATGCGATGGAGGGCCGGCGGCCGCTGTCCTCGTGAACGACCCGCTGCCGATCGACGACGTGCTGCCGGCGGTGCGGCAGGCGTTCTCGCGCACGACCTCTCTGTTGCTGATGGCGCCGCCCGGTTCGGGCAAGACCACGCGCGTGCCGCCGGCACTGCTGTCGCTGCCCGGCGACCGCGGCGAGATCGTCGTGCTCGAGCCGCGACGCCTGGCCGCCCGCGCCGCCGCCGCCCGCGTCGCCCAGGAACTCGATGTGCCGCTCGGTGGCCTCGTCGGCTACCAGGTGCGCGGCGACACGCGCACCAGCCGGCAGACGCGCATCCGCTTCGTCACCGAGGGCGTGCTGGTGCGGCAGCTGGTGCACGATCCATTCCTCGACGGGGTCGCCGCCGTCTGCCTCGACGAGTTCCACGAACGCCATCTCGAAGGCGATCTGGCCCTGGCGATGCTGGCCGAGGCGCGGGCGACGGTGCGGGCCGACCTGTTGCTGTGCGTGATGTCGGCGACGCTGGATCCGGCGCCGCTGCTGCAGTTCCTGCCCGGCAGCGAGGTCGTCGAGGCCGACGGCCGGCTGTTCCCGGTGCAGGTCGTGCACCTTCTGCGCGCGGCCGACCAGGACCTCGAGCTGACCGTGCGCGCGGCGGTCGACCGCGCGCTCGACGAGACCACCGGCGACGTGCTGGTGTTCCTGCCGGGCACCGGCGAGATCGCGCGCAGCGAAGCCGCACTGCAGAACCTCGCGCGCCGGCGCGCCTTGCTGGTGCTGCCGTTGCACGGTCGCCTCGAGTCCGCCGCGCAGGACCGCGCGATCCGGCCGCAGCAGCAGCGCAAGGTCGTGCTGTCGACCAACGTCGCCGAGAGTTCGCTGACGATCGCCGGCGTCACGGCGGTCGTCGACGCGGGCCTGGCGCGCGAACTGCGCTTCGACCGCGGCCGCTCGGTCGACGTACTGCAGCTCGAACGCATCAGCCTGGCCTCGGCGACCCAGCGCACCGGCCGCGCCGGTCGCACGGGGCCCGGCATCTGCTACCGGCTGTGGAGTGCCGCCGAGGAGCGCGGCATGCCGGCGCGCACGCTGCCCGAGGTGCAGCGCGTCGATCTGTCGGGGCCAGCACTGCTGGTGCGTGCGTTCGCCGGCCGCGATCCGAACCAGTTCGGCTGGTTCGAACACCCGCCGGCTGAAGCGCTGGCGGCCGCGGACCGCTTGCTCGCCGACCTCGGTGCCGTCGATCTCGTGGCCGGCACGCTGACGAAGTTCGGCCGGCTGCTGCTGGAGCTGCCGGTACACCCGCGGCTCGGTGCCGTCGTGCAGAAGGGGCGCGAACTCGGCTGCGCGGTGGCGGCGGCGACCGCGGCGACGCTGCTCAGCGACGTCGACCAGCTCGGCCGTGGTGATGGCGCCGATCTGCATGCCGCGGTCGATGCGTTCCTGCTCGCCGAGGAGCGCAGCTTCCCCGAAGCGATGTGCCGCGAGTTCGGCAGCTGGCCCGCGCAGGCGCGCGTGCTGAAGGCATCCCGCGATCGTCTGCTGGCCGGCGAACGCTCGCGCGGCGACGCGGCGCGCGACACGACGCTGCTGGCGCGCTGCCTGCTGGCGGGCTTTCCGGATCGGGTCGCGCGGCGCACCGCCGCCGGCGACGCGCGTTCGGCGGTGATGGTGGGTGGCCGTGGGCTCACGCTGCCGGCCTCGGCCGACGGCCACGACCTCGTGCTGGCGCTGCGCCTGTTGGAGACCGGTCGTCAGCAGCGCTCGCGCGCGACGCTGGTGACGGCGCTCGAGGTCGCGGACCTCGAGGCGATCGAACCGCAGGCGCTGCAGTACGTCGTCACGGCCGAACTCGACGAGACCGCCGGCCGCGTGATCGCGGTGCGCGAGCAGCGCTACCGCGACCTGCCGTTGAAGTCCGCGCGCGGTGGCGAACTGCCGGCCGGTCGCGCCGCCGAGCTGCTGTTGCCGGTCGTCGCCGCCGATCCGTGGCGCTGGCTCGGCGAACAGAAGGACCTGCGCCGCCTGCTGGGCCGCGCGCGCTGGCTCGCGGAACGCATGCCCGACCTCGGCCTGCCGGTCTGGGACGACCCGGCGGTGGCCGCCGCCGCACTGGACCTGCTCGGCGACCGCAGCGATCTGCGTTCGCTGCGCGATGCGAACGTTGCCGAACTGCTGCTCGCGCAGTTGCAGCAGCCGCAGCGTCGCGCGCTGTCGCAGTTCGCGCCCGACAAGATCGAGCTGCCGTCGGGCCGCGCCGCCGCCATCGACTACACCGCCGCCGCCGGGCCGACGATCGCCGCCCGGCTGCAGGAGTTCTTCGGCCTCGCCGCGGTGTCTGCGCTCGCCGGCGGCCGTGTGCCCGTGGTGCTCGAACTGCTGGCGCCGAACCACCGGCCGGTGCAGGTGACGACGGATCTGCCGAGTTTCTGGCAGAACGTCTACCCGCAGGTGCGACGCGAACTCAGCCGTAAGTACCCGCGCCACAGCTGGCCCGAGGATCCGCTGGCGGCGAATCCCGAGGCGCGGCCGCGGCGGCGGCGCAGCTGACGCAGGGTCACGGGAAAGCCCGTGCCGATCCGGGTACAAGGCACGGTCCAGGCGCGGGAATGGCCTGCGCCGTCACTCTCTGTTTCCAGAGGAGCTGCCATGAAGATCGAGCTGCTGTTGTGCGTCGCGTGCACCGCGACGCCGTTCCTGGGTGCGCAAGAGGGGCAGGCGATGCCGAGCCCGAAGACCGAGGCGCACGCGGCGCTGGCGACACTCGCGGGCAACTGGACGACGACCGGCAAGACGGCCGCGTTGCCAGGCGTGCCGGGCATGGAAGAGGCCAAGGAGTGGACCGGCACCGAGCACGCGGAGCTGATCTGCGACGGTCTCTGGCTGAAGGCGACCGCCGACAGCACCTGCAAGGACGAGAAGGCGCGTGGCCTGTGGCTGGCCGGCTTCGATCCGACGCAGAAGAAGTATCGCGGCATCTATGTCAGCAACATGGACGAGCCGTGCTGCGAGATGGACGGCAGCTACGACGCGGCGACCAAGACCTGGACGTTCACCGGCAAGTCGCCGGCGGGGGAGTTCCGCAGCGTCTACCGGCTGACCGACGCCGATCACTCGGTCGAGACCTGCTACCTGGTCGCCGATGGCAAGCAGACCGAGTGCATGCGCATCGATCGCACGCGCAACAAGTCCGCGCTGGGAAAGGTCGCGGCGGCACCGACGCCGGCGACCGCCACGACGGCGAAGTGGCCTTCCGCCCAGCACGCGCTGCTGGCCGCCGGCATCGGCGACTGGAACGTCACCTGCACGACCCTGGTGCCGGGGCAGCCGGCCGTCGAGGAGAAGTGCGCCGAACGCGTGCTGCCGATCTGTGACGGCAAGTGGTTCTGGTCCGACTTCACCGGCTCGATGATGGGCCAGCCGTTCGAGGGCCACTCGCTGATGGGCTACGACGAGGGCAGCAAGCAGTACGTCAGCTTCTGGATCGACTCGTACACCGCGACCCACTCGCGCACCGATGGCACCTACGATGCCGCCACGAAGCAGTGGACCTTCGCGGGCGAGTGCGACATGGGCGGCAAGCCGGCGAAGATCCACCAGGTCTACGCCCAGAAGGACGCCGACACGCGCGACCTGCAGATGACGTTCGAGAGCGCGGACGGCAAGCAGGAGATGAAGCTGCACTACGTGCGCAAGCCGCGCTGACGGCGTGCTGCGCGCGGCGCGTCTCCCGGCGCGCCGCGTAGCGCGACGCGTCCCCAGGCGCGCCGCGTAGCGCGACGCGTCCCCAGGCGCGTCGCGGGCACTGCCGCATTCCAGGACGGTCCTCGCGCGACCGCTCAAGATTTCATCGCCTGGCGTCGAAAGTCCCTTGCGGACCGAACTTTCGCGCCATGAGTCTCGAAGCACGCCTAGGCCAACGCCAGGAACAGCGCCTCGCCCTGCTGCCGCAGATGCTGCAGTCGATCGAGGTGCTGCAACTCGCCGCGGAGGATCTGCTGCAGTTCCTCGAACACGAGGCGCAGCAGAACGAGACGTTGGAGGTGCGGCTGGCGGCACCGAGCGAGGCCGAAACGCCCGTGGCGCCGACCGCCGAGCGCGAGGACTCCGGCTGGGAGGAGTGGCGGCGCGGTCCGGCCGGTGACGACGGCGACGCCCACAAGGCGCTGTTCGACAACCTCGTGGCCAGCGCGGACAGCCTGGTGGAGTTCGTGCGCCAGCAGCTCGCGTTCCGCGACGTGCCGCAGCTGCTCGCGGATGCCGTCGTGCACCTCGTGCAGCGGCTCGACGAGCGCGGCCTGCTGCCGTTCGCGTTGACCGACCTGGCGGCGGAACTGGACGTGCCGCTGGCGCTGCTCGAAGAGGCGCATCTGCTGCTGTGCACGCTCGAACCGCGCGGCATCGGCGCCGCCGACCCGGTGGCAGCGATGTTGCTGCAGGCCGAAGGCGACCCGGATCTGCCGCGCATCGAGCGGCTGCTGCGGGAACACCTCGACGCGCTGGGCCGCAACAAGCTGCCCGAGGTGGCGCGGGCGATGGCGTTGTCGCTCGACGAACTCGCCGACCTGCTGCTCCGCATGAAGGCGCTCGACCCGCGGCCCGCGGCGGCGTTCACCGATTCGGTCGCCGCCGCGCTGCGTCCCGACTGCTACGCCTGGCTGCGCGACGGCGCGGTGCAGGTCGGGCTCGACGATGCCGCGATGCCCGAACTGGCCGTCAACGCCGACTACGCGGCGATGGCCGGTGACCGCGGCACCGCGCGCGAAGTGCGCGACTACCTGCGGCCGAAGCTGCGCTCGGCCCGCGACCTGATCGAAGCTGTGCGCAACCGGCAACAGACGCTGCTGCGCGTCGTGCAGGCCGTGATGGCGGAGCAGACGCAGTTCCTCGCCATGGGCAAGAGCGGCATCCGCCCGCTGCGCATGAGCGAGATCGCGGAACGGCTGGGGCTGCACACCTCGACGGTGAGCCGCGCGATCGCGGGTAAGCACGTGCAGACCGACCGCGGCGTGTTCCGCCTGCGCGACTTCTTCGATGGCGGCCGCATCGATGCCCTGCCGACGGCAGGGCAGGGGCGCATGGCGGTTGCGCAGCAGATCACCGACCTCGTGGCGACAGAGAACAAGACGAGCCCGCTGTCCGACGACGACCTCGTCGCGGCGCTGGCCCAGCGCGGCGTGCAGGCAGCGCGCCGCACCGTGACGAAGTACCGCAAGGAGCTCGGCATTCCGTCGAGCTACCTGCGCCGAAGGTTTGGAGAGCAGTCATGAAAGCGTACGACCCACTTGCGTACGGCCAGGTGCAGATGCGCGACGACGCCAAGTCGTCGACGGATGCCCCGGACGACCTCCTGTTCGCGAACAACGGTCCGACACCGCCCGCCGACGCCAGTTGGGGCCTGCTGGACGAGGACGTCGGCAGCCTGCTGCCGGGCGGCGGCGCCGGGGCGTTCGCGCCGACGGACTTCGGCGACGATATCCTGGGCGCCGCGCCGCCAGCACCCGCTGCGCCGCCAGCAGCACCGATGCGCGCCAGGCCCGCCGCTGCACCGCGCCCGGAGACGGCCGCCACCGCGCGCCCGGCGGCGCCGATGCCGACCCAGCGCCCGGTCGCCGAGGCCCCGCGCATGGCCGCGCCGGTCGCTTCGCCGGTGATCGTGCGTCGCCCCGCGACCGTACGCGTCGGTGCGGGCTCGCGCATGGTCGGGCTGATCGTGCCGCTGCTGGTGCTCGCCGCCGGCGGCACCGTCGCTGCCTGGCTCTACGGCATGCAGCAGAACCACGTCATGGGCGGCATCACGGTCGGCCTGTCGGTGATCGCGGCGACCTTCACGCGGGTGTTCCTGCGCGGCTGATCTGCCGCGCGTTGGCGGCCGCGGCGGCGCTATGGTGCCGTCGTGCCGACCTACCTGCTGACGATCGCCTACGACGGCACGCACTTCCACGGCTGGCAGATCCAGGCCCGTCACCGCAGCGTGCAGGAAGAACTCGAGCGTGCGCTCGCCGCGATCGACTGTGTCGGCGTGCGCGTCGAGGGTGCCGGGCGCACGGACACCGGCGTGCACGCGATCGCGCAGTGTGCGCACGTCCGCCTGCCGCGCGCCTTCCCGGTGGAACGGCTGGCGCTGGCGCTGAACACGCACCTGCCCGACGACGTCTCCGTGCAGCGGGTGCAGGAGGCGCCGCCGGACTTCCACGCCCGCTTCTACGCCCGCGGCAAGCGCTACGCCTACCGTTGCCTGTCGAGTCCGGTGCGGCCCGCGATCGGCCGCAGCCTCTACCACTGGACCCGGCGGCCGATCGACTTCGCCGCGATGCGCGCCGCCGTCGGGTGCCTGCAGGGCACGCACGACTTCCTGTCGTTCGCGACGAATCCCGGCCGGCCGCTGATTCGCGGCACCGTGCGCACGCTGCACCATGTGCACCTGCTGCATCGGCCCGGCGGCTTCGACTTCGTCGTGCAGGGCAATGGCTTCCTCTACAACATGGTGCGCAACCTGGTCGGGTCGCTGCTGGAGGTCGGTTATGGCAACCAGCCGCCCGAATGGCTCGCCCAGGTGCTCGCGGCCCGGGAACGGCGGCTCGCCGGGCCGACGGCGCCCGCGAGCGGGCTCTACCTGATGCGCGTGCTCTATGCTCCGGATCTCAGCAAGGCCGGTGTCGAACCCGGCACCGAGAACGCCGATGCGGACGAGCTGTGCGAATAGTCCGCCGGCGGCCGCGTTGCCGTGGCCCCCGAGTCCCTCTCCGTCAGGAATGCCATGATGCTGCGCTGTCTCACCGTTTCCCTGGTCTGCGGCTCGATCGCCGCGCAGGCCACACCGCCGCCGTCGCGCGTGCTCGCCGATGTGCTGCCGACGTCGACCTATGCGGTCGCGCAGTTCGGCGGCATGGCGGCCTGCACCGCCGATGCGAAGGCGCTGCCGCTGGCGGCGTTGGTGCGTGGATTCCTAGGCCGGGTGCCCGACGAGCTGCGCGCAGAACGCATCGACGGTCGGCTGGACTTCGCCGCGGACCACATCCAGCGCGTGCTGCAGCGTGTCGGCGTCGGCGCTGCCGATCTGCGCACGGTGCTGCGGCAGCCGATGCAGCTGGCCGTGGGGCGGCTGACGATCGAAGGCATGGGGCCGTCGCTGTGCCTCTGCGTCGACGAGCACGGCGCCGAGGCGGCGATCGGCCGGGTGGTCGCCGCGCTGCGTGGGGCCGTGCGGCAACGGCTGCAGTCGGGCGAGCAGGGTGCGATCGAGACCGTCGACATCGACGGTGTCGCCCTCGAACAGCTGACGACGAACGGTCCGCCGATCTTCTTCGGCTCGCTGGCCGGCTGCCTGGTCGTCAGCAACAGCCGCGGCTACCTGCACGAGATCGCCGCGGTCGCGCGTGGCGCAGCACCGTCGCTGGGCGGCAGCATGACTGCGGCGCGAGCGGACGACGCGGGCGCCGAAGCGCTCGCCTCGCTGTTCGTCGACGGGCGCCGCGTGGTGGCGAGCTTCGAGCCGCACCTGCCGTACGAGGCCAGCCTCTGGAGCGATGCGCTCGGCATCGGCGCGCTGCAGACGGTGCACGCCACGGTGCGCGCTGGCGCCGACACGATCCGACTGGGCATCGGCGGCAGTGCGAGCGGTCTCGCCAAGGTGCTGCTCGCGGCGCCGGCCGAGCTCGGCTTCGCGCGCGCCTGCTCGGCGAACACGGTCGCCTTTGGTGCCGGCAGCGTCGACCTGCTCGGCCTGACAGCGGCCTGGCAGAAGTTCCTCGCGCTGCTGCCGGCGGTGCCGCGCCGCGAGCTGCAGGGCGAACTCGGCCGTGGGCTCCGTCGCGCCGGCAGCAAGCCCGGCGAAGTCGCAGCGCTGGCGCATGCGTTCGCGCCGCAGGTCGCGTTCGCGCTGGCGCTCGAGAAGGGTGCCCTGCCCAAGCCCGAACTGCTGCTGCGCATCGGCGTGCGCGATGCCGCCGCCGTGCAGGCCGTGATGCAGGGGCTCGAGGCCGAGACCACCCGCGAGGGCGTCGAGTGGCGCACGCGCCAGGCCGACTAGCAGACGATCCGGTTCTGCAACGTGCGCTTGGGTGGTGACGGTCCGCAGCTGTCGCCGTGCTACGTGCTGCGCGCCGATGGGCTGTGGTGTGCATCGGATGCCGCGGCCCTGGTGCGCGCGCTGCACCAGGTCGAAGAGGCCGACGACAGCCTGGCCGTGCAGCCGGACTTCGTCGCACTGCAGCAGTCGACGCAGGGCGCCAGCGGTGTGCTGCACCTGCGCCTGTTCCGCGCCGTGGAACTCGGCTGGCGCAGCGTCGAGACCTGGCTCTACCCGCAGCTCGATGCCCAGCGCGACGAACTCGGCTTCGGCCGTGAAGCGCTGCCCGACGCGGAGGAGGTGGCGCGCGCGCTCGGCACCAGCACGTTCGTCTATCGCATCGACGGCGACGGCATCACGCTCGGCAGCCGCGGCCCGTTGACGCTGGGTTCGCTGCTGGCAGCGCTCGGCGCGGTCGCCGAAGAGGTGCTCACGCGCGCCGGCGGCCGCGTGTTCTGATCGGGCGTCACACCGTCGCCAGCACGACCTTCAGCGGCGGGCGGCCATCGAACGACGGGAAGTCGTCGTCGACGGCGATCGGATCCAGCGTGCGCAGCGGCCGGCCCGCCTTCTCGGCGCTCCGGCGCAAAACCTGGTGCCAGTCCTGCTCGGTGACCTGCGGCACGTGGTTGGTCGCCAGCACGGCGCCGCCCGGCGCCAGCGCCAGCAGGCACGGCTTCCACAGCGACGGGTAGTCGCGCACGACGTCGACGGTGCCGAATGGGCTCTGCGCGAACCGCGGCGGATCCAGCACGATCAGGTCGAACGGCTGCGCGTCGATGCGCACGAACGGCAGGTGCTTGCCGCGGCGCTGCACCGGCTGGCGCGCGAGCTGGCGCAGCACCGGGATGCAGTCGGCGTGCAGCGTCGTGAAGCGCTCGGCCGCAATGTCGTTCAAGGCCGCGTTGCGCCGGCCGACCTCGAGCGCGCTCTGCGCGAAGTCGACGTTCTGCACCTGAGCGGCGCCGCCGACGGCCGCCGCGACGCCGACGCCGCAGGTGTACGCGAACAGGTTCAGCACGCGCTTGCCGGCGGCGAGTTGCCGAGCAGTGCGGCGGCCGGCGCGCAGGTCGAGGAACAGCCACGGATCCTGGCCGCGGTGCCGCGCCTGCACCAGGTAGCGCACCGGGCCTTCGTGGCAACTGTGCTCGCCAAGCGCCGCGGCGGTCGGCTGGTGGCTCTCGGGCGCGACCGCGGGCGCCTCGCCGCGATGGTTGTGCACGATCTCGAGCTCGAGCCCGGTGCCGTCGCGCACGGCTTGCCGCAGGTCGTCGACCGCCGTGGCCGGCAGCGGTTCGCGGAACGTCTGCAGCAGCAGCAGCGGGCCGTAACGATCGAGCGTCACGCCGGGTGCGTCTTCGGCGACGCCGTGCAGCAGCCGGTAGCAGTCGGTGCTCTCCGCGTGCAGGCGGGTCAGCAGATCGCGGCGTCGTTCGATGGCGCGCCTGGCAATGGTCGGCAGGGAATCCAAGGTGGTGGTGGGTGGCAGGATGGCGGCGCGGGGGCCCGGCTGCAATCGGCGCTTGCAGTCCCGCAGTCACGTGGTACGGCAGTCACGATGTCGAACGACAAGGACCTCGAAGCGCTGCGCAAGGTGTTGCGCGCGCGTCTGCGCAGCGAACAGGACGTGACGGTCGGCAAGGAGGACCTGCGCCTGCTGCTCGACGAGGTCGGCCGCTTGCAGCAGAGCAACGACCGGCTGCGGCGACAGAATCGGCGCGTGCGCCTGAAGCTGCAGCGTGCCGGCCTCGAGGACGACACCGCCACCGACGAACCCGACAGCGCACCATGACCGGCTGGTGCATCGGCACGCGGCCGCGGGTTCGACATGCGCGCCCACGTGGTCGGCCTTGCTCTGGCGCGGTGCGCCCTGCGGATTGCCCGGACCCGTTTGCCGCGTGCCGCCGGCGCACGTATCCTCTGCTCTTCGCCGCATCGGAGAACCGCCGAGGAGATGCCTTGATGTTCGTCAGTCGCCTGCTGTGTGTCGTGTTCGCCTGCTTCGCCGCCGCCGCTCTGTCGGCGCAGGACCTCCACTACGTGCACCCCGAGAAGTTCGAGCGGGCGACCAAGGCCGACGACGCCGGCCTGCAGCAGTGGGCGGAGATGCAGGAAGTGAAGTGCCCGACCTGTTCTGGTACCGGCAAGATGAAGTGCATGACGTGCGCGCGGTTCTTCGACGACGCGCCGACTTGCATCGAGTGCAAGCGCAACAAGGAGCGCATGGCCGTCTGCCGCGCGTGCGCCGGGCTCGGCCACTTCGCGGATCCGCTGGAGAAGGCGCTCTGCCCCGCGTGCCAGGGCATGGGGTTCCTGGAGTGTGGCCTCTGCAGCGGTGGTGGCCGCATCAAGGGGGACGGGGATCGCTGGAGCACGTGTCCTGCGTGCCGCGGTGACGGCGGCTGGAAGTGCGGCGGCTGCAACGGCGAGCGCCTGGTCGAGGTCGCGCAGCTGAAGCCGTCGCTGAAGGATGCCAACGAAGCAGCTCTGACGAAGGCGCTGGCGACCACGAACGAGGCGCTGGCGGCGCTCCAGAAGTTCACGCCGGCCGACTTCCCCAACTCGCGCAAGGCGGTCAAGGACCTGCAGAAGCAGCTGAAGATCGCCCAGGGCATCTACCCGCCGCTGAAGGGCACCTCGAAGGCGCTCGAGGACGCCATGAACAAGACCTACGGTGGGACGCAGTACCAGAACCAGGGGGAGCGTGAGGGCGCGATCCTCGGCACCGTCAAGAACAGCGCCGAGTTCTACCTGAAGCACCAGAAGCACATGATGGAGCTGTGCCAGAAGCGCCTCGAGGCCAACGCGAAGGTCGAGGCCGAGAACAAGGGCAAGTGACCCTGCCGGCGTGCCGGGGCCGGCGCTAACCTCCTGCGCATGCGTCCGCGCCACGTTCTCGCCCCCGCTGTCCTCTGGGTCTCCTTCGCCCTGCCCGCGCAGGGCCACGTCAACCGCTCGCTGCTGCAGGCGCCGACGGACGGGGCGGCACAGGCTTCGCCATCCGCCGCGGTCGTGGCGAAGTCGCGCGCGGCCGTCGTCTACGTCTACGTCGAGGTCGACGGTTCACGCGGCAAGTTCGCGATCGAACGCGCGAGTTCGGGCGCCGTCGTCGACCCGAGCGGACTCGTCGTCACGTGGCGCCACCTCGTGCACGAGGTCGAGGGTGCCGACGACAAGCACCTGTTCGTGCAGCTGGACGATGCGGGCAACACCCAGCTGCCGGCCACCATCGTGCGGTTCGACGACGCTTCGGGACTGGCGCTGCTGCGCGTCACGCCGCCGGCGGGCGAGCTGGCCTGCGTCGAACTCGGCGCCGACCGGCCCCGCGCCGGCGAGCCGGTGGTCTGTGTCGCCCGGCCGGAGGGCAAGGACATGCTGGCGTTTGGCGGCGTGGCCAGTCCCGCGCTGGCCGACATCGTGCTGGACGGGCATACGTTCGCCGCGAAGGACGTGTTCCTGACCGACTCGCGCAACGACGAGCGCTGCGACGGCGCGCCGGTGCTGGATCTGGATGGGCGCCTGCTCGGCCTCTATGCCGCCGAACACGTGCAGCGCGACAAGACCGACCCGGTGCTCGAGGACCTGAAGCGGCCGAGCTTCGGCGCGGTGCTGTCGGCGGCAGCGATGCGCGCCGCGTTCGCCAAGGAGTTCGCCGCGGCGAAGAACGCCACCCTGGGGAAGGCGCCGCCGCCGCCGGCGTCGGTGATGGCCGACGCGGTGCGACGCGTGGCGCCGTCGGTGGTGTCGGTGTGGTGTGGCAGCGGCGACTGGCCGCAGCTCGGCGGTGAGGATCCAGGTGCCGTGCTGCGCCATGCCGGTCTCGGTTCGGGCGTGGTCGTCGGCAAGCGTGGCCTCGTGGTGACGAACGCGCACATCTGCCAGGGTGACGAGCCGCGCATCCGGGGGCTGGACGGCAAGGTGTTCCCGGCGAAGGTCGTGAAGACCAATACGGCCAGCAACCTCGCCCTGCTGCAGGTCGAGCTGCCGGCCGGCGCGATGCTGACGGCGGCCGATTGCGACCCCGACGACGATGCGATCCTCGGCGAGACCGTGCTGGCGGTCGGCAATCCGCTCGGCACGCAGGTGGTCGTCACGGCCGGCGTGGTGTCAGCGCGGCGCGATCGCGAAGGTGGCCGGATCCAGGCCGATGGCAACCTCGGCAACGCCAACGGTGGCGGCGCGGTGATCGACGTGACGGGGCGCGTGCTCGGCATCGGCGACGCGGGCCGGATCGATGCGATCGACCAGCAGTTCGCGATGCGCGGCGACAAGGTCACGACGGAGACCAACCTGTCGACGTTCGTCGGCATCGCCCGCGTGCGCAAGCTGTTCGCCAGCCAGCTCGAGGACGGCGCCGCGGCCGACGAGGCGATCCGCGCCCCGGCCCCGGTCAGCGCTGCCGAGCGGGCGCGGCGCGAGGACACGTTGACGACGATGGTGGCGAAGTCCAGCGGTGCGATGCTGAACATCTACGTCGCCCAGAACGTCGCCAAGGTCGACGAGAACGATCCGTTCGCGCAGATGAAGGAGCCCGAGCTGGTGACGCTGAGCCTCGGCTCGGGCGTCATCATCGATCGTTCGGGACTGGCGCTCAGCAACTGGCACGTCGTCGACGAGGCGACGAATCCCGATGGCTCGATGAAGCCCGACCACGCCGTGACGGCGCGCGTGTTCGGCGGCAAGACCTACCAGGTCAAGGTGCTGAGCATCTCGCGCGAGGACGACCTGTCGCTGCTGCAGCTGCAGCTCGATCCCGGCGAGGAGGTGCACGCGATCGATCTCGGCAACTCCGACGAACTCGCGATCGGTGAGAATGTCGCCGCGATCGGCAACCCGCACGGCCGCGCCAACACGATCACGTTCGGCGTCGTATCGGCCAAGGACAAGGGCATCCGCGTGCGCGGCCGCTGGGCGAAGCTCGAACACCTGATCGAGACCGACGCGGCGATCAACGGCGGCAACAGCGGCGGCGCGTTGCTGGACATGAAGGGCCGCCTGGTCGGCATCAACAGCGCCGGTGGTGGCACCTTCAACAACAAGGGCTACGCGATCGCGGTCGACCACGTGCGGCGCCAGGTCACGAGCCTGTTGTTCGCGGCCTACAAGCTGCGCAGTCCGGACCTTGGCATGCGTGTGCTCGACGCCGAGGACCACGTCGTCGTGATGGACGTCGACGGCCGCGGCCCGGCGGCCAAGGCCGGCGTGCGTTCCGGCGACCGCATCGTCGAGCTGGCGGGCACTGAGGTCACCTGGAGCCCGGGCTTCGCGCTGACGCTGCTGCGGCAGCCGGCGAACGTCGAGCTCGAGCTGAAAGTGGAACGCAAGGGCGCGCCGATGACGTTCCGCATCGCACCGCTGCCGGCCGAGGTCTGGGCGCTGATCCGCCAGGCCGGCCTCGCCTGCCGCGCCTTCGGCTACGCCGAGGACCCCGAGGCGGTGCGCACCGCGGCGATCGCCATGCACCGCCAGATCACCGGCGATGCGAACGGCGAGCCGACCGCGATCCCGACGTCGCTGGTGGTCGTCGACAAGGTGTTCGTCGGCGAACAGCCCGACGACATCGATCTGAAGGCCGGCGACTTCGTGCTGTCGTGCGAACTGAAGCGGGTCGACAACGGCGCGCCGGTGTTCGTGCCGGTCACCGACGTCACCAAGCTGCGCGACCTGTTCAACGACCGCGAGATCGGCAGCTACGACGGCGTCGAGTTCCCGTTGTGGGTCGCGCGCGGCGGCAAGGTGCACCGCGTCCTGGTGCGCGCGAAGCGTCTGTTCTGGTGAGCGCTGCCGCGCTCACTTGGCCATGAACGAGCCGCGCAGGACCTGCTGCGAACCGTCGCCCATCCAGGTCCACTGGAAGCTGACCTTGCCCTTCGGCAACGGGTCCAGCGGCCAGAACGTGACCATGCCCGGTGCCGTGGTCGTGCGGATGCGGCCGTCGTCGAACACCAGCACACCCTCGACCTTCTCGCCCTTGTCGGCGGTGACCGTGCAGGTCAGCGAGCCGCGGATGCCGACGCCGGCGTTGCTGCCGGTGTGCAGCGTCAGCGGGAAGCCGATCACCTTCTTGCCCTCGCGCCCGTTGTCGCGCAGCAGCTTCTCGGCTTCGGGGCCGAGGTCGGACACCTTGACCTCGGCGTCGTAGCGATCCTGGTGGTCGTTGCGGCGCGGGAAGCAGTCGATGCCGGCCACGGCGGCGGCTGGCTTGCCCTTGCCGCTGGTGACGTTCATCACCAGCACGTCACCTTCGAGGTAGGCGCCGATGGTCAGGATGAAGTCGTTCACCAGTGCGTCCCGGTAACCCGGCCAGCTCAGCCACTGCTCGAACATCTTCTTCGCGTTGCCGCTGTTGGCCGGCGCCGCGACGATCGCCATCTCGGCGAACAGGCTGCCGTTGTAGCTGCCGCCGAGGTCCACCGACTCGGTGTGCATCGACGCCGGATCGCGCAGGTCCTTGTTGGTCTTCAGGTATTCCGCGTGCTCCTTGCAGCGCGTCGACAGGTTCGCCGACCACTTCACCGGCGTGGCGCCGTACTCCTTGCGCGCGGCATTGAAGGCCTCGACCCACTTGTCGGCGCCCTTGCTGATCGCGTTGACCGGCGGCGTGTTGTTCTGGATCGCCTTCAGCACCGGTGACGCGCCGGTCCAGAAGTCCTCCCACTCCTTGTCGAGCTGCGGGATCGTGACGTCCGGGCACTTCTCGTGGAACAGCTGCTCGAACTCGGTCGGCTGCTTGGCCCCGCGCTTCTGCAGGCCCACGGCGATCTCGTCCATGGTGCGCAGCATCTCCGGGTCGCGGCGCATCATGTAGTCGCAGAACGACCATGCCTTGATGCGCTGCTCGTTGGTGAAGTCGGCCGTCTCGCAGAACGGCAGCTGGTTGGCCGGGATGCCGCCGGTGCTCTTCCACGCCATCTCGAGGCTGAGGGTCTTCCAGACGTCGAAGTCCGGCGACTGGTACTCGCGGTCCTCCTCGCTGGCCGACGTGCCCTGCTGCTTCTTCAGGTCGACGGAGAACAGCCGGTTGTTGTTGAACACCATGCCGACGAAGGTGTGGCCGATGCCTTCCTGGAAGGCGTCGGCACCGAAGCCGGACCAGTGCTGGGCGACGTTGCGCACGCAGGCGTCGAACAGCACCTGCTTGCCGCTGGTGGTCTGGACCAGGGTCCGGCCGATGCCGCACGAACTGGTGTTCTCGAGCCGCCACTCCAGCTCCGGCACCTGGTTGGCCTTCAGGATCTGCTGGTAGGTTTCCTTGGCCACGAACATGGCCCACTGGGACGGCCACTTCTGGACCTCCAGCTTCCACGGGAACGCCACCTCGCAGATGCGCAGCGTGCGTTCCGCCCAGCGCAGCCCTTCCTTCAGGTTGTCCTCCTCGTCGGCGTCGCCGTGCAGGATGAAGTGCTCGGACTCGACCGTGATGTACTTCACCTGGGATCGGTCGGCCGGTTCGCACGGCGTGCCTTCGATGCGCTTGACCTCGTAGTCGGTCTTCGCCTGCTGCTCGACCGCCTTCTCGATCATCTTGCTGCGCTCGTAGAGCGTCTTCTCGAGGTCCGTGCCGCTCAGCGCGCCGACCTCGACGTAGGCCAGCGCCTTCTGCGCCTCGGCATCGTCGTCGACCCAGCGCAGCACCATCGACCAGTGGTAGTTGGCGCGGTCGGTGCGCCCGGCCTTGCCCCACTTCTGCGCCTGCTGCCGATGGGCGTTGGCGAGCTGCTTCTTCAGCGTTTCGTACTGGCCTTGCAGCGGCTTGCCATCGGCGCCGTTGCCGGTGTCCTCGGTCGGGAAGGGGTGCTTCGGATCCGGGTTCCAGCTGCTGCCGATCTTCACGAAGCCGAGGGCCTTCCACGCCTCCTCGTTGTCACTGTCGTAGAGCTTGTGCACCTGCAGCCACACGACCTTGGCGATGCGCGGGAAGCCCTTCTTGAACGCCTTCTCGGCGAACGCATTCAACAGCTTGGCCTGGCGCTGGTTGAAGTCGGCCTCGTCGTTCTGGGCCTTGGCGGTGGCCAGCAGGGCGAGGACGCAGAGGCCGGACAGGAACGTACGTTGCTTCATGATGTGGCGGTGGGGCCGAGTGTTCGGCCCGGCAGTCTAGCCATGCTGGCGCGGCGCTGCACCCCGGTCGGTGCCCTCCGGCGGCATTCCGTTTGGACGCTGCCGGGCACGACGCCATACTGTTCGCCCCCAAACGGTCACCGACCGCACCCCAGAGGCAACAGCAGCAACGGATGAGCAAGGTCTACGACATCGGCGTTCTCCCTGGCGACGGCATCGGCGAAGAGGTCGTGCGCGAGGCCTGCAAGGTGCTGGACGCGATCCAGTCGATCTACGGCTTCCAGACCCGGCGCGAGGCGCTGCCCTACGGTGCCGAGCACTTCCTGAAGACCGGTGAGACCATGCCCGACGCGGCGTTCGACCGCATCCGGCAGATGCACGCGGTGATCTTCGGCGCCATCGGCGACCCGCGCATCGAGGTCGGCAAGCTCGAGTTCGCGATCATCGCCGGCATGCGGCACAAGCTCGATCTCTACGTCAACCTGCGGCCGGTCAAGCTCTACCACGAGTCGCTGTGCCCGCTGAAGGGCAAGACGCCGCAGGACATCGACATCCTGTTCCTGCGCGAGAACACCGAGGACGCCTACGCCGGCATCCACGGCACGACCAAGAAAGACACCGAGTACGAGATCTCGCTGCAGCAGATGGTCTACACGGCGCGCGGCACCGAGCGCATCATCCGCCACGCGTTCGAGCTGGCGGTGAAGCGCGGGCCGAAGCCCGGCAAGGACAAGCCACAGGTGACGCTGATCGACAAGGCCAACGCGGTGCGCGCACAGGACATCTGGACGCGCATCTTCGCCAGGGTCGCGAAGGAGTACCCCGGCATCACCACCGACCACGCCTACATCGATGCGGCGTGCATGTGGATGGTGAAGAACCCCGACTGGTTCGACGTCTGTGTGACGACCAACCTGTTCGGCGACATCATCACCGACCTCGGCGCGATGCTGATCGGCGGCATGGGCATCGCCGCGTCCGGCAACATCCACCCCGGCAAGGTGTCGATGTTCGAGGGCATCCACGGTTCGGCGCCGAAGTACAAGGGCACCGACAAGGCGAGCCCGCTGGCGACGATCCTGGCGATGGGCCTGATGCTCGACCACATCGGCCAGGCCGAGGCGAGCAAGGAACTCGAAGCCACGGTCGCCGGCCTGATCCAAACCGGCAAGATCCGCAGCCTGCGCGCCGGGGACCACAAGTGCAGTGAACTCGGCACGATGGTCGCCGACGCGCTGCTGGAGCGCGCGCGCGCGGCGCGCTGAAGGTCCTCACACCGGCGGCGGGTCGGTCGGGATGCGCCAGCGCACCGGTATCGGTGGCGCCGGCGTGACCGTGGCGTCGGGATCCGGCATCGTGTCGGCCGGCGGCAGGATCGGCGGCATGGGGGGGCGGGCGCGCGGCTCGCTGGCCGTTCGGAACGGAGCTTCGGTTTCCATACCGATACCGTGCGCGACCGGGGGCACGCAGGATGACGGCGGACGTTGCGTCGCGCGACACAAGCGTTACGTGGGCCAACGAAGCACGCAGCGTTACCGGCGCCTATCGTGCACGGCCAACTCGGCTTCGGCACCGTCCAGTCGACCCACACTCCGCAGGAGAAACCATGAAGACCCGTTTCGCTTCCGCTCTGCTCGCTCTCGCGCTGCCCCTGGTGGCGCAGAATCCCACCCCGGCCGCGTCGCCGACCGAGGCCATCTTCTACAAGGCCTTCTACCTCGAGAAGGGTCAGCTCGACTACGCCGGCGCGATGGTGCTCTACGACCAGTTCCTCGCCGCCGCACCCGACCACGCGCTCGCCGCGCAGGCCGCGAAGCAGCAGTACCAGCTGCTCGACAAGACCGGCAAGACCAAGGAGCGCGATGCCTTCAAGGCGAAGTTCGGCAAGCTGATCGGCGACGTCTCGCTGGCCGGCGATCGCCCGGCGCGCCCCGGCCCCGAAGGTGCGGGTCGCGGCGCCGGCGGCGGCCAGGGTCGGCCCGATCCGGCAGCGCGCCTCGCCGAGCTGGACAAGCAGCTCGCCGCCGCCAAGGAGGCGGGTGACGATGCCAAGGTCAAGGAACTCGAGCAGCAGATCGCCCGCGCCAAGCAGATGGGCGGGCGCGCCGGTGGCCAGGGCGGCCGTGGCGGCTTGTTCAGCGACAAGAAGCTCGCCGACATGACGCCCGACGAACTGACGCAGTTCAAGGACGGCCTCACTCGCATGGAAGGCATGCTCGACCGCATGCGCGAGCGCCTCAGCGAGGAGCAGGCCGACAAGCTGGAAGCCAGCCTCGGCGAGCTGAAGAAGGGCCTCGAGGCCAACAAGCTCGACGACGCGCAGAAGGCGCTCGACGCGATCCGCGAAGCGATGCCGCGCCGTCCGCGCGGTGGCGCCGGTGGTCCGCCGGCCGGTGACGGCGGCGGCGCCGGCGGTGACGCGGGTGGCGGCGCCCGTCCGCGTGGCGGCGACGGCGTGCGCTGATCTGTCGATCTGACGACGGACGCGGCCGCGTGGCAGCCACGCGGCCGCGCGCATTTCCGGGCCGTCGGTTGCCTGGCGGCGTGCGTTCGCCACACTGCGGGCCATGCCGGCTGCGCCGTGCGATCCCGTCCGCCTCGAGGTGTTCCATCACCTGACCAGCGCCTTCTGCGAGGAGGCCGGCGCGCGCCTGCAGCGCAGCGCGGTGAGCCCGAACATCCGCGAGCGCCGCGACTTCTCGGTCGCGATCTTCGACGGCGATGGTCGCCTCACGGCGCAGGCGGCGCACATTCCGGTGCACCTCGGCAGCGCCGGCGATGCGGTCGCGGCGGTGCGCGCCGCACTGGACCTGCGGCCCGGCGACGTCGCGATCCTCAACGATCCCTACGCGGGTGGCACGCACCTGCCCGACGTGACCCTGGTGCGGCCGGTGTTCTACCGCGACCAGCGGCGGCCTCGCTGGTTCCTGGTCGACCGCGCGCACCACGCCGACATCGGCGGCCAGAGCCCGGGGTCGATGAGCCTGGCCGCCGACCTGCACGCCGAAGGGCTGGTGCTGCCGCCGGTGCTGCTGCGGCGCGGTGGCAAGCTGCAGTCGGACCTGCTGCGGCTGTTTGCGCGCAACGTGCGCGGCGCCGCCGAGCGCCTCGTCGACCTGCAGGCGCAGGAGGCGAGCCTGGTGCAACTCGAACACCGGCTGCTCGGCTTCGTGCGCGAGCACGGGCTGGCGTTCGTGCAGGCGGCGACCGAACAGTTGCTCGACTACTCGGAGCGCGCGGGCCGCCAGATGTTGCGTGGCCTGCGCCGCGGTGTCTACCGCGCCCACGACCACCTCGACGACGACGGCTTCCTCAGCGGACCGCTGCGTCTCGACCTGCGGCTCCGCATCACGCCGCACCGGGCGGCGTTCGACTGGCGCGGCAGCTGCGACCAGGCGCGCGGTGGCGTCAACGCCAACCGCGGCATCGTGCTCGCCGCCTGTGTCTACGCGCTGCGCTGCCTGTGTGCGCATCGGCTGCCGACCAACGACGGCCTGTTCCGCCTGGTCACCTTGCAGACCCGCGCCGGCAGCCTGGTCGACCCGCGGTCGCCGGCACCGGTCGCCGGCGGCAACGTCGAGACCAGCCAGCGCCTCGTCGACGTCGCCTTCGCCGCGCTCGCGCAGGCGGCACCTGAGCGGGTGCCGGCGGCGTCGGCGGGCACGATGAGCAACTTGTCGTTCGGTGGCCAGCGGGCGCACGGTGGTGACTTCGCCAGCTACGAGACGTTGCCGGGCGGTGCGGGTGCGGGCCCGGTCGGGCCGGGCCAGTCGGCGATCCAGACGCACATGACGAACACCCGCAACACGCCGGTCGAGGAGTTCGAACATCGCTACCCGGTGCGCGTCGAGTCGTTGTCGGTGCGGCGCGGCAGCGGTGGCAGCGGCGCGCGGCGTGGTGGCGACGGACTGGTGAAGTCGATCTCCGCCCAGGTGCCGCTGCAGGTGTCGTTCCTCGGCGAACGCCACGCGAGCGGACCGCCCGGTGCTGCCGGCGGCGGCGCGGGCCGGCCCGGCCGGCTGTGGCGCGAAAGCGGCCGCAAGCGCGAGCGGCTGCCGGCGAAGACCTCGCTGCTGCTGGCGCCCGGCGAGGTGCTGACCGTCGAGACGCCGGGTGGTGGTGGCCATGGGCGTCGCTGACGGGCGCCTGCTGCTCGGTGCATTGTTCGCTGCCGCAGCGGGTGGCTGCGCGGCGGCGGCCTACAGTCCCTTTCCGGTCGACGTGCCGGGCGGCGTGCCGCCGCAGGCGTTCGCCACCTGCCGCGACCTGTTGCTCGGCGAGTTCGGTGCGCTGGTGACAGCCGACGAATCGGCGTTCCTGCTGCAGACCGACTGGGTGGCGTGCGCCGACCTGCCCGGCGAACGCCGCGCCGCCGTGTTCCGCCAGGGCGTGGGCGACACTGCCAGCCTCGGGGTCGTGGTCGAGGTCCGCCGTCTCAGCGAGCCGCTGTTCGGGCTGCCCACCTGGACCGCGCCGCGCGGCGATGCGGCCGCCGAACGGGAACTCGCCGAGCGCCTGCGGCACGTGCTCACGCCCTGATCGCCGCCAGCGCCCGCCGCAACCGTGCGTCGTGCGGCGAACGGCGACGGGCGCGCTGCAGCAGGCGCACCGCCGCGCCGAACCGGCCGCGCATCTCCAGCACGCGCGCGCGCAGCAGCGTGGTGCGGGAGTGCTGCTCCGGCCGCAGATGGCGATGGGCGCGCACGGCGGCGAGCGCGCCGGCGAGGTCACCGCGCGCGACGCAGGCTTCGCCGAGCCACGACCACGCCACCGTCGAATGCGGCCAGATCTGCACCGCATCGTGCAGCAGACGTTGTGGTGCGGCGTCGTCGAGCCGCGCGCGCGCCACCCACCGGCGCACCGCGCGCCGGGCGTCGATCGTCGATGCGCGCAGGTGGAAGTGGCGCGCGAGTGCCCGGACACGCCGCAGCCGCCGCTCGGGATCCGGGCTGCATCGCCGGCCTGGCAGCAGCAGGAGGCCGCCGCGTTCGCGCAGCAGGTCGGCGGCGAGCCCGGTCAGGGCCTCGGCGAGCCGCGCGCGCCAGAAGGCGTCGCGTTCGCCGTCACAACCGAGCCGCACGGCGAGCTGTTCGACCTCGGCCTGCAGCGCGGCCAGCGGGCGGCCGGCGCGCGCCGCGCTGGCCGACAGGTTCCAGCGGCCGTTGCCGAGCCGCACCCAACGGTCGGAGACCTCGGGCAGGTCGCGCGTCGCCGCATCGCCAGCGTCCCATCGCGACGGCTGGCCCGCCGGTTTCGCGGCCGGGATGCGGGGTCGCACGTGGAAGCGGTAGACCCAGCGCTCGGCCATGCGCATCCAACGTCCGTGCCGCGCGGCAGGCGGCAGCGCGACGATCGTGCGCGCATGCTCCAGGCAGTCGATCGCCAGCTCCTGCAGCAGATCGTCGAGCAGTTCGGGCAGCTCGCCGCGGCTCAGCCGCTTCCAGCTCGCGATCCGGCGCAGGGTACCGGGGAGGATGCGTTCGCCGAAGGTGCGCAGGGCGGCAAGGGCGGCGGCGCGTTCTCGTTCGTCGGTGTGCATGACTGGTCTCCACTCCCTTGTCGGCGAGGGGGGGCAGCCGCGACCGGTCTCGGGCACACGACAGGTGATCCCGCGCGACACGGTGGTATGCTCGTTCGCTTTTTCAGCAGCGCCGATTCCATGCCCACAACCTGTGTCGTTGGCATCCTCTGGGGTGACGAAGGCAAGGGCAAAGTCATCGACTACCTCGCCGCGGACGCCGACTTCGTCGTGCGTTACGGCGGTGGCCACAATGCTGGCCACACGCTGATCCTGCCGACCGGGAAGTTGGTGTTGCACCTGGTGCCGTCGGGCATCGTGCACCCGCACACCGTGAACGTGATCGGCAACGGCGTCGTCGTCGACCCGATCCATCTTTGCACCGAGATCGCGACCCTGCGCGGCCGCGGTCTGCCGGTCGAACTCGGCCAGAACCTGCTGCTCAGCGAACGGGCGCACGTGATCCTCGAGGCGCATCGCCGGCAGGACCACTGGGCCGAAGGCGCCCGCGGCGGCGGTCGCATCGGCACCACCGGCCGCGGCATCGGCCCGGCCTACGCCGACCGCTGCAGTCGCATCGGCCTGCGGCTCGGTGACCTGTTGCGTCCGGAACGCCTGCAGCAGGCCGTGCGGGCGATCGCCGAGGAGAAGAACGCCTGGTTCCAGCCGGTCGGCCTCGAGCCGGTGCAGGTCGAGGCCACGTTGGCGCAGTTGTCGGCCGCGGGCGAGACCCTGCGCGCGGGCATCGTCGACACCGGTGCGGCGCTGCGGCGTGCGCATGCGACCGGCAAGCGCATCCTGCTCGAGGGTGCCCAGGGTTGCCTCTTGGACCTCGAGCATGGCACCTATCCGTTCGTCACCAGCTCGCACGCGAGCACGGGCGGCGCGTTCAGCGGCACCGGCCTGCCACCGCACGCGATGCGCGTGGTCGGCATTGCCAAGGCCTACTCGACCCGCGTCGGCGCCGGGCCGTTCCCGACCGAACTGGACAACGAGATCGGCGAACGCCTGCGCACCGCCGGCAAGGAGTTCGGCTCGACGACGGGACGGCCCCGGCGCTGCGGCTGGTTCGACACGGTCGCCGTGCGCTACTCGGGTGCCGTCTCCGGCGCCAACGAACTGGTGTTGACGGGCCTCGACATCCTGCGCGGCTTCCAGCCGCTGCGGCTGGCGGTGGCCTACCGGCTCGCCGATGGCACGCGCACCACCGAGCTGCCGGCCTTCGGCCTCGAGGACGCGGTGCCGGAGTTCGAAGAACTGCCGGGCTTCGACCAGGATTTGCAGCAGGTGCGCCGGTTCGAAGACCTGCCGCGCACCGCGCAGGCCTACGTGCAGACGATCGAGCGCCACACCGGTCTGCCGGTGTGCACGATCTCCGTCGGTCCCGGGCGCGACCAGGTCATCCTGCGGTGAGCAGCCGGTCGCAGGACGCGGAGATGGTCGTGCCGCGCAGCGTCGCGGTGATCATGGACGGCAACGGTCGCTGGGCGAAGCGGGCCGGGTTCGAGCGCATCCGCGGCCACGAGCGCGGCATCGATGCGGTGCGGACGACGGTCACCGAGTGCGCCCGCCTCGGCGTCGAAGCGCTGACGCTGTACGCGTTCTCGGAGGAGAACTGGCAGCGGCCCAAGCGCGAGGTCGACCTGCTGTTCAAGCTGCTGCTGCGCTTCCTGACCGAGGAGCGGCCGACGCTGATGCAGAATCGTGTGCGCCTGCTGCACGCCGGCCGCCGCGAACGCCTGGCGCCCGCGGTGCTGCGCACGCTCGACGAGACGATCGCGCTGACGGCCGGCAACACCGGCATGCTGCTGTGCCTCGCGATCAGCTACGGCGGCCGGCAGGAACTGGTCGACGCCACGCAGGCGATCGCGCGCGCGGTCGCGGCCGGCGAACTGCAGCCCGACGCCATCGGCGAGGCCACGATCCGCGCCGCGCTCTACCAGCCCGGGGTGCCCGATCCCGATCTGCTGATCCGGACCGCCGGCGAGCGTCGCATCAGCAACTTCCTGCTCTGGCAGATCAGCTACGCCGAGATCCACGTCAGCGACGTGTGCTGGCCCGACTTCGGCAGCGAGCAGCTGCACGAGGCGTTCCGTGACTACGGCCGCCGGGTCCGCAAGTTCGGCAAGGTGCTCTGATGGCAGGCAGCGACTTGCGCACCCGCGCCGTGCTGGCGCCGTCGATGCTGGCGATCGTCGGCGGTGTCTACTGGCTCGACCTGAGTGGTGTGCTCGGTCTCAAGCAGGGCGCACTGTCGGCCGCCGTGCTGATGCTGCTCGGCGTCGGCGGGGCATGGGAATACGCGCACCTGTTGCGCCACGCGGGCTTCGCGGTCGCCAAGAAGACTCTGGTGTTCTGCACCGCGCTGCTGCTCGGCAGCGGGTTCCCGCTCGGCTGGCACGCGATCGATCGTGAGTTCTATCCGCTGGTGGTCGGCACGATGGTGCTGCTGTTCCCGCTGGCGGTGCGCACGCTGCGCCAGCAGGACATGAAGGTCAGCCTCGAACTGCAGGGTGCGACCCTGCTCGGCTTCGTTTTCGTGGCCTGGCCCGTCTACCTGGCGATCGGCACCTGCTTCCGCCACCTGCCGTCCGTGCTGTTCGTCGTGCTCGTCTGCAAGGGTGGCGACATCGGCGGCTACTGCGTCGGCCGGCTGCTCGGTCGCACGAAGCTGATCCCGCACATCAGCCCGGGCAAGACCGTCGAGGGGGCGCTCGGCAGCCTCGCCGCGTCGATGCTGCTCGCCGCAACGCTGCGCGGACCGTTGCTCGAGCCCGACGTGCACCTGCCGCTGTGGGGTGCGTTGGCGGTCGGCCTGGCACTGAACTTCACCACCCAGAGCGGCGACCTGATCGAGTCGCTGTTGAAGCGCCGCTGCAACGCCAAGGACTCCTCGCACCTGCTGCCGGCCCACGGCGGCATCCTGGACCTCGTCGACAGCCTGCTGTTCTCGTTCTGCGCCTGGTTCCTGGTGCTGGTCTGGCTGACGTGACGGCTACACTCGCGACCCGATGAGCGATGCCGACATCCAGATCCCGGTGCAGTCCGTCGACGAAGCCAGGACGCTGCTCGGTCCGCTCGACAGCAACGCCCGCCTGGTGCGCGAACTGCACGGCGTCAGCGTGCTCGCGCGCGACGGCAGCCTGCGGCTGCTCGGCGATGCGACCCACGTGCAGGTCGTGCAGCAGGTGTTCGAGGACAGCCTGGCGACGATGCGTGCCGGCCGACGGCTCGGCACGCAGGACGTGGCCGCACGCCTGCGCGCCACGCTGGACAACGAGATCCTGACCGATGGCACGGTCGAGCGCGGCCCGCGGCCATCGGCCAGCGGCTCGGTGAGGGCCCGCACCGGTGGGCAGCAGGTCTACCTCGACTGCATGGAGAAGCACGACGTCGTGTTCGCCGTCGGTCCGGCGGGCACCGGCAAGACCTATCTCGCGGTGGCGAAGGCGGTCGAGGCGATGAAGCGCGGCGCCGTGCGCCGCATCGTGCTGGTGCGCCCGGCGGTCGAAGCCGGCGAGAAGCTCGGCTTCCTGCCCGGTGACTTCCAGGCCAAGATCGATCCCTACCTGCGGCCGATGTACGACGCGCTGCAGGACCTGCTCGACGCACGCACCCGCGCCCGGTGGATCGAGACCGACGTGGTCGAGGTGTGCCCGCTCGCTTACATGCGTGGCCGTACGCTGAATCGTTCGTTCGTGATCCTCGACGAGGCCCAGAACACGACGGTGCCGCAGATGCTGATGTTCCTGACCCGTCTGGGGGAGGGCTCCCGCATGGTCGTGACCGGCGATCCGTCGCAGGTCGACCTGCCGGGCCACGTCACCTCGGGCCTCGCCGACGCCGTGCGCAAGCTCGGCAGCGTGGAGGAGATCGGCATGGTGCGCCTCGACGCGTCGGACGTCGTGCGGCATCCGGTCGTCAGCCGGATCGTGACCGCCTACGGCGAGCACACGATCGGCAAGCCGCGTGCATGAGCGGGCCAGGCAAGCGCCGGCGACCCGGCCTGCAGTTCGAAGTCGTCGACCGCGCCCGTCCGCGCACCGACGCCACGTTCCTGCGCCGCGTGGTGCGCACGACGCTGCAGTTCGTGCAGCGCCCGGATCTGCCGGTGTCCCTGTTGATCACCGACGACGCGGAGATCGCCGAGCTGCACGCGCAGTTCCTCGGTGATGCGACGCCGACCGACGTCATCTCGTTCCTGATCGACGATGGCGCCGAACTCGTCGTCAGCCGCGAAACCGCGCGCCGTCGTGCGCACGAACACGGACACACGATCCGTGCCGAGCTGGCGCTGTACATCGTGCATGGCATCCTGCACACGACTGGCTTCGACGACGTGCGCGCGCGCGATCGCGAGCGCATGCGCACAGCGGAGCGCGAGGTGATGCATCGACTTCGCTTGCGCGTGCGTGCCGTCGATGCGTGATCGCTGCGTGCGATGCGCGCGTCAAAGTGGACTCTGGTCGTTGCACCGCACGCACAGGGTGTGCTAGCTTTCCGTTTGTCGTTCGTTCCTTCGGCAGTGTGGTGCGTGTCGTTCGCTGCGCGCGAACGAGATCGAGATGAAGTCGGCGCGCGGTGGCCGACAACTCGATCGATGACGAATGAAGTCGTCGCGCGGTCACGAGTGCTGCAGTAGGCGCGACCCGACGTTGGTGGTCCTGATGTGTGTGGGTGGCACATGGTGAGCAACTCCGTTGGTGCAGCGGTCCGCGTGACGGGCCGTCGCTCGCGTGATGAGTCCGCTTCCGCCGAAGAAGGGCCGGCGGCCAAACCGCGGCGGCGTGCCGCGGCGGACGAGTCGACCGAAGACCTGCTGCGGCGCTACCGGCTGCGCGGAACCGCGTCGCTGCGCGATCGTGTCGTCGAACGGCACCGCACGGTGGTCGAGTCGATGGCGCACGGGCTCGCGACCCGTCTGCCCCGCAGCGTCGACACGCAGGACCTCGTGCACGCCGGCATGTGGGGCCTGATGCAGGCGATCGCCAGCTACGAGCCGGAGCGCTGCGACCAGTTCCAGGCGTTCATGCGGATCCGGGTGCGCGGAGCCATGCTCGACGAGCTGCGCAACCTGGACTTCGTGCCGCGCATGCTGCGGCGCCGGCTGCGGGAACGCAACGAAGCCCGATCCCGCCTGCGCATGGAACTCGAGCGGGAGCCCACGGGGAGCGAACTCGCCTCGGCGCTGGGCATCACCGAGGTGGCGCTGCTGCGCCGCTGCGAGCCCCTGGTGTGGCGCATCATGCGTGGCAACGAGGGCGATCCTGACGAGGAGCGCTGCGAGTCGCTGGCCGACGAGGCGATCGAGTCGCCGATCGACGCCCTGTTGCGTCAGGATCTGGTGGACCTGATCCGCAGCAGCCTCGAGCGCGTCGAGTGGCGGGTGCTGCAGCTGCACTACCTGGAAGGGCTGAACGGCAAACAGATCGCCCGCCGCATGCGCCTCTCGCCGTCGCGCATCTGCCAGATCCACGGGCGCGTGCTCGACAAGCTGAAGGCGAAACTGGACGGCTAGCGTTCGCCCGTAGGGCGAACGCTGCCCGTCCAGTTGCTTGCTGGCACCGCCGCAACGCGGTGGCCGTACGCCGGCGAATCGGAGCAACCAGCACCGCTGCGGCGGTGATGGACCTGGCCACGGGCAGCCGCGGGGAATCACCGGCGTGTGGCGGTTCCTCCGAGTTGCTGGAAGCGGATCGCCAGCCCGTGCACGATGCCGGGATGACGGATGCTGCGCGAACGCCATGCCCCGGTGCCGGATCGGCGGCGTTCCACCTGCGGGATGGCGAACTGTGGTGCGAAGGTGTGGCGGTGAGCGCCCTGGCGCGCCAGCACGGCACGCCGCTCTACGTCTACAGCGCTGCGACCCTGGCCGAGCGGTTTGCGACCCTGCGGCTGGCGTTCGGGCCACGGGCGCACATCTGCTACGCGGTGAAGGCGAACCCGAACCTGGGCTTGCTGGCCAGGCTGCAACAGCTCGGTGCCGGGTTCGACGTCGTCAGTGGTGGCGAGCTGCTGCGGCTGCAGGCGGCGGGGCTGCCGACCGATGGCGTCGTGTTCGCAGGCGTCGGCAAGGAGCCGTGGGAGATCGCAGCGGGTGTGGCGGCGGGGATCCTGTTCTTCAACATCGAGACCGAGCACGAACTGCCGCTGCTGGCCGAGGCGGCGGCGGCGAGCGGCCGCCGGGTGCGCGTCGCCCTGCGCCTGAACCCCGACGTCGATGCGGGGGGGCACGCCTACATCAGCACGGCGCGCACCGACACCAAGTTCGGCACGGGTCTGCGGCACGCCGGCGCGCTGGTGGAGGCGATCGCGCGCGAGCCATGGCTCGAACTCTGCGGCTACCACGTGCACCTCGGCAGCCAGGTGCGGCAGGTCGAGCCGTACCGCGAGGCCCTCGACCGGGTCTGCGAGTTCGTCGACGGTGCTGTGGTACGCCGCGAGGGCATCACGCACTACGACCTCGGCGGTGGGTTCGGCATCGGCTATGGCCACGGTGAGCCGCTGGACACCTCGGCGGTCGCCGCAAACCTGCTGCCGGTGCTGGCGGCGCGCGGCTGGCAGCCGGTACTCGAGCCGGGGCGTTACCTCGTCGGCGACGCCGGCGTGCTCGTGACCGCGGTGCTGGGGGAGAAGCAGCAGGACCACACCCGGTTCCTGCTCGTCGATGCGGCGATGAACGACCTGCTGCGGCCGGCGCTGTACCAGGCCGAGCATCCGATCGTGGCCGTGGCGGCGAACCCGGCGGCGCCGCAGCTCGTCGACGTCGTCGGTCCGGTGTGTGAGACCGGCGATTTCCTGGCGCGCCGGCGCCTGCTGCCGCCGTGCCGGCGTGGCGACCTGCTGGCGGTGCTGGGCGCGGGCGCGTACGGTGCCAGCATGGCCTCGAACTACAACAGCCGCCGCCGGCCGGCCGAGGTCCTGGTCGATGGCGAGCGGGCACGATTGGTGCGGCGCCGCGACACGTTCCCAGACCTGTTCCGCAACGAGGCCGACCTGCATGACTCCTGAACGTCGCTGCCATGGTCCGCGTCCGCGCGTGGTCCTCGCGTCCCTGCTGCTGTTCGGGGTGGCCTGCGCCGCCAGCGGTTGCCGATTCCTCGCCGACGAGTTCACGTGGCTCGACCGGCGCGCGCCGGCAGCGCGCACGGCACCCGATGCCCCGGTGTCCGGCCTCGTCGAGCGACCGTGAGCCGCAGATGGTGTCGGCACGCCTCAGGCAACTGCTGCTCGCTGCCGAAGGCTCCGGCGAACTCGCTGGTGATTGCGTGCAGCGCGGCGTGGCGGAGCACCCGGTGTGCGGCGACCGGGTCGAACTCAGCCTGCGCACCCGCGACGGTCGTATCGACGAACTGAAGTGGCGCGCCAGCGGTTGCCCCGCGGCGATGGCGCTGAGCGCGCTGGCGGCGAAGGCGCTGGTCGGCGCCCCGGTCGCTGCCGCCACCGAGACCCTGCATGCGGCCATCGTCGCGCACGGTGGGCTCGCGGCGCACGAACGTCATGCCGAGGCGTTGCTCGGTCGCGCGCTCGCCGCGGCGGGACTCTGAGCGATGCCGCGCTGGCACGACTTCCTGCAACGGCTGCGCGGCGACGACCGCGTCGAGGATCGGCAGCGTGCGTTGGCGATCCTCGGCATGAATCGCCAGCTGGCAACCGCCGCGAGCCGACAGCAGGTGCTGACGGTGCTGGTCGACGAGGCCGTGCGCCTGTTCGGCGCCGAACGCGGTTTCCTCGTCACGGCGTCGTGCTCGCCACCGGGTTTCGCCGTCGAGGTCGCGCGCAGCCTCGATCGCGAACCGGTCGCCAACGCCGCGCGCAAGGTGTCGACGACGATCCTGCGGCGGGCGTTGGCGAACGGCGAAGGCCTGTTCAGCGACGACGCGCAGGCAGACGAGCTGGGTGCGTCGCAGAGTGTCGCCGACCTGCAGTTGCGCTCGGTGCTGAGCATGCCGCTGCGGGTCGGCGATCGTGTGCTGGGCTGTCTCTACCTCGATCACCGGTTCCGCGCCGGGGCGTTCTCGGAGCGCGACCTGCCGTGGCTGATGGCATTCGCGGACCAGGGGGCGATCGTGCTGCACCTGCACGAACTGCTGGCGCAGAACCTGGCGCAGGCCGAGGCGCTGGCGGCACACAACCGTTCGCTGCAGGCGGCGGTCGCCGTCCAGGCCGAGGTGCTCGCGGCGCCAGCCCCGGTGTCCCGCGCGACACTGCGCCACTCGTTCGCGGGCCTGATCGGCGAGTCGCCGGCGCTGCTGCGCGCCCTGCACGTGCTCGACCGCGTGGCTCCAACCGAGCTGCCGGTGCTGCTGACCGGTGAGAGCGGCACCGGCAAGGAGATCGCCGCGCGCGCGCTGCACACGGCAGGGTCGCGGCGGCGCGGCGAGTTCGTCGCCGTGAACACGGCCGCGATCGCCGAGGGTCTGTTGGCGAGCGAGCTGTTCGGCCACAGCCGCGGTGCGTTCACCGGTGCCGATCGCGACCGTGTGGGGCTGCTGCGGCAGGCCGCAGGTGGCACCCTGTTCCTCGACGAGGTGACCGAGATGGACCTCGATCTGCAGGCCAAGCTCCTGCGCGCGCTCGACGAGCGCCGCGTGCGACCGGTCGGCGGCGACCGTGAGTTCGGCATCGACGTGCGCATCGTCGCAGCCACCAACCGGGATCCGCAGCAGGCGATCGCGGACGGCCGCCTGCGCGAAGACCTCTACTTCCGCCTGGCGGTCGTGACGGTGCACCTGCCGCCGCTGCGGGAACGCGCGCACGACGTCGTGCAACTCGCCGAGCACTGCCTCGCGGCTGTCGCCCGCGAACAGGGTCTGCCGCCGCCACCGTGCGGCGCCGATCTCGCCGCCGCACTGCTCGCGCGACCGTGGCCGGGCAACGTGCGCCAGTTGAAGAACGAGATGCAGCGACTGTGGGCGCTGGCGGCCGGAGGACCGCTGTCGCCGGCGCTGCTGTCGCCGGCCGAACCCGAACGCCCGCTCGGGCCGGCGCCCGATTCGCTGCAGCTCGCGCGGCTCGAACAGTGGGCCATCGAGCGTGCGCTGGCGGTGGCAAAGGGCAACAAGAGCGAGGCGGCGCGGCTGCTGGGCATCGGCAGACGCACGCTGTACAGCAAGCTGGGAACACCGCCGCCGCCCGACGCGTGAGGCAGCAAGGTGTGCCGGATCGGCGCAGGTGGGCCGGCCCGACACGCCAGCGCGGCCCCTCGTCGAACGTCAACCGGCGTGGCAGCAGTGGCTTGCGCCTGTGCGGCCGATGGCATCCCAGTTGCCTCCTGCGCGGCGTGGCGGTTCGCCTTCCCATGCTGGTGCTGGCCTTGGCGACGTGGGCCGCGGCGCAAGCGCCGCGCCTGATCGATCGTGTCGAAGCACCGATCGCCTATGTCCGTCTCGACGGCCGTGCCGACGCGAAGGCGGCCGACGCAGTTGGCGCCGGCGACACGACGGTGCAGCGGCTGCTCGCCGATCCGGGCCTCGCCACCTTCCTCGGCACCGCGAACGGTCCGATGGCCTCGGCCTTCGGCCTGATCCGCGGCGTGGTGGTGCGCACCGGTGGCGAGTTCGAACTCGCGTTGACCGGCGTCGTCCCGGGTGCCGGGCAGCCGCTGATGCTGATGCGGGTGCAACTGCCGGCGCAGGAGGCCGAGCGTCTGCAGGCCCTGCTGCAGCAGGGCACTGTCGCGGCCGCCTACCGCACGGTCGGCACCCGCCAGACCTTTCGTCTGCTGGATCGCGACGATCGAGGCAGTGCGGCAGTGGCGCCCGGTGGCCTGGTCGAATTGGCGGTGGTCGATGCCGACCTGCTGGTTGGCAACGACGCTCTGGGCATGCAGGAAGTGCTGGCGCCCGAGCCCGCAGGCACCTCGACATCCACGACCCATCGAGGCTTGTCCGCCGACCCACAGTTCGTGGCGCTGCAGGAGCGCCTCGCCGTGCCGGCGGGATCGTTGTTCGCCTACGGCGACTGGCAGCGGCTCGGGCATCGCCTGCAGAGTTCGCTGTCGGGCTTGCCCGGCACACTGCTCGAGTGGTCCGGCCTTGGCGGCGCGCGTCGCATGATGATCTCACTGGCGCCGTCGAAGTCGGCGTTCGAAGCGACGCTGCTGCTGGCCTTCGAGGGCGAACCGGGTGCTGCGGCCCCGGCTGCGGTGGGTGTCGACGGCTGGCTGGCGGCAGCGCAGCCGGTGGCGGCGAAGCAACTGTTGCCGGAGCTGCCGGGCGCCGGCCTTGGCGGGGTCGTGTTCGCCGTCGATCTCGCGGAGCTCGCCGGGCGCTCGCACCGCGGCGAGCACATGCTGCGCGACCTGCGGCACTCGTTCGAGGAATACGGCCTCGACTTCGACCGCAACGTGCTGGGGCGGCTCGGTTCGCTGGGCACCGTGCAGGTGCTGCTGCGCGACGACGTCGAGGGGGCCGCCGCGGCGGTTGCCGCCGTCTATGCCGTTCGGGCCAAGAGCAAGAAGGCCGCCGCCGATCTGTTCACCGACCTGCGACGCGCCGCCGAGGCGCACGGCATCGGCCGACTGCTGGCGAGCAAGGACCGGCGCGTTCCCGATGTGCTGGAGTTGCGTCCGCAGCACGAACCGGATGGCCAGTCCGGTGCGCCCATCTGTGTCGCCGTGGTCGAGGACTCGGTGCTGGTGACCTTCGCCGCCGAGACCATCCATCGCGTGCACGACGACTATCGCCGCAGTGGCAAGGCGCGGGGTCGCCGTGATGCGGTGGTGGGTGCGGCCATCCAGCGTATCGGCGGCGCGGATGTGTGCGGCTTGTTCGACGTCGATCTGCAGGGCTTGTTCGCGAGCTTCGCCGGATCGATGGCTGCGGCGGGCACGCCGCTCGATCTGTCCGGCGTGCCATCACGTCACATCGGTTACCTGGGCCTCGAACCACACGCGAACGGTTCGCTGGTCCGCGTGTGTGTGTTGTCGTCGCAGTAGCACGTTCTTCGCGACCCGCTGGCGGGTCGACGTTCTCTACATCCCTGGTTCGCGCCGGTCCGAACGGACCGGCAATCGCATTCGGCGACGATGGGGCTTCGGCTCCGGCGTCGCCACGGATGCATGGACATCGACGGTGAACGACCTGAAAACCTGGGGCAGGCAAAGGCCGGGCGCCGTCTTCCGCGCGTGTTGCGCGGACCATGCATCCGCTGTTTCCACGGGCGCATGGCCATTTCGACCCGTTCGACGTTCCCAAATGTTGGGGCAGGCAGGAACGACGTCCGGGTAGTTCGCGCGACGTAGCGCGAGGGCCATGCGCCCGCATCTTCTCCAGGGGCCCGCGGCGCGCATGATGCCGCCATGTTCCTGGCTCTCGACCAGGGCACGACCAGCAGCCGTGCCATCGTCTTCGACCGCAGCGGCGCCGTGCGCGGCATCGGCCAGCACGAGTTCCCGCAGTACTTCCCGGCGCCGGGGCTGGTCGAACACGACGCCGAGGAGATCCTGCAGAGCCAGCTCGCCGCGGCGGCCGCGGCCGTCGCCGCCGCCGGTTCGCCCGCGATCGAAGCGGTCGGCATCACCAACCAGCGCGAGACGGTCGTGGTGTTCGATCGCCGCAGTGGCCGGGCGATCCACCGGGCGATCGTCTGGCAGGACCGCCGCACCGCGCCGCAGCTGCGGGCGCTGCAGAAGAGCGGCCAATCCGAGCTGGTGCGCGAGCGCACCGGCCTGTCCCTCGACCCGTATTTCAGCGCGGCGAAGATCGCCTGGATCCTCGACCACGTGCCCGGCGCGCGCGCGGCAGCCGAACGCGGCGAGCTGGGCGCTGGCACGATCGACACCTGGCTCTTGTTCCGGTTGACCGGTGGCAGGGTGTTCGCGACCGACGCCAGCAACGCCTCGCGCACCAGCCTGTTCGATCTGCGGCGCGGCTGCTTCGACGACGAGTTGTGCCGCCTGTTCACGGTGCCGCCGGCCTGCCTGCCCGAGGTGCGCGACTCGGCCGGCGACTTCGGTGTCTGGCAATCGCACGGCTGGCCGCTGCGCGCGGTGCTCGGCGACCAGCAGGCGGCGCTGTTCGCGCACGGCTGCACGGCTCCGGGCGAGGCGAAGTGCACCTACGGCACCGGCGCGTTCGTGCTGCAGAACGCCGGCACCGCACCGCCCGATCCACCACCCGGCGTGCTGGCCACCGTCGCCTGGCGGTTGCGGGGCGTCACGACCTTCGCGCACGAGGGCAGCGTGCTGGTCTGCGGCGCGGCGATCCAGTGGTTGCGTGACCAGCTCGGCATCCTGCGCTCGGCGGCCGAGGCCGAGGAACTCGCGCGCTCGGTGCCCGACAGCGGTGACGTGCTGTTCGTGCCGGCGTTCGCGGGGCTGGGCACACCGTGGTGGGACAGCAGTGCGCGTGGCCTCCTGATCGGCATGTCGCGTGGCACCACGCGCGCGCACCTGGTGCGCGCGACCCTCGAGGCGATGGCGCTGCAGGTCGACGACGTGCTGACCGCGATGCGCGGTGACCAGGTTGCACCCGGCTCGCCGAGAGCACCGTTGCACGTCGATGGGGGTGCCGCGGCGAACGACCTGCTGCTGCAGATCCAGGCGTCGCTGCACGGGGCGCCGGTCGTACGTCCGGCGCTGCTGGAAGCGACCGCGTTCGGTGCGTTCCGCATGTGCCTCGTCGGCGCGGGCGTGGTGACCGATCCGGCGCAGCTGCCATCGTTGCCGGGCACGCCGACCGTCTTCGCGCCGACGCTCGCCAAAGCACAAGTGGTCCGGTTGCGCAGCCGCCGGCGCGATGCCGTCGCGCGGGCGCGGGGTTGGGCTTGAGACGCACGCGTGCAATGGCACCCTTTCCCGATGCCGGTTCTCGCTCTACAACCGCCCCCATGCGCGCCGACGAGCCCGACGACCGCAACGATCCTCCCGCCGCCGACGACGCTTCGACGCCCGATGTGGGGCGGGATCGTGGCGCCACCCTGCTGGTCGAAGGCGGCGCCGCCGGTTCGATGGTGGTCAAGGACCCGCTGCCGGACACGGTGTTCGTGTTTCCGCTGCGCACGGCGGTGCCGTTCCCGAATCTGATGATGCCGCTGCTGCTGGATTCGCAGCAGGCGCGCGACATCGTCGCCAAGGCGGAAGCGCACAACAACCACCTGTTCCTGGTGCTGCAGAAGGACCCCGAGGCGGAGCCGAAGGGCCTCGCGGACCTGCACGAGGTCGGCGTCGTCACCCGGATCCTGCGCGTCCTGAAGCTGCCCGACGGTGGCATGTCGGCGATGACGCAGGGTCTTCGCCGCGCCAGGCTGGTGAAGATCGTGCGCGACAAGCCGCATCTCGTCGCCCGCACCAAGGAACTCGTCGAGATCCCGGCGCAGGGCACGCGCGCCGACTCGCTGTTCCGGCTGTTGCAGAAGCAGCTGCGCCATCTGGCCGAGATGCAGGAGCAGATGGATCAGGGCTTCGCCACCGCGCTGCTCAACGTCGAGGACCCGAGCCAGATCGCCGACTTCACCGGCGGTATCGTGCGCAAGGTCGCCGACCGCCAACGTCTGCTGGCCGAGCCCGACATCGAGCAGCGGCTCGACCTGGCGCTGCAGTTCGCGATGGCGGAGACCGAACTGCTGGAGCTGGACAAGAAGATCCAGCACGAGATCCGCGACAAGGCCGAGAAGGCGCAGAAGGACTACTTCCTGCGCGAGCAGCTGAAGATCATCCGGCGTGAACTCGGCGACGAGAAGGACCCGCGCACGATGGAGCTGCAGCGGCTCGAGGAGGCGATCGCCAAGGCCAACATGCCCGAGGCGGCGCTGCGCCGCTCGCAGGAGGAGCTGACCAAGCTGCAGACGACGCCGGTCGAGTCGGGTGAGTACGGCGTGATCCGCAACTACCTCGACTGGTTGACGGCGCTGCCGTGGTCGCGCTCGACCACCGACCACAGCGACCTCGACGCCGCCGCGCGCGTGCTGAACGACGACCACTACGGGCTCGACGAGGTCAAGGACCGCATCCTCGAGTTCCTCGCCGTGCGCAAGCTGCGGCCGGGCCACCAGGGCTCGATCCTGTGCCTGTCGGGGCCACCCGGCGTCGGCAAGACCAGCCTCGGCCGCAGCATCGCGCGGGCGATGGGGCGCAAGTTCTGGCGCTTCTCGCTCGGCGGCCTGCGCGACGAGGCGGAGATCAAGGGTCACCGTCGCACCTACATCGGTGCGATGCCAGGCCGCATCGTGCAAGGCCTCAAGACTTGCGGCACCAACAACCCGGTGCTGCTGCTCGACGAGGTCGACAAGCTCGGCAGCGACTTCCGCGGCGACCCGAGTTCGGCGCTGCTCGAGGTGCTCGACCCGGAGCAGAACCACGCGTTCCTCGACCACTACCTCGACGTGCCGTTCGACCTGTCGAAGGTGATGTTCCTGGCGACGGCGAACGTGCTGTCGCAGATCCCCGAGCCGCTGCGCGACCGCCTGGAGATCATCGAGATCCCGGGCTACCTGCTCGAGGAGAAGGTCGAGATCGCGCGCCGGCATCTGTTGCCGAAGCAGCTGACCGGCCACGGCCTGCTGCCCAAGCACCTGTCCATCCCGGCGGTCGTCTGGCGCCGCATCGTCGACGAGTACACGCGCGAGGCCGGCGTGCGCGGCCTCGACAAGGTCGTGCAGCGCCTGTGCCGCAAGACGGCGCTCGACGTCGGCAAGGGCGGCAAGGGCGTTGGCAAGCTGAGCTTCGCCGAGATGGAGCAGCTGCTCGGGCGGCCGCGCTTCAAGGGCGACGAGCGCCGCAAGCATGCCCAGCCCGGCGTCGTGCTCGGCCTCGCCTGGACCCCGTTCGGCGGCGATGTGCTCTATGTCGAAGCCGTCGCCAGCAAGGGCAAGGGCTCGCTGCAGCTGACCGGCAGCCTCGGCGACGTGATGTCGGAATCCGCGCGCCTGGCGCTCAGCTACCTGCGCAGCCGGGCCGACCGCTTCGGCATCGACCTGCAGCGGCTCGCCGAGATGGACCTGCACCTGCACTTCCCGGCCGGCGCGATCAAGAAGGACGGGCCGTCGGCCGGCATCGCGATCGCCACGGCATTCCTCGGCTGCATCCTCGGTCAGCGCGCGTCGATGGACGTGGCGATGACCGGCGAACTGACCGTCGTCGGCGAGGTGCTGCCGATCGGTGGCGTGCGCGAGAAGGTGCTCGCGGCGAAGAACTTCGGCCTTTCGCGCGTGATCCTGCCGAAGGGCAACGAGGCCGAGGCGCTGGAGCTGAAGCCGGAGCTGACCAAGGGCCTGCGCATCGACTACGTGTCGACGTTCGACCAGGTCGCGGCGCTGGTGTTCGAGTCGTTTGCGCCGAGGTCGCCGAGGCGGGCCACGAGGCAGGGCGGCAAGGGCAAGGCGAAGCGCCCGCCCAAGCGGGCGACGAAGCGCAAGCCGCGTTGACCTGGCGCGCGGCCGCCGTCAGGGAGCTGGTGGCGGTGTTGCCTCGTGATGGCGCTTGCCTGCGTGGATCAGGCCCTCGCTGCTCGCGACCACCGTGGCCACCGTCGCATCGCCCGTGACGTTCAGCACCGTGCGGCACATGTCGAGCGGGCGGTCGACGGCGAGGATCAGCGCGATGCCGGCCTCCGGGATGTGCACCTGCCGCAGCACGATCACCAGCATCACGATGCCGACGCCGGGCACCGCCGCCGTGCCGATCGAGGCCAGGGCCGCGGTCAGCACGATCTGCAGCTGCTGGCCGAAGTCGAGATGCATGCCGAGCGCATTGGCGATGAACACCGCGGCGACGCCCTGGTAGAGCCCGGTGCCGTCCATGTTGATCGTCGCGCCGAGCGGCAGCACGAAGCTCGTCACCTCCTCGTCGACGCCGAGGCCCTCGACGCAACGGATCGTCACCGGCAAGGTCGTTGCGCTCGAGCTGGAGCTGAACGCCAACAGCTGGGCCGGCAGCATCGCCTTCGCGAAGCGCCGCCATGGCACCTTCGTGAACAGCTTCAGCAGCGCCGTGTAGACCAGCAGGTAGTGCAGCAGCAGCGCCAGCACGACCGTTCCCATGTAGCCGCCGAGGCTCTGCGCCAGTTCGGCGAGCTGCGCCGGATCGCTGCCGAGGTCGGCGACCACCGAGGCCATCAGCGCGAACACGCCGATCGGCGCCAGCTTCATGATCAGCTGCACCATCTCGATGATGGCGTCGCTGAGCAGCTGGAAGACCTTGACCAGGTGGTCGGTGCCGGGAACACGACGCGACAGGCTGGTCAGCGCGATGCCGAGCATCAGCGCGAAGAACACCACCTGCAGCATCTCGGAGTCGGCGAGCGCACGGAACGGGTTGGTCGGCACGATGCCGAGCAGCTGGTCGGTGATGCTGACCTGCGACGCGCGCAGCGATTGCTCGCTGGCGGACTGGCCGTAGGCGCTCAGCAGCTTCTCGCGCACCTCGGGCGACAGGCCCTTGCCGGGGCCGAAGGTGTTCACGACCAGCAGGCCGACCGTGATCGCGATCGCAGTCGTGACCAGGTAGAGCAGGATCGACTTGCCGCCGATGCGGCCGAGCTTGCTGGAGTCGTTGAGGCTGGCGACGCCGGCGACCAGCGAGAACAGCACCAGCGGCACCGCGATCATCTTCAGCAGGTTCAGGAACAGCTTGCCGAACGGGTCGACGTAGCCGAGCACGAGGCCCGAGTGGCCGGTCACCGCGGCGACGTAGCCGAACGCCACGCCGGTGACGAGGCCGACGAGGATCGACCAGTGCATGGCGAGCTTCGGCATGCGCACACCATAGGCGCGCGCTGCGGTGAGAGCGCGTCCGGGTTGCCGCGTTCAGCGATTCCGGGTGCGCCGTTGCGTCTCCGCGCGACGCCGCGCCTGGCTCATCGCCCAGCTGCAGATCGGGCACTGCTCGGGTTCGTGGCCGACGGCTGGGCAGGACGAGCGGCCGAACCAGATGAACTGCAGGTGCAGCTTGTTCCAGTGCTCGCGCGGGAACGTGCGCACGAGGTCGCGTTCGGTCTGGGTGACGCTGCGCCCCGAGCTGAGACCCCAGCGCCACGCGAGACGGTGGATGTGCGTGTCGACCGGGAAGCTCGGCACCCCGAACGCCTGCGCCATGACGACACTCGCGGTCTTGTGGCCGACGCCCGGCAGCGCTTCGAGCGCGGGCAGGTCGCGCGGCACCGTGCCACCGTGCGCGTCGACGAGTTGCCCGGCCAGCGCGCGCAGCGCCTTTGCCTTCTGCGGTGCGAGGCCGCACGAACGGATGTGGTGCTGGATCACGGCGACCGGCAGCTCGCGCAGGCGCGCCGGCGTCGGCGCCGCGGCGAACAGTGCCGGCGTGACCTGGTTGACGCGCACGTCGGTGCACTGCGCCGACAGCACGACGGCCACCAGCAGCGTGAACGGGTCGTGATGGTCCAGCGGGATGCCCGGTGACGGCACGTGCTCGTCGAGGATTGCCTGGATGCGCTGTGCGCGTTCGTGCCGCCGCATGCGCGCGGTCTAACGGCGGGCCGCAGGGCGCGCCAGTGCGCAATCGTGGCCGAGCGGTGACAGCGGTGGCGATCGGGCGGCGATCCGCTGCGCGTGGCGGTCCGGTACGTGGCTTGCGATGCAGCGGCCCATGCGTTGCCTGCCGGTGATCCTGTGTGCCTGTTCTTCGCTCGCCGGGGTCCTGGCCCAGGACGCATCGCCGATGGTCGAACTGCAGCGCATCGACTGCATGGGCAGCTGGCCGACGCATGTGGCGATGAGCGCGGCCGGCGTGGTCGGTGCCTGATCGACGCCCAGGGAGTGCTCACCTGTGTCTCGGTCGCCGACGCGGCGCGCCTCGGCCAATGGCAACTGCCGCCCGGCCGGGTGCGGCGGGCCGCGTTCGTCGACGACGACCAGATCGACGTGTGGCTGGAGGCGGCCGGAGGAGCGAACAACGGCGACTGGTCGCCAGCCGGTTCGGCATGCTGCGGGTGATGCAGTGGCCGTCCCGACTGCCGAGTCCGTCGGCGCGGGCAAAGCGTGGCGCCTCCGGCCGGGCGTGGTAGCCTGCGCCGCTCCGATGACGGATTCCGCGTTCGCAGAGTGGTTCGAAGGTGTGTGGGGCGATCGCGAGGATCGCGTCTACAAGTCCCTGTTCGGCGACCTCGGCGCCGGCGTCTACACGGCGGGGGACTCGGTCTACCAGGGCTTCGGCAAGGAGCCGCATCCGGGCTGGAAGAACCACGGCGTGTTCGCGTGCCCGCCGCACGGCGAGCGCACCACCTGGGCCTACGTGACGTCGGGCCTCAGCAACCCGTGGAACCTCGAGCAGGCCGGCAAGGACCCGTCGGGCTTCTCCGGGCTCGGCTTCGAGCTGTTGGTCGAGACGCCTGCCGCGGCCGACTGGGCGGTGCCGCTGCTGCACAACCTGATGGCCTACGAACTGCTGGTCGCGATCGGCAGCTACGAGAACGCCGAGCTGCTCGAGTACGGCAACCGCGTGCCGCTCGGTGGCTCGATCACGCCGACGTTCGACAGCGCGATCCAGTGGCTGCTGGTCGAGCCGCCGCAGCGCGCGCCATCGTTCGAGCTCGCGTCGGGTCGCGTCGACCTCTACCAGCTGATCGGCGCCACCGAGGCCGAGGTCGAGTTCGCGCGCCAGAACGACCAGGACACGCTGGTCGAACTGCTGCAGCAAGCGGGCGTGTATCCGGCGACCGACGCCGCGCGGCGCAGCCTGCGATGAACATGTCGGAGCGGCCGACGCCGCCGAAGGGGCCGCCGCCGTCGCCGTGCACCAAGGTGTGCGTGCTCGATGCGAGGGGCCGGCAATGCACCGGCTGCATGCGCACCGTCGACGAGATCGCGCGGTGGTGGGGCATGAGCGACGACGAGAAACGCGCCGTGCTGGCGCTGCTGCCCCAGCGGCTGACCCGGGGCTAACCGGGCGGGTCGGGGAACAGTTCGCGCACCCGCACGACGAAGCCGGGCAGCACATCGTCACCGGTCAGTTCGTCATCGGCGCGCAGGGTGCGCTGCGAACCGTCGGGGCGGTAGACGGTGACCAGCCGCGCGACCGGTTCGATGACCCAGACGAGACGCGTGCCGCAGGCGACCCAGAACAGCGCCTTCTCGTGCACCTGGGCGTAGCTGTCGCTCGGCGATGTGACCTCGACCGCGAGGTCGGGTGGCCCGTCGAAGAAGCCGCGGGGGGTTCCCGCTGGTACCCGTTTGGCAACGACGAATGCCACGTCGGGTGCGCGTACGGTGTCAGGGTCACGCTCGAGCCAAAAGCCCGCATCGGCGACGTAGATACGGCCCAGGTGGCGCGGCCGGACATGCAGACCGAGCACGTTGCAGATCTCTGCGGCGACCGATCCGTGCCAGGACCCGGACGGGCTCATGCGCCGCAACTCGCCGCGCACGAGCTCGTGGCGGCACCCCGGTTCGTCCAGTTCGAGCAGCTGCTGGGCGGTGGTGACGGGCGTCGTTTGCATCGTCGGCATGGTAGCACGGTCCTCCTCCTCGTGGTGATCGATGGGCCGCGTGCTGAGTGTGTCGATCGCGACAGCGGTGGCACGAATCCGGAACGCGCGGCGGCGATCGGTCGCTCGCGTGGCGAGGTCGACGTTGCCCCGTACCGCAACTCGAGCGGGACGTAGAGGTGAGCGAGTCAGTAGTCGGGACCCACGCGAGGAGGCGTGGTGGCCCTCGCTCAATCCGGGAACAGTTCGAGCACCCGCACGACGAAGCCGGGCAGCACGTCGTCGCCAGTCAGTTCGTCCTCGCTGCGAAGCACCTGCTGCGAACCGCCGGGGCGGTAGACGGTGACGCGGGCCGCGACCGGTTCGACGACCCAGCAGAGGCGCGTGCCGCGCGCGATCCAGAACAGCGCCTTCTCGTGCACGTCGGCGTAGCTGTCGTTCGGCGAGGTGACCTCGACGGCGAGGTCGGGAGGGCCGTCGAAGTAGCCGGGAGTGCATCGTGCACGCACCCGATCGGCGACGACGAAGGCGACATCCGGGGCGCGAACCGTGTCCGGATCGTGCTCGAGCCAGAATCCGGTCTCTGCGCCGTAGACGCGGCCGAGCTGCTTCTGCCCAACGTGATGCCTCAGCAGGTAGCACATCTCCGCCGCTACGGATCCGTGCCAGTCACCGGCCGGACTCATGCGTCGCAGCTCGCCGCGCACGAGCTCGTGGCGGCACCCTGGCTCGTGCAGTTCGAGCAGCTGTTCGGCGGTCGTGACCGGCGTGATCTGCATGATCGGCATGGTAGCACGGTCCTCCTCCTCGTGGTCGACGCGGGGCCGCGTGCAGAGTGCGCCGATCACGACAGCGGTGGCACGGAAACGCGCCGCCAACGCCCGTTCCGCAGCGGCCGATGCCTCGGCGCTGGACCGGCGCCGCGTGTTCTTGCACGATGCCCGCGCCCGCATGTCCGACCCGAAGCGAAAGAAGTCCGCCGCACCGCGCCCACTGCGCATCCGCCCACTCGCCGAGCGCAAGAACCTCGTCGTGAAGGAGGACTTCGCCAAGGTGCTGCCGCCGGTCGACGGCTTCCTGCGTTGGTTTCAGTCGCTGCCCGACATCTACGGCAGCAAGTCGCTGAAGCTGGTCGTCGACCGCATCGTCACCGCGCGCCAGCAGGGCCGCGAAGTCGGCATGTCGCTCGGCGCGCACGTGCTGAAGGTGGGCCTGTCGCCGCTGCTGATCGACCTGATGCGGCGCGGCTTCGTCACCCACGTCGCCACCAATGGCGCCTCGGCGATCCACGACTGGGAGACGGCCTACCAGGGTGCGACCAGCGAGGACGTCGCGCAGAACCTGCCCGACGGTTCGTTCGGCTTCTGGCGCGAGACGCTCGACGCGTTGAACGGCGCCGCCGCGCGTGCCGCCGCCAAGGGCGAAGGCTATGGCCAGGCGATCGGCCGCACGATCCTCGATGCGGACCTGCCGCACCGCCACCTGTCGGTGTTCGCCGAGGCCGCGCGCCTCGGCATCCCAGCGACCGTGCACGTCGCGTTCGGCTGCGACATCACACACATGGATCCGGATCTCGACGGCGCGGCACTCGGCGCGGCGACGCAGAAGGACTTCTGGCTGCTCGCCGACACCGTCGGCCGGCTCGAACACGGCGTCTGGTGCAACGTCGGTTCCGCCGTGATCATGCCGGAGGTGTTCCTGAAGGCCGTGTCCGTGGCGCGCAACCGCGGCCAGCTCGGCGCCGACTTCCTGACCTGCAACTTCGACATGATCTCGCACTACCGCGCGATGACGAACGTCGTGCAGCGGCCGCCGAAGGAGGGTCGCTCGGTGCTGGCGATGCACGAGATCGTGCTGCCGCTGCTGCACCAGGCGATCCTGTGCACGGCCGAGGCGCGCGGCTGCCTGCAGGAGCCACGCTGATGGGCGCTTCGACCGAGAACCGCCGGCTGGCCGAACTGCTCGAAGCGCTGCCGCCGACGCGCATCCTGGTGATCGGCGACCTGATCCTCGACCGCTACGCCGACGGCAAGGCCAGCCGCGTGTCGCCGGAAGCGCCGGTGCTGGTGTTCGACTTCGACCACGAACGCTACCTGCTCGGCGGCGCCTGCAACGTCGCCGCGAACCTGCGCGCACTCGGCGCGTCGGCATCCGTGCTCGGGGTCGTCGGCCAGGACGAAGCCGGCGAACGCCTGCGGTCGCTGCTGCACGATGCCGACATCGACACGCAGGCGCTGGTCACCGACCCGACGCGGCCGACGACCCGCAAGACGCGCTACGTCGCCAAGACGCTGCAGGTGCTGCGCGTCGACGAGGAGAGCCGGGTGCCGGTTTGCGGCGACGCCGAGCAGGCGATGCTCGCGCTGCTGGAGCAACGGCCGTTCCCGTGGAAGAGCGTGCTGCTGTCCGACTACGGCAAGGGTGTGCTGACGCCGAAGGTGATCGCGGCGGCCATCGCGGCCGCACGTTCGCAGGGCGGCGTCACCGTCGTCGATCCGAAGGGCAAGGACTACACGATCTACCGCGGCGTCGACCTGCTGACGCCCAACCGTGAAGAGGCCGAAGCCGCGACCGGCATCACGATCCGCACGACCAGTGACCTGCACCGCACGGCGCAGCGCCTGCGCGAGATCACCGGCATCAAGACGGCGGTGATCACGCTCGGCAAGGACGGCATCTTCTTCGAGAAGGAAGACGGCAGCCACCGCATCCTCCCGACCGAGGCGCGGCAGGTGTTCGACGTCACCGGTGCCGGCGACACGGTCGTCGCCGCGTTGACGTTCTGCCGGGCCGCCGGCGTGTCGTTGGAAGACAGCCTGCGGCTCGCGAACCACGCCGCCGGCATCACGGTCGCCAAGCTCGGCACCTGGGCGCCGAGCCGCCGCGAAGTGCTGGCGCGCCTCGGTGAGACGATGGCGGGTGCCGGCGGCAAGGTGCTGACGCGCGACGAGGCGATCGAGGTCGCCGGCCGCCTGCGTGCCGAGGGCCGGCGGTTGGTGTTCACCAACGGCTGCTTCGACATCCTGCACGCCGGCCACTGCGACTACCTCGGCAAGGCGCGTTCGTACGGCGACGCGCTGATGGTGGCCGTCAACACCGACCAGAGCGTGCAGCGGCAGAACAAGGCGCCGGGCCGGCCGATCAACGGCCTCGACGATCGTGCCGCCGTGCTCGCCGCGCTGCAAGCCGTCGACTACGTGGTGCCGTTCGACGACGACACGCCCAAGGCCCTGATCGAAGCGATCACGCCGCACGTGCTGTGCAAGGGCGAGGACTGGCGCGACAAGGGCGTCGTCGGCCGCGAGTGGGTCGAGGCGCACGGCGGCCAGGTCGTGCTGGTGCCGCTGGTGCCCGGGCGGTCGACGACGAACGTGATCGACCGGATCCGCAAGTCGGGCGGGTGAGCCCGTCGTGCGCGTGCATCCCCGCCGCCGCCGTGGCAGCGGGCCTTGGGCCCCGACCGCTCGCCGGGTAGCGTTCCGCCCTGGAGCTGTTCCTGGGTCGGACACCACCTGGGATTTGGGAGCAGCGTTGACCGCGGCCAGCGCCTGCTGGCCGCTTGCTCAGGAACCCCGAGGACCCGACCCATGCGTCCGAGCCCGCTCCGTTCGTTCCTTCCCCTCCTCTCCGTCGCGTGGACCGGCGCGCTCGCTGCCGTGCCCGTCGCGGCGCAGTGTGCGACCCAGTGGGTGCCCGGCGCCGCGCTCGTCGGCACGAGTTCGGCGGTCGCCGAGACCGCGCTGTGGGATCCCGACGGCCCCGGTCCGCAGACGCCGGTGCTCGCGGTTGCCGGTGGCTTCCGCGTCGCCGGCAGCGTCGATGCCTACGCCGTCGCGGCGTGGGATCCGACGACCGACACGTGGTCCGCGGTCGGCGCGCTCGGCGGCAGCGTCAGCGCCCTGCTGCCGATGCCCAACGGCGACCTGATCGCCGTCGGCTCCTTCTCCGTGCCTGGCGGCGGCAGCAACATCGCGCGCTGGAACGGCACGTCCTGGAGCGGCATCGGTGGCGGCACCGGCGGTGGCAACCTGTATGCGATCACCATGCTGCCGAACGGCGACCTCGTCGTCGGCGGCGTGGTCACGACCATCGGCGGCGTCGCGGTCGACGGCGTCGCGCGCTGGGACGGCTCTGCGTGGTCGCCGTACGGCAACGGTTTCAGCCAGTTCGCCTCGATCTACGCGCTGGTGACGATGCCCAACGGCGACGTCGTCGCCGGCGGCACGTTCTCGTCGGCCGGCGGCGTCGCCATGAACAGCATCGCGCGCTGCGACGGCACGACCTGGTCGAGCCTCGGGTCCGGCCTGCCGGCGAACACCCGCGTGGACGCGCTGCGGCTGCTCGCGAACGGCGACCTCGTCGTCGGCGGCTGGTTCCCGACCGCGGGCGGCGTCACGGTCAACCACGTGGCACGTTGGGACGGCAGCTCGTGGTCGGCGTTCGGCGCGGGTGCTCCGAACCTCGTCTACGACGTCGTCGAGATGCCCAACGGCGACCTCGTCGCCGGCGGCCCCTTCACGGAGCTGCTGCGGTGGGACGGGGCCACGTGGACCGCGATGCCGTGGCCGGCGCCGCCCAACCCACAGGTGCGCGACCTGACGGTGCTGCCCAGCGGCGACCTCGTCGCCGGCGGCGACTTCGGCGCACCCTACAACTACATCGCGCGCTGGAACGGCGCCACGTGGGCGGGCCTCGGTTCGGGCAACGACGGTCCGGTCCGCGGTCTCGCTCGGCTGGCGAACGGCGACCTCGTCGCCGGCGGTGCGTTCCGGCAGATCGGCGGTGCCGCGGCGGCCCGCATCGCGAGATTCGACGGCGCCAACTGGTCGCCGCTCGGCAGTGGCCTCGACGGCACCGTGCAGTGCGTGCGCGCGCTGGCCAACGGCGACCTGATCGCGGGCGGGACGTTCACCCAGGCCGGCGGCGCGCCGGCGAACGGCATCGCGCGCTGGAACGGCGTCGCCTGGTCGGCGCTCGGCGCCGGCGTCGCCGGCAGCGTCACCGCCCTGGCCGAGTTGCCGAACGGCGACGTCGTCGCCGGCGGCAGCTTCTCCTCAGCCGGCGGGGCGCCGGCCGCCAACATCGCGCTGTGGAACGGCGCAACGTGGTCGCGACTCGGCAGTGGCGTGAACGCGCCTGTCGACGCGCTCGCCGTGCTGCCGAACGGCGACCTGATCGTTGCCGGACCGATCACCAGCGCCGGTGGCGTCTCCGTCGGCGGCCTCGCGCGGTGGAACGGCGCATGGTCGGGGTATGGCCCGTTCCTGCTCGGCGGGGTCCACGCGCTGACCGTGCTGGCGAACGGCGACCTGATCCTCGGCGGCAGCTTCACGTTCGCCGGCGCCTTCGCGTCCCGCATCGTGCGCTACGACGGCACGACCTGGTCGCCGCTGGGCGCCGGCCTCGACGGCACCGTACGCGCGGTCGTGCAACTGCCCAACGGCGACCTCGTCGCCGGGGGTGACTTTCAGCTCTCGGGTCAACTACCGATGCGGCCGATCGCGCGCTGGGACGGCGCGTCGTGGTCGCCGTTCGGCGCCGGCATCGACGGCGGCCCGGGGAGCGAGGTCGTGCGCGCGCTCGCGTTCGGCCCCGGCGACCACCTGTTCGCCGGTGGACAGTTCCTGGTCGCCGGCGGCGCGGTGAGCCCGTTCCTCGCCGAGCTGACGACGACCTGTCCGGCGACGGTCGCGAGCACCGCGCCCGGCTGCCCGAGCAGCGGCGGCAACAACACGCTGACTGCGCTGACGTTGCCGTGGGTCGAGTCGACGCTCGCTACGCGCGGCACCGGCCTGCCGACGCTGGCGCTCGTGATCGCCATGACCAGCGTCACGCCGGTCGTGCCTGGCTTCCCGCTCGCGACCGTGCTGCCGGAGGCGCCGGTGGGTTGCGATCTGCACGTGGCGCCCGACATCCAGCAGCTGCTGGTGTCGACCACCGGCACGGTCGACTCGTCGCTGTTCCTGCCCAATACGCCGCCGCTGGTCGGTGTGACGTTCTTCCACCAGTGGCTCCCGGTCGAGGTCGACGTGCTCGGCAACATCGTCGAGATCACGACGACGAACGCGCTGCAGCTGACGGCGGGGCAGTTCTGAACCGCCGCTGGTCGGTGTGAGCTTCTACCACCAGATGATCCCGATCGAAGTCGACGCCGGCCTCACCTTCCTCACGATCACGGCGACGAACGCGCTGGAGCTGACCGCTTCATCCTGTCTGAGCAAGCCGTGCCCTGCGGCGCGTACTCGCAGAGGACGCTCAGCGCGGCGCCGCCGGCGTACCGAGCAAGCCGTCGTAGACCACCGTTCGTTTGGCGATGTTGACGCGGAAGCTGACCACCATCGGTTCGCCATCGGCGGTCCAGCGCGCCAGCACCTGGTAGTCCTCGCCGCCGACCGCATTGGCCGTCCAGGGATCCGCCTCCATCTGCAGCGTGCCGCGCTTCTTCTGCGTCTGCAGCCACTGCCAGTTGCGGAAGCCCTGCTCGAAGTCGCTCGATTCCTTGGCCAGGTTGACGGCCTTGATGTGCCCCGGGCTCAGGCTGGCGAAGCTGAGCTTGTCGGCGATCACGTCCCAGTGCGTGTAGGCGGCGTAACCACCGCCGCCGAGCGCCAGCAGCAGGAACAGGGCGTCGCGCTTCTCCATAATGCGTTTTGCATCGTCCAGCCCGGCATCCCGCGTTGAGCCGAAAGCCGTGCCGCCGGCCCCCGCGGCATCACAGCAGCTCGATGTTCAGCAACAGCGACTGCACCGGCTGCCCCGGGTGCAGCGAGACGTCGATGCCAGCGCGCGGTGGGCGAAGGCTAGCCCGGTTGATGCACGAAGGCACGTCTCCAGCCCCCGCACTGCACACGTCGGCGGCGGGCGCGCGGCCCGCGGCTCATCGCGCCCAGCCGACCGGCACCTCGACCACGCCCCTCTCCCGCATCAGCGCCTCGATCGCATCCGGCGCCGACGGCAGGTTGCCGGACAGGTTCTCGTAGCCGTTCGCGGTCACCAGCACCGTGTCCTCGATGCGGCAGCCCATGCCCTGGTCGCGCAGGTAGGCGCCCGGTTCGACCGTGATCACCATGCCCGGTTCGAGCAGGTCGACCGATGGATCGTGCACGGCGAGGCCGACGTGGTGGGTGGGGCCGTGGTCGCTGCGGTAGCCGCGCTCGAGCAGCAGCTGCGCGCACTTGGCGTAGAGCTGGCTGATGCGCGCGCCGGGCTTCACCATCCGCAGCAGCTCCTGCTGGATGTCGTGCACGTCCTGCACCAGCTTGCGTTGCGCCGCGGAGAACCTGCCCGACGCGGGGAACGTGCGGGTCACGTCGCTGCAGTAACCGTGCAGCGTCGGCGCGTAGTCCATGACGATCAGGTCGTCTGGCTGCAGCTGCCGCGTGCAGGCGCTGTAGTGCAGGATGCAGCCGTTGGGGCCGGCACCGACGATCGCGGCGTAGGCGTCGGGGCCCGCGCCGCGCAGCGAGAACACGTAGCGCGCGACCGCCGCCAGCTGGAACTCGTAGCGGCCGGGCGCAGCGGCGCGCATCGCCTCGGCGATGCCTTCGGTCGCGATCCGGGCCGATTGGCGCAGCAGTTCGATCTCGGCCGCGGTCTTGGTGGGCCGCATCGCGTGCAGCACCGCTTCGAGGCTCTGCACCTCGAGCCCCGGGTAGCGCTGCTGCAGGTGGTCGACCAGCGCCTGCTCGCGGCTCGTACGGCCGTCGAACCGATCGTCGGCGATCGCCTTCGCGGCCTCTTCGGCCTTGCCCGGCGTGCTGCCGAGGCGGGCCGCCGGCTGCGTCAGCGTGAACAGCACCGGCCGCTTGCCGTCGTGTTCGGCCAGCAGTGTGTCGAGCGTGCGGTGCAGCGAGCGCACGTTGCCCGCGGTCCCAAAGCCGGTGCGTTCGGCGGTCTTCTCCCCGGGCGCCAGGAACGTGCCCATCCACTGGGCCTGGAACGGCGAGAACGGCGGCACCAGCAGTTCGTCGCGCGTCGGGCTGCCGTTGTCGCCGGGCACCAGCAGCAGGGCGAGGCCGGGTTCATCGATGCCGCTGAGATAGAGGAAGTCCTGGTCCTGCACGAACGGGCCCATGTCGGCCTGTGGGTCTGCGCCGCGCACCAGGATCACCGCGCCGGGCGCGATGCCGGCCGTGCGCCGTGCCAGTTCTTCGCGTCGCGCCCGGAACTCCGCCTTGTCGGGGGCGGCGGCCGGTGCCGGCAGCACCAGCCGCGCCGTCGCCTCCTGGGCCGGCAGGTCGCAGAGGCAGAGCAGGAACAGACAACTGGCGACAGCTCGGCGCATGGCAGCACGATACGCTCGCCCCGCCGCGTCGGTGAGTGCGCGGCGGCGTCGATGACCTTCTACCGTCACACCCAGGCGAGCCCGATGGGACCCGCGTTCGCGGTTGCCGCGCTGTGCAGCCTGGTGGCGTTCGTGGCGGTGCAGGATCCCGTGGTGCGCACCACGTGCATGACGCTGGCCGTGGTCGCGGGCCTGTTCGCCGGTATGTTCACGCGCCTGCGCATCGAGGAGCAGCCGGACCACCTGCGCGTGCGCTTCGGTCCGCTGCCCTGGGGCGGCACGTCGGTGCGCTACGACCATGTGCGGGCGGTGCGGCGCGCGCGCGCGTCGCTGCTGGACGGCTGGGGGATCCACTGGTTTCCGGGGCGCGGCTGGACGTTCAACCTGTGGGGCTTCGACTGCGTCGAACTGCAGACCGATCGCGGCCTCGTGCGGCTGGGCACCGACGATCCGGATGGGCTGGCGCAGCACCTCATGCAGCGTGCCGGCTTGTCAGGGTGAACGAGGCGGCGCTCGCCTGCGGATCACGAATACTGCTCGCTTGTCGTGGTGGGCGGTACGGTCCATGGCTGCGCGAGCCCCATCCTGGGCACGACATCGTCTGGAGCAGTGACTGCCATGCTCGACCACACCACGGGAATCCGCGCCCGCCGCCCTCGTCACCGTCTCGGCGTGCTGTGCCATCTCGTGGCGAGCGGGCTCGCCGCCACCCTGCCGGCGCAGGGCACCTTGCTGCAGGTGAACACCAATGCCGAAGCCGCGCTGACGGCAGCGATCCAGGCGGCGAATGCGCTCGCCTTCCAGACGTCGGCGGCGAACCCGGTCGTGATCGAGTTCGCCAATCCGCTGGGCGGCGGACAGACGATCTCCTTGACGCAGGCGCTGCCGGTGCTGGTGGTCGATCACGTCACCCTGCGCGTCGCCGGCGCCACGCCGTCGACCCGTGTCGTGCTCGCCGCGACCAGCGCGCCGACGGCGTTCCGCATCGCCAGCCGTCACGCCGTCGTGCAGAACGTGGGTTTCCGCAACGTCGGCGTGCCGGGCTTCCAGGAGGACGTGTTCACGGCGTTCGGCACCGAGGACCTGACGCTGACGAACTGCGACTTCGACGGCGCCACCGGCAACGCCCTGTGGCTGATCGGCTCGGTGGCGACGACCGTGCAGGGCTCCGGCTTCCATGGCAGCGCGGGTGGCCTGGTCGCCACCGGGGGATCGACCGACGTGACCATCGCGAATTGCACCTTCCAGACCAACCAACAGGCGATCCTGCTCGCCGTCGCCAGCGACGTGCGGGTCAGCGGTTGCACGTTCGATGGCAATGGCCTCGCCGTCACGATGCAGCCGGTGTGCGCCGACGTGACGTTCGGTCCCGGCAACGACGTGTTCGGCACGACGACCTTGCCTTGCCTGATCGCTGCCGGGGCCGTGCGGCTGCACGTGCAGGGCAACCAGTTCCACGACAATCACCACACGGCGATCCAGCTGTTGAACCTGTGCGCCGACGCGACGATCGCCGACAACACGCTGGCACGGAACGGGGCGGCGATCGACGTCTATCAGCTGGTCATCAGCAACAGCGTGGATGTGACGGTCCGGGGGCTTTCCTGCGTGGATGGTGGCGCTGGCGTCTTCGCCGATGGCTCGACGCGGGTCGTCGTCGCGGGCAGCGCGCCGTCGCCGACGACGATCCGCGGCAATCACCGTGAAGGTGTCGTGGTCAGCAACTGCAGCGATGTCACACTCGACCAGATCCTGGTCACCGACAACCTGCGCACCTTCGCCAGCGCACAGGTCGCGGTGCTCGGCGGCAGCCGCATCGACGTGACCGCCGTGGCCGTGACCAACGCGCTCGGCAGCGGCAGGATCGGCCTGCGCGTCGACGGCGCCGCCGACGTGCGCGTCGGCCACGGCACCTCGGTGCTCGACCACGGCGCGCAAGGCGTGCTGGTCGCCAACGCGACCGATGTCACGCTCGGCGAATGGCCGGGTGCCGCCGGTTCGCTGACGGCTCGCGGGCCTGCGCCCCTGCAGATCCTCGATTGCATCCGGGTGCGGGTCGCCGGCACCGCCGCGGCGCCCTGTGCCGTGGTGGCGGGCCCGGCCGCCAGCAACATCGCCCTCTCGGTGACCAACTGCACCGACGGCAGCTACGGGCCGCATCTGGTCGTCGATGGCGTGCAGACGGCGAACGTCGCCATGCAGATCGCTGGTTCGGCCGGCGGCGTGCTCGAAGGCGTGACGCTGCAAGGGCACACCAGCCGCGGTCTGGTCGCCGTCGGCACGCCTTCGTTGCGCGTTCGCTACTGCGTCGTCGACGGCGGTGTCGGTGGCGGCTCGGCCAGTGCCGAGGGGATCCTCGTCAACCCGGGCTGTCACGGTGCCTGGTTGCTCGGCAACCTGGTGCGGCGGCAGCAGGGCACGGCCTTCTCGGTCGTGGACTCCAACGACGTCTGGCTGGGGCCGGGCAATCGGGCGATCGACAACGGCGGTGATGGCTTCGTCGTCAAGGACAACGGCACCGGCGCCCCGGCGCGGCACGCGACGATCCAGAGTGCCGTGGCCGTCGGTCGCGGGCTCAGCTCGCAGAGTGGATTCCGTTGCATCCACATGCTGGCGAACCTCACCAACGTCACGGCGACCAACCACGGTACCGGCGTGCTGCTGCAGGTGGGCGCGTCGGCGATGCTGGTCAATACGATCAGCTGGGGCAACACCGTGGATCGCAACCGCGACCCCGCCAGCTCGGGAGCCTGGTGGAATGGCATGCGCGCCACCAGCGCCGGCGCCGGCGCCCCGGGAAGCTGGTCCGAACAGGGCATGCTGCTCGCCGTCGATCCGCTGTTCGCGGCGGCGGCGCTCGGCGACGTGAGTCTGCTGCCGGGATCCCCGGCGATCGACTCGGGCCTGCATGCGACACCCGTCGGCGCGGGACTGCCGTGCTGCGATGTGTTGCTGCTGCCGCGCATCCGCGGCGGTCGCATCGATCGGGGCGCCGTCGAGTTCGCGCCGGCGGGCCCGACCGGCAACTCCCTCGAGCTGGCGGGGCCGTGGCTGCGCACGGTCGCCGAGAGCGGACTCGTGTTCACCGTCAACGGGACCCCGGCGCAGGCGGGCCACGTCTTCCTGCTCGCGGTCAGCGGCAGCGGCACCGGCCCGGCTCTCGCCGGTGCGGCGAACCTGCCGCTGGTGCCCGACGCGTGGTCGTCGCTGCTGCTGTCGATCCCGGCCTGGTGCGTCGGCACGATCGGCCCGACCGGCAGTGGCTCGGTGACGGTGCCGCTGCCGCCATTCGTCGTGCCGCTGTTGCCCGAGCTGACGTTCGCGGCCGCGATCGACGTGCTGGCGCCGCCGACCAACCCCGTCATCGTGAGGTTCCAGCTGTGAGGCTCCTTGCCGCCTGGCTCGCGCTTTCGATCGCCGTGGCTGCCGCTACGGCGCAGTCGGCCACGGTGTCGAACATCGCCGGCACCGGCGCCGGCAGCCTGCGGGCTGCGTTGCTGGCGGCGAATGCGTCCGCCGCGCCGACGTTCACGATCGACGTCTCCGCCGCTGCCACGGCCGGCACGATCGTGCTGGCGACCGTGCTGCCGTCGCTGACGAGGTCGAACGTGGTCATCCAGCCGTTGTCGGGAGCCGGCCAGCTGGTGGTGGATGCCCGCCCGGCGACCGCGGTCGCCGGCTACGGCATGGACCTGAGCGGCAACGACATCCAGGTGCTGGTGCCGTGTCGGTTCCTGGTCCAGCAGGGCAACGGCGTGGTGGTGCGGGGCCAGCGCGCACGCTTCGCCGACCTCGAGGTGACTGGAAACCTGTTCGGCAGCGGCCTCGTGACCGTGCCAGGCGCCGACGACCTCGTCGTCGGCAGATTCGCCGCCATGACCTTCCAGCAGGGGTTGTTCCTGAACGGTTGCAGTCGCGCGCGCATCGCCGACGACGGCGTGTCGACCGCGGTCGTCCAGAACCACAGCGGCACGGCCATCGTCGTCACGGCGGGCGGCAACCACACGATCGGCTCGTTCGCCTGTGCCACCAGCGAGCTGGGCGTGTCGGTGACGAACAGCCCGGGCCTGGTGCTCGGCCGGGCCGGGAACCCGCTCTCGTCGGTGACGGCGTGTCGGCAGCAAGGCATCCTGCTGCTGCAGTGCGCGGCCCCGGCCCTGGCCCACATCGACCTGCTCGGCAACGGCGTCGGGCCCGCCGGTGGCCATGGCCTGCAGGTGATCGGCGGCGTCGGCTGCGTGGTGCTCGACCTGCGCTGCAATGGCAACGTGTCCGGTGGTGTGGCGGTGCAGGGGGGCGCCAGCAACGTGCGCATCGGTCCGAACGTGACGACCCGCGGCTTCGGCGGTGCGGTGGACAACGGCCTCGCCGTGTTCGGTGCGTCGGCAGTCACGATCGTCGACTGCACGTTCGGCCCCGACCATTCGCATGGCGCCGTGCTGGCCCCCGAGGTCGGTGCCATGCCGCGCGGCGTCACGTTCGGCCGCTGCGTGTTCCAGGGCAATCGCAGCGGCGGCCTGTTGGTGCTGCAATCCGTCGACACGCTCGTCTGTGCGAGCGTGTGCACCGGCAACATCGGTGACGGCATCGAGGCCGTGGGGCCGAATCTGGTGACCGGACCCAATGGCCTGAAGGTCGTGGACTGCCAACTCGGCGCCAATGCCGGCAGCGGCCTGCTTGCGCAATCGGTCGTTGGCCTGCAGGTCGGTCCCGGCAACCGGCTCGACGACAACCTCTACAGCGGCCTGCGCGCCTACTCCTCCACGGGCATCGTCGTCACGGACGCGCTCTCGATCGCGCAGAACCGCAGCAGCGGCATCTGGCTCCAGGACTGCAACGGCGTCGTGATCGGTCGAACGGCCCTGCACGCCAACCGCGGCGCCGGCATCTACGCGCTGCAGTGTGCGGGCATGGCGATCGGACCCGATGTCCACGTGCTCGACACGGTCGGCAGCGGTCTGCAGTGGGAACAGTGCAATGGCTGCACGATGTTCAGCAGCGTGATCGAGGCCAGCACCGCGCACGGTGTGCACGTCTTCTACGCGCAGGGCGTGCCGGGTACGTCACCGCACCTGCTGAGGAGTTGCCTGATCGCCGACCATCCGGGGCTGGCGGTCTACCACGCGGGTGGTCCGCCGGTGATCTGCCAGCTGTGCACCATCGCCGGCAACCTGCGCGGCATCGTCTCGGGGGCGCAAGCGATGACGGTCGACAGCTGCATCGTGCGCAACAACGCGCTCGAGGACCTGGAGCAGACGGCGACGGCGATGACCGTCACCAACACCTTCCAGCTGATTCCGCCGCCGGCCGGTGGCTCCAGCAATACCGCCGCGGATCCGCTGTTCGTGTCGGTCGCCGCGCGGGACTGGCGCCTGCAGGCGGGAAGCCCCGCGATCGGCCATGGCAACCCCGCGATCACGATCGCGCCAGGCGAGGTCGATGCCTTCGCCGGGCCTCGACTCGTCGGCTCCCTGGACGCCGGTTGCCACGAGGTCGGGCCACACGTGGCCCCGACCGATGGGCGCATGGTGTTGTCCTCGGCGACGATGGCGAACGGTGGCGGTGGGCTCGCGTTCCACCTGCAGTATCCGATCCCGGCGGCGTCGGGCACGTTCTCGGTCGTGGTCGCCGAGTTCGGCCCGCCGAGCGGGACGTTTTCGATCTTCGGCGGCCTGATCCCGCTGGCGCCGACGCCCGCGTTGTTGGCCGTGGTGCAGGATCCGAACAGCATCAACACGCTCGCGATCGTCGATCCCGAGGGCGTCGTCGGTGGCGCGCTGCTGTGGGCTGGCGTGCTGTCGCCGAGCGTGCAGAACCAGGTCGTCAGCCTGTGCGGCGTCGCCATCGACGGGAACCTCGCCATCCGCGCGGTGACGAACGCCGCTTCGTTCACGATCCTCTGAACCGCCTGGCGAACGCGACCGACGCGCCCTCACGGCGTAGCATGGTGCACATGCGCGCTCCCGCCCTCGCCGTCCTGCTCGCGATCGCCTTGCCCGCCCAGCGGCAACCCGAACCGCCCGGCCATTCGCAGCACGGCGGCACGTTCGACGAAGGGCCGCGCCAGGCCGCGCACCTGATGCCCGGCATGAGCGCGCAGGTGCACCTGCCGGTCGACGGGCTGTCGGCCGAGGCGCAGCAGTTCTTCGATCAGGGCGTCACGCAGCTGCACGGGTTCTGGTACTTCGAGGCCGAACGCAGCTTCCGCCAGGTCGCGCTGCTGCAGCCCGGCTGCGCGATGGCGTACTGGGGCATGGCGATGGCCAACGTCGAGCAGAAGGCGCGCGCGGCCGGCTTGATCGCCCATGCGGTGCGCTGCAGCGCCGTGGTGCCGCGCCACGAGCAGCTGTGGATCGACGCATGGGCGCACTACTACCAGGTCGACGACGCGTGTCGTACGGAGTTGCGCTCGGGCGACGCAGCGCGCGTGCAAGCCGCGGTCGACGCGCTGACGGCGAAGAACGCGGACCAGCCGAAGGGCAAGCGCGACGAGAAGCCACTGGCGAAGCAGCTGATCAAGGACCTCGAGACGCTGGTGTTCGAGTTTCCCGACGACATCGAGGCCAAGGCGTTCCTCGCGCTGCAGAACTGGCTCAACTACGACTGGGGCAGCGGCATCCCGATCAGCTCGTACGCCGCCGTCGACGCGCTGATCGAGCAGGTGCTGGCGCAGGCGCCGCTGCACCCGGCGCACCACTACCGCGTGCACCTGTGGGATCAGGAGAAGGCGGAGCGCGCGCTGCGTTCGGCCGCGGTGCTCGGTGACACCGCGCCCGGCATCGCGCACCAGTGGCACATGGCCGGCCACATCTACGCCAAGCTCGACCGCCACGCCGAGGCCGCCTGGCAGCAGGAGGCCAGCGCGCGCGTCGACCACGCGCAGATGCAGCGCGATCGCGTGATGCCGTTCCTGATCCACAACTACGGCCACAACCAGGAGTGGTTGGCGCGCAGCCTGTCGTACGTCGGCCGCGCGCGCGAGGCGCTCGCGGTGGCGAAGAACCTCGCCGAGCTGCCGCGGCACCCGAAGTGGAGCACGCTCGACGACGCAAACCAGATCGCCGCCGATGCGCGCACCCGCATGGCGTCGGTCTGCGAGGAGCACGAGCTGTGGTCCGAAGCGGTGCAATTGTGCCAGGACGGGCACATCGACCGCAGCGACTCGGTGCTCGGCGAAGTGGTGCGCCTGGGTCTGCTGGGGCGGTCCCTGTTCCGGCTCGGACGCGTCGACGAGGCCGAGCGCGTCGTCGCCGAGACGGAGCCGCTGTTGGTGAAGGCGCGTGCCGCCCGCGCCACCGCGGTCGACGGCGCCGAGGCCACGGCCGTGGCCGCGAAGGCCGATGCCAAGACGGTGCAGGAGGCCATGGCCGACGCCGGCCGCCAGCCGACCGACCTGGTGCGCGCGGTGCTCGACCTGCAGCGCGAACTGCGCGGTGAGCGGCTGCTGGCGCAAGGGGACGCGAAGGGCGCAGTGGCGGAGTTCGAGGCGATCGACGGGTTCCCGAAGACGCTGCTCGTCGACGCGCTGGTGGCTGCCGGCGAGGCGCAGAAGGCGGTCGACCTGCTGGCGAAGGAGGTCGAGCAGCACCCGCATCGGGTCCCGACCGCGGGCCGGTTGTTCCTCGCCTACGTGGCGCTCGACAAGCCCGAGCACAAGGACCGCGAGCGCGAGCTGCTGACGGAGTTGCCGGGCACGATCGACGGGCAGCAACCGAAGACGCCGTTCGAGGCGCGTCTCGACATCGGCTGGTCTGCCTGCGGCGGCAGTGGCCTGGGCATGGTCCGCAGTGAGCCGGCGGGCTTCGGCCCCGACTTCGGCAAGCGCCCGCCGCTGGACTCGCTCGGCCCGATCGCGTGGTCGCCGTTCGCCGCCGCCGACTTCGACCTGCCGTGCGCCACCGGCGGCCGCCGCACGCTCGCGGCCCAGCACGGCAAGCCGACGTTGGTGATCTTCTACCTCGGCTTCGGTTGCCTGCACTGCGTGCAGCAGCTCGAGGCGCTGTCGCCGAAGGCGAAGGACTTCGCGGCCGCCGGTATCGACGTGCTGGCGATCGGCAACGAGTCGCTGGCCAAGGCACAGGACAACCTCGCGGCACTCGGCGACCAGGCGTTCCCCTTCCCGCTGCTGGCCGATCCGGACCTGACCGCGTTCAAGGCGTGGCGCTGCCACGACGACTTCGAATCGCTGCCGCTGCACGGCACGTTCCTGGTCGACGGAGCCGGCAAGGTGCGCTGGCAGGACATCTCGGCCGAGCCGTTCACGCAGTTCGACTGGCTGCTGGCCGAGAGCCGCCGCCTGCTGGCGCTGCCGAGCGCACCCTGACGACGCCGAGCGAACTGGCGGAACTCTCGTTGCTGCCGGCACCTTCGCGTGGCATCCTTCCGCGGTCACCCGCCACACACACGATTCGGAGGTCAGATTTGGTCGTCGTTCCGCGCCGGCAGCGCTCCAAAGACAAAGTCGTCACCGACCGGCGAAGCCTCGCCCTGATCCTGTCCGGCCTGCGCGCCAGCGGCAAGATCGTCGTGTTGACCAACGGCGTCTTCGATCTCCTGCACGTCGGCCACACGCGCTGTCTCGAGGACGCCCGTTCGCGCGGCGACCTGCTCGTGGTCGCCATCAACTCCGACAAGTCGGCCGAGGCGCTGAAGGGCAAGGGACATCCGATCCTGTCCGTGGACGAACGCATGGAGGTGCTGTCCGCACTCGCCTTCGTCGACTACGTGACCTGCTTCGAGGAGCCGACTGCCGACGAACTGCTCGAACAGCTGAAGCCGAGCCTCTACGCCAAGGGCACCGACTACACGCTGAAGACGCTGCCCGAGAAGGACACGCTGAAGAAGCACGACATCAAGGCCGTGTTCGTCGGTGACAAGAAGGCGCACTCGTCGAGCAAGCTGATCCAGAAGATCAAGAAGAAGAAGTTCGAGTAGGCGGCCGCAGCGGCCGGTCGCCTGCCGCGAGTGGCATGGGCGGTTCCCGGCCGCGGTCAAGGTGTCGCCGCGCCGACGTCGATCGCTCCGGCGATGGCATCGGCCGCAGTGCCCCAGACCGCCCAACCGGCGACCGGACCGGCGACCCAGCCGGCGACCACCTACACGGCGGTGCCGCTCGTGGGCCTGGTGAACGGCTCCGAGGTGCCGTTCCCGCTCTACCTGCGCACGGCCGACAACATCTGGGTGCTCTACCGACCGGCGGCGGCGGCGCTCGACGACGGCCATCTCGGTCGGCTGCAGGCGGAAGGCCTGCACCAGCTGTTCATCCGCGACGCGGACCGTGCCGCCTACTTCACCCGCGTCGAGGCCGCGCTCGACCGGCTGCTGCTCGATCGCACGATGCCGCTCGAACGGCGTGCCGGCGTGCTGCACGGCGTCGCGGTGCAGGTCGTCGACGATCTGCTGGCCGCGATGCCCGACCGCGACCAGCTGCAGCGCGCGCAGAAGGTCATGATGGCGACCAGCGGCCTGCTGCTGCGCGAGACGCAGGGCTTCGCTGCCGTGCGGCGCGTGATGAACGCCAGCCAGGGTCTCGCCACGCACAGCCTGACGGTCAGCCTGCTCAGCATGGGGCTGGCGCAGAAGGTGCTCGGCGCCGATGGCGGCACGCTGCTGGTCGCCGGCCTCGCCGGCCTGCTGCACGACGTCGGTCGGGTCGGCTACGAGACGCTCGACCACGATCCCGAGCACGCCGTACGGGGCGCCGACTACCTGCGCGGACTCGGCGTGCAGCCCGCGATCAGCGAGGTCGCGCGGTGCCACCACGAACGTGCCGACGGGTCCGGCTTTCCGCAGCATCTCGGCGGCAGCGAGATCCCCGAGCTGGCGCAAATCGTCGGCCTGTGCGACCAGTTCGACGAGATCTACTCGGCGCCGAGCCCGCGTGTCGGCGTGTTCGACGCGCTGCGCATCCTGGCGCAGCTGCATCGCGGTTGCTTCGACCCGCGGTGGAGCGAGGGCTTCGTCAGGTTGTTCCGCTGACGTCGTCGACGGCGACCGGCTGGCCGAATGCGCGCCAGTAGCCGTCGGCACGCTCGCGCAGCAGTGCCGCCGGATCGCCGTAGCCGAACAGGCAGCCGATGGCGTGCAGGCCGGCGGCCTTCGCGGCGCGCAGGTCCTGCAGGCCGTCGCCGACCATCGTGCCGCCGCCGGGTTCGGCGCCGAGCTGCTGCAGCGCGTGGTGCAGCGGGGCTGGGTCGGGCTTCTTCTGCGGCAGCGTGTCGCCGCCGACGACCACCGGCAGCAGGTCCTGCAGGCGCAGGTGCTGCACGATCGGCACCGCGAAGCGCAGAGGCTTGTTGGTCACGACCGCGAGCGGGTGTCCCGCCGCGTGCAGCGCTTCGAGGTGTTCGCGCACGCCGGGGAACGTCTGCGCATGCACCGTGCACTGCCGGTCGTGGTGTGCGACGTAGCTCGCGAACGCCTGGTCGAGCGCACGCTGTCGCGCCGCGGCAGCGGTGGGCAGCACGCTGTCGAGCGCGCGTTGCAGCAGCGTGCGCGCGCCGTCGCCGACGTAGCTGCGCACGGCATCGGTGCCCACCGGCGGCAGGTCGTGCAGGCCGCGCACGTGGTTCGTGCTGGCGGCGAGATCGGCGAGCGTGTCGGCCAGCGTGCCGTCGAGGTCGAACAGGAATGGCGGCGGTGGGGACACGACGTCGGTATACTGCCTGCCCGCCATGAAGTCCGTGCTCTGCCTGCTGCCTCTGCTGTTGTCGTTCGCGGCCTGCGGAACGGTCACCGACTGGCGCGAGATGAAGTCCGCGCCGATGACGTTCGGCACCTGCTACGACGGGCTCCTGTTCATCGCCACGCGCGACGGCTTCCGCCCCGACTCGCTGGCCAGCGACCGCGGCGTCGGCACCTGGCAATCGGTCTGGCGCGAGCGACAGATCGGGCTGGGCCGGCCGGGGCGCTACCGGTTGCGCGCCGAGGTCCTGATCGAAGAGGGCTCCACCGAAGCCGGCTGGCCGATCCGCTACGCGATCCAGCAGCAGAAGGTCAAGGACCTGCGCCACTCGCTGCAGCCGGCCGAGGAGGACTGGTCCGACGATGGGCAGGACCGCGAACGCGAGGTCATCTTCGGCGAGAAGCTCGTGCGCCGGCTGGCGCCGAAGGCGCAGTAGGTGCTTTGCGTGTCGTGATGCCGCCGATGTCATCGAGGCCAGAACAGGCGTTCCGCAGGCTCACATCGGGCTCCGCTCCCGCACACGTGTGCGCCGATCCTCTGCCGGGGGCCGCTGTGCCCCGCCGCGTGTCGCCATGGCCGAGCTGTCCGTACTGATCGTCAACTACAACACGTGGCGCGAATGCGCGGCTGCGATCGCGTCGTTGCGTCGGCACCGGCCCCTGCGCGCCGACGGCACGCCGATGCCGTTCGAGTGCATCGTCGTCGACAACCTGTCGCCGCGCCGCAGCGACGCCGAGATCGCCGCCGTCGAACGGGAACTGCAATTGCTGCGCGAGCAGCAACAGGATCCCGCCGCCGGCCGGCTTCTGCTGCACACCGAGAACGGTGGCTACAGCAAGGGCATGAACCTCGCGTTCGGCCACAGCCGTGGGCGCTGGATCCTGGTCAGCAACCCCGACGTGATCTTCACCGCCGGGCTGGTCGACAAGCTGCTGCGGCACCTGGAACGGGATGCGCAGGCCGGCTGCGTGGTGCCGAAGGGCTTCTGGGATCCGGCATTCGAGGGCCGGCTGCCGCCGAACACGCTGCCGACGTTGTGGGACATCGCGATGACCACGCTCGGCGAGTTCTCGCGCCGGCTCAGCGTCTGGTACGCGCGGCGGCTCGCCCGTTCGTGGCTGCGCGTGTGGACCGCGGAGCGACCGCTGCCGCTGCCGATGATGTCGGGCTGCCTGTTCCTGATCGAACGCGGCTTCTTCGAGTCGGTCGGCAAGTTCGACGAGCGCTACCCGCTCTACTACGAGGACACCGACCTGTCGCTCGTGATCCAGAAGACCGGTCGCAAGGTCGTGCAGGTGCCGGACGCGCACTTCGTGCACCTGGTCAACCGGTCGGGCATGAGCGACCCGGGCGTGATGAACGCGCGCCACGACATCAGCCGCGCGCTGTACTACCGCAAGTGGTACGGCCGGCTCGGCACCTGGACGCTGGCCTGGTCGCGCTGGATGTTGCAGGATCCGCGGCTCGCGCGCTGGAAGAAGGTGCCGCCGCACGGTCCGCTGACGGACCTCGGCGAGAGCGTCGAGCGGCCGGTGATCGTGCTGCCGCGGCGCTGCGAGCGCTTCCTGCTGACGATGTCGATGGACTCGCGCGGCTACCTCGCCGGCGCGGTGTTCGGCAGCGGCGATCGTTGGACGCCGAGCGACGCGATGTGGGGCAACTTCCCCTGCATGACGTTCTTCTACGAGGCGTTCGACCTCAGCGGCGGCCGCTTCGAGTCGCTCGGCAAGTGGCGCTACCGCAGCCTGTCGCACCTCGGCGTGCCGATGCCGCACGCGGCCGTGCCGAAGCCCGCCGCGCCGGCGAGCAAGGCTGCGGCCGGAGGGACACCGTGAGCGCGCCGGTGCTCGCCGTCGTGGTCCTGAGCTGGAACACGCAGGAGCTGACGCTGGCCTGCCTGCGGGCGCTGTTCGCCGAGGCGCCGCGGCACCCGCGCGAGGTGATCGTCGTCGACAACGGCAGCCACGACGGTTCGGCCGACGCGATCGCCGCCGCGTTCCCGCAGGTGCGGCTGCTGCGCAACCCGGTCAACCGCCTCTACGCGGCCGGCAACAACCAGGGCGTCGCCGCGGCGAGTGCCGCCTTCGTCTGCACGCTGAACAGCGACACCGAGGTGCGGCCCGGCGCGCTCGACCAGCTGGTCGACTTCCTGCAGCAGCACCCCGAGCACGCCGCCGTGGCGCCGAAGCTGTGCGACCCCGACGGCAAGGTGCAGCATGCCTGCCAGCGCTTCCCGACGCTGATGACGGCGTTGTGCTTCGACTCGTGGTGGGGCACGTGGTGGCCCGGCTCGCGCATCCAGGCGCGCTACCTGATGCGCGACTTCGACCACCTGAGTTCGCGCGACGTCGACCAGCCGCCCGGCGCGTGCTTCGTGATGCGCCGTGACGAGTGGCAGGCGTTCGGCGGCTTCGACGAGCAGCTGGCGCTGTTCTACAACGACGTCGACCTGTGCCGCCGGCTGTGGACGAAGGGCCGGCGCATCCACTACCTGGCTTCGGCCGAGGTGCTGCACCACCGCGGCGCCAGCACCAGGAACTTCACGCGCATGCTGGTGATCTGGCACAAGAACCGGCTCGCCTACTACCAGAAGCACTACGGTGCAGCAGGCGGGTTGTGGGTGCGCGGCTGCGTGCGGCTGCGCATCTGGGAGGAGTGGTGGAAGATCGGCCGCCGCAACCCCAGCGATCCCGGTCGTCGGCAGGCCGAGCGCGAGCACCTGCGAAAGGCCATCGCGGAGCTGCGGGCACCATGAAGGTCTGTTTCGTCACCTCCAACTACCCGCCGGAAGCCGTCGGCGGCACCGAGCAGGTCGTCACGGCGCTGGCGCGTGCACTGCGTGCGCGCGGCGTCGAGATCGTCGTGATCAGCAGCAGCGACGTGCCGCACGGCAGCGTCGCGGCCGGCGAGGGCGACGTGCGCCACGAAGCACACGACGGCACCGTCGTGCACCGCATCTTCAAGCTGCCGGACGAATGGGATCGCCATGGCTTCGTGCGGCCGCGCATCCTCGCGCTGGTGCGCAACCTGCTGGTGCGGGAGCAGCCGGACATCGTGCACGTGCACTCGACCGCGTCGCTGGGCTCGGGCGTGACGACGCTCGCGCACGAGCTGGAGCTGCCGGTCGTGATGACGTTCCACGACCTCTGGGTCACCTGCGCGCGCTACTTCCGCGTGCCGGCCGGCGGTGTTGCCTGTCCGACCGGCACCGATCGCGCGCCCTGTGTGGTCTGCGTCAACGACGCGCTGCAGACCGATGCCGCCTACGTCGAGAAGGCCCTGGCGGAACGCGACCGGGTGCTGCGCGAGGAGGTGGGGCGGGTCAGCGTCTGCACGGCGCCGAGTGCCACCGCGGCGCGCTTCGTGCGCGAGTGCCTGCCCTACGCCGGCACCATCGAGGTGATCCCGCACGGCGTGCTGCGTGCGGTGCCGGCCGGCGATCGGGCGCCGGCGCCGGCGGCCGGGGAACGGCTGCGCATCGGCACGTTCGGCGGGCTGGTGCCGGAGAAGGGTGTGTTCGAGCTGGTCGAGGCCGTGGCCGGTCTGGACTGCGAACTGCGCCTGGTCGGGCGCCTGCACGACGCCACCTTCCGGCGGCGGCTGCAGGAGCGCGTCGCGGAACAGGGCACGTCGCTTTGGCTGCGCGTCGGCGGCTACGGCCCCGAGGACCGCCACCCGGCGCGCGACCTGCACCTGGCGGTGTTCCCGTCGAAGTGCCAGGAGACCTACGGCCTCGTCGTCGACGAGGCGCTCGCGCACGGCGTGCCGGCCGTGGTGTCGGATGCCGGTGCCCTGGCCGAACGCGCGGGCACCGGCGGTGTCGTCGTCACGCCGCTGCAAGGCTTGGCGAACGTGCTGCGCGAACTGGTAGCCTCCCGCGACCGCCTCGCGGCACTGCGCGCGACGATCCCCGCCACGCTGCCGACGATCGAGGCCTCCGCGCAGCGCCACTTCGAGCTCTACCGGAGTCTTGCATGAAGCACCGATTCACGCCGCTGTTGCCGAGACACCCGCTGCAGGGGCCGGTGCTGGTGCTGGCCGCGCATCCCGACGACGAGGTCATCGGCGCCGGCGCGATGCTGGCGTGGCACGCGCGGCAGGGCCACACGATCACGGTCGTGCATGCGACCGACGGCGCCAAGGGCGATCCCGCGGCGCGCGAACACGACATCTGCGCGGTGCGCCGGCGCGAGGGCCAGGAGGCGCTGTCGCGGCTCGGCATCGGCGCGCCGGAGCACTGGAACCTGCCGGACGGTGAGCTGCCCGAGCACCTGCCGGCCCTGACCGAACGCATCCGCGCGTGCATCGCCGCGGTGCAGCCGAAGACGCTGTACTCGTTCTGGTTCGGCGAGGCCCATCGCGACCACCGTGCGGTCGCCGCCGCGACCGCCGCTGCCGCGGTCACATTGCCGGCCGACTGCCGTTGCCTGCTCTACGGCGTCAACCACGTGGTGCCCGGCGGCGCGCTGTTCGACACCACCGATGCCTACGCGGTGAAGTACCGCGCGCTGCAGGCCTACGCCTCGCAGAACGTCTACGTCGACCTGCCCGGCATGAGCGAACACCGCGATCGCGCCGCGACCGTCAACCTCGACATCGGCGGTGTGCTCTACGGCGAGATGTTCGCCGACCTGCGGCCGGCCGAGCTGCCGCGTGCGGCCCAGCTCGCCACCGACCTGCAGCGCCTGCTGCTGAAGGACGGCTCGTGAGCAAGCCCACCGTGTCGCTGGTGATCTCGGTCTGGAACCGCAAGGACGACCTGCGCGAGAACCTGCAGTCGATCGCGGCGCAGACGGTGCCGCCCGACGAGGTGATCGTCGTCGACAACGACAGCAAGGACGGCACGCCGCAGATGGTGCTGGCCGAGTTCCCGCACGTGCACCTGATCCGCATGCCGCACAGCGCCTACGGTGCCTGCGAGACCTTCAACGTCGGCTTCGCCAGCGCCCGCGGCGAGTTCGTCGGCATCCTCGACGACGACGTCGTGCTGCCACCGACGTTCGTCGAGCACATGCTGGCGAAGTTCGCCACCGAGCCGGAGACGACCGCGATCCTGTCGCCGAAGGTGCGCGAGCCGGAGATGCCGGAGTGGTACCTGACCTCACCGTCGGTCAACACCGAGCGCTACCTGCCGACGTTCCGCGGCTGTGGCTCGATGGCCCGCGCGGCGGCGATCCGGGCCGCGGGCTTCTACGACATCCGCTTCTTCATCTTCGGCAACGAACGTGACCTGACCACGCGGCTGCTGAACCAGGGCCAGCGCGTGAAGATGGTGCCGTCGATCGAGGTGTTCCACAAAGCCCCGTTCGGCATGCGGCACGGCAAGCGCAGCCTCTACTACCACGTCCGCAACTTCTGGCTCTATGCGTTCAAGTACCTGCCGTGGAGCCAGGTGATCGCGTTCCCGTTCGCCTTCCTGAACAAGCGCCGCGGCGGCAAGGCGGCGGGCGGCGGCGGCGAGGTCGCCGACGCGGTCGGCACGATCGGCCTGTTCGAGAACATCCGCTCGGTGCCGTTCGGGTGGTGGGTCTGCGTCAAGGCGACGCTGGGTGCGATCGCCAATCTGCCGTACTGCCTGCGCCATCGGCACGTGTGTCGCCATCCCGACTTCGAACCGCCGCTGCGGTAGCGGGGGGCCGGGGCGGGAGAGGCCCATGGCAGCGCCCCGTTCGTCGTTCGTACGGTGCGATGCGGCGTAGAAAATCAGAGAAACATCCGGCCTTCGGCCCGGCAAACGGCGCCTTCCAGGCAGACCGAGCGCGAGCGGAGTCATATCGCCGAGGTGGTGCCAGGGTCTTCGGATCCGATCCACGCCGAGGCGACCGAGAAAGAGAGATGTGCAAGGGACGGGTGGTCGCCTGTGCGAGGCGGCCACCCGATTTTATGTACCCGGTGCTGCACCGGCGCCCAGCCCGCCCCTCGCGATGGCATTTGCGCCGTGGCCCCGCCGGGCAACCGGGCTAGCATCCCGCCGCCCGTGGTCAGCGCGATCGTCGTGAACTGGAATGGCAGGGACTACCTGCCGGCGTGCCTCGATGCGCTGCTCGGCCAACAGCCGCCGCCGGCCGAGGTGCTGGTCGTCGACAACCACAGCGACGACGGCTCGCGGGAACTGGTCGCCGCCCGCTATCCGTCGGTGCGCGTCCTCGACACCGGCCGCAACGCCGGGCCCTGCCACGCGCGCAACGTCGGCGTCGCCGCGGCCAAGGACGAACTGTGTCTGCTGCTCGACAACGACGTCGTGCTGCACCAAGGCGCCCTGCAGGCGTTGCTCGACGAACTGCAGCACGATCCGCACTGCGCGATGGTGCAGGCGCGGTCCTTGTGCGGCGACGACCCGCAGATCGTGCACTACGACGGCGGCGAGCTGCACTTCCTCGGCACGCTGGTGCTGCGCAACTGGTACCGACCGCTGGCGACCGCCGACGATCCGCCGGGGCCGATCGGGGCGGCGATCGCGTTGTGCTTCCTGACCAGGAAGAGCGTCTACCAGGCGGTCGGGGGCTTCGACGAGCACCTGTTCATCCTCTACGAGGACAACGAGTTCTCGTACAAGCTGCGCATGCGCGGCCACACGATCCGGCTCTGCCCGCGGGCGCTGTGCACGCACCTGGCCGGCACCGCGGGCCTGTCGGTGCGCGGCGAAAGCGGCGCCTACCCGGGTCGGCGCACCTACCTGCACAGCAAGAACCGCTGGTACGTGCTGATCACCTGCATGCGCTGGCGCACGCTGCTGCTGACGATCCCGGCCCAGCTGCTGTACGGCGTCGTCTACGCGCTGTTCGGTTGGCAGCGCGGCCACACAGGCGACTGGCTGCGCGGCAAGTGGGAGCTGCTGGCTCTGCTGCCGACAGCCGTGCGCGCGCGCGGGCCGGCGCAGGCCGGGCGCACCGTGCCGGACCGCGACCTCTTGGTCGCGCTGCCGATGACGTTGAACCCCGGCCTCGCCGAACGCGGCGCGCGCGCGGCGTTGCGGCGCGGCATGGACCGCTTCTTCGCCGGCTACTGGCGCGTCGTGCGGAGGCTCTGTGGCTGACGGCGAACCGGCGCGCACTGCGGCGCTGCTGCTGAACTGGCGCCACGCGGAACTGACGCTGCAGTGCCTGCGCGACCTGCTGGCCATCGGCGACGTGCCGCTGCACGTGCTGGTGATGGACAACGGCTCCGACGACGGTTCGGCGGCGACGTTGCGCGCGCAGGTGCCGGCGCTTGCCGCGCAGCACCGGCAGCACACCGTCGAGCTGGCGCTGTTGCCGCAGAACCTGGGCTTCACCGGCGGCATGAACCACGGCCTGCGCTGGGCCCACGACCGTGGCCTGCCCTACGTGCTGGTGCTCAACAACGACCTGCGCCTGCCGGCCGACTTCCTGGCGCCGCTGGTCGCCGTGCTGGACCACGATGCCCGCGTGGCCGCGGTCGGCCCGACCGTGCTGCATCCCGACGGCACCGTCTGGGCCGAGGGCGGCGAGGTCGCGTTCGGCCCGAACGCGCTGCGCCTGCGTGGCCACGGCCGCGCGCCCCGGCCGCGCGAACACGGCCCCGAAGCGGTCGGCTTCCTGACCGGCGCCTGCGTGCTGCTGCGCCTGGCCGAGGTCACCGCGATCGGCGGTTTCGACGACCGCTACTTCATGTACTGGGAAGACGTCGACCTGTGCGACCGCCTGGCGGCGCGCGGCGGCCGCATCGTCTGGCTGCCGTGGGTGCGGGTCGTGCACGACGCCGGCAAGTCGTCGGGCGGCGGCCGCTCGCCGTTGCGCAAGTTCCTGATGGCGTGCAACGCGGTGCGCTTCCTGCGCCGGCGGGGCACGTGGGGCGGCTGGAGCGCCCTGCTGGTGTTCGACGTGTTGTTGTGGCCGCTGGCGCTGGTGCGCGGACCGCGCGCGGCGCTGGCGAAGTTGCGTGGCCTGTGGGCGGGCTTTCTCGGCCATCGCGCCGGCGCGGCCGACGTGCAGCGCTACCTGTCATTCTGAAGCGACGGCGGCGAGCAGCGCCGCCGCGTCGGCGTGCCGGGCGAGGCGCGCGAACAGCTCGCCGGTGCGCTGCTCGGCGGGCAACTGCAGCAGTTCGCGGCGCAGGCGCTGCCAGGCGGCGGCGAGCGGTCGCGGCAGCAGCAGGTCGTCGCTGCGGGTGAACGTGCGCGCGACGTCGAGCGTGGTGGTGTCGGGTGGCACGTCGACGGTGAACGTCACCTCGCTGTTGCCGCGGTGCTGGAACTGCTCCTGCACCGCGCGGTCGACGACGCCGTCGCCGACGTTGCCGGTGGCGATCACGGTCAGCGACCCGCCGGCCTCGCAGGCGCGCGCGGCCGCGAACAGGCGCTTGCCGCCGAGCACCGCGCCCGCGTCGAGGCCGGCACAGAGCAGCCGGCCCGACGGCGCCTGCGCGAGGTTGCTGGCGCGGGCCAGGTGCACGAGGTCGCCGAACAGCAGCACGACCTGGGCAGAGGCCTCGACCTCGCGCTGCGCCATCGCCAACGCCAGATCCGCGAGCGCCACATGGCGCGCCGGCGGTTCGTCGAACGTCGTGCCGAGCACGGTCAGCCGGGCATCGCCCGCGAGCGTGTGCCGCGCCTGGGCCAGCGCCTCGGGCCGCTGGTCGACCAGCACGACGAACAGGCGCAGGTCGGCATCCCGCCGGCGCATCGCCGCGGCGAGCCGGGCCAGCAGGGCGCTGCCGTCGGCCGCGGCTGGCAGCGTCACCAGCGCACGCTGGCCGTGCGCCCACGGGGCCAGCAGCTCGATCGCGCGCAGTTCCACATCCTCGCCGGCGTCGAGGTGCAGGCGCCGTGTCGGCAGCACCGGGCTCTGGGCGGCGAACGGCACGCGGGCCGCGAGCTGCCGTTCGGCACCGTCGTTGACCTGGTCGACGTGCTGCAGGCTGAAGAAGCGCTCGCCGTCGCGCGGTGGGCGCAGCGGGCCCGCCAGGCGGTGGCCGGTGCGCAGGTTCAGGTGACGGATCTGGACCGGGCTGACGAATGCGTCGTACGGCTGCGGCGCGAGGTCGCAGCGCAGCGAACGCACGAAGCCGAAACCGTCGGGCAGCACTTCCAGTACGCCGGCGACGCGGCCGCTGGCGCCGGCGGCGAAGCGGCGTTCGACGATCGCGCGCACCAGTTCGCCGTGCTCCAGGCTCGCCGGCAGCAGGGCGCCCTCCCGCTGCGCCAGCACGATCAGTTCGGCGGTGGACCGTGCCACCAGGTCGGGCAGGTCGATCGAAGCGGCGACGGTGCCGGGGTCGAGGCTCATGGTGTGGTCGCCTCGAGCGCGGTGAGCACGGCGTCGACCTGGCGCGCGGTCGCGGCGAGGTCGCCGCCGTTGTCGACGTGGTGGGTGGCGCGGGCCCGCTTCTCGGCCAGCGGCAGCTGGGCGGCCTGCCGCCGCTGCAGTTCGCCGGCGGGCCAGCCGCGTGCTCTGGCGCGGCGGCGCCGTTCGGTGTCGTCGCAGTCGACGAACACGACCCAGTCGCAAACTTCGACGAGCCCGGTCTCGATCATCAGCGGCGCATCGAGCAGCACGGAGTCGCCCCGGGCCTTGGCCGCAGCCAGCTCGGCCAGGATGCGGGCGCGGATGCGCGGGTGCAGGATCGCCTCGAGCCGGGCCCGCGCGCCTTCGTCGGCGAACACGACCTGCGCCATCGCCGCCCGGTCCAGACCGCCGCCGGCGACCACCGAGGGCCCGAACGCAGCTGCCAGTTCGGCCAGGATGGCGGGTTCGGCGGCGGCCAGGCGGGCCTGCACATCGGCGTCCACGTGGTGCAGGCCGCGGGCCGCGAACAGCGTTGCCACGGTCGACTTGCCGGCCGCGATGCCGCCCACGAGGCCGATGACGACGGGCGTTGCCGGCCGGAAGGGCCGCGCCGTGGCCGTCGTCGGGTGGGGTTCTGCCGGCATGCCGGTCATCCTGAGGTAGACTGCTCCGACTCGCAAGCCGGTTCGAGGCGCCACCTTGACCTCTGCTTGCGTGCCTACCTAAGATCCCGACCCCGCGTCACTGGCTGCTCGGCCGCCTCGTGCTGCCGGCTGCCGCGTCTGCACACTGCCCTCGTGCGGCGCGACATCCGACAACCCGGTACGAAACCGACCACCTGCTGACGCGACCGAGCCCCGACGTTCTCCCCTTTGCGCCGTCCGGACCCCCGGCGGCCACGACCGAACAAGACCCCTTGGAGTTGCTTCCAATGCACAATCGCCAGAGCGGCGCCGCCCACGTCCCGATCATGTTCTTCCTCATCCTCCTGGTGATGTTCCTGGGAGCGTTGGGGTTCGGCTATGTGACCCTGACGCGGAATGGCGAGTTGCAGCAACAGCTGAGCAAGGCGACTGCGGACGCCGACGTCCTGCGCAACAAGAGCTTCCTCGTCGAGCACTACATCGAGGACATCGGTCGCGTGATCGGCAAGCCCGGCAAGTACGAAGGTCGTCAGGGTTCGGTGTCGCTCTACAAGGGCGCCACGCTCGACTACCCGATGGTGATGAACCCGGCCGAGATCAAGAAGGTCATGGACGACGCCTGCGCCGCCGCCGGCGTGTCGGCCGGTTCCAGCCTCGAGAACGTGCTCGGCGCGATGGTGACGCACGGCAGCCAGCTGGCGCAGCGCACCACCGAGATCGAGACCGAACGCGACCGCGCGCTGACCGAGAAGCGGGAGCTGGAGAACAAGTTCCAGAGCGCGACCGCCTCGCACTCGCAGGCTTCGAACACCTGGCGCCAGAGCCTCGAGCAGACGCGCGCCGAGTTCACCAACGCGACGTCCGAGAAGGACCGCACGATCGGCGCGCTGCAGGCCAACGTGAATCAGAAGGTCGACGAGCTGACGACGGCCAAGGAAGAGGCCACCGTCATCGAGAAGGGCCTGCGCAAGGAAGTCGCCAAGCAGCAGATGCACAACTCGGCGCTGACGGCCAAGAACGCGATGCGCACCCCGCCGGACGCCGCCGACGGCAAGGTGATCGCCGCCCAGGCCGGTGTGCCGAGCGCGTTCATCAACCTCGGCCGCAAGGACCTGCTGAAGGAAGGCACGGTCTTCCGGATCAAGAACCCGCACAACGACAAGATCAAGGGCTACGCCACCGTGACGCGGCTCGAGGACGAGCGCGCCCAGGTCGAGCTGTCCGGCCTCGTCGATCCGATCGGCGACTCGGTGCGCGCCGGCGACCTGCTCTACAACGACCTGTTCTCGCCGCGCGTGACCCGCACGATCTACCTGATGGGTCGCTTCTCGGCGCCCTACAACAAGCCGGAGCTGACGAACCTGCTGCGGCGCCTCGGCAACAAGGTCGTCGACAAGATGGCGCCGGGCGTCGACACGGTGATCCTCGGCAACGATCCGATCAACGAGGCCGGTGACGGCTTCGCCTCGGTGCAGGAATCGGACGACTACAAGCTCGCCTCGGACCTGCGCGTCGAGTTCGCCTACCTGAACACGATCCGGGATCTCATCAAGCTGTGATCGGTCGCCGCTGGCGACCGAGCACTGCTCGATGAGAGGCGTCTCTGCGCTGCCGCGACGCGGCTTCCGTACGCCGGCGGGCAGAGCAACCAACGCCGCTGCGGCGGCGACGGACCTGGCCACGGGCATCCGCGGAGAAGTGCCGCAGGCGTCGCAGCGGAGCGTGTTGCACACGGCGTAGGTGCCGCGAAATGGAGCCGCTTTGCTGCGCTTGGTTGCGGCGCCGTCGTGTCCAGCACGGGCGTGACCCGGTGGCAGTGCGGCTGCGACCAGCACAAACGAATGATGGCGGCAGCTGGTTGGTGGCGCGAGGGGTCTTGGCAAGTCGCGCGGTAGCGGGCAGCATCTGAGCGCAGGTCATGTCCGGGTCGGGTTGCCTGGGGACCTGTTGGAGAAGGCGATGATCACGCGAGGACGTCTCAGTGCTCAGTGCTCAGTGCTCAGTGCTCCGGCGAACCATCGTTGTCCGAGAGCCCGCGCGATGAGTGCCTGGAAGGACGAGGGAAGTCACGGCGGCTGGCACTGGCAGCGCCTGCGGGATGAGTTGGCCGCATGGCTGCAGAGCCACTTTCCACGCGTCGATGCTGCGAACATCGCAGGGGACGCAGTGCTCCTGGCCATACTGCGGTTCGGAGGGGAGCCCAGCGTGGCAACGGGGAGCGCCTGGAACTGGCTATGCCGTACTGCGGTCAACCGCGTGTACCACGACCATCGGAGAGCGAAGCGCTGTGACGTCACCTTCCTCAGTGAGATGGATGTCCCCGCGAGTGTTCACGGCGCCGGCCGAACAAGGGGGAACCGTGTGCGTCGGATGACCTGTCCAGGTTCGTGCTTTCACGCCGGTGCCGTCCTGAGGACCGGGCGCTCACCAAGGTTTCCGCGCACCTCTACAGAGGCACTGTGAAGCCGCAGTCGGTCGTCGCGGCCGTGGTCGTTGTCGCGGCCGTGGTCGTTGTCTGGCTCTTGTTGGGACAACGTGACGTCCCGTCGGTCACGGCCCGGGAGGCCGCAGGCGGCCCGGCACTGACCCGGGAACAGGCACTGGCGAGTGAAACCGCGCTGACTCCGACTCGAGTCCCCGTTCCTGAAGCGCCGCGCGAGGAGCCGAACGGTTCCCCGATGCAGGCGCCTGACGAAGCGATCCACGTCGTCGGCTTCGTGCGCGACCGCGCGGGTCGGCCGATCCCCGGCGCCAACGTGCTCGCGCAGATGCATGCCGGCACGCTGTGCACGACGGACGCCCTCGGCGCGTTCCGCTTCCCGAGCGCGATCCGCGTTGGCACCCCCTTGATCCTGCAGGTCGGTTGTCCTCGCTACCTTGCGACGGAAGTCAACCTCGTCGTGCGCGCCGATTCGCCAACGGTCGTCGAACTCGACCGCGCGCCGCAGATCTCCGGCACGCTGGTGGATCCGCGCGGCGAGCCGATCGAGGGCTATCGGTTGCAGGCGCTGAGTGACGCGGGCAAGCCGCTCGCCTTCGCGATCACGGATCCCGCAGGCAAGTTCGACCTCTGCCGCAAGGACGCGAACTTCGACGGCTACGTGACCGTGTCGGAGATGTACACCTATGGCTACGGCCTGCTGGCGGATCGGCCGCGCGTCGCCTGGGGCACCGAGGACCTCGTGCTCCGCGCGCAGAGTTCAGGTGAACTCGAACTCCGTGTCACGCGAGGCAGCGACGCGACGCCTGTCACTGCCTTCGCCGTCTGTCTGTTGCACCACGAGCACCAGGGGCCGCAGGGATGGGACGTTCGCAGGCCCGTTCGTGTTGCCGCGGACGACGGCGTGGCCCGCATCCGGTGCATCCCGGGGCCGGTGTCCGCCATCGTCGTCCCTGACGACCTTGAGCTGCAGCCGAGCACCACCGTGGCGGTGCACGTGCCCGAGGACGGGATCACGGCCGCGTCGGTTACGCTGGTGCCGGGGGCGGTGCAGCGGGTGCGCGTGATCGATCGGCGGACGGGTCTCGGCGTGGCCGGGGCCGCGCTGCGCATCGTCGTCGGCGCATCCGATGCCGAGCGCCGTTCCGACGCGACGTTGCCACGAGTCGCAGAAGCGCAGGGAATCCGGATGCTGACCTGGTCTCGCACCGGGGTGGTGGCCAAGGCCGCGACGGACGCGAACGGATCTGCGGTGCTGCGTGCCGGGGATCCTGCCGCGGAGGCCAGCATCGAGTGCGAGCATCCGGACTACCAGCCGGCGAGCGTCCGACTCGCGACGGGAGCCGAACCTGTCGAGGTGGAGATCGCACTCGATCACGGCATGCTGATCCGCGGCGTCGTCGAGCCGGAAGGCATCTTGCGGTTCCACCCGTACCTGCGAACGAGCCACGAGCGAGCCGGCAAGGAGGTTCTCGGCAAGTGGATCCCCGTCGACCAGCACTCCGGGAGCTTCGAGTTCACCGTTGCCGCGATGGGCGAAGTGAGGCTCGACCTTGCGCTGCCGTCGGCAGGAATCGGCCCCAGTGTGTTCGGGCCGGTCTTGAACGCGACGGGCATCGCTCGCGTCGCAGAGGGTACGCCGGCTGCCCGCGGCGAGCAGCGTGTGGTCGTGAACGCCAGCGTCCACGTCCCCGGTGCCGCGGACGGCACCGTGTTCGTCGACGGCGGTGTGCCGGCGCAGGTGCGCCTGCACCGCGTCGTGGATGGCGTTTCCAATCCCGGGATTGCCGGCGAGGCGGTCGTCAGGCCGGATGGGACCTTTGTCGTCGAGCCGTTGCTCGTCGGGGACTGGTTGTTCTCTGCTGCACCAAGGACCGACGGCATGAGGTTCCAGTACCTGCCCGTCTTCTTCGCGGGTGGCACCGTGCGGGCGGGCGATCGCCTGCACATCGCCGGCAACGTGACGACCCTCACGACCGAGATGACCGTGTCGGACGCCTCGGGAACGCCATTGACCGAAGGCGATGGCATGACCCTGGCGCTGCAGCGCTGTCCCCTGCGCCGGTACTCGACGAAGCTGCAGCCGGGTGGCGTCCTGCGCGTGCCGGGCGTGGTCGCGACCGAGACGGTGCAGGTCCGGGTCGTGGGCGGGCGCTTCGACAAGCAGACGGGTGAGGCACCGGCCACCGCGAGGCAGGTCACGGTTCGCTGAGGCCGGGGGTCGGTTCGCAGGAGGCGGATCGTTCTCGTGGCTGTGCCGCCGCGCTAGAGTCGTCGGCCTCGATGGTGTCCCTCGACGATCCGGCGGTACGCGGTGCGTACGACGACGAACAGCTGCCGCGGATGTCGTTCGGGGACCACCTCGACGAGCTGCGCAAGCGGCTGATCTACTCGCTGCTGACGATGGCCGTCGCGATCGTCGTCGTGATGCCGTTCAAGCACACGGTGCAGGAGATCATCATCGAGCCGTACCGGCTGCAGTGGCAGCGCGGGTTCGCCGAGTGGGTGCAGACGCTCGAAGGGCGGCAGGCGGCCGGCACCTTGGACAAGGAGGGCAAGGAGTTCCTCGCCTACTGCCTCGAGTACCACGACTCGATCCTCGCCGGCACCAAGGAATACACCTACCTGCTGAAGGAGAAGACCGGCTTCCCGGTGCCCTACAACCTGTTCGCGATCCAGGGGCTCGAGGACATGTTCGTCTGGATGTGGGTCGCGCTCTTGTTCGCCGGCGTGCTGGCCTCGCCGATCGTGATCTGGCAGATCTGGGCGTTCGTCGCTGCCGGGCTCTACCAGCGCGAGCGCCGCATCTTCTACCGCTACTTCCCGTTCATGATGGGGCTCTTGGTGGCCGGCATCCTGTTCGGCTACCGGATCGCGCTGCCGTTCAGTCTGCACTTCCTGATCGGCCTGATGGACCCGTCGCAGGTCGGCGCGATGCTGAGCATCGGCCAGTTCCTGAACCTCGAACTGGCGCTGACCGGCGCGATGGGGCTGGTGTTCCAGATGCCGCTGGTGATGGTCGCGCTGCAGCGCGTCGGCCTCGTCCGGCACACCGCCTACCTGAAGCACTGGCGCATGACCGTGCTGTTGATCTTCGTCACCGCTGCGCTGCTGACGCCGCCGGAGCCGGTGTCGATGATGTTGATGGCGACGCCGATGATGCTGCTCTACGGGCTCGGGTTGCTGCTGACCTGGATCGGGCGCGGCCGCGAGGCACCGGTGGTCGAGGTGGCGCCGTGACCGTCACCGCCGAGATCCTGGCGATCGGCGACGAGCTCGTGCATGGCGCGCTGCTCGACACCAACAGCAAGTGGATCACCGGCGAACTGGAAGCCATCGGCCTGTGCGTGCAGCGCTTCACGGTCTGCAGCGACGATCCCGCCGGCATGCGGGCCGTGTTCGAAGAAGCCTGCGCGCGTGCCGATGTCGTGGTCGCCACCGGCGGTCTCGGCCCGACGCTCGACGACCGCACGCGCGACGTGGTCGCCGAACTGCTCGGCGGGCCGCTGTGGTTCCACGAGCCGAGCTGGCAGCAGCTGTACGACTGGCTGCACCGGCGCGGGCGGCCGGTGCCGGCCAGCAACCGCCGGCAGGCGATGCTGCCACCCGGGGCTGCGCCGCTGGCGAACGCGATCGGCACCGCGCCGGGCTTCCGCGTCGCGGTCGGGCGCGCGTTGCTGTTCGTGCTGCCCGGCGTGCCGCGCGAGATGCAGGTGATGCTGCGCGAGCACGTGCTGCCGTTCGTGGCGGACCTGCCGGGGCTGTTGCCGACGGCGCAACACTGGCTGCGGGTTCTGGGGCCGTCCGAGGCGCTGCTCGGCGAACGCATCGAGCCGTTCATGGTGCCGGGTCGCAACCCCGCGGTCGGCATCACCGCCAGCGGCGGCCTGCTGACGGTGCGCGTCGTCGCCACCGCGCCGACCCGCGACGCGGCGCACGCTGCATGCCTTCACATCGCCGGCGAACTGCGGCCGCTGCTCGGCGACTGGCTGTTCGCCGAAGGCACCGCCGAATTGCCCGAGATCGTCGTGCAACGCTTCGTGCAGGCGAAGGCGACCCTGGCGGTGGCCGAGTCGTGCACCGGCGGCGCGATCGCTGTGCGGCTGGTCGACGTCGCCGGCGTCTCGGCGGTGTTCCGCGGCGGCGTCGTCGCCTACAGCAACGACAGCAAGCAGGCGCTGCTCGGCGTGCCCTCCGAACTGCTGGCCACGAACGGCGCCGTCAGCGAGCCGGTGGCCGCGGCGATGGCGGCCGGCGCCCGCGAACGCTTCGCCGCCACAGTCGCGATCGCGACCACCGGCATCGCCGGCCCCGACGGCGGCAGCGACGAGAAGCCCGTTGGCACGGTCTGTTTCGCGCTCGCGCGCGCGTCCGGCGTACGGGCCTGGACCGTGCGCATCCCGGATCTCGGCCGCAGCTTCGTGCGCGATCGGGCGGTGTTCGAGATCTGGCGCACGCTGTTGCGGGAGCCGCTCGGTGCGTGACCCGGCGACCCACGGCCGGCCGCACTATCATGCCGACGGAACCGTCGCGTGAAGATCTGTCTGTCTTGTGAAGGTGTGACCAACGCAGCGGCCCAGCGCTGCGGCCACTGCGGCGCCTGGATGCTGCCCACCGACGCCGTGCACTACCCGGTGCGCCGCGGCGAGAGCGAGTCCGGCAATGCGCTGCTCGGCACCGTCGTCGACGGCAAGTACCGGCTGCAGGCGGTGCTCGGCCGCGGCGGCCTCGGCACCGTGTTCCAAGCGATGCACACCGGCTCGCTGATGACGGTGGCGTTGAAGCTGCTGCACCCGCGCTTCGCCGAACGCCCCGAGTACCGCCGCGCGCTGCTGCCCGAGGCCCGCCGCGCGGCGACCGTGACGCACGTGCGTTGCGCGCGCCTGCTCGACGTCGGCGAGTCCGAGGAAGGTGCTGCCTACCTGGCGATGGAGCTGGTCGAGGGCGACACGCTCGAAACGGTGCTGCGCCACGGTCCGCTGCAGCCGTCGCAGGCCACCGACGTGCTGGTGCAGATCGCCGAGGCGCTGGCGGCGATCCACGCCGCGGGCCTCGTGCACTGCGATCTGGCGCCGCGCAACGTGATGGTGGCCGCGCGCGAAGGCGAACTGCGCGTCAAGGTGCTCGACTTCGGCATCGCGCGCAGCGTGACGATGGCCGGCAGCGACCGCACGCGCGGCGGCGAGTTCGCCGGCTTCGTCAATCCGGTGTTCTCGGCGCCCGAGGTGCTGGCGAACCAGGACGTCGATCGCCGCGCCGATGTCTACTCGTTCGGTTCGCTGGCGTGGTGGTTGCTGACCGGCAGCACGCCGGTCGACGATGCCGACTCGCACCGCGCCGCCGCCGCCGTCGCCGCCGGCGACCTGCGGCCGTGGCCGGCGGTGCCCGGTGTGCCGCGGCGGCTGCAGCGCCTGGTGCAGCGTTGCGTCGCGCGCGACCCCGACCTGCGGCCCGCCTCGGCGGCGGTGTTGCTGCACGAACTCGAACGCATCCGCGGCCGCGGTCCGGCGCTGGCGCGCGGTGCGGTGATCGCCGCGGCGCTGGCGGTCATGGTCACGCTGGCGCGCACCGGCGACAGCCAACCGCCGTTCCTGCGCCCGCGTGCCGGCAGCGCGCTGGCTCTGGGCGCCCTGGCATCGCCGCTGGCGACCACCGTGCAGCACCTGCGCAGTTCGCAGCTGGGCACGCTCGGCTTCCACTTCAGCGGCTTTGCGCCGCCACAACTGCGCGTCGACGTGCTGCGCAACGGTGTGCGGCTGCTCGGTAGCCCGCAGCAGCCCGAAGTCGACGCGGCGGGTGGCGAGCTGACGCTCGCGACCGCTCAGGCGGGCTGGCGCACGCTGCTCGAGGCGCTGGTGCAGAGCAGCCGCGACGGGCCGGTCGACGTGTCGTTCGTGGTGCCCGGCCGCGAGCCGCTCGGCAGTGCGCGCGTGCGCCTCGACGACGAAGCGCCGGAGGTCACCTGGCAGCTCGACCTGCCGGTCGACAACACGCTCACCGGTGCCGCGCACATGGCCTGGTCCTGCAAGGACGGCGTCGGCATCGCGTCGGTGACGGCCCAGCTGTCGTTCCAGAACGGTCGCGGCATCGACCTGCCGCTGGCGATCCCGAGCGGTGAACTCGACCTCGGCGCCGTGCTTGCCGCGATGGTGGCCACGGTCGGGCCGTTGGGCGCCGGCCAGCTCACCGTCGCCGCGGTCGACGAGGCCGGCAATCGCGGCGCCGGGCCCGCGGTGGCCTTCCGCCAAGCCGACGTGCTGGCGCCGTCGGTGCTCGCGGTCACCGGGCCGGGCGGCGAGCCCTTCGTGCCCGCGACCGCCGACACGGTGCGTGTGCGCGTGCGGCTGTCGGCCGCCGAGCCAGGCTGCAGCCTGCACGTGTGCAGCATCGACCAGACCGAGTTGGCCAAGCTGCCGCTCGATGGCGCCGCACTGACGCAGACGCTCGACATCCCGCTGCGCGGTGCCAACGGCACCATCGACTCGGGGCCGCTGTGGTTCGCGGTCGAGGATGCGCTCGGCAATCGCACGCAGCAGTCGGTGTCGCTGGTGTTGCGCCGCCGCGATCCGCAGCTCGAGGTCACCGGCAAGGCACCGGATGCACTGTGGGTCGGTCGCGAACTGGTGCTGGCCGAGCGTGGTGGCGAAGTGGCGGTGCGCATGGCGGCGCCGTTCCGCGTGGTCGGCGCCGCGGTCGAGCTGTCGCGGGCCAGCGGTGGCGCCGACGGTGGCCCGCTGGTCCAGCTCGAGCCCGATGGTGACGGCCGTGTGCGCTGCCGGTTCGGCTCGCTGCCGGCCGGCAACCACGAACTGCGGCTCGAGCTCGAAGCGGGCGAAGGCGCCGACACCCAACGCAGCACCCAGGTGCTGCCGCTACGTGTATTGCCTGCCGTGTTCGAGATCCGCGTGCCGGCGACGAAGTCGCGGTTCCTGCCCGGCGTCGTGCAGGCGGGTGTGCTCGCGCGGCGCAGCAGTGGTTTCGGCGAAGGGCCGGGCTGGCGACTGGATCCGGCGCTGCGCCCCTACGTGCGCGGCACGTTGTGGGTCGGCGCCGACCAGCTGGTGCCGCTGCCGCTGCCCGAACTGCATGCCGCCGGCGACCCGTTGCTGCCGGAGGTCGTGTTGGTGCCGGGCCACAACGTGTTCGCGCTGGAGCTGCGCGATGTGCTCGACCGACCGGTGCAGGTCGTCGTCGGCGACAGCGCGCCGGTGCGGCGCAGCATCGGCGGCCGCACCGTCGACGTGGTCGCGGACTTCTGGTGGCACGATGCGGTGCCCGAGCCGATCGGCGAGGAGCTGCTGGTGGAGTACGGCCAGCCGGCGCGGCTGCGGCTGCGCTTTCCGTTGCCGTTCCAGGCCGACGAACGCGGCGAGCTGCGGCTCGGCATCGCCCAGAGCGAGATCCCGGCGACTGCCGTGCTGCCGACCGACGACGGCGCGATCGTGTCGTTCGATCTGCCGTTCGAGGTGTGGAGCGTCGCCGCGCAGCTGTCCGGCCGTTCGCGCGACGAGTTCGTCGATCAGGTCGAACGGCACCTCGACGCCTACGTGGCGACGCCGGCCGGTCGCCAGAGTCTCGTGCTGCACCTGCGCACGACGCGCAGCACGCTGCGGCCGGTCGCGCTCGGCGAACTCGCGGCGCTGCCGCCGGCGCTGGCGACGATCCGGCTGCTGCCGGTGCTGGCGCCACCGGGCCCGTTCGCCGAACCGGTGCCGTCGACCGCGCCGCCGCGGCAGTTGTTCCGGCCGCAGCAGGCGGTGGCCGTGCGCAACGTCGCCGACCTGCTGCTGCAGGACCGTGCGTTCGACTGCGGCTCCGCGCGCGCGTTGGTGGCCGGCCTGCCGCAGTGGACCGAGGGCGTCGATGCGACGCTGCTCGTGCACCATGACGATCCGCTGGGCGCCGCGCGCCTGCGGCCGGCGGCCCTGCTGCCCGCGTTCGTCGCCAAGGCGCCCGCGGAACGACCGTTGACCGGGGTCGACTTCTACCAGGCGTTCACGCTGTGCCGCCTGCTCGGCCTCGCGGTCGCCGCGGACCCCGCCCTGTTCCGGCTGCCGCTCGGCTGCGAACTGGAACTGGCGGCCTACGCCGACGCCCGCTGGCCGTCGTGCAACGGCGTCGGCGCGGTCGGCGGGTCGGTGTCGATGGCGCGATTCCTCGCTGCGGCCAGCGAACTCGAGCGCGGCGAGGTGCCGTCGTTCGACGCGTCGCAGGAGGCCGGTGACGTGGTGCCGACGACCTACGACGCGGCCTTCGTCGGCCTCGACTTCGGTGTGCGCGAATGGGTCGCGGACCTGCCGCACGTGCCAGGGGCCGAACTGCTGCTGCGCGAGTGGATCAGCGACCACGCCGTGCACCTGCTGCGGGTGTCGGCGTTCGCGCGCGGCACGGCGACACCGCCGCCCGACCTCGCCGGTCCGCTGCGCACGCTCGGCGTGGTGCGCGGGCTCGCGCTCGGCGAACTCGATGGCCTGATCGGCGGCAGCGGGGTCCGGCTCGATGCGCGCATCCTGAGCGCCGTGCCCGACACCGTGCCCGGCGTGTTGCGCACCGAGCAGCTCTGCCGCGATGGCCGCGATCTGCTGACGTCGCAGCGCGATCCGCGCCTGCGGCACATCGGCTTCCGCGTCGCCGGCGGGCAAGCGATGCTGGCGCGGCTGCGGGGGTCGCGATGAACCGCTGGCGCCGCCTCGTCGTGTCGTGCCTGGCCGGGCTCGCCGCGTGCCAGTCGACGGCGGCCGAGCTCGGTGGCCTGGCCGATCTGTCGCCGCTCGACTGCGCGGTGCTGGTCACCGGCGGTGCGTTCCTGAGTTCGAACGGCGACGCGGGCACGTTCGCGCCGCTGCCCGGCGACCAGGGTGCACCGGCGGCGCTGGCGGCGGAGCCGATCGCGATCGCCGCCGTCGTCGACGAACTGCGGCAGAGCCGCGTGTTCCAGCGCGTGTCGCTCGACGGCGACGCCGGCCACCGCCGCAGCGTGCGCGATCGCCTGCGCAGTGGCGCCGGTGACCCCGAGGTGCAGCAGTTCTTCCAGCGCGCGCGCGACGAGGGCTTCGACCTCTTGCTGGTGGTCGAAGAACTGCAGGACGGCCCGATCGACTCCCAGGGCGTCAATGGCCGCTGGCCGGTGACGTTCCTGACCTGGATCCTGCTCGGTTTTGGCGCCGTGATCCCGGACCACACGTTCGAGTCGCGGGCGACGCTGCGGGTGACGCTGCGCGAGCTGCAGACCGGCCGCGTGCTGCACGATCCGCTGCTGGTCGCCGGCCCGATCGAGCTGGCGCTGTTCGAGCGCAGCGACTTCGTCGGCCTGCTGCTGTCGATGGTGGTGCCGCCGTTCTGGGTCGGCGACGACGCAAAAGCCGTCGGCAAGGCGGTGCGCGAGACCACGGAACGGCGCCTGCTGCTGTCGCTGGCACGCGACCTGAAGAGCGAACAGGTGCGGCATCGGCTGCGCGAACGCAGCGCGGCGCGGCTGCTGCTGGTCGAGGATGCCGCCGGTATGCGCATCACCGCCGACTCCGCCGAGAGCCTCAGCGTCGTACGCCTGCGCAGCGACCGGCCGCTGGCACCCGAGGTGGCTGCCGGCTTCGAGCGCGAACTGCTGGCCTCGCGCCGCTTCGACGGCGAACGCTTCCGCTACGAGGCTGTGCTGCCGAACGCGCTGCATGGCGACCGCGTGCAGGTGCTGGTCGGCACGATCCGCGGCTCGATGGCGTCGGCGACGTTCGCGCCGGGAGCAGGCCGGTGAAGCTGCCGCGCGGCTTCGATGTCGGCACGGCGACGCACACCGGCTGGGTGCGCGCCAACAACGAGGACGACTTCCTGATCGGCGCGCTGCCGGCCGCAGTCGCCGGTGGCGGGCCGCTGGTCTGCGCGATCGCCGACGGCATGGGCGGCGCTGCCGGCGGCGCCGAGGCGAGCCGTATCGCGCTGCGCGCGCTCGGCACCGCGGTGCTCGACGGCGCGTCGTCGGCATCGCTCGACGAGCGCTTCCGCCGCGGCTTCGACGTTGCCTGCGAACGGGTGTTCGCCGAGTCGAGCAGCGTGCCCGCGCTGCGCGACATGGGCACGACGATGACGGCGCTGTGCTTTCTGCCGGGGCGTGTGCAGCTCGGCCACGTCGGCGACACGCGCGCCTACCGCTGCCAGGACGGTGCCTGCGAGCAGCTGACCACCGACCACGCGGCGCGCGAACCGGAGAACCTGCTGCTGCGCTGCATCGGCGGCGGCCGCGAACACACCGAGGTCGACCACGACGCGTTCCCGGCGCAGGAAGGCGAGCGCTACCTGCTGCTCAGCGACGGGGTCTGGTCGACGATGTCCGATGCGACGATCGGCAAGCTCGCCCTGCGCGGCGAAGCGCAGGTGGTCGCCGAGGCGCTGGTCGCGGCGGCGCTGGCCGCCGGTGGTCCGGACAACGCGACCGCGGTGGTGGTGGACGTGCTCGACCCGAAGGCAACCGGTGAGCGCGACGTCGACCTGCCGCGCGACGAACGGCCGTCCGGCCGCGAACTGTGGCCCAGGCCCGTGTCGCTGCGCGTGCCGGTGTGGCCGTGGGTGCTGTGGGTGGTGTCTGCGGTGCTGATCCTGTCCGCGGTGGTGCGGTGGCTGTGGGGGATCGACGTCTGGGCGTGGTTGGTGGGCATGGCGGGGTGAGTGTGCGGCAGCCGGTGGAGACACGGCGCACCTCACCCGTTGCCAGCCGACCGGCATTAGGCAACGATGCGCGCGGCCCCTCGCGAGTCCCGATGCCCAAGAAGCTGCAGCGCAAACTCCCCGTTCCGAAACAGGCCGCTGCACTGGTGCCACAGGGTGGCGGCCGCGCGGCCGAACGTGCCGGCGGCGGCGGCCTGAGTTTCGGCCGCAACCGCGTGACGCCGCGTGTGCTGTCCGAGTTCACCAGCCAGCTCGCGGTGCTGCTGAACGCCGGCATCCCGATCACCAAGAGCCTGCGCATCCTCGAAGGCCAGCTGAAGCCCGGGCCGATGAAGCGCATCGCCGGCGGCCTGGTGGAGGACGTCGAAGGTGGCACCGCGCTGTCGGAGGCGATGGCCAAGCACGACATCGTGTTCGACGCGCTCTACACCAACATGGTGCGCGCCGGCGAAGCGGGCGGTGTGCAGGAGGAGATCCTGAACCGCCTCGCGGGCTTCCTGACCCAGAGCGAGTCGATCAAGTCGCGCGTCAAGGGCGCGCTCGCCTACCCGGTGGCGATCCTCGTGGTCGCGATCCTGGTGCTGTTGCTGGTGTTCGCATTCGTGATCCCGCGCTTCAAGCAGGTGTTCGAGACCATGGGCCGCGGTGAGCTGCACTGGACGACGCAGCTGGTGATGAACATCGGCGAGCACCTGAAGGTGTGGTGGTGGAGCTACCTGCTCGGCGCCGTGCTGCTGCTGGCGCTGCACCGGCTGCTGATGCAGAAAGCGCCCGGCTACCGGCGCGTGATGCACAAGGTCGCGCTGCACTTGCCACTGTTCGGGCCGTTGATCCACAAGAGCCTCGTGGCGCGGTTCGCGCGCACGTTCGGCACGCTGATCCAGAGCGGCGTGCCGCACCTCGAAGCGCTCGACATCCTGCTGGCGTCGACCAACAACGTGCACATGCAAGGCGCCGTCTCGATGGTGCAGTCGTCGATCCGCGAGGGTGCCGGCTTCGCGGTGCCGATGGGCGAGAGCCACATGTTCGACGACATCGTCGTCAACATGGTCGACGTCGGCGAACAGACCGGCGAACTCGACCGCATGCTGGCCAAGGTCGCCGACCGCTACGAGACCGAGGTCGACCAGACCGTCGAGACCACGTTCAAGGCGATCGAGCCGATCCTGCTGGTGCTGATGGCCGTGGTGGTTGGCTTCATCGTGTTCGCGCTGTTCATGCCGCTCTTGACGATGATGCAACAGATCAGCCGCAGGTAGGCCGTGTCGCTGGTCTGGCGCATCCTGCTGGTCTCGCTGCTGCTGAACGTGCTGACGGTCGGCAGCGTGCAGGTGGTCGTCTACCTGTCGCAGCAGGAGTGGTTCCGCCGCGAACGCAACTCGATGCTCGAGTCGGTGCTCGAGTCGTTGTCGGTGCTGGAACGCGTCTACGCGCCGGAGCGGCTCGGCGACGCCAGCCAGGTCCGGCCGCTGGTGCTGAACTCGACGCTGCGCGACGTCTACGACGACGTGATCCTGACCAGCGGCCGGCCGCCGTACGAGGGCACCATCAACCTGAATCCGCGCGGCGCCGTGCACCGCGATCCGGACACGTTCCCGCGCGCCGAGATCCTGGCCGGCATGGAACGTTCGCGCGACGTGTTCGGCCTGCTGCCGGTGGCCGGCGGCTACTGCTATTGCGTGCGCCGCGGCGAGTCGGTGGCCGGCTACGTCTGGTTCGTGCCGAAGCACCCGGAGGCCTCGCCGACGCTGCCGCTGCTGCTGACGGCATTGGCGGCGCTGGCGACCGGCACGTTGCTGTTCGCCGGGCTGTTGACGTGGCACATGCGCCGTTCGGTCGGCCGGCCGCTGCAGGCGATCGGCGCCGCCGCCGCCGCCGTCGCGACCGGGCGCTACGACGTGCGCCTGCCGGAGCAGCAGCGCATCGCCGAACTGCTGCCCGTGGTGACGACGTTCAACCGCATGGCGGTACAGGTCGGCGAGAACACCGCGACGCTGGAAGCCGCGGTGCAGCGTGCGGTCGAGCAGACCAAGCAGCAGGAGCGCGCGCTGGTGCTGAGTTCGCGGCTGGCGAGCATCGGCACGCTGGCGGCCGGCGTCGCGCACGAGATCAACAACCCGATCGGCGGCATGCAGAACGCCGTGCACCGGCTGCTGCAGGCCGAGGGCCTGTCCGAGAAGCAGCGTACCTACCTGCAGCTGGTGCAGGACGGGCTCGCTCGCATCGGCCGCACCGCGCGGCGGCTGTTGGACTTCGCGCCGCGGCCGGCGGCGGCCGGTGCGCTGTCGGTGGCGGCGGCGATCGAAGGTGCGCGCGCGCTGGTCGAACACCGGGCGCAGGGTGATCGTGTGCAGCTGGTCGTCGACGTGCCGCGCGACCTGCCTGATGTGCACGGCGACGCGCACGAGATCCAGCAGGTGGTGCTCAACCTGCTGCTCAATTCGCTCGACGCGCTCGGCGAGCCGCGGGCGGACCGGCCGGCGGGCGGCGGCCGCGTGAACGTGCGCGCGCATGCGGCGGGCGGCAAGGTCGTGCTCGAGGTCGAGGACGACGGCCCCGGCATGGCCACCGAGGACCTCGGCCGCGTGTTCGATCCGTTCTTCACCAGGAAGGCGCGGCCCGACGCCAGCGGGCTCGGCATGTTCATCTGCTACGCGATCGTGCAGAACCACGGCGGTGAGATGACCGTCGACAGCTCGCCCGGGCAGGGTTTCCGCACGCGCATCGTGCTGCCGGCGAACGGCTGACGGCTCGCTGCCGTCGGGCTACGCCTTCTGCTCGTTCTCGCTGCCGGAGTAGAGCCAGACCTGGTTCTTGCCGCGCCGCTTGGCCTCCTGCAGCGAGCGGTTGGCGTTGCGGCGCAGGTGCTCGATCGTGCTGGCCGAGCGGCCGTCGTAGCAGTCGACGCCGATCGAGACCGTGACCTGGCGCTGGTAGCTGCCGCTGCTCACGACCATGCCGGCGATGCGCTGGCGGATGCGCTGCGCGGTCTGCACGGCCTCGGTCGGGCTGGTCTGCGGCAGCAGCAGGCAGAACTCGTCGCCGCCGAAGCGGGCCGCGTAGTCGGTCTCGCGCACGTTCGCCTTCAGCGCGTCGGCGACGCGGCGCAGCACCTCGTCGCCGAATGCGTACTCGGTGGTGTCGTTGACGCCCTTGAAGTTGTCGACGTCGACCAAGAGCAGCGACAGCCAGTTCTGGTGCCGTTGCGCGCGCTTCCACTCGAGGCCGAGAATGCGCTTCATGTAGAGCTCGGACACGAGTCCGGTCTTGAAGTCCATGCTGACCTGGCTCTCGAGCTTCTGCGCGCGCACCTGCAGGCCGCGCACGCGCGACCGCGTCTGCAGCGCGAGTTCGACCCGGTGCAGGCACTCCGCCGTCGACGCCGGCTTCAGCACGAAGTCGCGGAACGGGATCCGCATCTGCCGTGCCGAGCCGAGCGCCTCCAGGTCGTCGACCAGCAGGATCACCGGCACCGGGTCGTCGTCGCGCTGCAGGTTCTCGAGCAGTTCGAGTTCGACGCCGCCGGCGCACAGCACGAGCGGATTGAGCACCACGAGGTCCGGGCGTCGGTCGCCGGCGAGGCGGTGGCTCTGTGCCAGCGAGTCGGCCACCTGCACCAGATAGCCGCTGCGCGACAGTGCCGCACACAACTCGCTGAGCGGATCGCGGTTGTGGTTCATCACCAGCACGACGCTGGTGGCGGGCGAACCGCCTCCCGGCTCACTTCCGACACCGGTGGCCGCGGGCCGGGCAGCAGGGGCGGGGGCTGGTGATGGGCGCGGCGGGGTCTCCACGGGGTGCTCGGACGTCACGGGTGCAAGGCTCTGGGGTTGGCTGCCCACGGCATTCGCCCGGGCAGCGGCGTCCGAGCGGCAGGCCAGGGGGAGTCTACCGCAGTCGTGCCGCGGCGGAAGCGCTGTGCCGGCAGGAGCCCGGGTTTGCGCGGCGAACGGTGGCATCGACTCGGTCGCCAGAACGATCTTGACCGGATTCGACGCGTCCCTAGACTCCTCCGCCCTCAGATTCACCCTGCAGACCGCAGCCATGAGGCAAGGAGCCGTTCGCACGTGCCGCTAGTAACCGCCCAGGAATTGATCGACGCAGGAGTCCACTACGGCCACCAGGCCAGTCGGTGGAACCCGAAGATGAAGCCGTACATCCACGGCAAGCGGCACAAGATCCACGTGATCAACCTGGAGGAGACGATCCGCGGGTTGTACCGCGCGACGCACTTCCTGCGCCACCTGGCGGGGATGGGTGCGCAGATCATGTTCCTCGGCACCAAGAAGCAGATCCGCCCGGTCGTCGAGGCCGAGGCGAAGCGCTGCACGATGCCGCCGGTGACCGAACGCTGGATCGGCGGCACGCTGACCAACTTCGCGACCGTGCGCGAGCGCCTGGCGCGCCTGCTCGAGCTCGAGCAGCTCGAGGCGACCGGCGCGATCGAGAAGTACAAGAAGAAGGACCAGTCGACGATGCGCCGCGAGATGAAGCGCATCCGCCGCAACCTCGAAGGCGTGCGCGACCTGCACGGGCTGCCGAGCGCCCTGATCGTGGTCGACCCGCGGCGTGAGGACAACGCGATGCGCGAGGCCAAGCGCATGAACGTGCCGGTCATCTGCGTGCTCGACACCGACTGCGACCCGTCGCTCGCCGACATCATCATTCCCGCCAACGACGACGCCATGAGCTCGGTCCAGCTGGTGCTCAGCAAGCTCGCCGACGCGATCCTCGAGGGTCGTCAGTCGTGCGATGAGAGCACGCTGCGCGATGCCCAGCGCACCGCGACCGAGGACGTGCGCAACCGTCAGGCACCCGGACGCCGCTCCGATGGCCGCGATGGCGGCGGTGGCCGCGGTGGTCCGCGTCGTGGTGGCCCCGGTGGCCGGCGCGGTCCTGGTGGCTTCGGTGGCCCGAGCGCTCCGCCGCGCTTCACGGCGGCCGGCGGTGGTGCCGGTGGCCACGCCGGTTCGGTGTCGATCGGTTCGGATCGCGGCGAGGCCGAGGAGGGCGCAATGCCCGCCGCGCCGCCGCCGGCCGATGCGGCGCCGCAGTAGCCTGCAGTTTCCGGCCGGGCGGGACGAGTTGCCGTGCGCGGCAGCGGCCCGCTCCTGCCCCTGACCGCTTTCCACTGGGTGTTGCGGTGCACGAGCGCCGGCACCCGACCTGCATGGCGCGCCGCAGCGGCGTGCCCACCACGAGGATGCGACCATGACCGAGATCGATGCCAAGACCGTGATGCGCCTGCGCGAGATGACCGGCGCGCCGATGATGGACTGCAAGAGCGCGCTCTTGGAGACCGCCGGCGACATCGACAAGGCCAAGGACGTGCTGCGCAAGAAGGGCAAGCAGGTCGCCGACAAGGCCGCCGGCCGCGAGGTCAAGGAAGGCAAGCTGTTCAGCTACGTGCACCACAACGGCCGGTTGGCGGTGCTGGTCGAGATCGTCTGCGAGACCGACTTCGTGGCGAAGAACGAGGAGTTCAACGCGTTCGGCAAGGGCGTCTGCTTCACGGTGGCGGCGAGCAGTCCGCCGGTGATCTTCCTCAACCGTGAGAGCGTCGATCCGGCTGCCGTCGCCAAGGAGCGCGCTTTCGTGACCGAGCAGTCGGCCGAGACGATGAAGGGCAAGCCGCAGAACGTCGTCGACAAGGCGGTCGAGGGGCGCATGGAGAAGTACTTCGCCGAGCGCTGCCTGATGGAGACCGCCTACGTCGATCCGACCGGGCAGGGTGAGGCGCAGTCGGTCGAGCAGAAGCGCACGGCGCTGGTCGGCAAGATCGGCGAGAACATCCAGATCCGGCGCTTCGTCCGCATGGACCTGGGCGGCTGATCGCATGAGCGCCGCCGCCGCGAAGCCGCCGAAGCACATCAAGCGCATCCTGCTGAAGATCAGCGGCGAGAGCCTCGGCGATGCGGACGGCGGTGTCGCACCGGCGGTGGTCGCCAAGGTCGCCGGCCAGATTGCGCGCGTGCACGGTCTCGGCGTCGAGGTCGCAGTCGTCGTCGGTGGCGGCAATCTGCTGCGCGGCGCCGAGTTCGCCAAGCTCGGCACCAACCGTGCGACCGCCGACCACATGGGCATGCTGGCGACCGCGATCAACGCGCTGGCGCTGCAGGACGCGCTGGAACGTGCGGGCATCGCGACGCGCGCCGCGTGCGCGGTCGAGATGAAGACGATGATGGAGCCCTACGTCCGCCGGCGCGTGATCCGGCACCTGGAGAAAGGCCGCGTCGTGCTCCTGGCCGGCGGCACCGGCAATCCCTACTTCACGACCGACACCGCGGCGGCGCTGCGCGCGACCGAACTCGGCGTCGACGCGATCTTCAAGGCCACCAAGGTCGACGGCGTCTATTCCGCCGATCCGGCCAAGGACAAGACCGCGGTCAAGTTCGCGCAGATCAGCTTCGACGAGGCGCTGTCGCGCGACCTGCGCGTCATGGACCGCACCGCGTTCACGCTGTGCCAGGAGAACGGCATGCCGATCATGGTGTTCGACATGTTCGTCGACGGCAACATGGAGCGGGCGGTGCGCGGCGAGCAGATCGGTACGTGGGTCAGTTGAGGTTGGGGTCAGTTGAGGTTGGGGCCAGTTGACGAGCTGAGGCCGGGCTGGCGTCGCGCCGGTGCAGCGCCCGCCGATCCCAGCGTCGGCGCCGGACCGGGGAGGTGCACGCTGGGGTCGGCGTCGACTCCGCGCTACAGTCGGACCTTCGCGACCGAGACCTCGACCCGACGAACGCCATGGACCCACACGCGCCGATCCTCGCCGACCTCAAGCAGAAGACCGACAAGACGCTGCACCACCTGAAGGAACAGCTCGGCAGCATCCGCACCGGCCGCGCTTCGCCGACGCTGGTCGACACGATCCGCGTCGACTACTACGGCACGGCGACGCCGCTGATGCAGGTGGCCCACATCTCGGTGCCGGAGCCGCGCCAGTTGCTGATCAAGCCGTTCGACGGTTCGCCGCAGGTCATGAAGGAGATCGAGCGCGCGATCCAGAAGTCCGACCTCGGCCTGAATCCGCAGGGGGACGGCAAGGTGCTGCGCCTGATCCTGCCGCCGCTGTCGGGCGAGCAGCGCCAGAAGCTCGCGCACAAGGTCAAGGACCTGGTCGAGCAGAATCGCGTCGCGCTGCGCAACGAGCGCCGCGACGCCAACAAGCTCGCCGACCAGATGAAGAAGGACGGCAAGCTGAGCGAGGACCAGTGCAAGAAGGCCCATGAGGCCGTCGACAAGGAACTGAAGCTGGTCGAGCAGAAGCTCGACGAGGCGCTGAAGGCCAAGTCGAAGGAGATCCTGGAGGAGTGAGGGAAGCGGCCCGTTCCGCGTCCGTGCCGGCGGCCGGCAACCCGCCTCGCCCCTTGCGCCGCGCGGTCCGAACCGGTTCTATCCCTGCCCCCGCAAACCGGGGGCGTAGCTCAGCCGGTAGAGCAGCGGCCTTTTAAGCCGTAGGTCGCAGGTTCGATCCCTGCCGCCCTCACCACGTCCAGCAGCCGCGCCCATGGCACCTGCGTCTTCGATGATCGAACCCGGTTTCCTCCGCCTGCTCGTCTGCCCCAGCACCCGCGAACCTCTGCGGGAAGCCACGGCCACGGAACTGGCCGGCGTCAATGCGGCGATCCAGCAGGGCGGCGTGCACAACCGCGGTGGTGCTGCGGTCGCCGAAGCGGTCGCCGCGGGCCTCGTGCCGAAGAGTGGGGGTGTGCTCTATCCGATCCAGGACGGCATCCCGATCCTCTTGTCCGGCGAAGCGATCTCGCTGCGAGCTGCACCGTGAGAGCCCGAGAAGAAATCGATGATACGGGCTCTCAGATCCCCCTTGGTGGCCGCCTTCGCGGCCACGCAGAGCGTTCGAGACAGATTGTCTCTCACGCTCTGAGCCGGTCGCATCGCGGTCGCCCGGGTTGCCGGCCGTCTGGCGCCGCGCCAGCCCTCCCGCATCGGCTCCGCCGCGCGTCTTTTTCCCCTGGCAGTTCTTCCCCTGGCAGCTTTTCACCTGCCTGGGCGCTGCGGCGCTGCGGCTGCCTGCCTTCGCACAGTATCTTGCTGAACTTCCGCCCATGGCGACGAACCCCGTGACCACGCCTGTCCCGACCAATCCCGCCAACCAGCTGCTGGACGACCACAGCGGCGTCTACGGCTTCTTCCGCCGGCACCAGAAGAAGCTGCTCTACACGGCAGGCCTGTTCACGTTGCTGACCTTCTCGGTCACCGGACCGATGTTGACGGCGGTCGACTCGATCTTCGGCAAGCAGAAGGACATGCCGTCGATCCAGGTCGGCGGGCAGCGCGTCAAGCTCGAGCCTGCGGACTACCAGCTCGGCAGCCTGATCGCACGCAACATGGTGAACATGCAGGGCAACCCGGCCCTGCCGCCGGTGCTGCCCGTGCTCGGCACCGGCGAAGGCGGCACGAACGATCTCGCCGACATGCTGGCGATCCTGCGCCGCGCGTCGATCGCCGAGGGCATCGACGTGTCGATGCAGGAGGTCGACCGCGCCATCGACACCCTGCGCGAGCAGGCGAAGGTCGAGTCGGCGGCCCGGCTGGCCGGCTATCGCGGCTTCCACTCGTTGGCCGAGTACCGCGAGGTCGTGCGCGAGGCGATGCGCATCGGCACCTACGTGCGGCTGCAGACGCTGGCGCTCGACAATTCCGACGCCAGGGTGCTCGAGCACGTGATCGCCGACAAGGAGAAGGTCGGGTTCCGCACCGCGGTGTTCGACGAGAAGGCCGCCGAGGAGCAGATGAAGGCGGCGACCACGCTGACCGACGACGACCTGCGCGCGTGGCTCGACACCAAGACCGACGTCGAGAAGTCGCGCATCCAGGCGTTCGACAGCAACCACCTCGAGCTGCGCTTCGGCGCGCTGCTGCTGGCCGAAGGTGGGTTCGACCCGGCGCAGTGGCAGGACGGCGCGCTCAAGGACTTCCAGCCGCAGGACGACCAGCTGCACGGCCTCTACGACCAGGAGAAGGAGCAGCGCTTCAAGCTGGACGGCGACAAGAACTTCAAGCCGTTCGAGGACGTGAAGCCAGAGCTCGTGCGACTGGCGCAGGCCGAACAGGTGATGAACAACCTGTTGGCCGAGCTGCGCAAGAAGGTCGAGGAGATGCTGAAGGCGCCCAACGAGGAGCTGCAGCGCTGCCAGGCCGAACTGAAGGCGTCGAACACGCAGATCGAGGAGCTGAAGCGGAAGCTGACCGAGACGCCCGACGACCCCATGGCCAAGGAGCAGCTGCGGCAGACCGAAGAGGTCCAGGTGGCCCAGCAGTCGGCCGCCGACGCGGCGACCGAGGCGGTGAAGGCGGCCCGCGCGGGCTGGGACTTCCCGGCGGCGTTCGCCGAGGTCACGAAGGACAAGTCCGGCTTCGAGCAGAAGGCGATGAGCGGCCGGCGCAGCATCGAGGACCTCAGGGATCTCGATGCGGCCGGGGTCGGCTACGGCAAGTGGCCGATGGCGGCGCAGGCGCGCGGCCTCCAGGCGAAGGGCGACTTCTGCTTCCTGCCCGGGCGCACCGAGAAGGCGATCGTGCTCTACCAGGCGACCGACGTGCTGGTCCGGCCGCTGAAACCGTGGGACACGCTGAAGCCGCTGCTGCAGGGCGCCTACTTCACCGAGAAGGCCAAGGCCCAGGGTGAGGAGAAGAAGAAGCTGATGGAGGAGGCGCTGCTGCGCCTCGCCAAGGCAAAGATGGCCGACAAGGTCGCCGAGATCGAAGGCAAGCGGGCCGCCAAGGTCGACGAGCAGATGGTCGAGTGGGAGCGCACGACGCAGGCGGGCATCACCGAGGCGAAGGACTTGCTGCAGCGGCTGGCCGCGGGCACGCAGGCGCAGGTCGCCTGGCAGAAGAAGCTGGACCGGCTGCAGGCGGACTTGGCCAAGAAGGACGAGCAACGCACGACCTTCGACACCGAGGTCGGCAAGGCCATCGACGAGGAGATCGCCACCGAGGCGAAGAAGCACTACGGCGAGGTCCTGGACGCGGCGGCCGCCGAAGCCGGGTTCACGGTGACGCCCGTGGGGCCCTACCCGCGCGACCTGTCGCGCCACCCGCGCTTCGACAAGGCCTACGACCCGACGACGGTGTTCCTGTTCCGCAGCCACTCGGAGATGGCGGTCGGCGAAACGACCGGTGTCGTGCAGGACGCGACCAACCGTCGCTGGCTGGTTGCCGTCTGCGACAAGGTCGAGCCGCTGCAGATCGGCGACGTGACGCGCCGCGATTTCGAGAGCCTGCGCACCGGCGACGGCCTGTTCAGCTACGCGACGCAGCAGGCCTATCGCGCCTGCAGCCAGGCGTTCACGGTCAAGGCCCTCGAGGCTCGCTACGACCTGAAGCGCCCGGTTGGCGAGCAGGAAGAACCGTCGCCGCCGCCGAAGCCCAAGTAGGCGGCTAGACCGGTGCCGCGACGACGATGATCTCGTCGTGCGGGTTGACGTAGAGGCTCTTGCCCTGCAGCAACCCGAGCGGCTTCGCCAGGAAGGCGGCGAGGGGGCCGAGGCGGCCGGCCCGTTCGGCCAGGAAACCGAACGACACGTACTTGCCGGCGTAGCCGGCGCCGATCTCGAGCGCGCGGAAGCCGCAGTCGCCGAGCAGCCGACGGATGGTGTCCGGCGAGAAGTGGTAGAGGTGCTCGGTGTGCTTGTAGTGGTGCCACCGCTTGCCGAGCAGCCTGGCCCAACGCGAGGCGACGTTCTGCGTCTCGAGCAGCAGGTGCCCCGACGGCTTCAGCAACTGCCGGATCTGGCGCAGCACGGCCTGCGGCTCCGGGATGTGCTCGACGACGTCCCACATGGTGATCAGGTCGAACGAGCCCGGCTCGTAGTGCCGCGCCGCGATGGCAGCGTCGAGCGTGCCGATGTGGATGCGGTCCTCGCCCAGCGCCGCCACGGCCGCGTGGGCGATCGCCGGCGACAGCTCGACGCCGTGCACGTCGTGGCCGAGCCGCTGCACGACGCGCAGGAAGTAGCCCGCCGCGCAGCCGACGTCGAGGATGCGGGCCTTGGCCGGCAGCCAGCGCTGCACCAGCGCCATGCGCTTCTCGAACGTGCGCAGGTACAGCGCCGCCTCGCGGGCGTAGTCGGCGTAACCGCGTGCCTTCGGATCGTCGCTCTTCCAGTAGCCCTCGCCGTAGACGTCGATCAGCGCCTGGCCCTGCAGGCGCGGCGTCACGTAGACCAGCCCGCAGCCGTCACAGGTGAAGACCTCGAACGGTTCGTCGCGGAACTTCAGCGTGCGCTCGCTGCTGCCACACAGCTGGCACTGCAGCACTGCACCGGCTGCCGCGAGTGTGCTGTCGGTCGACGGTGCCGGCGCGGCCTTGCCAGGAGTCGGCATCGCTCACCTGGCCGCGGGCGGGATCGGCGACCCGCGTTCGAGGAAGCGCTTGCGGCAGATCGTGCGGAACATCTTCCACGCGGTGCGCGCCTGGCGCCCGAACGTGTCCGAGTGCTTCGACTGGCCACCGAGGCGCGGCGCGTAGGTCACCGGGATCTCGATGATCCGGCAGCGCTCCTGCAGCGCGGCGCACATCATCTCCGGCGAGAACGCCGGTCCGGTCTCCGTGAGGCGCGCCCGGATCTTGCCGAACGTCTCGCGCGACAGCGCGCGGTAGGTGCAGCCGACGTCGGTGAAGCGCGGTTCGGCCGGTCGCAGCCAGCACAGCTGCAGGAACTTGGCCATGAACACGTTGCCCCAGCGCAGCAGGAAGCGCATGTTCGCGCCCTGCTGCACCATCTGCCGCGTGGTGCGGGTGCCCATCACCATGCCGGCGTCCTCGAGGTAGACCAGCAGCTTGACGACGTCGCGCGCACGGAAGCTGCCGTCGGCCTCGACCAGCACCAGGATCTCTCCGGTCGCCGCGGTCATGCCCGCCACCAGCGCCGAGCCGTAGCCCGGGCGTTCTTCGCGGACCACGCGCGCGCCGGCCGCGGCGGCGAACTCGGCGGTGCGGTCCTTGCACCGGTTGTCGACGACGACGATCTCGTCGAGGTGTGGTTCCTGCCGGAACTCCTCCACCACCTGGCGGATCGTCTCCTCCTCGTTGTAGGCGGGGATGACGAGCGAGACGGTCCGGTTGCGGAACATTGGGCGCGACAAGGATACCGCCACCCCGGACGCGTGCTATCGAACGAATCCGCCGTCGACGAAGGTGAGACGGTTGCCCGCGTCGTCGGTGATGGTGACGGCGTTGCCACCGCCGATTCGTGGTGCTGGTTCGTCGCCGGCGCCGACGACGCCATGGGGGGCGAGGTCCGCGGCCATCTTGACGGTGTCCTCACACGGCAGCAGCAGCCCATTGGCGGCGAATGCCGCGCCCTGGGCCACCAGGTGCAGGCGGAACGAGGCCACGGCGATGGTCGCCGACTGCCCGTCCGTCGCCACCAGTTCGGCGCCGAACACGACCTCGTAGAAGCGCAGCGCCGCCTGCAGGTCGCGCACCGGCAGCACCCGCGCCTCGTCGCCACCACCCTCTCGCTCCTGCCACAACAGCCGCAGGTCGAAGGCGTCCCGCACGCAGCGCGCCCATGGCCCAGGCCGGTCCGGCATCGCTGCCAGCGCGGCCAGGTCCGGCGCGGCCAGCAGCCACGGCGCACCGCGCTGGTCGCGGCCGAGCACGCATTGCCCCTGCCGCGCGGCGTCGAGGCAGGCCAGCAGGGTCGCACTGTCGATATCCGGCGTGTCCGCGGTGCGCACCAGCACCGGCGCGTGGCCGGCGGCGAACGGCGCCGCCGCCGCCCGCGCCAGCACGTCGCGCGTCATCGGTCCCTCTGGTGCCTCCTGCCATTCCCCCAGTTCGACGCCCGGACCGGCGAAGTAGCGCAGCATCGGCAGGGCGTCGGCCGGTCGCCCGCACAGGTGCACGGTGACGCCCGGCAGTTCCTGGGCGATCTGCTTCAGCCAGGCGGTCTGCAGGCCGGCGGCTTCGGCGGCCCGCAGCGGTGGGCACGCCGTCGGCAGGGCCAGCCCCGGCCGCGGTGCAATCGCCAGTACGACCAGCGCCGGGCCGTGGGCCGGGCCGCCTGAACCCTGGCCCTGGCTTTCCGTTTGGAGCGCCATTCGGCGGGTTCTACCCTGCAGGCCAAGCCAATGAACAGGATCCTCGGCAGCACTTTCGTTCTGTTCGCACTGACCCCGGCACTGCTCCTGGCCCAATCCGGCGGCGAAGCCGCGCGGACCAAGGGCCCGATCTTCAAGGACGCGGTCGATGCCCTGATCGGCCGCTTGCGCGACACCGAGCGCACCGAGCATCTGCCGGCACTCGGCGGCGCGTCCGTGCTGTGCACGGCGAAGATCCTGACGGCGATGGGGCATTGCCACCGCGGCTACCACACCGGCGATGGTCCGGTGGTGCGGCCTTCGATGCAGTTCCTGATCGAACACCGGGCAGCCGACGGCAGCTTCGGCGATGCCGAGACGACGGCCTGGGCGGTCGAGGCGCTCGCGGTGATCGATCCGGGTGGCTACCGCGACGAGACTGATGCGGCGCAGCAGTGGTTGCAGCAGCACGGGCGCACCGAGCCGGTGTTCCGGCAGATGACCAGCACCCTGCTCGAGCAGGTGCGCGCGGACGTGTTCCCGCAGCATCTCGGCCAGGTGGCGCTGGCGAAGGCCAAGGCATGGCTCCCCGCCGGCGCGCCGCTGCCGCGCGACGAGGCCGCGGACGCGCTGGTGCAGCTGGTCGCCTGCCAGGTCGCCAACACCCTGCTCGATCGCGCGCAGGCACCGACGGCGGGACCGGGCGCGACCTTCACGCCGGTGCAGCAGAAGGCGTTCGATTGGCTGCTTCTGCAACAGAAGAACGGTGTGTTCTCGGTGGCGATGGCCGACGAGCCGGTCGAGGACGCGGCGCTGACGGCCTTCGGGTTGTTGGCGTTGCAGAGCAAGCCGAAGGCGCTGCGCAGCACCGCCGAGCAGGCGACCATCGAGCGCGGGCTGCGTTGGCTGCTGACGCGGCAACTCGACGATGGCACGTTCAGCGAGGAGCTGGCGAACTACACCACCTGCGTCGCCGTCGCGGCGCTGGCGCGGTGGGACGATCCGGCGGTCAAGCCGGCGTTGGCCAAGGCCCAGCGTGCCCTGCTCGGCTTCCAGAACCTCGAGTCCCGCGGCTACCAGAGCACCGACCGTGACTACGGCTCGATCGGCTACGGCGACAGCCAGCGCGGCGACCTCAGCAACACACACTTCGCGCTCGAGGCGCTGAAGGCGACCGGGCTGCCGGCCGACAGCGAGGCGTTCCGCAAGGCGGTGATCTTCCTGCAGCGCACGCAGAACCTGAGGTCGACCAATCACTTCACGACGAAGGTGCCAGACCCCGAACATGCCGGTGCGATGCTGGACTCGGCGTCGGGTGACGACGGTGGCGCCGGCTACTACCCCGGCAACAGCGCGGCCGGCTACATCGTGCAGCCCGACGGCACGTGCGTGCCGCGCAGCTACGGCTCGATGACCTACGCGCTGTTGAAGTCCTACACGTTGGCCGGGTTGCCCGGCGACGACCCGCGCGTGCAGGCGGCGGTGAAGTGGATCCAGGCCAACTGGACGCTGGCGATGAATCCCGGCAGCGACCCTGCACTCGGCGAGAAGGTCAAGTTCCAGGGCCTGTTCTACTACTACATGGTGCTGTCGCAGGCGCTCGACCTCGCCGGTGTGCAGCAGGTGACGATCGCCGCCAAGGCCGGCAGTACCGCCGAGGGTGGCGGCACCGAGCAGATCGACTGGCGCCACGCCCTGCGCACGCAACTCGAAGGCATGCAGCAGGCCGACGGCAGTTGGATCAACGGCAAGAGCCCGCGCTGGCTGGAAGGCATGCCGCTGCTCTGCACCTGCTACGCGATGGTGGCGCTGGAGCGCTGCCAGTGAGCCGGACGGCGCCGCTGGCGCTGCCGGCCGTGCCCGCCTGGTTCCGCTTCGCCGCGGCGGGAGTCGCGCGTCTCGGCGCCGTCGATCCGGCTGGACCGGCATGGTTCGACCTCGGGCCGCTCGACGTGCAGGCGCTGCTTGCGCGCGGGGCGTTGCGCCGCGAAGACCTCGCGGCGCGCATCCTCGCCGGCCGCACGATGGCGGCCCCGACCAGGCTGCTGCCGCCGGTGCCGCAACCCGGCAAGATCCTGTGCCTGGCGAAGAACTACACCGCGCATGCGCGCGAGATGGGCGGTGAGGCGCCGAGCGAACCGATCTTCTTCGCCAAGCTGCCGGACACCCTCGTCGGCCACGGTGACGACGTCGTGATCCCGCACTGGCTCGAGACCCGCGTCGACCACGAGGCGGAGCTGGCGCTGGTGCTCGGCTGGAACGACCCCGAACAGCGGGGCGCCAGGCATGTCGACGGGGCGCAGGCGGCGGCGTTGGTGGCCGGCTACACGTTGTGCAACGACGTCACCGCGCGCAAGCTGCAGGGCCAGGACCGCGAGCACAAATACCCGTGGCTGCGGAGCAAGTCGCTCGACACGTTCTGCCCGGTGGGACCGTTCGTGGTGCCGGCCGACGCGCTCGACGCGGGCGATCTGCAGGTGACGATGCGCGTCAACGGCGTCGTGCGCCAGCAGGCGCGCACCAGCGCGATGGTGTTCTCGATCGAACAGGCGCTGGCCGCCATGGCCCGCTGCACGACGCTGCGCCCCGGCGACCTCATCGCCATGGGCACGCCCGAGGGCGTCGGCCCGGTCGTGCCGGGCGACGTCATGGAGGTCGAGGTCGAGCGGCTCGGCGTGCTGCAGAACGGCGTCGTCAAGGCAGCGCCGCCGAGCTGACATCCACGGCGCTAGAACCGGAGCGTCTCGATCGTGCCGGTCGTGCCGACTGCGTCCTGGCCGCCGAACAGCACCAGCGTGCCGTCGGGCGTCAGCGCGGCGGCGTGGCCGGCGCGCGGAGCGGTCAGCGCCGGCGCGGCCGCCCAGGTGTTCGACGTCGGGTTGAACACCTCGACGCCCGCGATCGACACCGGTGTGTCGAGTGTGCCCTGGGCGCCGCCACAGACGACGACGCGGCCGTCGGCCAGGCGCGTCGCGCTGTGCAGGGCGCGCGCAGCCGTCAGGTTGACCGTCGCCCAGGTGTTCGTCGCCGGGTTGTAGACCGCGCCGCCGTTGACCGGCGTCGAGCTGGGGACCGTGAACAGGGTCGGGACGTTGATGCCGCCGGTGATCAGCACGCGGTTGTCGGCCAGTGTGACCTGGTTGAAGTGGTGGAACGCGGTCGCGTAGGGCATGTTCGGCCCACTCGTCCAGGTGCCGGTGGCCGGATTCCAGCGCTGCACCGTGTTGATGCTGTTGGCGCTGATCGGCACGCCGACGAAGTAGCTGACCTGCACACCGCCGGAGACCATCACCTGGTTGTTCGACAGCAGGGTCAGCGCCGGTGCGAGACGCGGGCCGCTGATCGTGTTGGCGCCAGACCAGGTGCCGGTGGCGGGGTTGTAGATCTCGACCGAATTCAACGCGGTCACGGTGAGGTTGACGAGGTCCAGCGCCGAGGCGCCGCCGACGACCATCACGCGCCCGTCGGCCAGGCGGCAGGCTGCATGCAGCATGCGCGCCGTGCTCATGCTGCCGGTCGCCGCGAAGCTGTTGGTGGCCGGGTTGTAGAGCTCGCAGGAATTCTGGATGACGCTGTTGTTGTCGACGCCGCCGATGATCAGCGTGCGACCGTCGTTGAGGGTCACCGCGACATGCAGCGCGCGCGATGTCGCCATCGACGGGCCGGCGACCATCTGCATGTGCCGGTAGTCCCAGACTTCGCTGGTCGCGAGCCCGGTCGCACTGGTCAGGTTGCCGACGCCGCCGCCCGCGATCACCACGTCGCCGGCGCCCGCATTGTTGTCGGTGTCGGCGAAACTCGCCGCGAACGCGCGCGCCGTCAGCATCGTCGCCGGCGCCAGGATGCCGGTGTCCTGGTCGCCGAACTGCGTCACGATGTCGTTGCTGATCTGGCCGAAGAACGTCGGCCCGGCCAGCGGCAGCATCGCGCACTGCCAGTGCACCACGAGGTCGTTCCAGCTCGGGTCGATCGGCAAGCCGAGCGCGTAGCTGGCACTGCCGGTCGGACTGGTGACCGAGAAACTCAGCAGGTCGAGCAGGTCCGGGCCGATCTGCATGAAGCGGGTGTCGACACCGTCGAGCACGATCAGGGGCGTCGGGCCGGCGTTGAACGACAGCAGGAACAGGATGATCTGGTTGCCGGGCGCCCCGGTGGCCTGCAGTTGCAGGGTCGAGCCCAACCGACCGGAAGTGACCTTGTCCCAGGCGAAGTCGTTCTGGGCGGTGAGCACGGTCGTGGCGATCAGCAGGGAGAGCGTGGTGCGTAGCAGCATGGTTCGAGTTGTGTGGGGAGAGGGCTTGGGGACCGCGCGAACGCGGTCTGGAGAGCGTAGCGCGACACGGCAGCGGCTGCGCCCGGCACTGCCGGTTGGCGATCCATCCCTCAAGCAGGTGCGCCGCCGTCCGAGAATGAGAATCCAAGGAGGACACGGATGGCAGATGGCCCGGTGCAAAGCCCCGGTCCGGTGGGCGGGCTCGGCGGTTTCGCCGGCCGTGCGCCGGCCGACACCCCGCGACGATCGCCGTCGCGCGAGGACGCCCCGGCACGTGCGGCGGACCGTGTCAGCATCCATGGCAGCGCCGCGATCGCCTCCCGGTTGCTGCGCGAACGGGTGCTGGCCGGCACCCGACGACTGTTGGAACTGGAGGCAGGCGCCAGCGGGCCGGAGTTCGCCGAGGTCATCGAGGGCGAGCCGATTGCCACCTTCCTCGGCCGCCTGCTGTCGGCGCAGAACCAGCTGGCGGGGCGGCGGGCCGCCGAATGGGAAGAACGGCGCCTGCGGCGGTTGCTGGATCTGGCGCTGCATGCCGGGGCGATCGAGACGCTGGAGCTGTTGAGCGCCGATGGGCGTGACGACGCGGCCGGCGTGCAGATCGTCACCGAAGTACTGGCCGAGTACGGCCGCCGGCTGGCAGCGATGGCCGACCAGGCGTCCTGACTCGGCGCGACGACGGCCGACGATCAGCCGCCGTCCATGTGCTCCGGATCTTCGACCTGCACGTCCTCGTCGCGCGCGGTCAGGAAGCCTTCCGGCAGCGAGACCTGCTGCGTGCGGCCGTCCTTGCAGCGGCGGGCGCGCAGTGCCACTTCGGGATACGGCAGGTCGCGCGGCAGCTGCGCGAGCAGCGCCTCGAGGTCGGCGAGCGTGTGCACCATGTGCATCGCCGGCAGCAGCCGCTTGGTGCCGTGGAAGCCCTTCAGGTACCAGCCGGTGAACTTGCGGATCTGCAGCATGCCGTCCTTCTCGCCGAAGAACGTAACCAACAGGCGCGCGTGCTCGCGCATCGTGTCCGTGACCTGACCGAGGTCCGGTGGTGCTGGCGGCGCATTGCCGGTGAGCACGGCGCACAGTTCGCCGAACAGCCAGGGCCGGCCGAGGCAGCCGCGGCCGACGACGACGCCGTCGCACCCGGTCTGTCGCAACATGCGCAGGGCGTCCCAGCTCTCGAACACGTCGCCGTTGCCGAGCACGGGAATCGTGCGCACGCGCTGCTTCAGCTCGGTGATCGCGTTCCAATCGGCAGCGCCCGAGTACAGCTGCGCGGCAGTGCGAGCGTGCAGCGCCACGGCGCGCGCACCCTCTTCTTCGCCGATGCGACCGGCATCGAGGAACGTCGTCAGCGAGTCGTCGATGCCCTTGCGGAACTTGATCGTCACCGGCACCTCGCCGGCGCTCTTCACGACCGTGCGCACGATGCGCTGCAGCAGCCGCGGCCGCAGCGGGATCGCCGCGCCGCCGCCCGCCGCGGTCACCTTGCGCACCGGGCAGCCGAAGTTCATGTCGATGTGGTGCACGCCGCACTCTTCGACCAGGATGCGCGTCGCCTGCGCCAGTGTCTCCGGGTGCGTGCCATACAGCTGGATGCTGCGGCGTCCGGTCTCGTCGGCGCCGAACGACGCCAGTTTCAGCGTGCGCGCATGCCCTTCGACGAACGCCCGCGCCGTGATCATCTCGCTGACGTAGAGGCAGCGGTCCGCCGAGAACCGCCGGCACAAGGTGCGGAACGGCGCGTTCGTGATGCCGGCCATCGGCGCCAGCACCACCGGCGGATCGACTACCAGTGCACCGATGCGCAATGGCGCGAACTCACCGGGCCGGGCCAGCTCGACGTCGGCGTTCACGGGGCTGCGCAGCGAGGCGGGCGAGGCGTCCATCACCGTTCAGACCTTACGTGACACAGGGTACCTTCGCCGGTTGTGTCCCCACGCCGCTTGGAACCCCCCCGGGGCATGGCCAGGTCGATCTGGCGGCGCGTCGCGCCGACAGCCAGCAATCTCGCCCCCGGGGCATGGCCAGGTCGATCTGGCGGCGCCGCGCCGGGGTGTGCGTTCCATCGCCTCGTACGGCCAGCGCGTCGCGCCGACAGCCAGTAATACTGGTGCCCAGGAGAGGACTTGAACCTCCAAGGGATGTTACTCCCGCTAGGACCTGAACCTAGTGCGTCTGCCAATTCCGCCACCTGGGCCCAAGTGGGGACGAGGAAGCTAGCGGGCGCGCGGACCGATGCAAGCGGCAAGCGGAGGTTTCCAGGTCCGGTGGGCGCGATCGCCGCCTTGCGCTGGCCGCGGGGATCCCGTAGCCAAGCGACACCATGGCCAAGCCGGGTAGCACGAAAGCCGCCGCGTCGACGGACGTGCTCGTCAGCGAGAACAAGAAGGCCCGGTTCCAGTACGAGATCCTCGACACGTTCGAGGCCGGACTGGTGCTGCGCGGCACCGAGGTCAAGGTGCTGCGCGAGGGCAAGATCAGCCTCGACGAGGCCTACGCCCGCATCGACCGCGAGGAACTGTGGCTGATCGGGGCGAACATCCCCGAGTACCGCCACGGCAACCTGCAGAACCACGAGCCCAAGCGCAAGCGCAAGTGCCTGCTGCACGCGCGCGAGCTGAAGAAGCTGCACGCCAGGTCGCAGGTGGAGGGACTGACCCTGGTGCCGTTGCGGATCTACTTCGGCAGCCGCGGCTTCGCCAAGGTCACGATCGGCGTCGGCCGCGGCCGCAAGCTGCACGACAAACGGCAGCACCTGAAGGACAAGGAGATGAAGCGCGAGATCCGCCAGGCGTGAAGCCGGAGGTGGTGGTGGCGGTCGGCGCCGGGAAGCCGACAATGCGGCGATGACGCACTCCGTGCTGCTGTTGGTCGGCGCCGACTACGAAGACCTCGAACTGCACTATCCGCGCCTGCGCCTGCTGGAGGCGGGCCTGCACCCGGTCGTCGCCGGCGCCGCTGCCGGTGCGACCTACCGCGGCAAGCACGGCTACCCGTGCGTCAGCGACCGCGCGTTCGCCGACATCGATGCCGCCGCGTTCGCCGGCATCGTCGTGCCGGGCGGCTGGATGCCCGACAAGCTGCGCCGCGATCTGCGCGTGCTCGACCTCGTGCGGGCGTTCGATCGTGCCAACAAACTGGTGGCGAGCATCTGCCACGGCGGCTGGATCTGCATCTCCGCCGGCGTCGTCAAGGGCCGCGACTACACCGGCTCGCGCGGCATCAAGGACGACCTCCTCAACGCCGGCGCCCGCTTCCACGACGAACCCGTCGTCGTCGACGGCCACCACGTCTCCTCGCGCCACCCCGACGACCTCCCGCCCTTCCTGAAGGCGTGCCTCGCGGTGTTGGCTCAGCAGTCTGCCTGAGGCGCGGCAGCTTGCGTGCGCCGTTGCTGTTCGCGACCGACCGCGACGACGACCCACAGCCAGCCGACGAATGCGCCGAAGACAGCGCCGAAGGCGAAGAACACCAGGAACGTGCCGAGGATCGTGAGCCAGCACCAGCCGAAGGGCCACGGCGCCGGTTCCGGTTGCAGCCAGGCAAGCACGAGGGAGGCGATGCCGGCGAACATGCCGACCCCGCAGGCACAGCCGCAGACACGAAGCAGCATGCTGCGAATGCCGACCTCCGATGCGTGCGCCATGTCTGGCATTACAGCACCCCGCGAACATCCGCGCCGCCCGCTCTCCACATCCCCGCCACCACACAACCGCCACACCCAGGCACCCGTTGGTTGCGTGCCCGCGCCCCGGCGTTCGGGGAATTGCCGCTTGCCCGCCGCGGCCGCAGGCCGCGTCGGGCAATGCCCATTTCCGCGGCCTCCAAGCAATCCCCCCGCACGCTCCGCGTGCGGGGGATTGGTGGAGGCGGCGGGAATTGAACCCGCGTCCCGAGATGCTCCGTCCTGGGCCTCTACGCGCGTAGTTCGTCGATTGGTGTCGCTGCGTTCGCTCCGACGAACAGGATCGACCGCAGCCAGCTCGACTGTTTCTCGTCACCGGCGGGCCGAGCAGCCGACGGTGACCAGCCCGCTGTGTGTCGCCTTGGCCTCCCGCGGGCGAAGAGACCTCGGCGCTCGATACCTAGTTCTTAGGCAGCGAGGGAGTAGTGCGTGTTGGCACTTGGTTTTTTCCGGTCGGATTCACGAGGTGCCCGGCCCTCGGCGCGCCACCCAGGTCGAGTCGGCATCCGGTCGAAACCGATCGCCCCCATGTGGACGCGACCGTTATCGACGAACGCGGCGCAGGGGACAAGAGCCTGCCGACATCTTGCGGCCGGCTATGCTGCGCGGCGAACGTGCGCACCAAGGTCCGAGCACTGCTGGCGGCGGTCACGAGCACCTGGTGGTTCGCGGTCGAAGCGCCAGCGCAGCGCGATGCCGACGCGGCGCAGAAGTCGCCTTTGGTGGCGCAGGCGATCGATGCCTGGGTGCGCGACTACGAACGTGGTCGCCTCGGCCCGAAGAACATCCTGCGCGGCGGCATGGGCCTGCAGCCTGGCTACGTCGCGCTGGCGCGCGCGGCGGACTTCGTCGGTCCGCGCGATGGCGATCGGCTGACGCATCTCGACATGCTGCAGAAACTGCTGCAGTACGCCGAGTCGCACCCGTCGACCGAACTCGCCGAGGCGGTGCTCGGACTCAGCGCGACGGGCCTCGAGGCGGCGTTCCTCGATCCCGAATCGCTGCTGTTGCGCGACCTGGGCCACAGCTCGCTGTTGCGCATGGACCATCAGGGCGCGTGGTTCCTGGTGCTGCGGGCCGCCGCCGGTGAACGGGTGCCGCTGCTCGGCGAACTGCGGCCCGAGGACAGCGGTGCCGACGGCCTCGCGGTCGGCCCCGCGCGCCGGGTCGCGGCGCTGCGGTTGCTCGGCCAGAAGGCACTGCCGGTGTTCCGCAGCACGATCGAGGCGGCGCTGGTCGACCCGGATCCGCGCGTGCGCCTCGGCGCCGTCGAGGCGATGGAGCTGCAGCGGCAGCCCGAATCGCTGCCGCGGCTCACCGAAGCACTCGCCAACGAACGCCACCCGGTCGTCTCGCAGGGCCTCGTGCGGCTGCTGCTCGGCATCCTGCGCACCGCCGATCCGCCGGTCGATCCCGGCGTGCGCCGCGACGCGGTGCGCACCGCGCTCGCACAGCTCGGCCGCGACGGCTGGCGCACCGACATGGACCTGCTCGACCTGGTCGAGGCGTTCCCGCACAAGGAGCAGATTCCGCAGGTGATCACCGCGCTCGACCTGGCGGCAAGGCCGCAGGACCGCCTCGTGCAGGCGGTCAACGCCGATGCCTCGCCGCTGCTGCGGCAGCGTGCCGGCGCGCTGCTGCGCGCGATGACCGGTGCGCTGCTGCCGGCCGACGATCCCGCGGCGTGGCGCGAGTTCTGGCAGCGCGAACAGGATCACATCGTCGTGCCCGATCCGTTGGTGCGCGAACGTCCCGACGCGACGCGGGCGCAGTTCTTCGGCGTGCCGGTGACCGGCCGTTCGATCGCGTTCGTGATCGACACCAGTGGCAGCATGGACGAACTGGTGGCCGGCACCGCCGCCGACGAACGGCGCACGGCGCGCTCGCTGACGCGGCTGCGCGCGGCCAAGCAGCAGCTGGTCACCGCCGTGCAGGCGATGCCGCCGGCGTCGCAGTACCTGCTGCTGACGTTCGCCGCCGAAGCGAAGTTGTGGACCAGTGCGCCGGTGCGCTCCGGGTCGCGCAACCTGCGTTCGCTGACCGAACTGCTGAGTCGCCTGCGCGCGCACGGCGGCACCAACCTGTTCGCCGGACTCGCCGAGGTGCTCGAGTTCGACCGGCAACGCTTCGGTGAACAGGGCGTGCTGCGGGTCGACGAGGTGTTCGTGCTCAGCGACGGCGTGCCGACCGCCGGCGACGTCCAGGATCCGGACGAGCTGCTGCGGCTGGTGCACGAGGCGAACAAGTACGGCAAGGTCCGCATCCACACGGTATTCACCGGTGACGGCGGCGGCGCCGACCTGCTGCGGCGACTCGCCGAGCAGAACGGCGGCGTGTTCGTGCAGCGGTAGCTTCGGCGCGGCGCGCGCGGCACGATGCCGGCGATGCGGCCCGGTGAGGCACGAGGCGATCTGCGGCCATGGCTCGGACTCGCGGCCTTCTACGCCGCCTCGTTCGCGGTGCTCGCCGTCTACATGCAGTTCTTCCCGGTCTGGCTGCACCAGCAGCGCGGGCTCAGCGAGGCGCAGATCGCGGTGGTGCTGTCGGCGCAGACGCTGGCGCGCACGTTCGCCGGGCCGCTGTGGTCGCACGGCGTCGACCGCACGGCGCGGCCGCGCCGCTTCCTGCGCCTGCTGTCGCTCGGCAGCGTGCTGGCGTTCGCGCTGTTCGGCGGGTTCTCGTCGCTGCCGTTGCTGTGGTGCGCGGCGTTCCTGTTCGGCGCGCTGTATTCGCCGATGCATCCGATCCTCGACGCGCTGGCGATCGAGCAGGGGGCGCGGCACGGCTTCAGCTTCGGCCGCGTGCGGTTGGTCGGCTCGCTGTCGTTCCTGCTGGTCGTGCTGGTGGTGGGCTGGTGGCTCGAACGCAACGGCACGGCGTCGGTGTTCGTGATCCTGCTCGTGTGCCTGCTGCTGACGACGACCGCGGGCCTGCTGCTGCCGCGCCGACAGCTGCCGCCGGGACCGCCGCCGGAACCGACCAGGTGGTGGTCGCTGCTGAAGTCGCCGCCGTTCGTGCTGCTGCTGATCGTCTCGTCGCTGATCCAGGGCAGCCACGCGACCTACTACAACCTGTCGACCGTGCACTGGAACGCGCACGGCATCGGCCAGGAGCAGGCCGCGCTGCTGTGGGCGGAGGGCGTGCTGGCGGAGATCGTGCTGTTCTTCCTGGCCCGCAACAGCATCGAGAAGTTGCGGCCGACCACGATCCTGATCATCGGCGGCCTCGCCGCCGCGGTGCGCTGGGTCGTGCTGGCCTACACGACTTCCTTCGCGGTCCTGCTGGCGGCGAACTGGCTGCACGGGCTCAGCTTCGGCGCGACCTATCTCGGGGCGCTGCGCGCGCTCGATCGCCGCGTGCCGGCGCACCAGCGCGCGACCGCGCAGGGTCTGCTCGGCGCCGCGTCCTCGGGCATCGGCATGGTGCTCGGCGCCCTGCTCGGCGGCTTCGTCTACGAGCGCTGGGGCGGCGCAGCCTTCCTGACGATGGCGGCCCTCGGCCTCTGCGGCGCCGGGTTGGCCTGGATCCTGCGCCAGAACACCAACAGCCACCAGACGCCGCTGACGAGCAGCACCGCGGCGAATCCTGCGTAGGGCCAGCGGGGTGCCTCGGCGGCGTGCCGGATCGCGACCTGGACCCAGCGCGTCACTTCGCCGGCCGGCGCCGCTCCGAGTGGTGGCGGTGCGGTGACCGGCAGCACCTGCAGCGCCGGCACCGTCAGCACGACCACGATCGCCACGGCCAGCAGGTTCTTGAACTGCAGGATGCCGACCCGGCGCCAGAAGGGCATCAGTAGCGCCAACAGCAGCAGCGTCGCGGTCAGCGGCCACTCGAGGTCGGGCGCGGTCGACACGAACGGGATCACGGGCGCCAGCAGCACGGCCACCGCCAGCAGCCACGGCAGCGCGGTGCGCCTTCGTAGCGGCAGGTCGAGGAAGTCGTCGAGCCCGGCGGCCGCCAGCACAGCGATGGCCAGCAAGGTCAGCCACCACGCGATCGCCGGCAGCTGTTCGATCGCGTGCCAGGACGCGAACCCGAACGTCCCTGCCGGCACCAGCACGTTGCACACCGCCGGTGCGGCGCCGGCGGCCGCGACCACCAGCCAGTTGCCGATCGACGTGTGCCGTTGTCGCCGCAGCACGCCGAGCAGCGCGAAGAACAGCAGCACCGGCCCCGGCACGCGCAGCACGGCCGCCGTGTCGATGCCGTGCACGCCGGCATGGTGTGCATGCAGCACGTCGATCGGGCCGAGTGATTCTGTCACCAACCACGGCGCCAACGGGTCGAGCGCAATGGTGGCCGCTGCGGTGAGTCCGCCGAGCGCGATCGCTGCAAGGATGCCGAACGCCGGCGGCGTCTCGTCGCTGCGGTCGCCGCAGGTGACGAGGCGCACGAACAGGCTGCCGCAGAGCACCATCGTCAGCACGCCGATCGTCGTCACGCCGGCCACGAACGGGATCGCCAGGCAGATGCCGGTCCATGGCAGCCAGTTGCGCCGTTGGCTCGGCCGGTCGCAGCGCGTGACCGCTTCGAGCGCCAACGGTGCCAGTGCCGCCGCGAGTTGTTCGCGCGGCAGCAGTGCCATGGCGAGCAGCCACGGCGACAGTGCGTACGCGACCGCGGTCAGGAAGGAGACGTAGCGGCTGCGCCGCATCGCCCGCAGGAAGCGATAGAACAGCGCGCCGCCGAGCATCGGCACGATGGCGTCGCGGCCGACGGTGGACAGGTCCGTCAGCGAGCCGAACACCTGCAGGCTGCCGACGGCGAACACGATCGCCACGACGAGCGCCAGCACCAGCACCGCGCCGATGCCTTCACTGCGCCCCGTGCCGTAGAGGCTCACCGGGAGGACCCCGACTCTTCTGTGGCCTGCGTCGGGACGTGCACGCCTTCCTTTCGTCGTCGGCAGCGCGCTTGCTTGAGCGCTGGCAACGATGCGGGCGCGGCGATCCGCTCGCCGCAGCGTCAGATCAGCGGCGTCGCTGCCACAGCCAGAGCCAAAGCAGCGCCACCGCCGCGCCCGCCGCGGCCACCAGGCCCGGAACGAGACCCGGGCAGCTGTAGACGAATCGCACACGGCAGGCGCGATCGTGCAATGGCACCACACGCTGGCTGTGGTTCGCGCGCCGGATCGGCACCGGCTCGCCGTCGACGGACGCGCTCCAGCCCGGCAGGAACGTGTCGGCCAGCACCAGCCATGGGGCGCTGCCGGCGTCGACCTCGAGTTCGATCGCGGTCGGCAGGTCGGTGACGAAGCGCACCGCGCGCGGGGTCGCGTCGGTCGGCGCAGGTGCCGATGGCGGTGCGTCGGCCGCGAGCACGAACGCCGCGGCGCGCGGCGCCAGACCGGGGTCGGCGAGTGCGGCCACCACATCCGCATCGTCCGGCAGGGCCCGCAGCGCCGGCACCGTGAACGCGCGCGGCAGCGGATGCGGCCGTTCGTAGACGAAGAACTCGCCGCGCGGACCGCGCAGTGCGGGACCGACGCGCGCGCCGGCGTGCTGCAGCGGTTCGGTGGCGAGCACGTAGCGCACGCCGAGCAGATCGAGCAGCGGGTGTTCGAGCGGGCTCGGGAACGGGTACGCGGGCCGTGGCTCCGGTTCGCCGTCGGTCGGCAGCGCATCGGGCAGCGACAGCGCGAGGTAGCCCTTCGCGGCGGTCAGCGGTCCCCAGTAGCTGCCGAGCATCGCCGCGATCGGCTGGGCCGAATGGCCGTCGTAGTGGCTGTAGAAGTCGAGGTCGCGCACGCCCGGCACCATCAGTTCACCCGGCGGCAACTGCGCGGGCAGCTGTGGCTCACGGCTCGCGCGCACGATCGTGAAGCCGCCGTCGGCGGCGGCGGCAGCGGCCTCTGCGCGCAGGAACGCGTGCACTGGCGTGTCGACCGGGTGCACGAGCGCGCAGCCGGCGGTCAGCGGCGCGCCGTGCAGCGCGAGCTGCAGCAGCGTGCCGGCGATGCCGAGGCGCAGCAGCCACGCGCGCACGCGCGGCGAACGGGCGCCGCCGATGGCGAACAGCAGCACCGCGGCGAGCGCGAGCCAGGCGGCTGCCTCTGCACCTTCGGCGGCGGCGCGCGCGAACGAGGTCGCGAAGCGGTCGAACGGCACCGACGGCACGCCCTGCACGTGGTGCACGACTCCTTCGACGGTGACGCCGAAGCGCTCGGCGATGCGCTGCGGCGCCCAGGTGTTGTCCGCCGCGTGCCACGCGGCAGGCAACCGCGTCAGCACGGCGGTGGTCGCTGCCAGCAGCAGCGCCAGCGAGCCGAGCGCGAACGGCAGCACGCGGCCCGGCTGCTGCAGCCGTTCGAAGCCCAACGCCGCCAGCCAGGCGAGCAGCAGGGTCGCCGCCGCCAGCCACCGCATCGGCCAGACGTTCTGCACCAGCGGCAGGTGGAACAGCAGGCTCACGCCCGGCACGACCAGCGCGAGGCATGCGGCGAGCACGAACGTCGTGATGGCGAACGCGCGCCGGCGACCGCGCGCCGCGACGGCGCCGGCGAATGCGAGCAGCAGCCCGAGCGTGCCGAGGAACACCCCGTACTCGGTGTAGTTGTAGTTCGGCAGCTGCTGCTTGCCGTTGGCGTCGGTGCGGCCGTTCAGCAGCAACGCCAGCGCCGACTGCGCGTACGGCACTTCGTGCGTCGCGGTCGGATGGCTGATCAGGTCGGGCGCGAGATAGCCGGTGAGGCCGTAGGTCTCGAAGGCGCTGCCGGCGATGTCGCTCTGGGTCGGGTTCGGCGTGCGCGCGCTGTGCGGGAAGAACGCCAGCGACGGCAGCACCTGCGGCAGCGCCAGCAGGCCGCCGAGCAGCAGCGCCAGCAGCAGGCGCGCGCCAAGCCGCGCGCCGTCGCGCCACGAGCGCTGCAGCGTGCGTTCGCCGACCAGCCACAGCAGACAGCAGCCGGCGAACACGCTCGTCGTCGCCGCGAACGGCGGGAAGCCGCCGAGCCAGGTCATCGCGAACGCACCCGCGCACGCCGCCAGCGGCCCCGCGCGCAGCCGTTCGTCGCGCGCGAGCCGCAGCAGCGTCCACAGCACGCCGGGCAGCCAGACGAAGCTCGCCAGCCGCATCCAGAAGTACGCGTTGCCCGCCATCGGCGCCGACAGTTCGAACAGCGCCGCGCCGAACCACGCCGCCAGCATCGGCACGCCGAGTTCGCGCAGCAGGCCGAACGCCAGCAGGCCGCCGAGTGCGAGGCTGATCCAGGCCAGCAGCCCGAGCCGGCTGCCGGGATCACCGGCAGAGAGCGCGATCCAGTTCGGCGGATAGCACAGGCCGATCAGGCCGTGCGCATGAAGCGGCTCGCCGCCGCGTGCGTGCGGGTTCCAGGTCGGCAACCGGCCGGCGCGCAGTTCGTCGCGCGCGAGTTCGAGTTCGGGCAGGAACCAAACCGGTACCTCGGTGACGTCGTGGTTCTTGCCGCTGGCGACGGCTGCGTACTCCGCTTCGCTCAGCAGCAGGCTCGCGGGCGGGAACTCGGCGAGGTCGTACGGCACGAACGTGCGGGCGCCGAACGTCGTCGGCCACAGCCACACCAGCGGCAGCAGGCACAGCAAGACGATCGCGAGCCAGCGCGGGCGCCGTTCGTTCATGGTTGTCTCCGACGTCCGGCGACCAGCAGCACGAGGCACGCGAGCAGCGCGACGAGGCTCAGCCGCGCCGGCCAGAGCACGCGCGGCGCGTCGTAGGTGAACACGACCTCGTGCTCGCCGGGGCCGACGTAGACCGCGCGCAGGTAGTGGTCGGCGATGTAGACCGGTGCGGGCGCGCCGTCGATGTGGGCACACCAGCCGGCGTCGTACGGATCGGCCAGGCGCAGGTAGCCGTCGCGGTCGCTGTGCACGTGCACGACCACCCGTTCGTCGCGGTGTTCGACGATGCGCACGTCGGCGGGCGCGCCGTCGGCGGTGCTCGGCACGGGCGCGCTCGGGTCCTCGAGCACGACCCGATCGGCGACGTCGCGTTGTGGCAGCGACAGTGCCACCAACCGCTGCACACGATCCGGCAGCAGGTCGACCGTGCGCACGAACGTCGCCCGCGGCAGCGTCGTCGTGCGTTCGAGCAGGTGGAAGCCGCCGGTGTCGGGCGGCGTGCGATCGACGAGCCGTTCGCTCAGCGGCACGTCGTCGCGCGTCACCACGTAGCGGATGCCGTAGAGGTCGCACAGCGGATGCGACAGCGACGCCGCAGCGTGGAACGAGCCGACGCCGGCACCGCCGTAGGCGACGCTGACCTTGCCTTCACGACGTGGCTCGATCGCCAGGAAGTACTCTTCGAAGCGGGCGGGCGGCAGCGGGTTGTAGGCGCCGGCGTCCTCGAGCCGCAGGAACGCCGGCAGGTTGCCGGGCAGCGCGGCGCCGGTGCGCCCCTGGTCGGCGATCACCAGCCGCTGCAGTCGCGGCCGCACGCCGTTCGCTTCGGCCGCGGCGGCGATCGGCGCCAGCACCGCGGGCAGTGTCGTCACGCGCCAGGCCGGCACGGTCTGCACCGGTCCAAGGCCCGCGTGCAGCAGTTCGGCGATCGCCAGCGCGATGGCGATCGCGACCGCGAGCCGCCGCTGCCAGGCGATCGCGGCTGCGGCGAACACGGCGACCAGCAGCGCGCGCCATGCCGTGGTCCACAGCCGCGCGTGGTTCTCGAGCGCCTCGCCGGGCGCCTGCGCCGCGGCGACACGCTGCGCCACCGCGTCCGCCGAACCACCGAGCGCGATCACGTCGGGATGGGCGTGATCCGCGACGTAGAGTTCGGCGTAGGCGTGCACGAAACCCGGCTCGGTCTGGTGCTGCCACAACCACACCAGCGCCGCGACCGAGACCGCGGCGACGGTGCCGAGCAGCACGAAGGCGGGCCAGCGCCGCGCGCCGGCGAGCAGTGCCTCGGCGCCGAGTCCCGACAGCACCACCAACGCCATCGCCGCCGTGAACAACGTGCGCCGCTGGTCGGCGTCGGTGAGTCCGGGCACCAGCCGCGCGACCGTGAGGAACGGCTGGTCGGCGGTGGCGACGCCGAAGGCGAGCAACCCGGCGGCGGCGAAGAACCACGCCAGCGCACGCCGTTCGCGGTTCGCCCACGCGAGGCAGGCCAACGCCAGCGGTGCCATGCCGATCGCGAACGAGGTCTCGACCCAGCTCTGGAACGAACTGCCGTCGACCGGACTCAGCGGCTGGCTCAGCAGCACCAGCTGGCTCCACGGCATGCGGGTGCGGAACGCGAACGGCGTCTCGCCCGCGGCCGCGGGGTAGATGTGGTCGCCGGCCCAACTCAGCAGATCGGGCCAGCACAGGCCGAGCGCGTGGTCCCACTCGAGGCCGTGCGCGGCGAGCCGCGCCGCGTCGAACGTGCCCGCACGCGACGACACCGCCGACGCCAGCAGCACCGGCAGCATGTTCGCCAGCGACAGCACGGCGCCGAGACCGAGTCCTGCCGCGACCGGCCACAGCCGGCGCAGCCGTTCGCCGCGCGGTTGCTGCCCTGCGAGCAGCAGCGCGAACAGCACGGTCAGGTAGGTGGCCTGCAGGCTGACGACGACGAAGCCCGAGCACCACGACACGCCGGTGCACAGGCCGAGCCAACCGATGGTCCACAGCGCGGCGCGCCCGCGCCGGTCGCCGGCGACCAGGTCGTGCACCGCCGACAGCATCGGCCACAGCGGCAGCGCCGCGGTCAGGATCACGTTGTGGTGCAGCTTGCACTGCGTCCACAGACCGAGCGCGGCGGCGACGAGGCCCACGAGCGCGCTCAGGTGCCGGCAGCCGAGCCGCCGCAGGAACGTGTAGGCGAACCAGCCGAACAGCACCTGGTGCAGGCAGAACCACCAGCCGTACCACTGTTCGCTCGGCAGCAGCAACAACAGCAGGTTGATCGGTTCGTACGGCTGCGCCATCTGCGGCACGAACGGCGCGCCGCCGCCGATGTCGCGCGTCCAGCGCGGCAACTCACCGTCGGCGAAGCGGTCTGCCATCACGCGGTCCCAGCACAACGACTGCAGGTACTTGTCGGTCATGCCGACGTTGCCGCGGAACGCGTCGGCCGGATCGAACGTGTCGCGCGCGGTGGCCTCGGCCATCGGCACGTCGAACAGTTCCGGCGGGAACGGCACCAGCGCGCGTCCGGGCAGCAGGCCATCGCGCAGGAACAGCACCGCGCACAAGGCGGCGAGCAGCAGCGCCTGCAGGTGCTGTTGCCGCGAGGGCGTGGTGGTGGCGGGACCCACGGCACCACGATGCAGCAGCACCGACCGGAACTCAATCGCCGGCCGCGCCGCCGATGGCAGCGCCGACGCAACCTGTCGCCGGCGTGCACGTGACCGTATGTTCGCGCCGCCCTGTCGCCGCCATCTCGATGGCGCCACCCGAACGCATGCGCGCAGCCGACCTCATCCGATCGCCGCAGACCACCGAAGGCTGGCGCACCGGTGAACTGTGGGTGCTGCTCGGCATCACGCTGCTGGCGACCGCGGTGCGCCTGTTCCGCGTCGAGCACTGGTCGATGGCCCCGGCCGAGGTCGTGGGCTGGCAGGCCGTCAGCATGCCGCTGCACGGGCCCCAGGGTTTCTTCGCCAGCGCCGCCGGCAGCGAGCCGCTGGCGCTGCTCGGCCTGCGGTGGCTGCTCGATGCCGGCGTGTTGCCGTTCCACGGCGAAGGCTGGCTGCGTTTGCCGTTCGTGTTCGTCGGTGTCGTCACGGTGCCGCTGCTGGCGTTGGCGGCGAGCGTCGTGCTGCCGCGGCGCACGGCGCTGTTCGCGGCTGGCCTGCTGGCGGTGCATCCCTGGCACGTGGCCCAGAGCCAGACCGTGGCGCCGCCGATGGTCGCACTGGCGTTGGCGCTGCTGGCGACGACGGCGGCGCTCGCCGCACCGCGGCGTTGGCGCCGGAGCCGCATCGCGGTCTGCGTCGTCGCGGCGATGTTGGCGTGCGGCAGCGACCGCGGCGGGTGGACCGTCGTGCCGATGTTGGTGGGTGGCTGGGTGGCCGGGTCGTGGGCGCCGGCGCACGGGCGCCATCGCCTGCTGCTCGCCGCCGCGCTGCTCGCGGCTGCGGCGCTGCCCGGCGCCCTGTTCGTGCTGGGGCACTGGCCGGACCCGCTGGCGCCAACCTGCGACCCGGTGCCGTGGTGGCCGTTCGTGCGATCGGTGGCGCTGCCGATCGTGGTGTTGGCGTTGCTGGCGCCGTGGGTCTGCCGGCCCGCGCCGACCATGCTGCTGGTGGCCGTGCTGCTGCCGCTCGTCAGCCTCGTTGGCGCGGCGGCCTGCGGTGCCGTGATCGAGCCTTTGGACTTGTTCGCGCTGCTGCCGGCGTGCGTGCTGTTGGCGGCGGCGGCCGCGGCGACGACGGCGGCTCGCGTGCGTGCCGACACCCCTGGCGCATCGGCCTTTGTCGGGGCGCTGCTGGTGCCGGCGGCGCTGCTGACCTGGCTCTGCGTCGACACCACGCTCTATGCGAGCGTCTACCAGGGCGGCCGTTCGCCCTGGCGGGAGGCCGGCAACCTCGCCCTTGGCGCCGGCCGTCCGGCGCATGGCATCGTGGTCGGCGCGCGGGAAGGCAGCCTCAGCCTCATGTACTACCTGCGCCCGAACCATTGGCGCGACCCGGGGCAGGATCCCCATCCCGGCATCCGTATCGACCCTCTCGACGGCGACCTCGCGACGGCGATCGCGTCCCTGTTGCGCGAGGCGGCGACCGGCCGCGTGCTGGTGGTGCTGCGGCGCGACGAACTCGAAGCCCTGCAGCGCACGACCGGCAGCCAGTCCGGACCGCTCGCGTCGTGCCTGCTGTTGCGGGTGCTGCCGTGTCCGCGCGAGAACGGTGACGGCACGCTGTACGTGTTCGCGTCGCGGCCGGGGGATTGAGGCGTCACCCCTGCGGGTTGCCGCGCGGATGCAGCAGATCGTGCACCGAGCGCAGCCGTTCGTGGTCGACGTGCGTGTAGACCTGCGTCGTCTGCAGCGACGCATGGCCGAGCATCTCCTGCACCGAGCGCAGGTCGGCGCCGCCGGCGACCAGGTGGGTCGCGAACGAGTGCCGCAGCGCGTGCGGTGAGCAAGCGACGGTCAGGCCGGCGCGGTCGCATGCGGCACGCACGACCTGGAACACGCGCACGCGGTCGAGCGGTCGGCCGGTGCGCGACAGGAACAGCACGTCACCGGGGTCCTGCCGGCCGCGCGCGCGCAGCATCGGCCGCACTTCCGTCAGATAGCGCTGCACGCACTGCAGCGCGGTGTCCGAGATCGGCACCAGCCGCTCCTTGTTGCCCTTGCCGAACGCACGCAGCAGGCGGTGGTCGGCGACGATGCTGGTGGTGCGCAGCGTGATCACTTCGGTGACGCGGCAGCCGGTGGCGTACAGCACCTGCAGGATCGCCTGGTCGCGCACCGACAGCGGGTCGTCGTCCTGGTGCTCGAGCAGCCGCTGGACCGCCCGGCGGCTGAGCGCCTTCGGCAACTTCTGTTCGAGTTTGGGCCCGAGCAGGCCCTCGGCGGTGTCCTCGGCGGCGAAGCCTTCGGCGTGCAGGAAGCGGTAGAAGCCGCGGATCGCCGCCGCGGCGCGCGCGACCGAGGCGGCCGCGTGGGTGCGGTGCAGCTCGGTCAGGTGGCGGTCGATCGCGTCCCGATCGGGCAGCACCGCGCTGCCGCGCAGCAGACGGGCGACGTCGCTGCGGTAGGCGGCGACGGTGTGGCGCGACACCTGCAGTTCCACCCCCAGGTAGACCAGGAAGTCCGCCAGCGCCCGCTGGCATGCCGCTCCGCGCAGATCGCCCACGCCGGCAACGCTACCCTGGCGGCGTCCGGCGGCCACGCTCGTGGCAGCGGCGATCCGGCCAAAACCACAAGCCCGACCGCCTTGACGGTTCGATGGACCCTACGTATGGTCCCCGCCCCTTCCCGGACGGTGCGATCGCACTGCCCCGGGAACCGGCCGGCGACCCGGCCGGCGGCAGGGGGCGGGCACTGGGCCCGGCTCGCTGCCGTCTCCTTTCGCTACCCTGCCGCACGAGTGGTTCGTCCGCCCATGTCGAAGCCGACCAAGGCCGAGCTGGCCAAGTACAAGTCGATTCTCCAGAGTCAGTTGTCGTCGCTGCGAGGCGACGTGGGGTCGATGCGCGACGAGGCCCTGCGGGCTTCGGACCAGGACGCGTCGGTGGACCACCTGGCCGACCAGGGCACCGACAACTACGACCAGGGCTTCATGCTCGGGCTGATCGAGAACGAGGAGGAGACCATCAAGCTGATCGAGGAGGCCCTCGACCGGATCGAAGGCCACGGCGATTGGGACTTCGGCGTCTGCCCGCTGTGCGCCGAGGAAGTCGAGAACGCCAAGAAGGCGGTGGCGAAGAAGACCAAGGCCAAGACGCTCGAAGCCTGGATCCCGAAGGCGCGCCTCGAGTACCTGCCGTGGGCGCGCTACTGCGTGCGCCACCAGGAAGTCGAAGAGCGCAACCGCGAGAGCGCGTAGCCCGTGGCGGCGCCGGACCCGGTGGCGAACGCGGCGCCGTCGGCGACGGGCGACCGGGCCGCTTCGAGCGACGGTGCTGCCGCGGTGGCCGCTGGGCCGGTGAAGGGATTCGGTGGCAAGCCGTGGTTCTGGTGGCCCTGGCCCGTGCTGGTGGTCCTGGACCTATGGAGCAAGGCCGTCGTGTTCGGCTTCCTCGCGCAGCGCTACCCGCAGGTGGTCGAAGCGGGCCGCAACCACCTGGTGTTCGACACCAGCCTGCTGCGTTTCGAACTGGTCGCCTGGGGCAACACCGGCACGATCTGGGGCCTGTTCCAGGACGGCACGGTGGTGCTGATGGTGGTGCGGTGCCTGGCAGTCATCGGCCTGTTGTGGTTCGTGCGCGGCACCGCGCGCACCGCCCGGCTGCAGCAGTTCGTGCTGAGCCTCGTGCTCGCCGGTGCCGTCGGCAACCTCTACGACAACTTCCTGCGCGCGGACCGGTCGGTGCGCGACTTCCTGCGGTTCTCCGGCCAGTGGCCGGTGGCGTGGGACTTCCCGGCCTTCAACGTCGCCGACTCCTGCATCACCGTCGGTGCGATCGGCCTGTTCCTGCTGCTGTGGGGGGAAGATCGCGCGGCAGCCAGGAAGCGGGTATCCTGACCGGTCCGCGGCGGCGCCGCGGTCCTCCAACGTGCTTTCCACGACCCTCGGCAGCCTGCGGCTCGACAACCCGGTCCTGAGTGCGTCGGGCACCTTCGGCTCGGGCTGGGAGGGCCGCCAGTTCGCCGACCTCGGCCGCATCGGCGCGCTGGTCAGCAAGACGGTCACGGTGCGGCCGCGGCACGGCAATCCGCCGCCCCGCATCCACGAGACGCCGTCGGGCATGCTGAACTCGATCGGCCTCGAGAACAAAGGCGCCGACTACTTCCTGGCGGAGACGCTGCCGAAGATGCGCGAGCTGGCGGCCGGCGGCCGGGGCCCCCGCATCATCGTCAACATCGGCGGCGAGTCGGTCGATGAGTTCGTGCAGCTCGCGGAGCGCTTCTCGGCCGCCGGGGTCGACGCACTCGAGGTGAATCTGTCCTGTCCGAACGTGCAGGAAGGCAAACTCTTGTTCTCGACCGAGCCGCGGCTGACAGAGCGAGCCGTGGCCGCCGTCAAACGAGTCGCGACGGTGCCGGTGTTCGCGAAGTTGTCGCCGAACGTCACCGACATCACCGTCATCGCCAAAGCCGCCGAACAAGGTGGTGCCGACGGCCTCACGGCGATCAACACGCTGATCGGCATGGCGATCGACTGGCAAAAGCGGCGGCCGATCCTCGGTCGCGGCATCGGCGGGCTGTCCGGGCCGGCGATCAAGCCGGTGGCGCTGCGCATGGTGTACGAGGTCGCGCGTTGCGTGCGGATCCCGGTGATCGGCGTCGGTGGCGTGCGTTCGGCCGACGACGTGCTCGACTTCGTCTGCGCCGGCGCCAGCGCGGTGCAGGTCGGCACGGCGATGTTCACGGATCCGGCCCTGATGGTGCACATCGTCGACGAACTGCAGCAGCGGCTGACCGCCGCCGGCACGACGGTCGCCGAACTGCGTGGCTGCGTGCATCGACCCCCCCAAGCCGCAGCACCGGCTGCCGGCTGCGCACCGACCGGCCACGGAGGGCATGCATGAGGCTCGGTGCGCTGACGGCGGACATGGTGCAGCGGGCGATCAAGGCCTACCAGGACCTCGCCTACGGCAACGGTGGCCGACCGCGGCGCGGGGTCGAGCTGCCGGCGGCGGGCGGCAGCGAGGCGCTGCTGGCGATGTTCCAGAAGGAGCAGGTCGAGACCATCCCCGGCCACCCGTGCGTGCGCTACAGCCTGCGGCTCGGCAACCGCAACTACCCGTTCATGAAGCTGCTCCTGCAGGAGCACCTGGTCGCCGGTGAGTTCTTCTTCGCGGTCGACACGCACGACCAGATGGAGATCCAGCCCGACTACCCCGACTACGAGAAGTGGATGGCGGTGCGGCGCTTCAACCGCGACCTGAAGCGGCAGATCGAAGCGCGCTTCCAGGCGGCGGGCCTCGACACCTGCGCGATGCTGCGCGAGCTGCTGACGGCGTCCTGCGAGCCGGCCGGCGATCCGTGCCGCGGTCTCGTGCTGATCGTCGACGACGAGGAGGACCTGGCCGGTGCCGTCGAGGCGCTGCTGCGCCGGGCGGGCTTCCGCACCTACAAGGTGTTCGACGGCAAGGCCGGACTCGAGGCGGCGGCCGATCTGCTGCCCGACCTGATCCTGCTCGACTACGAGATGCCGGAGCTCGACGGCCTGGAGGTCATCGAGCGCCTGCGCAAGGACCCGACGACCAGGGCGATTCCGGTGCTGCTGAACAGTGCCGGCCGGGTTTCGATGGCCGACATCCAGCGCGCCGACGGGTTTCTGGCCAAACCGTTTCCCGAGTCGCTGTTGTTCGAGATGATCGACCGCGTGTTGCGCGGCAAGGAAGTGCGACGATGACGCCCGGCGGCCGGAGACCTGCCGTGCGCGGCCAGCGCGAGCGCAGCCTCGGCTGCCGCTGCCCTGGTTGGTTGGGCGCGCTGATGCTCTGCGTCGTGCTGGCTGCCGCGGGCATGCCCGCCGGTGGCAGCACGGTCGCCGACGGCACGCGCATCGAAGCCTGCCACGGTCGCGCGGCGCGCGCGCGGCCCTTTGCGGTCGCACGCCTCGCGGCCGAGGCGCAGCCCGGTTTCGCCGCCGTCGCGGTGGCCTTGCCGCGGCCACGCCCGCGCACGCAGACGATCGAAGCGGGCGGCCTGCCGCCGCCGCGCGCGCCGACGGTGTGAACGGTCCGGTCCGGGCGCCGCTGGGCGCCCGGTCCACCGGTGTTGCCGTTCCCGTCTGCTGCCCCGTTTTCCTCGCGACGGCGGCGCGCCACGCAGCGCACCGCGTCGCCGGCCCGATCTCGGCGCCGTTCCGTTCCCGCATTCCCCCGGCTGTCATGAAACTCGATTTCGGTTCCCTCCCGGCGCGCATCGGCAAGTCCCTGCAAGGGCTGTTCGGCTCCGCCAACCAACGTTCGCTCGCGTTGTACCAGCCCATCGTCAAGTCGGTCAACGCGTTGACCGACTGGGCCAAGGCGCTGTCCGCCGAGCAGGTCAAGGCCACCGTCGCCGAACTGCGAAAGCAGGTGCAGCAAAACGAGAAGACGCTCGACGACGTTCTGCCGCAGATGTTCGCGATGACGCGCGAAGCGGCGACGCGCGTGCTCGGCCTGCGCCACTTCGACGTGCAGCTGATCGGCGGCGCCGTGCTGCACCAGGGCAAGATCGCCGAGATGTCGACCGGCGAAGGCAAGACACTGGTCGCGACGCTGCCGGCGGCGCTGAACGCGCTGTCGGGCCAGGGCGTCTACGTGGTAACCGTCAACGACTACCTCGCCAAGCGTGACCGCGACTGGATGGCGCCGGTGTTCGAGTACCTCGGCCTCACGGTCGGCACGATCCAGTCGAACATGTCGGCGCAGGTGCGGCAGGCGGAATACGCCTGCGACATCACCTACGGCACCAACAACGAGTTCGGCTTCGACTACCTGCGCGACAACATGAAGTGGCGCGCCGAGGAGCAGGTGCAGAGCAACTTGAACTACGCGATCGTCGACGAGGTCGACTCGATCCTGATCGACGAGGCCCGCACGCCGCTGATCATCTCCGGTGAGGGCGAGGGCACCACCGAACGCTACCTGATGGCCGATCGCGTCGCCCGCCAGCTGAAGGTCGACGAGCACTTCGAGGTCAAGCTGAAGGAGCACCAGTGTCTGCTCAACGAGGCCGGCGTCGAGCGCGCCGAGAAGCTGGTCGGCGTCGACAGCTTCTACAGCAACCCGGCCTACATGGAGTGGCCGCACCTGCTCGAGACCGCGCTGCGGGCGCACCACATCTACGAGAAGGACCGGCACTACGTCATCCAGCAGAAGAAGGGCCCCGGTGGTCCCGACGGCGGCGACGGCGAGCCCGAGGTCATCATCGTCGACGACTTCACCGGCCGACTGATGCCGGGCCGGCGCTGGAGCGACGGTCTGCACCAGGCCGTCGAGGCGAAGGAAGGGCTGCCGCCGCGCGAGGAGAACCGCACGCTGGCGACCATCACGCTGCAGAACTACTTCCGCATGTTCAAGAAGCTCGCCGGCATGACGGGCACGGCGATGACCGAGGCTGCCGAATTCTCGCGCATCTACAACCTCGACGTCGTCCAGGTGCCCACCAACCGGCCGAACCAGCGCAAGGACGACAACGACCAGGTCTATCTGGACGGCGCCAGCAAGCTGCTGGCGATCGTCGAGGAGATCAAGGCCGAGCACGAGCGGGGCCGGCCGATCCTGCTCGGCACGACGTCGATCTCCAAGTCCGAGGCGATCTCGGCGGCGCTCACCGCGGCGAACGTGCCGCACAACGTGCTCAACGCCAAGCAGCACGAACGTGAGGCCGAGATCATCGTGCAGGCCGGCCGCAAGGGCGCGGTCACGGTCGCGACCAACATGGCCGGTCGCGGCACCGACATCGTGCTCGGCGGCAAGGCCGAGGCGCTGTGGCACAGCGAGATCCAGCAGAAGGGGCTCGCCGGGGACGGCGACGAGGCGAAGGCCCTGCTGGTCAAGCTGAAGGAGCAGTGCCAGCGCGAGCACGACGAGATCCTCGCGCTCGGTGGCCTCTACGTGATCGGCACCGAGCGCCACGAGGCGCGCCGCATCGACAACCAGCTGCGCGGCCGCTGCGCGCGCCAGGGCGATCCCGGTCGCACCAAGTTCTTCCTCAGCTTCGACGACGACCTGATGCGCATCTTCGCGCGCGACTGGGTCAAGGTGATGATGGAGAAGATGGGGCTGAAGACCGGTGAGGTCATCGACAGCCCGATGGTCACACGCGGTCTGGCGAAGGCGCAGAAGAAGGTCGAGCAGCGCAACTTCGACATCCGCAAGCATCTGATCGAATACGACGAGGTGATGGACAAGCAGCGCAAGTTCATCTACGGCCAGCGGCAGGAGGCGCTGGAGAGCCGGGGCCTGCGCGAGAAGGTGATCGGCATGTTCGAGGAGGTGCTCGAACCGGTGATCGAGCGCTGCGCCGGCGACAAGGACGAGCCGATCGACTTCGCCGAGCTGGAGCGATGGCTGCGCCACCGTTGCGGTGATGCGCTGCCGCTCGATGGCCTGCAGTCGGTGCCGCGCGAGAAGCTGTTCGACTGGATCATGGAGCGCGTCGAGAAGCTGCACGACGAGCGCGGCGCGCAGTACGAGGCGCCGTGGGAGCAGGTGCTGCGCTTCCTGGTCATCGACACGATCGACAACAAGTGGAAGGACCACCTGTACGCGATGGACGTGCTGAAGACCGGCATCGGGCTGCGCGGCTACGCCCAGGTCGATCCGAAGAACGAGTACAAGAAGGAGGGCTTCGAGAAGTTCCAGCAGCTGAAGACCGAGGTCGCCGAGCACGTCACCGGCTTCGTCTACAAGCAGGAGGCGACCGACACGATCCGCGACATGGTCACCGGCAAGCTGCGGCAGGAGCCGCAGAAGCCGGCACCGATGCAGATCCCGCGCACGCCGGAGGAGCTGCAGGCGCTGTTCGAGTCGCTGGTCGCGGCCGGCAAGATCCCGCAGGAGGTGCTCGACCGCATGGCCAAGGGGGAGCGCTTCGTGCTGAAGGTCACGCCGCAGGGCCTGGTGCTGGCACCGGCCAGCGCGGAAGGCGCGCCACCGGCCGCGGACGGCAGCGCGCCGCCGCCCGCCGGTGCCCCGGCTGCCGCCGCGGCACCACCCGCCGCCGCCAATCCGCTGGCGCCGCCGCCGGCGCCGTCGCGGCTGGGCTCGCCGCTCGCCGCGCGGCCGATGGCGTCGCGCGCCACCGCCCCGGCGCGGCCCGCCAACGCGCCGAAGCCGGGCCGCAACGACCTCTGTCCGTGCGGTTCGGGCATCAAGTACAAGAAGTGCTGCGCCCCGGCGTTCGATTGATGCCGGCGACATCGCGCGCGAGCGGCGTCCCGGCCGGCCCGCTGCCGCTGCCGCAGAGCCGCAGCCGCAGCTGGCTGACGATGGGGATCTACCAGCTGCTGTTCCTGCTGCTGCTGGTCGTCTACTCGCCGGTGCTGTTGTGGCGCTGTGCACTCGATCGGCGCTACCGCGCGCGGTTCCTGCAGCGCACCGGCCGCGTGCCGCCGGTCGGCGACGGCCGCTCGGTCGTGTGGATCCACGGCGTCTCGGTCGGCGAGGTGAAGGCGGCGAGCAACTTCACAGCCGAACTGCGGCAGCGGCGGCCCGACCTGCAGCTGGTGATCTCGTCGACGACGCCGAACGGCCACCTGATCGCACAGAAGGAGTACCCCGACCTGCCGGTGGTCTTCTACCCGCTCGACTTCGGCGCCTGCCCGGGGCGCGCGATCGACCGCATCCGGCCGTGCTGCGTGCTGCTGATGGAGCTGGAGATCTGGCCGAACTTCCTGCAGGCCGCGAGTCGCCGCCGGATCCCGGTCGGCGTCATCAACGGCCGCATCAGCGAACGCACGCTGCGGGGCTATCGCCGCGCGCGCGGTCTGTTGCCGCAGCTCGACCTGATCCACATCTACTGCGTGCAGGACCGCGCCTACCAGACGCGCCTGCTCGAACTCGGCGTCGCCGCCGAGCGCGTGCACGTCACCGGCAACATGAAGTACGACAGCGTCGTCATGGGCCGGCACGAGACGACGGCGGCCTCGCTGCGCCCGTGGCTGTCGCCCGACGGCCGTCCGGTCCTGGTCGCCGGCTCGACGCACGCCGACGAGGAGGTCGCGGTGCTCGACGCGGTGGCGAAGGTGCAGCAGCGGCACGGCACGGAAGTGCGCACCGTGCTGGTGCCGCGCCATCCGGAGCGTGCTGCATCGATCTGCGAACAGGTGGCCACGGCCGGCGCCGAGCCGGTGCGCTGGAGCGAAGTGGCGGCGAGCCGGCGGCCGCTGTCGCCCAGGGCCGTGGTCGTCGTCGACACCATCGGCCAGCTGCAGGGCTTCTACGCCGCCTGTGACGTGGCGTTCGTCGGCGGCAGCCTGATCCCGCATGGCGGCCAGAACATGCTCGAACCGGCCGCGCAGGGCCGCGCGACGATCTTCGGCCCGCACACCGCGAACTTCCGCCGCGACGTCGAACTGCTGCTCGCCGCCCACGCCGTCGTGCAGGTGCCCGACCGGGCGGCGTTCGCGGTCGAACTCGGGCGGCTGCTGACCGATCCCAAGGCCCGGGCCGTGCTCGGCGCCTGCGCGCAGCGGGTCATCGCCGAGAACCAAGGCGCCACGGCGCGCACGTTGGACCTGGTGCAGGACCTGCTCGGCACACCGGCCGCCGCGGCACGAAGTTGACCGCCGGACCGCCGGTGCCTACGGTCCGCGCGATGAAGTGCCCGTGCAGCAGTGGAGCCACCTTCGCGGAGTGTTGCGAGCCGATCATCACGCAGCAGCAGCAGGCCAAGACCGCCGAGCAGTTGATGCGTTCGCGCTACTCGGCCTACGCGCTCGGCCACCTCGATTGGATCGTCGACAGCCAGTCGCCCGACGGGCGCCAGTTCGTCGACCGCAACGCCACCGAGCAGTGGAGCAAGCGCGCGACCTGGCACCGCATGGAGGTGCTGTCGGTGCAGGGTGGTGCGGCCGACGACGACGAGGGCTTCGTCGACTTCAAGGCCTACTACACGATCGCCGGCGAGGACATCACGCACCACGAGGTCGCCAGCTTCCGCAAGGAGGACGGCACCTGGTACTTCGTCGATGGCATCGAGGTGAAACCGCGCCCGTTCAAGCACCTCGACAAGAAGGTCGGCCCGAACGAGCCGTGCCCGTGCGGCAGCGGCAAGAAGCACAAGAAGTGCTGCGGCAAGGTCGGCGGTCCGGTGGCCTGAGCGGGAACGGCGGCGGGTCGCCGGGCCGCGCGCTGCCCCAGGTAGCCGAGACGAATGTGCTTCACGTGGTCCCGGTGCTTGACCTCGCCGCGCCGGACCCGGATCGTCGCCTGCTGGGCAGGTCCTTCCGGCTGCCCCAGGAGCACGACCATGGCGACCATCCCCTCGTTCGAGCAGTGGCAGAAGGACACCCATTCGCTGCTGCACAAGCGCAGTGAGTTCCTGGTCGCCGTCGACACGGCGCTGCAGGCCTACGACACGACGAAGTCCGAGACCGACAAGGGCGCGCTGAAGACCGCGTTCGATCGTTGGCGCTTCGACCAGAGCAAGCAGGGCAAGGACTGGAAGAAGAGCGTGCGCAACGAGAAGGGCGCCTGCACCAGCCTCTACCGGGCTCTGAACGACCTCGACAAGCGCAAGCTGTCGAAGGAGGAGCTCGAGGCGATGCAGTTCATCAGCCGCGCGCAGGCGATGGCGCTGCAGAAGCAGTTCGAGGGCAAGAAGGTGCAGTTCAAGGCGACCACAGTGGTGGGCATGGCGCAGGGCGTCGGCAGCAAGTGGGAGCGATTCAAGACCGGCGCCAAGTCGGTGAAGTCCGGCGGCAGCACGGCAAAGAGCCTCGTCACCGGCGTGCAGGACATCAAGAAGGGCGTGGACCTGTTCGCGCAAGGCGGCAAGGCCGCCGGCATCGGCGCGTCGCAGGCGGCGCAGAGCCAGCAGTTCGCGATGATCCGCCAGCACGCGACCGAGTTCTGCCGGCAGCTGTGCCCGGGCCTCGACCCGAACCAGGTGTTCGCGGCGATCGGCCTCGGCTCGGTCGAGAAGTTCGCCGTCGACCTGGCGCCGTTCCTCGGCGCCGTGTCATCGGGCGGCAAGGCGCTGGTCGGCTGGGCGGGTGTCGCCAAGACCGCGTGGGACAAGCACTCGACCGAGAACAAGCGCTTCGCGATCGCGGCCGGCGACCCGGAGGCCGCGTTCGACGGGCTGATGGTGTTGCTGCAGCGCGAGATCGCCAGCAAGAGCAGCAAGGCCGGCGTGCAGACCGGCGCGTTCGCCGGCAAGGCGCTCGGCGTGTTCCTCGACGGCGGCGCGGTCAGCGGCCCGGTCGTCGGCCTGCTCGAGACCCTGGCCGACATCTTCCAGACCATCGTCGAGTACGTGCGCGACTACAAGGAGTGCGACGCCGCCAACGCGGCGTTGCACCTGGGCGCGTTGAACCTCGACCTGTTCGAGATCAGCCCCATCCTCGGCTGCTACTTCCTGTGCGTGCAGGACCACAGCACGATCATCCACTTCGCCGTCGGCGACTACGGCACGCCCAACTTCGTGTTCGACGTCGAGCGCCTGATCAAGAAGATCGACCCGGTGCTCGAGCGTTCGCGCGCCTACATCCAGGCGTCGCGCCTGGAGATCCCGGGCATGGAGAAGCAGAAGGGCATCGCCGAGCAGAAGGGCACGCTCGACAAGGTGAAGGGCGCGATCACCGACCGCCTCGAACAGTGGTTCAGCAAGCCCGAGAAGCCGCCGAAGGTCGACAAGTCGCGCATCGTCGGCTACGGCCATCAGCCGGGCGGCGGCTTCGGCCCGAAAGCCTGAGCCGGTGCCGCGCGCCAGACCAGCAGCGCGCCCGTGATCTCGGTCGCGCCGGCGAACGCGAACGCGAGCACGTAGCCGCGCATGCCGGCGCCGCCCAGCGCGATCAGGCCGCCGCAGCAGAGCGGCCCGAGCAGGAAGCCGAGCGCGCCGGCGGCGTGGAACGACGCCATCGCCGTGGTCCGGCCGACGCCGTGTGCACGATCGAGCAGCCACAGCAGCGTCGGCACGAACATCACCGCGCTGGTGACGCCGAGCCACGGCATCAGGCCCCACAGCCAGCCCGGCGGCACGACGGCGACCAGCGCGACGCCGAGGCCGTAGAGCAGGCTGCCGCAGCCGACCAGCGCGCGCCGCGACCAGCGTTCGGCGAGTCGGCCGGCGGGGTACGACAGCAGCGCGAACGGCAGCAGGAACGCCGCCAGCAGCATGCCGATCTGCGGCGTTGCGACGCC
>JBGARS010000039.1:0-42230 GCA_044230075.1 Planctomycetota bacterium | reverse complement strand
GTGTTGCTGCCCCACGCCACCACGGCACCGTCCGAACGGCGGGCGACGGAGAAGAAGTGGCCCGCTTCGGCGGCGAGGTAGCTGGCGCCGGGCGACAACGCCGGCACATTGCATTCCCCGTCGAAGTTGCGACCCCACGCGACGGCGTTGCCGTCCGAACGCAGCGCGACCACATGCCCGAGGCTGGCATCGATCGACGTGTAGGTCACGCCGGGCGGCAAGGCGGGGACATTGAGCACACCATAGAAGTTGTCTCCCCACACGATCACCGAGCCATCGCTGCGCAGTGCGACCGTGAAGTAGCCGCCGGCGACGACCTTCCGGTAGGTGATGCCAGGTGGCAGCGCCGGCACGTTGCACTCGCCTGAGTTGTTGGCGCCCCAGGCGACCCACAGCCCATCCGAGCGCCGCGCGAGCGAATGCGCCGCGCCCGCGGTGATGCCGGTGTAGCTCATGCCCGGCGGCAGCGCGGGCACGTTGCACTGGCCGCTGGCGTTGAAGCCCCAGGCGAGCACCGAACCATCCGAGCGGCGGCCAAGGCTGTGGGAACCGCCACAGGCGACCTCGACGTACCTCAGACCTGCTGGCAACACGGGCACGTTGCACTGGCCATCCGTGTTCACGCCCCAGGCCACGATCGCTCCGTCCGATCGCAGCACGCCGGTGTGCGCGCCCCAGCTCGAGATCTGCACGCATTCGAACGGCATCACCGGCACGGTGCATTGGCCGTAGGTGTTGTTGCCCCAGGCGAGCACCTGTTGGGCGGTGGCGGTACCGGTGGTCGCCAGCAACAGGAAAGTGATCGCGGACAGCAGGCCGTTCGCGCGGTGCAGGGGGAGCATGGGTGACCTTGCGTCGGTGATTGGGAGATGTCGTCCGAGCGGATCGATGCGCGGACGTGGTTCCGATGCAGGGCGCCGCGCGGCGTGATGCGGATTCACCGTGCGCACGTTCGATTCCTGGCGCGCCGGGGCCGAGCGCAGGTCACCGCTACCGGCCGATCACCAGCTTCGCGCCGTCGGACGACACCGCGCCGAACGAGTTGCCCGCTCCCGCATCGAACACCAGCGCTTGCTGGAACAACTGCAGCCCGATCAGCGTGATGTCCACCGGCAACGCCAGCGTGTGGACCGCCTGGGTGCCTGCACCGACGACGAGGTCCTGCAGTTCGAGCGTGTTCCACAGCGGACAGCCGGGCATGCCGATCAGGACCAGGTCCAGCGGCACCGGCGAGATGCTGCCCCAACCGGTGATCATGACGGCGATGTCGAGCGGCAGGTTGAACAGGCGCACCGTCAGCGTGCGGCCGATCTGCGGCGTGTCGAGCGGCACCAGGCGCGCCGAGGGCATGCTGCCGGAACAACCGGAGCCGACCGTCGTGTAGGTACTGGTCGGACCGACCTTCGCCAACGACCAGTACCAGCCCGCGCCGAGATCGTTGAACGTCTGCCCGGCGCCGAGAGCGGGCGGATTGCACTGGCCCCAGCCGTTGTCGCCGAAGCCGACCACGGTGCCGTCCGACCGCCGCAGGATCGAGAAGTACTGACCGCACGCAAGCTGCACGTAGGTCGTGCCCACCGGCAACGCCGGCACGTTGCACTCGCCGTAGATGTTGCGGCCCCACGCGACCACGGAACCGTCCGAGCGGCGCGCGAGGCTGTGTTCGAACGCGCCGACGACCTCGACGTAGCGCAGGCCCGCGGGCAACGCGGGCACGTTGCACTGGCCCCAGTTGTTGTTGCCCCAGGCGACGATCGAACCGTCGGAACGGATCGCGAGCCCGTGCGATGAACCGGCCGCGATGCGCGTGAAGGTCAAGCCCGGCGGCAGTGCAGGAACGTTCAACTGACCGGCCCAGTTGTCGCCCCAGCTCAGCAGCACGCCGTCGGAGCGCAGCGCCATCGAGTGGTAGTAGCCGGCCGCGACCTGCACGTAGCTCTGGCCCGACGGCAGCGCCGGCACGTTGCACTGGCCGTAGTAGTTGTAGCCCCACGCGCTCAGCTGGCCGTCGGAACGCAACCCGAGGGAGTGCTCGATGCCGCCCAGCACGTCGGTCCACGTGACGCCGCCCGGCAGCGCCGGCACGTTGCATTGGGTGTAGGCGTTGCGGCCCCAGGCCGCGAGCGTGCCGTCGGCCCGCCGCGCGAGGCCGTGGTAGCCGCCGGCAGAGATCTCGGCGAAGCCGCCCGGCGGCGACGCGGGCACGGTCAGTTGGCCGTGGGTGTTGTTGCCCCAGGCGACCAGGGTCTGGGCCGGGACGTGGAGGGTCAGGAGCAGCGCCGCGAAGGCGACACACGAAAGGTGATCTGAGCGCATGGCCAGCTGGATGCGGGGCCGGCGCGCACGTGACGGTGCGACCGCGAAATCCCACGTGCTCGTGCGCCGTGACCGTTCCCTACAGCCGGTCGCGCAGCTCCACCCCGGCGCGGAACACGTCGTCGTCCCACTGATCCAGCTGCGCGTCCGCACGCACGGCTTCGAGCCGCGGCAGCGCCGCCGCCAGGAAGGTCTTCGCCGCGCCGGTGTTGCCGGCAGCCGCGGCCAGCTCGGCGAGGTGCAGCTTGCAGAAGCCCCACGGCAGCACGTACCAAGGGTCCTTCGGGTCCTTCTCGATGTCACCGTCCAGCGTGTGCACGACCATGCGGTACCACTGCTCGGCACGTTCGCCGTAGCTGGCGACGACCGCTGCGTCGGCATCCGGGCGCGCTCTCGCCGTGCGCCATGCGAGGCACATGCAGTCCGCGGCGCGGCGGCGGGCGAACCAGGTGTCCCGCACCTCGAGAATGCGATCCGCCGCCGCCGCGGCCTCGGCGTGGTCCCCACTGCCGGCGGCGACGTTGGCGGCCAGCCACTCGATCTCGACCATGCACTTGATCTGATCGGGGCGTGTCGCAACCAGGTCGCGAGCCGCTTCCAGTCGCGCCGCGGCGCGCGCCGGATCACCGGTGTGCAACCGCCATCGCGCGATGCAGGTCACTGCATCGAGGAACAGGCTGACATCGACGTCGTCCGACAACTTGTCCCACGGTGGCAGCACGCCGTCGACTTCGCTCCACCAACGCGCCGCATCCGGGGCGCCGCGCGATTCCTCGATGCCGGCAAGCGTCGTCAACAGGCGCCAGCGCGGGATGCGTCCGGTCACCACGCTCGCCGGAATGTGCGTCTCCACCTCGATCGCCCGCGTCACGCACGCCGCGGCTTCGGCGAGGTCCTGCAGGCGGAACCGGTCGCGCAGCACATAGGCGAACCGGCACAGCTGGCTGCACAGGTAGGACAACGACGTCGGGTCTTCGGGGAACAGCTGCGCCAACGACTCTGCGGCCGCAACCGAACGTCGGAAAGCTGCCGATGACGCGTCGAACGCGCCCAGGTAGTTCTGCGTGTAGCCGAGATCCGCCTGCCGAGTGACCCGCAGTCGGTGTGCCAGGTTGCGCCTCGGTTGCGCCTGGCACCAAGCCTCGGCGGCTGCGGCCGAGGCCTCGAAGTCGGGCAATGTCGAGGCCCGCTCGCCAAGCTTCCACCGCACCTTGCCACTCAACCAGTAGAACTCGCTCCGCTGCCGGAACCAACCTGGCGGTCCCGCTGCAACCATGGGTGCGAGCCGCTCGAGCTCTGCGCTTGCGGCGTCGAATTGGCGCCCGTCGTCCAGCATCCGTACCAGACCGAGGCCCGCAGCGACGTAGTCGTCCTGGACCTCGGCACTGCACCGGGGGTCGGCCAACCTCGCTTCGAGGAGTTCCATCGACCGGCGACACATGCGGATCGCCTGTTCGTTCTCCTGGTCCGGCAGCGTGACCGCGGCTTCGTGCAGCGCGGCGGCGTACATCGACGTGTAACGGGCCGGTTCCGCAGCCACACATACGGCGAGGTGTTCGACCGCGACCGAGAAGTGCGGGTTCGCTTCGCCGTGATCGCCGGCCAGCGAAATGGCGCGGCCCACCTGCCGTTCCGCGCCGGCCAGCAGGCCGCGCCAGCGCACGTTCGTCGGTTCCTCGGCGAACAGGCGTTCGCCGATCTGCACCGCCTTCATGGCCACCGCACGCGCCTGGGCCGGTTCGCCGAGCAGCCAGTGCACCTGCGAGACGGACTGCAGCGCGTCACAGCGGTCACCTTGCAGCTGGGGATCCTCGGGCTCGTTGGCGGCCAGCTGCTCGGCGAAGTGCAGCGCCTCGCCGCTGAGCACCTTGCGCACGTCGTCACCCTGCGCGGTGCCGAACAGCGCCGGGTCGTTCGCCCGCTGCAGCAACCGTGCGACGACGCCGCGCGTGTCGGCCTGGCTGGCGGCGGCAGCGTGGCGCGCGTCCGTGGCCTCGGCCTCCTTGTTCGACCCGTAGACGAGCGCGAGCGCGAGGCCGAGCACGACGACCAGACCACTGCACCCCATCACCACCGCCGAGCGATTGCGCCGGACGAACTTGCGCAGCCGGTAGCGCAGCGCCGGCGGACCGACCGACACGGTCTCGCCGCGCAGGTGCCGCTCGATGTCGGCGACCAGATCGGCGATCGATGCGTAGCGATCGTCGCGTTCGCGCGCGAGCGCCTTCAGCGTGATCCAGTCGAGGTCGCCGCGCAGGGCCGCCGCCAGCTGCCGCCGCTGCGCGACCGTGCTCGGCGCCGCGCGCTGGGTCGAGGTCGTCACGCGCGCGCTCGGCCGCAGCGGGTCGGTGTCGGTCGCCGCCGCACCATCGGCCCACGGCAGCTCACCGGTCAGCAGCTCGTAGAGCATGACACCGAGCGCGAACACGTCGGCGCGCGCATCGACGTCGTCGACGCGGCCCGCCGCCTGCTCGGGACTCATGTAGCCGGGCGTGCCGACCACGCGGCCGGCGTCGGTGCGCGGCGTGTCGCCGCCCGCGGTCGCGAACAGCGCCTTGGCGATGCCGAAGTCGATGATCTTCGGCAGCGGCCCGTCGCCGCCGTCGACGACCAAGACGTTCGCCGGCTTCAGATCGCGATGCACGATGCCGCGCGTGTGCGCGTGGGCGACGCCGCGGCACACCTGCACGAACAGCCGCAAGCGTTCCGCGCACGACAGGTCCTTCGCCTCGCAGTGGTCGCGGATCGTCGCGCCTGCCACGTACTCCATGACGAAGAACGGGCGGCCGTCCGGCAGCTCGCCGGCGTCGAAGACCTGCGTGATCGACGGATGACTCAACGTCGCGAGCGCCTGGCGCTCGGCGGCGAAGCGGCGCAGCGTGCGCTCGTCACCAGCACCGGGCCGCAGCACCTTGATCGCGACGTCGCGCACGACGGGGCGTTCCTGGGCGCAGAGGTAGACGACGCCGAATGCACCCTCGCCGAGCTTCTTCACGACCCGGTGGCCGCCGATCTGCTCCGGATCGTCGCGGCGCACCTTCGCGAACGTCGAGCCGAGCATCGCGTCGGCGCCGGCCAGATCCAGGGCGAGCCGCTGCAGCGCCGCCGCGTGCTGCGGATGGTCCGCTTGCAGCGCCGCGATCACGTCCGCCCGTTGCGCACTGCTCGCACCCAGCAACTGCTCCGCCGCGGCGTCGGCGAGGTCCTCGGGCAGTTCGTCAGGAGCGAGCGGGTCGGGCGACACGGTCAGATGATCCCCTGCCGACGCGGCATCGCACAGGGCATCGGCCCACCGCGACGAGTCGCCCGCATCAGCGGACCTTCCCATCGCGCACGTCGACGCCCCGCCGGCCCAGTTCGCGCACCAATTGCACCATCGCCCGCGCCAACAGCTGCCGCGTCGCCTCCTCGCTGCGCGACATGATCTCGGCGATCACGCGGTGCGGCAGTTCGACCAGGCGCGCCAGCGTGATCACTTCGCGATGTTCCTCGGACAGGGCCGCCAACGACGCGCGCAGCGCCGCCGTGGTTTCCCCGCCGATTGCGTCCTGGCTGGGCGTCAAGAGATGGGCGATGGCGGCGAAGGAAGTGGCGGCCTCACCGTCGACCTCGCGCGCGACGTCGCGCTTGTCGGCGTGCAGCCGGCGATGGCGCTCGCGCACCTTGTTGAGCGCCGCCGTGAACAGCCAGCCGCGGAAACGATCCTCGCCCTGGAAGTCGAACTGCGCGCGCGCCGACAGCAGTTCGCGGCACACCGACTGCACCACGTCGAGGCTGGACTCGCGCGCGCGCAGCTCGGCACCCAACCGTGCGTGCACGAACGCGTGCAGCTGCGGCAGGTAGCGCTGCAGCAGCCGGTCCAGTGCGTCCTGGTCGCCTTCGGTGGCGCGGTCGTAGAGGCGAGCCTCGTCGTCGTGCACCGGGACAGCTTAGCAGCCGCGGGCACGGTCGGACGTGGAGATGGCCCCGCCATGGCACTAGAAGATGCCCGCCGTCAGCTGCAGCGCATTCGTCGCGGTGATCGCCACGAAGCCGCCGAACGCGTCGAGTTCGATCGGCAGCATCTGGTGGTAGAAGGTCACGCCGACGAGCGGCGGCACGTTCGGCAGATAGAGCTGCGACTGCGCCATGCCATTGGTCGTCAGCATCACCTCGACGATGTCCGGCGCCACGTGCAGGTCGCAGCCCGGCATGCCCTCGGGCAACACGGCCGCGAGCGGCAACGGCGGCACGACCGGCACGATGCTGGTCACCGCCAGCACGATCGCCGTCGTCGGCAAGCCGGTGCCGGTAGCGCGGAACGTGGTGTCGGTCCATGGCAGCGTCGTCGCCGCCAGTAGGTTGGCGCCGCCCGAACTGGCGCAGCCGGACGCGAAGGCCGTCGCGGTCGCCGGGCAGGGCACCTCGCGCAGCACGAAACGCGCCGCATCGACGTTGGCGATCTGTTCGAATCGGCCGCCGACCCGCAACACGCCGTCGTCGCCCTGATCGACCGCCAGGATGTTCGCGGCGGATCCCAGCGAGGTCCAGACGCCGCCGTGCAGTCGGGCCATCCCGGTTGCGCCCGCGGCGACGACGTCGCCATCGGACAGCACGCGCAGCACCGTCGGGGCGAACGACGGGCCAGGCGACTGCGACTCGACCGCCAGCCAGGTGCTGCCGTTCCAGCGCGCCACCGTGGAAGCGACTCCGGCGAAACTGCCCGCAGCGAGCACGTCGCCACCGGGCAGTTCGGCGAGCGCCGGCACGTCCGCGCCGAATGCGCCCGCGCCCATCGGCGACCAGTTGGCGCCGTTCCAGCGGGCGATGCGCTGACCGACGTCGGTGAACAGCCCGCCCGCGATCACGTCCCCGTTGGCCATCGCGGCCAGCGACGTCACCACGTTGTTGCAGCCGCCGCCCAGGGAACTCCAGCCGACGCCGTCCCAACGCGCGATGTGGTTCGCCGGGACACCACCCGCGGACACGAAGTAACCGCCCGCGATCAGATCCCCGTTGGGTTGCACGGCCAGGGCAAGGATGCCGTTGGCGGTGCCGCTGCCGAGCGGACTCCACGTGCTGCCGTTCCAGCGCGCGATGTGGTTCGCCGGCTGACCATCGGCCGTGGTGAAGAACCCACCCGCGACGATGTCGCCGTTCGGCATGCGCACCAACGCCAGCACCACGCCGGTGGCACCGAAGGCAGAACCCAGCGGGCTCCAGTTGCCCGGCGTGCCGCGCGCGATGCCGTTCCTGGTCGCGCCGGAGATCGTCGTGAACTGGCCGCCGAGGATCGTCTCCGCACCGTCGGCGAGCACCGCGTGCACATCGCCGAGGATGCCTTGCCCGGCGAGCGGCTGCCACCCGGTGGCCGCGAGGTGGTGCACGGCCAGCAGTCCGGGTGCCGCCACGCCGACGACGTACTGCCCGGCCCACAGGCCAAGGCACGTCGGTGGATACTGGTAGAAGGGCCGGCCGAAGGCGACCCAGGCCGACGTCGGCGCGTTCCAGCGATAGACGAAATCGTTCAGGCTGTCGGAGATCGTGGCGACGAGTTCGTAGCTGCTGATGCCGGTCTCCTTCACGCCCAAGGCCACGCATTCGAGGCCCGGCAGTGCGCCGAGACCGGTCCACGTGTTGGCCGACGGACTGAAGCGCGCGACATGCTGCGCAGCGCCGCCCAGCGACGTGAAGGAGCCGCCGACGAACAGGTAGGTCTGCAGCAGCGACGTGCCGATCCGCGTCGCCATCGTCGTGACCGGTCCATTGGCGCTCGCCGTGGCGACCCAGGTCACACCGTTCCAGATCGCCAGGTTGCCGGCGGCATTGCCACCGGCCGTGCTGAACGAACCGCCGACGTAGAGCACGTTCTGGAAGGTCGCGAACGCCTTGGCATTGCCGTTGAGGCCCGCAAGCAGCGACGACCAGTAGGTGCCGTTCCAGCGCGCCACGTGGCTGGCAGTGGTGATGCCGACGTAGGTGAACGAGCCGCCGATGTAGAGCTCACCGCCATACACGTGCATGGCCTCGACCCCGTCGACCGTCGCGAACACCTGCCAACCACCGCCGGTCCAGGTGGCGAGATAGTGGTCCAAGGCGACGATCAACTGGCCATTGAAGCTGGCGAGCGCCCAGGCGTTCGTGCCGAAGCCGGCGAGGCTGCCGAGCAGAGTCCAACGCGTGCCGTCGAACATGGCCACCCGCGCTTCGTCCGGGAACGCGCCACCGCTGCCGCCGGCACAGACCAGTACGGCGGGCTCTGGGCCGGCCCCGTCCGGGTCCCACGTGATCATGCGGCGCACGGTCCCGACCAGGTCCGCGGGCGGGTCGCCGGCCGCCCACTGCGGCTCGCACTGCGCTCCTACCGGCAGCGCGGCGGCGAACGCCAGCCACAGCAGGCAGCAGGACGCTGCCAGTCTGGATCGCACGAGGAGCACGAACGGGAACGAGGGTCCGAGTGGCATGGCAGCAATTCCGATGGCGGTTGTGTGGTGCGATGCGCGCCGCGCCGGCTCGTGACGCCGATTCCCTTGGGCGGACCAAAATGCACCGGCCTTGTCGTCGTGACGCTGCTTCGCGCGCAGGTGGCGGGTAAGACGGTCCCGGATGGACCAGCGCTTCACCTTCGGACCGGGCCGCAACAGCCGCGTGCGCATCGGCGCCGGGGCCGAGGCCGAACTGGCGGACGCGGTGCGTGCGCTCGGTGCCGGCGACGTGGTGGTGCTGCACGATCCGGCGGTCGCGGCGCTCGCCGAACGCATCGCCGCGGCCCTCGGCGCGCGTGCCGTGCTGCCGGTGCCATCGGGCGAGGCGTGCAAGCAGCTCGAAGTGGTCGGCCAGCTGGCCAGTGCGCTGATCCGCGCCGGCGCCTCGCGCGGCACCGCGCTGCTCGCCGTCGGCGGCGGCTCGGTCGGCGACTGTGTCGGCTTCCTGGCCTCGATCTGGATGCGCGGCGTGCCGTTGGTGCTGTGCCCGACGACGACGCTGTCGCTGTGCGACGCGGCATTGGGCGGCAAGAACGGCGTCGACCACGACGGCATCAAGAACCTGCTCGGCACGGTGCGGCAGCCCGAGCTCGTGCTCGGTGACCTCGACTGGCTCGCGACGCTGCCCGACGCGCCGTTCCGCGAAGGCCTGGTCGAAGTCGTCAAGAAGGCCGCCGTGCTCGACCGTGCGCGCTTCGCCGAGCTGGAACGGCTGGCGCCGTACCTCTACGCGCGCCGCGCGCCGGCCGTGCTCGAGGCGATCGAGATGGCGGTGGCGATGAAGATGGCCGTCGTGCAGGCCGACGAACGCGAACAGGATCGTCGCCGCTGGCTCAACGCCGGCCACACCATCGGCCACGCGATCGAAAGCCTCGCCGCGGGCGCGCTGGGGCACGGGCAGTGCGTGGCGATGGGACTGACCGCCGAGTGCCGCGCCGCCGACGACGTCGTGCCGGCCGCGGTGACCGCGCGCATCGAAACGCTGCTGCAGGCGATCGGCGTGTCGAGCGTCGTGCCGCAGCCGTTCGCCGACCCGCGCGCACTGTGGGCGCTGGCGACGAAGGACAAGAAGGTGCAGAACGGCCGTGTGCCGATGGTCGTGCCGGTGGCGATCGGCGACGGCCGCGTCGTCGAACTGACACCGGCGCGGCTCGCGCGCGCGTTCGCGTAGCGAGCCGCCCGGACCGAGCTACATCCCGCCGAAGTAGAGCGTCAGGCCATTCGATGTGATGGCGCCGAGCGCGTTCAGTGGCAACAGGGCAATGGCCTGCAGGTCGACGCGCTGGCCGAGCCAGGTGGTGTCGTTCGGGACCTGGACCAGATGGGTCGCGATCGTGCCAACGCCGATGTCGACGAACAGCAGGTTCAGGGACGACAGGTGCAGGAAGCAGTCCGGCGCACCCATGAACCCCAGCTCCAGCGGCGACATCGGGCCACCCAGGAAGATGGCGGTCACCGTCGGGTTCGGATCCGGGATGTGCGTGATCAGCAGGTTGAACAGCGATGGCACGATCGGGCGCGCATCGGCCGACAGCGTCAGCGGCTCGGCATCGGGGCAGGTCGAGAAGTACGGCGTCACGCTGAGGTCGATCGAGCCCGGGTCCGTCGACACGCCACCCGGCGAGTAGCCGACCAGGTGGTCGTTGCCGGTCAGGCTCATGGCACCGAAGTGCATGTGCACCTGGCCGTTGGTGGTGTTGAACTCCATCTGGAAGTGGTTGGAGCTGCCGGGCACGGCGAAGTCGGCGACGCCGCCCCAGGTGAACACCCAGTAGGTGTTCAGGCCCTCATGGACGATCTCGATGGTCACCGGGCCGCCGGGCTGCGAGGCGTCGTAGTCGTGCCAGTCGCCCCAGACCGTGTCGGGCGTCTTCAGCCATGCGGCTGGCGTCGGCGTCTTGCCGATCACCGTCGCGGTCCCGGAAGAGACGACGCCGTTGGCGTGCACGCGGAAGGTGCCCGTGCTGCCGCCACCTGGCAATGGCATCGGCGGGCTCGGTGCCCACGTGCTGGTGCCTTCGTCGTTCTGGATGATCGGCGTCGGGTTGATGCTGCTGCGATACGTGCGCGTGCTCGGCGCGACGTCGTAGCCACCGCACGCGTTCGGGGTCAGCACGATGTCGCTGCCGGCGAGGTCCATCGACGACGCCGGCGTGAAGTGCTCGTAGAACGAGCGGGTCTGGCGGTAGCAACCCTGGCCGTACGGGAAGGCGGTCGCGAACGGCGACAGCACCGCGGGCGCCACCGGGATCGTGTAGTTGAGCTGGACGTTGATCGTGAAGTTCGTCAGCACCTGGCCGGCGAACGGCACCACGGTGATCTCGCCGCTGCGGATCGTCGACTGGCCGGCGGGAGTCGACGGATAGGCGCCGCCGCCGCCGGTCTCGACCTGGCTGAGGGTGGTGACCAACGCGATGCCGAACGGTCCGCCGGCATTCAGCGTCGTGGCCGGCAGCGGCACCACCGTCCAGGCCAGCGGTCCGGCCGAGGTGATCGGGATCGGTGGACCCAACGGGATCCAATCGGCAGCCACGGTCTGCTTGCCGGTGCGGCCGCCGGGACGGAGGAAGACGGTGGCGAAGCCGGGCGCCGACGCGATGTTGTTGCACTGGAAGGCGAGGCTGTTCAGCGTGAGCTTCTGTTCGACTTCGAGGTCGAAGTAGCTCGCGCAGCCGGGCAACTGGATCGCGGTGCCCGTGTTCACGGATTGGACGATCTGGCCAGTCGCGGGGGTCAGCAGGTAGGTGGTGGCAAGGGCGACGATCAGGGGCTTCAGGAAGGTTCTCATGGCTGTCCTTTTGGGTTGATTGACCCCCGAGCAGTGATCGCGGCACTGGCGGTCGGACAGGCGTTCTGAAAAAGTCCCGGTGACGGCATAGGATGCCGCCCGCATGAGTGTTCGGCGGAGTCCGCGGCTGGGGGGCGCGAGCGACGGCGGCCGTGGGGAGACACCCGCGCCAGGCCTTGCATGACGAGCACCGACGACCACTATGCGATCACGCCGCTGCGCTGGCCGGCCGACGTCGTGCTGACGATGCCGGGCAGCAAGAGCGAAGCGAACCGGCTGCTGGTCGCGGCGGCGCGCAGCGGGCGCATCGTCCGCATCACGGGTGCCACGCCGAGCGACGACGTGCAATACCTGGTGCGTGGGCTCGCGACGCTCGGACATCACGCGGTGTTCGTCGATGCGGCGCGCGAGTGCATCGAGGTCGGGCCACGCGCCGCGCCCGCCCCCACCGCGGGCGAGCTGTATTGCGGCAACGCGGGCACGGCGCTGCGCTTCCTGGTCTCGGTCGCAGCGGTGACGCCCGGCGAGTGGACGCTGACCGGCGATGCGGCGATGCAGCGCCGGCCGATCGGGCCCCTGGTCGCAGCATGGCGGCAGCTCGGCATCGACATCGAGGCGACGAACGGTTGCCCGCCGGTGCGCGTGCGCGGCGGTACGCCACGCGGCAACACGGTGCAGCTCGACGCCAGCCAGTCGAGCCAGTTCGTGTCGTCGCTGCTGCTGGTCGGCGCCAGCCTCGACCAAGGCCTGACGGTGACCTGGCAGGGAACGCTCGCGTCCGCCGACTACGTGCAGCTGACCTGCCGCATGCTCGCGCGCCTCGGCGTCGAAGCGACGAGAACCGACGGCGCGGTGGTCGTGCGGCCTGGCTACCACGGCACGCCGGCCGAACTCGCGGTCGCCGGCGACTGGAGCGCGATGGGCGTCTGGACCTGCCTCGACCACCTGACCGGTTCGCGGGTGCGTGCCGCCAACCTGGCGACCGACTCGGGCCAGGCCGACGAACGCCTCGCCGCGGTGCTCACCCAGCTGCGTGGCGCGGGACCGCGCACGATCGACGTCGCCGCGCTGCCCGACCAGTTCCCCAATCTCGCGATCACCGCGGCCCACAGCCGCGGCACCACCCACTTCACCGGCGGCGCGAACCTGCGCCTGAAGGAGTGCGACCGCATCGCGGTGATGGCCCGCGAACTGGCGCGCGTCGGCGTCACCGTCGAAGAACATGCCTTTGGCCTCACGGTCCATGGCGGTCGCGCCGCCTGCAACGCCGTCATCGACCCGGCCGCCGACCACCGCATCGCCATGGCGTTCGCGCTGGCGGGACTGCTGGCGCCCGCGATCACCATCGCCGATCCCGACTGCACCACGAAGAGCTACCCGTCGTTCTTGCACGACATCGGGGCCGTGCAACGCTCCCTGCGCTGCGTGGCCATCGTCGGCATGCGGGGCGCCGGCAAGAGTACGTTCGCAGCAGCGCTGGGGCGGGCCACCGGACTCGGCTACATCGACACCGACGGTGTCTTCGAGCAGCGCCACGGCCCCATCGCCGCGTTCGTCGCCGCGCACGGCTGGCCAGCCTTCCGCAGCCATGAAGCCGAACTGGTGGCCGAGGCGATCCGACCGGGCCGCATCGTCGCCACCGGCGGCGGTGCGATCGAACACCCGGCGACGCAGCGACTGCTGAGCGAACGTGCGATCGTGGTCTGGCTCGACGCCGACGCGAACCTGCTGCGCGCTCGCATCGCCGCCGACGACGTGATCCGACCCTCGGTCACCGGCGCGCCGGTGCTGCAGGAGGTCGAAGAACTGCTGGCGCGCCGGCGGCCGTTGTTCGAGCGCGCCGCCACCCACCGGCTCGACGCACGCCAACCGGTCGCCGCACAGCTCGCCACGGCCCTCGACCTGATGCGCCCGCGCGACAGCCGTGCCTGAGCGCACTACAGTCGCCGCGCCGATGTTCACGTCCCGCTTGCGCCTGCTGACCGCCGGAGAATCCCACGGGCCGATGCTCACCGGCATCCTCGAGGGCATTCCCGCCGGCCTGCCGCTCGACGCCGCCACGATCGATCGCGAACTCGCGCGGCGCCAGCGCGGCTTCGGCAGCGGCGCGCGCATGCAGATCGAACAGGACCACGCGCGGCTGACCGCCGGCGTGATGGCGGGCACGACGACCGGCGCGCCGATCGCATTCACGATCGACAACCAGGACCACCGCAACTGGGCCGCCCGCGACGTCGCGCCGATGACGGTGCCGCGCCCCGGCCACGCGGACCTGACCAGCGCGATCAAGTACGGCTACGGCGACCTGCGGCTCGGCCTCGAACGCGCCTCCGCCCGCGAGACCGCGGCGCGCGTCGCCGCCGGCGCGATCTGCCGCGCGCTGCTGGCCGAGTTCGGCGTCGTGATCGGCGGCTACGTGACGAGCATCGGCACCGCGCGCGTCGCCGCCGAACGAACGCCCGTCGACCCGGCCGTGTTCGCGGCGCGTTTCGCCACCGCCGAACCATCGGCCGTGCGCTGCCACGACGCCCACCTGGCGGCCGCGATGCAGCAGGAGATCGAGGCCGTGATCGCCGCCAAGAACACGCTCGGCGGCATCGTCGAGGTCGCCGCGCTGCACGTTCCGCCGGGGCTCGGCAGCCACGTGCACGGCGATCGCAGGCTCGACGCGCGGCTGGCCGGGGCGTTGCTCGGCATCCCCGCCGCGAAGGCGGTGGAGTTCGGCGACGGCTTCGCGGTCACGCACCGGCTCGGCACCGAAGCGCAGGACGAACTGTTCGTGCAGGGCGACGACCTCGTGCGCCGCAGCAACCACGCCGGCGGCATCGAAGGCGGCATCAGCAACGGCGCGCCGATCGTCGCCCGCGTCGCGATCAAGCCGATCGCCACGACTTTGACGCCGCAGCAATCGGTCGACCTCAACACCGGCCAGCCCGCGCCGACACGCTACGAACGCAGCGACTTCTGCCAGGTGCCGCGCGCGGTGCCGATCGCCGAGGCGATGTTCGCATTGGTGCTCGCGGATCTGCTGCTCGACAAGCTCGGCGGTGACTCGCTCGCGGAGTTGCGCCAGCGCTTCGTGGTGCTGCGCGGCGCGCGGCGGAGCGACCTGCCGATGCACGGCAAGCCGTGGCGCTTCGGCTACGAAGCGTAGGTGGCGGCGGGCCTGCCTGCGATTCTGGTAGTGCCGCTCCGGCGACTACCACAATCCCCACCACAATCCCTACGGTGGCGATGCCCGGCGTGCACCCGCGCGCGGCGTCGCCGCGGATCGTCGCGCTGTTGACCTCGACGAACGGGCCCGCCGCCCGACCAACCGCGCCACCACTGCCATGAACTCACACGAACACATCGACACCGACGGTGTCCCCATCAAGGCCTGGATCCACGGCGTCGTGGCCGACCCGAACGCGATCCAGCAGCTGAAGAACGTCGCGCAGCTGCCGATCGTGCACAGCCACATAGCAGCGATGCCCGACGTGCACTGGGGCATCGGCGCCACCGTCGGCAGCGTGATCCCGACCCGCGGCGCGATCATCCCGGCCGCGGTCGGCGTCGACATCGGCTGCGGCATGATGGCGGTGCGCACGTCGCTCTGCGCCAGCGATCTGCCCGACAACCTGAAGAGCCTGCGTTCGACGATCGAACGCGTGGTGCCGCACGGCCGCACCAACGGTGGCGGCAAGGGCGACCGCGGCGCGTGGTGCAACCTGCCCGCGTTCGCCGAGGACGCATGGAAGCGACTGCGGGCCGACTACGACCGCATCGTCGGCAAGCACCCGCAGCTCGATCGCGGCGCGACCGCGCAGCAGCTGGGCACGCTCGGCTCTGGCAACCACTTCGTCGAACTGTGCCTCGACGAGGCGCAGCGCGTCTGGGTCATGCTGCACAGCGGCTCGCGCGGCGTCGGCAACCGCATCGGCACGCACTTCATCGCCCTGGCGAAGAAGGACATGGGCCAGCACGTGCACAACCTGCCCGACAAGGACCTCGCCTACTTCACCGAAGGTGCCGAACACTTCGACGACTACGTGTTCGCGGTCGGCTGGGCGCAGCGTTTCGCGCGCACCAACCGCGATCTGATGATGGCCTCGATCCTGACCGCGCTGGGCAAGCACGACGACCTGCCGAAGTTCTCGCACGGCGAGGTCGCCGTGAACTGCCACCACAACTACGTGCAGCAGGAGGAGCACTTCGGCGCGTCGGTGTTCGTGACCCGCAAGGGCGCGGTGCGCGCCGGCGTCGGCGAACTCGGCATCATCCCGGGCTCGATGGGCGCCAAGTCGTTCATCGTGCGCGGCAAGGGCAACGCCGACAGCTTCCACTCGTGCAGCCACGGTGCGGGCCGCGTGATGTCGCGCGGCGAGGCGCACCGCCGGTTCACGGTCGAGGACCACATCGCCGCAACCGCGGGTGTCGAGTGCCGCAAGGACGGTGCCGTCATCGACGAGACGCCGATGGCCTACAAGGACATCGACGCGGTCATGGCGGCACAGAGCGACCTGGTCGACATCGTGCACACGCTGAAGCAGGTCGTCTGCGTCAAGGGCTGACCATGCTGCACATCGACGGCTCCATGGGCGAAGGTGGCGGCCAGGTCCTGCGCACGGCGCTCGGCCTGTCGCTGGTCACCGGCCAGCCCTTCTCGATCGAGCGCATCCGCGCCGGCCGCGAGAAGCCGGGGCTGAAGCGGCAGCACCTGACGGCGGTACTCGCCGCGGCGGCCATCGGCGGCGCCTCGGTCGACGGTGCCGAGCCGGGTTCGCAGCGACTCACGTTCGCGCCCGAACGGGTGCGCGCCGGCACGCATCGCTGCGCGATCGGCACCGCGGGCAGCACGACGCTCGTGCTGCAGACGCTGCTACCGGCCCTGCTGACGGCCGCTGCGCCGTCGACCGTGCACCTGTCGGGCGGCACGCACAATCCGCTGGCGCCGTCGTTCGACTTCGTCGCGCAGGTGTTCGTGCCGGCGCTGCGGCAGATGGGTGCGGCGATCGACCTGCAGCTGGTGCGCTACGGCTTCGCGCCGGCCGGCGGTGGCGTGATCTCGGCCGTGGTGACGCCTCGCACGCTGACGCCGGTGCAGTGGCTCGAACGTCGCGCCGTGGGTCTGCCGCGCGCGCGCGCCATCGTCGCCGGCGTGCCGCACTCGGTCGCCGAACGCGAACTGCACGTCGTCGGCCGCCGGCTCGACTTCCGTCCCGAGCAACGCCACGTCGAAGAGGTCGACTCGGCCGGCCCCGGCAACATGCTCGTGCTCGAGTTCCCCGGCGAACCGGTCGGCGAACTGATCAGCGTGCCGGGCGAACGCCGGGTCTCGGCCGAAACCGTCGCCGAGCGCGCGTGTGCGCAGGCAAAGGCGTTCCTGGACGCCAATGCGCCGGTCGGGGAACACCTCGCGGACCAGCTGCTGATCCCGCTCGCGATGGCCGGCGGCGGCGTGTTCCGCACCCTGCCGCCGAGCCTGCACACGCGCACCAATGCCGAGGTCGTCGAACGCTTCCTGCCGGTGCGCATCACCCTGCGCGAGGACACCGGTGCTGCGAACTGGATCGTCGAAGTCGTGCCGACGTAGCGCCCTGCTCGGCCGGCGAACGCGGCGTGCGCTCGACGGCCGCCGCTGACGCAACTAGCCTGTGCGCCGATGCCCCTCCGCCACCTGCCCGTGCTCGACGGCCTGCGCGCGATCGCGGTGCTGATGGTGCTGTGGTGCCACGTGCCCGGCGACCTGCCCGGCTACCCCGAATGGCTGCACGTGGTCGAGTTCTTCGTCGGGCCCGGCGGTTTCGGCGTCGAGTTGTTCTTCGTGCTCAGCGGCTTCCTGATCACCCGCATCCTGATCTCGGAACGGCAACGCGGCATCCCCGTGCGGTGGTTCCTGCTGCGGCGCTGCCTGCGCATCTTCCCGATCTACTACCTGCTGCTGCTGATCCTGCTGCCGGTGCGACCGGCGAGCGAGATCGGCTGGTGCGCGGCATACCTCTACAACTTCCGCACGATCTTCGGCGCCGCGGACGGCCCGCTGTCGCACACCTGGTCGCTGTGCATCGAGGAACACTTCTACCTGCTCTGGCCACTGGCGGTGGCGTTCCTGCCCCCGCGCCGGGCGCCGCTCATCCTGGTATTCGGCGTGTTCCCGGTCGCCATCGTCGGCGCCTGGCTGGTCAGTGAGTTCGTGCCAGCCGAACAGGCGATGGTCGCCGTGCAGCACGGCTCGCCGTTCCGCTTCCTGAGCCTCGGCGCCGGTGCGCTGATCGCGTTCCACGAAGCGCGCGTCGCTGCGACGCCGCGCCGCGCACTGCTGGTCGCGCTGCTGTTGCTCGTGGTGGCAGTGCTGCTGCACCCGTACGTCGTGTTCGTGCGGCCGATGCTGCAGCAGGAGACGCCGTGGTTCGACCTGCACTACGGCCCGCTGCTGTGGCTGCTGCAGAGCGGCTCGCTGTGCACGAGCCTCGTGCTGCTGGCGATCCTGCTCGGGCAGCGCTTCCCGCGCAACCCGCTGACGGTGGCGCCCCTGCGCGCGGTCGGCCGCATCAGCTACGCGCTCTACCTCTACCACCTGCCGATCTACCACTGGCTGCTCTACCGCGACCGGACCGGCGCCGGGCTGGCGACCGCGCTCGGCGCCACGTTCGCGGCGGCAACGTTGTCCTGGTTCGCGCTCGAACGCCCGCTGCAGCGGGTGGCGGCGCGGTTCCGCAACCGGGCGCCAGCACCGCCGGTGTGACCATCGCCGAGGCGAACGCTACTGGCGGGGCCCCGATCCGCTACGCTGTCCCGGCCCTCCCCCAGTTGCTCCCAATGCTGACGATTCGCCTGATCGGGGCCTGTGCGGCTCTGTCCCTGTCCACGCTGTGCCCAGTCGTCGCGCAGGCACCGCCATCCCCCGGTGCGAGTGCCGGCTGGGACGCCGCGCTGGCGCGCTACAAGCAGACCATCGTGCGCAAGCCGTTCGCGCACCACACCGACGGCCGCGAGCGCATCGCGCAGACGCGCACGCCGGAGGCGCTGGCGATCCTGACCAGCGACTACGCCAAGCCGCAGGCCTACCCCGAGTACACGCGCTACACGATCGCCACGCTGATCGGGCGCCACTTCGATCGGGTCGACGACCTCGCGCCGCTGCAGGCCCTGCGCCGCGGCTTCACCAAGCCCCTCGACACGTGGATGTGGGTGCAGTCGCTGCGCATCGAGATCGACAAGACCAACGACCAGGAAGCGCTGGCGATCGTGCGCGACGGCAAGAACGTCTACCAGCGTGCCGCGGCGATCGCCGCGATCGGCAACTCGCGGGCAGGCGACATCAAGAATGCGATCCTGCCCGTGTGCCTCGACTTCCCGAAGAAGGAGGCCGATCGCAACCTGCTGATCGGCGCCATGACCGGCGCGCTGTGGGAGAACAAGAAGCGCGTCAACGACACCGAGTATCGCGACGCGCTCGCGGCCTACATCAGCCTGATGGCGCCCACGATCGACCTCGGCCACACGATCAAGGTGCAGATGGGCCGCCACCTGCAGGCCATCCTCGACACACCGGCGATGTGGGTGGATCCTGAGCCGTGGCTCGAAATCCTGCAACGCGGCGACGTGAAGCAGCGGCCCGTCAGCGGCACCTCGGCGAGCCCGAGCTTCTTCGGCATCACGACCGACGGCGAACGGTTCTGCTACGTGATCGACATGTCGGACTCGATGTTGAAGAAGATCGAGCCGAGCGCGAAGCCGGACATGGTGCCGGAGACGGGCCCGCGCAAGAAGAAGAAGAAGCGGGCGGTGCTCGACGAGAGCGATCTGCCCTGGCACCTGATCAACACGCGCTGGGACCTCGCGCGCGAGCAGCTGCGCATCTCCCTGTCGCGCCTGACGCCGGAGAAGTACTTCTCGATCGTGTGGTTCGGCAGCGAGGCCGGCACGCTCGACTCGTGCAAGGGCATGGTCAAGGCGACCAAGACCAACATCGACCGTGTGATGAAGGAGATCGATGCGATCACCCCGGTCATGCCGGACAAGGTTCCACAGAACGAGAAGGCGAGCTTTCCGGACGGCAAGCTGCGCGGCGACACCAACATGCACGCCGGGTTGCGGCTCGCGTTCGCGCTCGACGACAAGGGCTTCGCCGAGGAGCCCGCCTACGTCGACGCCGAAGCGCTGACGGAAGGCTGCGACACCATGTTCCTGGTGTCGGATGGGCGCCCGTCGTGCGACGACTTCCGCATCGTCGACAAGGACTACGGCGAGGGCAACGTCGTCACCAACCACGAATCGCAGGCCGCCGCGCAGCGCACGCCGAGCCTGTGGTACCACGGCCCGTACGACCAGGACGAGTGGCTGGTCGAGGACGTCAGGCGCATGAACAGCTTCCGCCGCATCCGCATCTACGCGATCGGCATCGGCGAGGCGAACATGCGGCTGCTCGAACGGTTGGCCGAAATCGGCAACGGCGAGGCCTTCCCGTTCGGCAAGAAGCAGGGCGGCGACGACGACCCGAAGAAGTGACGCGTTGCGTTCGCGGCGTGCGTGGCCGACACGCTCGCCTGCGAGTCGCTATCCTTCCGCGTCGACCTTCCACGTCATCCCCTTGCACGCCACCACCACACTCCGTTCGCGCCTCGGCGCGAATCTCGCCGCCCTCTGCTCCCTGACCGCCGGCCTCGCCGCACAGACGACCACCGTCACGGTGCCGTGTGCGGCGGACAACACACTCTACGAAGACGCCCTCGGTTCGGTCAGCAACGGCGCCGGCCCCGGCTTCTTCGTCGGCCTCAGCGGCGTCACCCAGATCCAGCGCGCGCTGCTCCGGTTCGATGTGGCGGCCGTCGTGCCGGCCGGAGCGTCGATCGTCGCGGCGCAGTTGTCGTTCGAAGTCGAGCAGGCGTCGCCACAGAGCCCGCTGAACCTCGACGTCACCGCGCACCGCGCCCTGCAGGCCTGGGGCGAAGGCGCCTCGATAGCGTTCGGCGGCGGCGGCTTCGGCGGCCCGGCGCAGACCGGCGACGCGACCTGGTTGCACACGTTCTACCCGAGCACCTTCTGGACGACACCCGGTGGTGACTTCGTGGCGGCGCCGAGCTTCACGATCCCGACGCCGCAGGCCGGCCTGGCAGCCTCCACGGACGGACCCGAGACCGTGGTCGATGTGCAGTTCTTCCTCGACAACCCGGCGCTGAACTTCGGCTGGGTGCTGAAGTCGGACGAGAGCCTGCCCGCCCCGACCTCGCGCCGCATCAAGTCGCGCACCCCCACCTCGGGAGCCAAGCCGACGCTGACCGTGACCTACATCCTGTCCGGCCAGACCGGCAGCTGGGGCACCGGCACCACGACCCCGAACGGCACGTTCACCTTCGCGTACATCGGCGCGATGACCGGCGGCAACACGGTCCAGCTGTCGCACGTCAACGGTCCGTCGAGCTCGATCGGTGTGAACTACTGGGCGCTCGACCTCTACCAGCCCGGTGTGCTGCTGCAACCAGGCAGCACGTTGTACCTGCCGTTCGCCCTGCCGTGGATCCCAGGCCTGTTGTTCCTCACCGACCCGGCGGGTGCCGGTTCGAGCTTCTGGCAGGTGCCGTCGATCTATCCCGGCCTGTACTTCGTCACGCAGTCGGCTGCGCTGGACAACAGTCCCTTGGGCCTCGCCCTGACCAACGCCGGCGTCGCCAAGATCCTCTGACCATCGGGCAGTGTGCAGCTCAGTGCTGCGCCGACAGTGATGCCCGATCAGTGCAGCGCGACCACGAGCGTCGCCTGATCGGCATCGAGCCGGGCAGCGCCAGCCGCGGTGAACTGCTCGCCGGTGCGCACCTCGAAGTCCCAGTCGGAGCCGAGCGCTCCTTCGGCGGCGCGCACCCGCGTCCAACCGTGCGCGTCGGTGCGCTGCACGCTGGTGCGCTCGCCGGCGAACGTTGCCGCGACGGCGGCGTCCGTGACCGGCACACCGTCGGTGCCAACGACGCGCAGGCGCCGATCGGCAGTCGGCTGCAGCGAGAGTTCGCAATCGGCGAGCGCGCGGTCGACCGACACCGCTGTCGGCACGCCGAGCATGCCGCGGAACGCGAACGGCCGCAGCGTGTAGCGGCCCGGATCGAGCCCGCCGATGCGGAACGCGCCGCCGGCACCGGTCTCGACCAGCCGTTCGCAGCCGTCGCCGCGCAGCCGCACCGGCACGCCGGCGACCGGCACACCGTGCAGGTCGCGCACGACCCCGCGCAGCGCGCAGCCGGTGACGGCGACCAGGTCCGGCAGCGGCACGATGCCATGATCGCGTTCGAGCTGCAGCGGCACGGAACGGCCGACCAGGCTGCGCTCGGCGTCGCCGTTGCCGTCGTGGTGCACGGCGAGCGTCGGCGTGGCATTCGCCAGCGGCAGCACGTAGCGGCCGGTCGCGTCCGTGCGCGCCCAGGTGTCGGTGCCGAGCGCCGTCACCTGCGCCCCTTCGACCGGCGCACCATCGGCGGCGACGACGCGGCCCTCACCGGCGAAGCGCAGCGGCGGCAACGGCGCGGGCGCAGCGTCCCACGGCGCCACCGGCGACAACTGCACCAGCAGCGGTTCGGGTGACGACTCCTGCAGCCGCAACCGGCAGACGCCGTGCCCGGGCGCCTGGACCGCGACCTCGGCCGCCTGACCGGGCACGAGTTCGACTTCGAAGCGGCCGTCGGCGTCGGTGCGCAGCGGCGCGTGGCCGGTCACCGTCACCTCGGCACCGACGACCAGGAAGCCGGTGGCGTCGAACACGCGCGCGCTGCGCACGACCGGTGCCACGGCAGGCCTCGCGGCCCGTTGCGGCCGTACCACGATCGGTTCGCTGTCGGCGACCGTCGCCGCGTCGCTCGGAGCGGGCATCGGCGGTGCGACCCGCAGGTCGCCGCGCACCACGAACACCAGCACCAGGATCAGCGCCCAGCCGAACAACAGGATGGACGGTCGCTTCCAGCTCTCACGCAGCATCGGGGCGACTATAGCGCGACGGCTCAACGGCACAGCCGCGGCGGCGCAACATCGAGCACCGAACGCAGACCGGGCGCCGCCGCGACGACACCGTGCAGGTTGTTGACCAGGATCGCCGCGGTCGCCTCGTCGCCAGGAATGCCGCCGACGAACTTCAGGTGCACGGCCGGCGAGCCTTCGAGCTGGATCTCGTCGCGCGGGTCCGGCGCACCGACGTACATCGACAGGTCCAGGTGCACGACCACCTGCTTGCCGGCATAGCCGTAGCCGTGGTTGCGCAGGCCCGCGACCTGGCCCTCCTTCACGGTCAGGAACGGCGTCTTGTGGTCCTCGGGCGCCAGCACCGGCTCGACCGTGTGCTCGATGCGGTCGACGTGCAGGTCGAGCCCGCGCGCGACCAGCGCCACCGATTCGCGCATGCCGACGTGACCGAACTTGCCGCCATCCAACTGCTTCTGGAACTCACCCTTGCTCATCCCGGCGCCGATCTTCTTCTGCAATGGGTGGCGCCGCGTCGCCGCATCGACCACGCGCACGCACTTGACGGCGCGCACATCGGCGGTGACGGCGGAGGCGACGACGGCCAGGAAGTCCATCGCGAAGCCCGGGTTGACGCCGGTGCCGAGCACCGACACGCCACCCGCAACCGCTGCCTCGTCGAGTTCCTTCGCCAGCAGCGGGTGCTGCAGCTCCGGTGCCAGCAGTTCCTCGGTCGACGAGACGATGTTCACACCGGCGCCAACGGCCGCCAGCAGCTGCTCCTTGACCAGGGGCAGGAAGCTCGCCGTGCAATGCAGCATCACGTCGGGTCGCAGCCGCTGCAGCGCAGCCGCGCCGTCCGCCTCGACCACGATGCCGGTCGGCGCCTCGCGCCCGAGCAGCTCGGCGAGGTCCTTGCCCACCTTCGCCGGATCCGTATCGACGGCCCCTACCAGCTGCAGCGACGTCTTTTGCAGCGCGAGGCGGGCGGCGGCCAAGCCAATGGGGCCAAGGCCGAACGAGAGCACACGGAGGACACTGGGCATCAGGGAGGACGAAGGGGTCTTGTCGACTACGCAGACGCGCGCTGGGGTGGCTGGAGAATCGTCGGAACGGCGGGGCGTCTGCCGCAGAGTCGGATCAGGCCGGATCGTAGCCCGCGCACCGCCGGGTCCTACCCGTCACGCCCCACATTCCGCCATCGTCGTCGCCCGGCCGCGGAGGCTGTGCGCGAACATCGCGTAGACCGGGTGCCCAGGTTCGAGCTCGGGGTGGAAGCACGCGGCGAGGATCGGCCCGTGCCGGACCAGCACCGGATCGGCGTCGCGCAGAGCCAGCACCTCGCAGCCGGCCCCGGTGCGCGTGATGCGTGGCGCGCGGATGAACGTGCCCGTCGTGCCGGCGGGCAGCACCGTCGAGCACAGCGGGAACGTGCCGGAGTGCAGCTGCCTGCCATAGCCGTTGCGCACCACGGTGATCGGCAGCAGCGCGAAACTGCGCTGCTGTGGATTCTCGACCTGCTCGGCCAGCAGGATCATGCCGGCGCAGGTCGCCAGCACCGGAATGCCGGAACGCAGTGCATTGCCGAGCGGCTGCCACAGTCCTTCGACGTCGAGCAGGCGCAGCATCGTCGTGCTCTCACCGCCGGGCAGCACGAGCCCGGCAAGGCCGTCGAGGTCGGCGGCACCACGGACGCGACGCGATCGCAGGCCGAACTGATGCAGCGCGGCTTCGTGTTCGACGAAGTCGCCCTGCAGCGCCAGCACGCCGACCAGCGGCGCCGTGTCGCCCGGTTCGATCGTCGGATCAGATGCCACGGCCGGCCAACCGCTCCTGCGGCGGCAGGGTCTGGATGTCGATGCCGACCATCGGCTCGCCGAGACCCTTCGACACTTCGACCAGCACCTTCGGCTCCTCGAAGTGCGTCACTGCGCGCACGATCGCGCGCGCACGTTGCTGCGGGTTGCCCGACTTGAAGATGCCGGAGCCGACGAACACCGCCTCGGCACCGAGCTGCATCATCAGCGCCGCGTCTGCGGGAGTGGCGACGCCGCCGGCGGAGAAGTTCGGCACCGGCAGCCGGCCGTGTTCGGCGACCCACGCGACCAATGCGAACGGCACGCGCAGCTCGCTGGCTTTCTTCTCGAGGAACTTCTCGTCCTGGCCGCGCAGCTCGCGGATCTGCGTCATCAGAGCGCGCATGTGGCGCACCGCCTCGACGACGTTGCCGGTGCCCGCCTCGCCCTTGGTGCGGATCAGCGAAGCACCTTCGTGGATGCGCCGCAGCGCCTCGCCGAGGTCGCGGCAACCGCAGACGAACGGCGTCTTGAAGACGCGCTTGTCGACGTGGAACTGTTCGTCGGCCGGCGTCAGCACCTCGCTCTCGTCGATGCAGTCGACCTCCATCGCCTCGAGCATCTGCGCCTCGACGAAGTGGCCGATGCGGACCTTCGCCATCACCGGGATGCTGACCGCTTTCTGGATCGCCTCGATCATGCCCGGGTCGCTGGCGCGCGCGACGCCGCCGTGCTTGCGGATGTCGGCCGGCACGCGTTCGAGCGCCATCACCGCGCAGGCGCCGGCCTCCTCGGCGATGCGCGCCTGTTCATCGTTGACGACGTCCATGACGACGCCGCCCTTGAGTTGCTCGCAGAAGCCGATCTTGCTGACGACTTCTTCGGCCGTGAAGCCGGGGACGGACGGGATGGGGTGTTGCTTGCTCATTGCAGTGGGTTCGTTGCGGAAGGTGTTCACAGGAAGGGGCGCGCCAGCGCCGGCGCCGCCAGCATCTCGCGGGCGCATTCGCCGAGGATCTGCATGCCGGCCTCGATCTGCGGCACAAGGGCGCGCGCGAGGCACAGCCGCACGCCGCGCGACGGCCGGTCGTACAGGTCGAACACGCGGCCCGGCACGATGCGCACGCCGCGTGCGACCGCGAGTTCGGCCAGCCGGTCGCCCATGCCCGGTTCGGGCAGTTCGAGCCATGCGACGAAGCCGCCGTCGGGTTCCGTCACCGTGCAACCGACCGGCAGATGGGCACGGCTCGCCTGTCGCAGCGCCGCGTGGCGCCGTCGCAGTTCGCCACGCAGGTCGACGAGGTGGCGATCGAGACTGCCGTTCTGCAGGAACTCGACCAACGCCGCCTGCAGCAGCGGGCTGGTCTCGAGGTCCATGAAGCGCTTCACCGCCGCCATCGCCGCGAGCAGTTCGGCATCGGCCTGCACCCAGCCGATGCGCAGCGCTGGGAACAGCTCCTTGCTGAACGTCGCCACGGTGACCGTCTGCCGCCGCGGGTCGAGCGAACGCAGCGTCGGCAGCGGTTCGCCGCGGAAGCGCAGCGAGTGCTGGTATTCGTCTTCGACGACAGGCACCGCCGTCTCGGCGAGCACGTCGATCAGCGCGTGGCGTTGCGAGAGGTCGAGCGTGCGCCCGGTCGGGTTGTGGAAGGTCGGCATCAAGTAGACGAGCCGCACGCCGTCGCGCTGCAGCTGCCGCCGCAACACGTCGAGGTCGAGGCCGTCGCTGCCGAACGGGATCGGCACCACCTGCAGTCCGTGCGCGCGCAACAGGCCGAGCATCTGGTGGTACGAAGGATCGCTGACCAGCACCGTGTCGCCGGGCGCGCACAGCGTGCGCAGCACCAGGTCGAGCGCCTGTTGCGCACCCGCCGTGATCAGGATGTCACAGGCCCGCGTCGCCGGATCGACGTCGTGCACCCGTTCGGCGATGCGCGCGCGCAGCTCGTGCAGACCGTTCGGTTCGAGGCCGTAGCCGAGCACTTCGGCCCCGCGCCGCTGCAGCACTGCGTCCATCGCCGCGCGCCACTCGTCGATCGGGAAACGATCGCCGTCCGGGGCCAGCTCGGCGAAGTTGGCGACCAGCTCACCACCGGCCGGCAACGGCGGTGCGCCGGCCATCTCCAACGAGCGCCGCAGGGCCGCCAGCGCGTAGGCGCTCAACCGCGCGCCCACCGTCGTCGCCACACCGACAGCGGTGTGTGTCGCATCGTCGACCGCCGCGCGTTCGCACACGATGGTGCCGCGGCCGACCGTTGCCTCGACCAGCCCGTCCTCGGCGAGCTGGCGATAGGCCTCCTGCACGGTGGCACGGCCGACGTCGCAGGCCCGAGCCGCCGTGCGGATCGGCGGCAACCGGTCGCCAGCCCGCAGCCGCCCGTCACGGATCGCCGCCGCGTAGTAGGCAGTGATCTGCTGCACCAGCGGCGCCGGCGCGGCGGGATCGAGGTCGGGCAACGGGGTTCGCAACACGTGGTTGGATGTACAGGCCAATTTTGGCCCGTCAATCGGGACAATTTGGCCCACCCCTCGCCAAACCGCACCAGGGACTGATGGCTTGAGTGGGCACACTGAACCAGGTGCAACCCCTTGGGGATGCGGCCGGTCTGAGCACCCTCAGGTTGTGCCATGCCCACGCAAGCCATCCGTCCGGGGGGGCGGGCTTGAGTTGGTTGCGCAACTTTGTCAGGTCCGCGAACTCCCCACGCCAACGCCGCCTCCCGGTCGAGCTCGCGCCGACGTCCCGTCCTGATCCGCCGCGGGTGTCCGATGTCGCGACACGGAGGAGTGACCGTGGGGAACAAGACGACATCGAGATGGCGCCGCGTCGCCAGCGTGGCGCTGTTGCTGAGTGCCGGCTGCGACCTCGGCGACGACCCGGATCCGCGCGCCTACACGCCGAGTCCGTTCCCCCTGGCGGCGAAGTCCTGGCAACCGACCCTGCCGGTGGTCGCCGAGGTCGATGCGCCGGCCGCACCGGCGCCGCAGTTCGAAAGCAGCCGCCCACCTGCCGGGACGATGGCCGGCGCCCACCCGGTCACGGTGGCCGTCGGTCACAACGCGCAACAGGTGCTCGACGGGCAGCTCGAACGTTGCTTCACCGAGCAGCAGTGTGGCACGGCCCACAGCTTCACGTCGTGCACCGATCGCGACGCGGTGGAACTGCTGCTGACCGGACGGGTCGAATTCGCGGTGATCGGCGATCAGCTGTCGACGCGCGAGCTGCGGGCCGGCCTGCAACAGACCCGCCTGGGCCTCGAGCTGTTCGCGGTCGCCGTGGCACCCGATGCGCCGGTGCGATCGCTGACGCGGTCGCAGGTGCGGCAGATCTTCACCGGGGAGGTCACCGACTGGATGCAGCTCGGCCTCACGGGCGGCGCGATCGTGCCGGTCGTGCCGTCGGACCCGAAGCTGGCCGGACGGGCGGCGCGCACACTGATCCCGGGCGATGCGTTCGGCACCGGTGTCGTGCGGGTTGCGAGCGAACGGCACGTCGCCGACCAGATGCTGCACCACAAGGGCGCAATCGGCATCGTGCGCGTCACCGACCAGGCGCCGTCCGGCATGAAGCTGCTGGCGATCGATTGGTGCCAACCGACCGTGGAGGCCTTCGCCTACGGCACCTACCCGTTCGGCGTGCCGATACACCTGGTGACCGCCGGTCCGGCCATCGGGGAAGCGCTGCGCTTCCTCGAGTTCACGCGCAGCGATGCGGCGCGGGCGGTGCTGGCCAGCAAACTGAGTCTGCCCTGACCAGCGGCTTCACGGCGTCAGAAGCGCACGCCGCCGCCGACGAAGAATCCCTGCAGATAGAGGTCGGCGTCGAAATCGCGCCCCGATGCATTGCCGGCGGCATCCATCACCAGGTAGCGATAGCCCACCATCACATCGAAGTCGTCCACCGCCTGCCAGCGCAGGTAGCCTTCGGCATCGACGTAGCGGCCGTTCGCGTCACCGAGGTCGGCGGACATCGCACCCGCATTGACGCCGGCGGTCACCGGGCCGAGGAAGCCCTCGACCTCGACATAGGGCATCGGCACGAGCACGCTGGTCTGCACCGATTCGCGGGTCGTCAACGACCGGGCGGCGACGTCGAGCGCATAGAAGTTGAGCGCGGCCCCGACCGCGATGCGGTAGTTCTCGTCGCGAGCGACCTCGTAGGCATACGTCAGCCCGGCCGCGAAGAACCGCAATGAGGTGGTCACCTGCGAGCCACCGGGGATGTCGCCGAAGCCATTCGAGTTCGGCGGGCTGCCATTGTCCGCCAGCGTGCCCGAACCCCTGTTGTCGATGCCAAGGCCGTGCAAGCGCACGCGGTGCCTGTCCTGGTCGGCCTGCAGCCGCAAGTATGGCGATGGTTCGATGTCGTCGACGCCAAGGTGGTTGTCGAAGTCGTTCTTGTTCTGGAACAGAGCCAGTCCGTTCGTCGAGTTCTGCAGCGAGATGTGGCCGCTTGCCTTCACGAACATCGCGCCTGCGTCGACATGGTAGACCTGGCCAGCGCACGATGTGAGGGCAGCGAGAGTGGCGCCGAGCAGCAGCGAGTGCAGCTTCTTCATGGATTGGTGACCGGTTTCGAGCGAGATGGCGCCATTTGGCCCGACCAGGCTCAGAAGCGCAAGCCGCCGCCGATCAGCCAGCCGCGAACCTGGAGGTCGATGCCGTAGGACTCCGTACCGGTATCGCCCGTGGTATCGATGTCGATGAAGCGATAGCCGGCCAGAAGGTGCAGCGACGGCAGGACCGTACACTCCGCCAACAGCTCCGCGTCGAGGAAGCGGCCGGTCGTGGTTCCGGATCGGGGAATCTGCAGGTAGCCGACCTCGCCGATGAGGTCGACGATGCCGATGCCAGCCTCGGCGCGCAGGAACAGCATTGGTACCCCGACGACCTCGTCGATCACCTCGGCACTGCGCGTCGTCAGTTCCTCGGCGCGGAACTCGATGTGCACGACGTCCATCGCCAGTCCCGGTGACAGCTTCACCGGACCGAGATCGACGTCGAAGGTGGCGCTGAGCTTGGCGCAGCCGAGCTGCAGATCGGACGTGACCAACGTGGCCGCCGGCAGGCCGCCGAAGCTGGCGTCGAGCTGCCCCTGGCCCGACTCCTCGAACTGAAAGCCCGACGCCGTCAGTACGACGCGGCCCAGGTCTGCCTGCACCCGCAGGTAGGGCGATCCGCGCTGGTCACCAAGACCGAACGCCGTGCCGATGTCCTGTTCGGGGGACGAGCCGACGCCGCCGGAACCGCTGGCGAGCGCGAAGTTGCCGCCGACCGCCACCTGCATGTAGCCCGCCTGCGCCGTCCAGCCGATCGGCGCACACGCGGTCAGCGCGAACAGGGCCAGCAGACCAGCGGACGCGGTGCGATTCATGCGGAGAGGGCCGCCGCAACACCGGCTGCACGGTGCATTCTGACGAACCCGGCCCAACCCGGCAATGCCGCGGCGAATGTCGGCCAGGCGCGACCGCGTCGTTGCAATGCCGTGCGCGGGCATCGACACTCGCCGCGGTCTCGCCACGCCTTCCGAGCGGAGATTGCATGCCCCGTCGCCTCCTCGCGTCCCTCTGCCTGCTCACCGTGCTCGCCAGCGGCTGCATCCTGCCGAAGGACCAGCACCCGACGGTGACCCTCGGCACGACGCTGGCGTCGAAGTTCGTGCACCGCGGCCAGACGCTGGTGAACCAGCCGGTGCTGCAGCCAACCCTGCAGGTCGAGTCGCCGACCGTCGACGGCGGCGGCATGCGCATCACCGTCGAGGCGAACATGGACCTGCGCAACAACACCGGTGCCGCATGGTTCCCCGACGGCCAGGCCGGGCGCTTCACGCAGATGGAGTACGTCGGCGCCTACTCGCGCAAGGTCGGCGACGTCGACCTGGAAGTCGGTCTGCACAGCTACAACCTGCCGAACGGGCTCGAGTTTGCCCTCGGCGAACGCGGCGCTACCACCGAGGTGTTCGGCACCGCGAGCATGGAGGTGCTGGAGGCGCGCCCCTACTTCTCGCTGAACTATGACTTCGACGAGGTGCGCGCGAGCTACCTGCGCGGCGGCATCACCGAGGACTTCGATCTGGGCGGCGGCTTCGCGCTGAACCTCGACGGCTCCCTCGGCTACGCGGCATCGAGCCAGTCGGCGTGGATGTACGGTCTCGACGAGGGCGGCTTCGCCGACCTGCGTGGCACCGCCGACTTCACCTACCGCTACGACGATCGCACGGTGTTGTCGTTCAGTGCCAACGCCTCGCGCATCGTCGACGAGACACTGCGCAGCTGGTTCAAGAACGACCTCGGCTTCGACCCGGATCCGATCTGGGTGACGCTGGGCGTGGTCTGGCAGCTCTGATCGCCCGGCAGCCACCTGCGGCCACTCACCACAGCGTGAAGCCGTGGAACTCGCCGCCGCCTTCGTCGCCCCACAGGGTGATGTGCGGCTCGACGCCCTGCGGGATCGGCAGCACCTGTTGCTGCATCGTCGCGCCCTGGCCCCACTGCAGCTCGAGCTGGTCGCGGCGACGCGTGATCTCCAGTTCGGCGAACGGGGTCTCCTTCGCGTCGTCCTCTTCGACCCACTCGACCCGGCGCGGGGCACCGGTGGCAATGGCGGGCTCCCAGACGGCTGCGACGCGGCGTTCCTGCACCAACTCGATCGACCAGTGCGCACCCATTTCGCCGGCCTGCTTGCAGATCAGTGACCAGCCGACGGCGCCGAGTTCGAGCCGCACGGCGATCATTCCGTAGCGGGCATGTTGCTCCGAGTACCGCGACGACAGCTTGCCGCGCACGCGCCAGAATGTCTCGGCGCCCATCGACATGGTCGCCGACCGCCGCACCGGCAGGGCATTGCAGGCGACCACATCCTGGTTGAAGCGCGGGACCCAGTCGAGCCCTTCGTCCGGTGGGTCGAACGTCCATCGCGGATCACTCTTGATCGTCGCCAGGAACGGCTCCGACGGGAACCGTTCGGCCGAGAGGGTCAGCTGCTTGGTCACGCTGACCGCATCGTGGCCGTCACGGATCGTCACCTGCACGTCGAAGACCTCGTTCGGCAGGCCATCGTTCAACCGTACCTCGATCGTGTTCTGCTTCTGGTTCCTGGGCTGGACCTCGTCGGGCATCGACCACTGGTAGGTCAGCGCATCGCCGTCGGGATCCTCGGCCGGGGCGGTGAGCGGGATCCACTGCGACAGGCCAACCGTGCCCTCGCCGACGATCCGACCAGCCTTCGGCGCATGGTTCGGCGCGACAGGCGGCGCCACGACCGGCACGACCGGCGGCGTGGCGGGTTCGTCGCCGCCGCGCGTCGCGAACCAGGCCCCGCCCGCGACCAGCACGACCGCACCGACGCCCGCTGCGATCCAGACCCCGCGCCGCGAACGCGTGGCGGTCAGGGTCAGCGGCGGGGCCTGCGTCGGTGCCACCATGGTGCCGCTCTGGAACGCCGGCGTCGCGGTGCCGCCGGTCCCCATGCCCGCCTGCAGGAAGTCGATCTCCGCGGTGTGCAGCAGGCCGGGGCCGGACTTCGCCTTCGGCGCGGTGGACGCCGGCGCGGCGCCACGCACCATCGTCTGCGCCGTCTCGTCACCGACCATCCGCGGGGCGGGCGCCGTGCGCGGCGCTTCGGCCGGCAGCGTCGCGAGCAGTTCGCCGATGCGTTCGTCGAGTTCGCGGTAGCTGGCCGGCCGGTCCTCGCGGTTCGCGGCCAGCATGCTGCAGACCAGCGCGCCCACCGCCACCGGCACCTGCGCGGCCTCCTCGCACGGGTTCGGGCCGATCGGCTCCCGCTTGCGCGCGACGATCTCGGTCAGCTTCTTGCCGCGATAGGCCGGGGCGCCGACCAGCATCTCGTAGAGGCAGCAGCCCAGGCCGTAGACGTCGGTGCGGAAGTCGACCGAGTCCGGGTCGTCGAACTGCTCCGGCGACATCGTCGTCGGCGTGCCCATCACCGAGCCCGGCGACGTGAGCCCGAGGCCCGCGGACTCCGACGTCATGCGCGCGAGCCCGAGGTCGACGAGCTTCGGCACGTAGGGGAACGCGATGTCGATCGCCGTCGAGGTGACCGCCTCGAGCAGGATGTTCTCGGGCTTCACGTCACGATGGATCACACCCAGCTGGTGTGCGTGCGCCAGCGCCTGCGCCACCGCGCGCGTGAGCCGCAGCGCCGCCTTGGCCGGCAGGGCGCCCTGCTCGACGATCCAGGCCTTCAGGCTCGGGCCATCGACGAACTCCATCACCAGGTACGACTGGCCGTCGTCGGTGGTGCCGGCCGAGTGGCAGGCGACGATGTTCGCGTGCTTGACGCCGGCGAGGATCTTGGCCTCACGCTGGAAGCGCTGCGCGAACTTCTCGCCGGCGAGGTCCATCGACAGCAACTTCACGGCGACGCGGCGGTCGAGGAAGTCCTGGCGGCCGCTGTAGACGACGCCCATGCCGCCGCGCGCGACCTCGAAGTGCAGCGTGATGCCGGGAATGCGCGGCAGGTCCGGGGGCGGCGACGGCGGGCCGCCCGCGCCCTCGGGGCGCCAGGCCTGCGTGCGGTCCAGCGGCGGCTCGTCGTCGTCGCGGCGCGTTCCGCTCATTTCGCGAGCCCCTTGATCACCCGGATCAACTCCTTGGCGGCCGGTCGGTCGGCGCGGTGCTCGCCGACGTAGGCGTACTTGACGATGCCCTGCTCGTCGATGATCAGCGTCGTCGGGAAGGCCAGGTCGCCGGTGATGCCGAGCTTCCGCACTACCTCGAGATCGGGGTCGTAGAAGACCTTGTACGGCGGCGCGCCCTTGCCGAACGTCATGTCGTAGGCGCGCTCGAACGACGCCTCGTTCTCCTTCGCACCCGGATAGACGACCAGCACCTCGATGCCGAGCGACTCGAGCTCTTCGCGGCAGCGCGCCAACGCCTCGGTCTGGGCGATGCAGTAGATGCACACCTCGCCGAGGAAGCCGCGCAGCACGACCAACAAGACCTGCTTCTTGCCGCGGTAGTCGCTCAGGTGGACCTCGGTGCCGTCGACGCACTTCAGCACGTCCACGGGCACCGGCTTGCCTTCGAGGTCCGCGCGGCGACGCGGGCCCGAGCTCGAGCCGGTCGGCTTGGCGCCGGGCGCGGGGCCGTACTTGCGCAGCGATGGTCGCGACGCACTCGGCCCATCGAGGTAGTTGAGCACGTAGCTCTCGGTCTCCTTGTCCTGCAGCACGGTGGTGTCCGGCTGCACCGGCGCGGGAATGCGTTCTGGCTGCTGCTGGATCTGCGCGACGACCGCGGCGGCGGCCGGCGGCGGCGGTGGCGCACTCGACGGATCGACCTTGGCGACGATCGCGCCGGCCTCGACCGGACGCGCCAGTTCGGCGCCGAGCACCGCCACCGCCTGTTCGGGCACCAGTGCTGCGAGCGCTTCGGCGGTCACCCAGTCGGCGGTCGGCGCGGCGGCCGGCACCGAACCCGCGGCGAGCGGCCGGGTCTGCGCGTTCTCGACGCCGATCGAACCCGCCACGAACGTCCCGTCGGCGAGCACGCCCTGCGCGATCACGTCACCGGCGGGATTGCGGGCCTCGAACACGCCCGATGGCTTGCCATCCTGCAACGTGCAGCAGAAGCGTTGTGCACCGGTGTCGTAGAAGCTGGTCCAGCGGCCGACCGGCGCGCCGTTCTGCAGCACGCCGGCGCGGCGGCGGGTGCCGTTCGGCCATGCTTCGCGGGCGATCGAGATGCCGGCCTTCTGGCCGAAGTCCTGCACGCTCTCCTTGCCGGCCTCGTCCCAGATGCGCCACGGGCCGATGCGCTGGCCGCGGTGGCAGATGCCTTCGGCCTTGGGCCTCCCGGCGCCGTAGAAGTAGGACCACGGTCCCGACATCTTGCCGCCGTCGTACTGGCCAGTGCGATCGAGCGAGCCATCGGTGGCGAAGAACTCCCACGGCCCGTCCTCGAAGTCGGCGACGTAGCGGCCGCGCGCGCGCATCGTCGAATCGGGATAGAAGAACGTCCACTCACCGGTGCGCTTGCCGGTCGCGTCGAACACGCCGTTCCACTCGATGCCGCCGTTCTCGAACCAGTAGGTCCACGGCCCGGTCTGGTGGTCGTCGACGTAGCGGCCATACGCGCGGCGCTGCCCCGACTCGTAGTAGTAGGTCCACTCGCCGGTCTGCAGCCCGCCCTCGAGCCGGCCTTCGCGCTTCGTCAGTCCGTTCCCCCAGCGTTCGAGATGCGGGATGATCTGGTGCGCCAGGAACTTGCAGGACGGGAACGCGCCGGCGATCGCCAGCAGCAGCGCCGCTCGGAACAGGGTCTTCATAGCGTCGTCGGCGGAGGTCGGTGAAACGCGGTCGGGTGTCGCAGTATCCACCGACACTGGCGACGGCGCCACCTTCGCGGCGGCGCGGCCGACGGGAATCGACATCCCACGGCCGGTTCGAACAGCGATTCGCTAGTCTCTCGCCTGGAGACCGCTCGCCATGCACGCACGCCTCATCGCCACGCTGTCTGTCGTGATCGTCGGAATCTGGGCCGCCTCGTGTTCGAGCGGACTCGGCAACGATCCACGCAAGAAGAACGCCCCGCCGGCCACGACCGCGACCAGCCAGAACCTGCCGGTGGGGTTCGACCTCGGCTTCGTGCCGACCGGTCCGGTCGCCGAGCCGGCGCTCGCCGGCGTCGTGATCCCCGCGATCGGCGCGACTGCCGCGCGCGACGTCGTGCTGCTCGCCTTCTCGACCGCCGCCGCATCCGACAACGGCAACGGCGCCGGCACGCCGCTGTCGCGCGATGCCACGACCGACACCAACACCGCCGCCGACATCTTCGTCGCCGCGATCAGCGCCCAGTCCGTCGAGAAGCGTGCGTTCAGCCAGTCGCTGGCCGGCAAGTTCCGTCACCCGCGCTGCGCGACGTGCCACAGCATGTCGGCGCCGGACACGCAGGCGTTCGTGTCGTCGACGCAGCCGCACGCGGGGCCGCCGCCGGGCGTGGATTTCCCGTTCCGGCAGCCCGAGGTCTGTGCGCCGTGCCACGTCAACAGCAGCACCTTCCCGGTGATCGGCTGGCAGTCGCCGGACTCGGCGACCTTCGACATCCGGCCGAAGACCGTCGCGCAGCTGGCGCAGATGGCGCAGAACGTGCCCGCCGACGAGACCGAGCACTTCGTCAGCGACAAGCGCGTGCTGTGGGCACTCGACTCCGGCGTGCTGCCGGCGGTCGGCGGCCGCAACGGCGTCGCCGACGACAACCAGGACGGCGTGCTCGAACCCTCCGACACCGATGGCGTGGCTCGCACGGTGCCGGGCGGCTCGACCGCGTTCCTGCGCGAGATCATGGATTGGCGCGCCAGCGGCATGGTGGTCGACAACGCCGGTGCCGTGCGCGACATCACGCTGGTGAGCCGCCAGGGCGGCACCGGCAACGCCGCCAACGGCGCGTCGACGGCACCGCAGGTGAAGTGGGTGCCGAACCCCGGCTTCAACCCGGCCAACGCCGCGGCCACGAATCCGATCGGCACGCTGTTCGTCGCCTTCCAGTCGACCGCCAGCAACCTGACGGCCGGTGACACCAACGGGGCGATGGACGTGTTCCGCGCTGCGGTCGAACTGCGCGCCGAGGAGGACGCAACCGGTGCTGTGCTGGCCGGCGGGCTGAACCTCGTGACGTTGAACATCACGATCCTGTGCAGCGCCAAGGACGGTCAGACGACAACCGCGGTCACGCAGAAGGCTTCCGGTCGCCCCACGATCGGCGGCGCCAACGCCGAGTTCGTCGCCTTCGAGTCGCTGGCCACGAACCCGGACCACCTGCTGTCCGGCGCGTTCGTCGACGGCAACGGCGCCAACGCGCCCGACATCTACCTGCGCAACGTCGGCGCGGCGGGCGCCGGCACGACGACCCTGCTCGTCAGCCACCTGCCCGCGACGCCGGCATCGGGTGGCAACGGCGCCAGCGAACACCCCTCGCTGGCCGCCGACGGCACCGCGATCGCGTTCGAGTCCGATGCCAGCGACCTGATCAACGGCGACGGCAACGGTGTGCGCGACGTGTTGTTCACCAACACCGCGAGCTCGCCGTTCGTGTTGAGCCGCGCCAGCGTCACCGGCACCGGCCTCGAAGGCAGCGGCGGCGCCAGTCGCAATGCCAGCGTGCACTCGGCATCGGGCCGCGTTCGCGTCGCGTTCGAGTCCGACAAGGCCGACCTCGCCACGGTCACCGCGCCGACGAACGTGTTCCTGTTCGACAGCAACACCGGCACGACGCAGCTGCTGAACCGCCGCGTGTCACCGGGCGTCACCACGATCGGCGACGGCTCGGCACGCGCGCCGGCGTTCCTGGCCGACGGCACCGCGATCGCGTTCGAGTCCGACGCGCGCAACATCGACGTGCTGCGCACCGACGACAACCGCTTCAGCGACATCTTCCTGGTCGAGACCCTGCAGCTCGATGCGGGGCGCGTGCTGCCGTTCCGCATCAGCGTGACCGCGACCGAATCGGCGAGCAGCAACGGTGCGTCGTCGCGGCCGATGGTCGGCTCGTTCACCGGCAGCGCCGACTTCCAGACCGGCTTCGCCGCCTATCTGACCGCGGCGACCAACCTCGGCACCTCGGACACGAGCAACGTGATGGTGTCGTTCCTCGGCGAGACCTCGGGCATCCTGGTCGACTTCTCGGCCATGCCAGCGTCGGGTCTGGCGCCGCTGCAGGTCACGTTCACGGATGCGTCGACCGGCTCGCCGAACGGCTGGCAATGGGACTTCACCAACGACGGCAGCGTCGATTCGACCGTCCAGAACCCGACCACGACCTACCCGACGCCCGGCGACTTCACGGTGAAGCTGACCGTGCGCAACAAGAACACCGAGGCCGACAAGACCGCAGCCGCGTTCGTGCACGTGGTCGGACCGGTGGCCGCCGACTTCACGGCGGCGCCGACGACGTCTGGTGGTGCCCCGCTGACGGTGCTGTTCACCGATGCGTCGACGCAGCCAAACGGCACGATTTCGGCCTGGGCCTGGGACTTCGACGGCAACGGCACCACGGACTCGACCCTGCAGAACCCGTCGTTCACGTATGCGACGACCGGCACGTTCGCGGTGACGCTGACCGCGACCGGTGAGAGCAGCAGCTCGACGGTGACCAAGGCGGGCTTCGTGACGGTGACGGCGCCGGGAACGCTGGTGGCGGCGTTCACGAGCCGGGTCACGGTCAGTCCGATCGGTGGCCGCGTGAACACCCTGGTCGGCAGCGTCTGGAACGACGAGACCGTCACGTTCACCGACACGTCGAGCGGCTCGCCGACCTCACGGCTGTGGAACTTCGGCGACGGCACGACTTCGACCCTCACGAACCCCACGCACGTGTTCGCAACTGCGGGCACCTACAACGTGTTCTTGACGGTCACCAACGCCACGGAGACCGACACTGAGGTCAAGCCAGCGCTGATCACCTCGGTCAACGGCGCGACCACGGTCATGCTCGAGGCCAGCCAGGACAACACGATCTACGAGACCGTCGAAGTCGGACCGCCGATCGTCAACCTCCAGAGCAACAACTACGGCGGCGGCTTCGACATGGTGGCCGGCAACACGATCAGCCGTGGCCCCCGCCGTGCCCTGCTGCGATTCGATGTCTCGAGCGTGGCATCGACCTCGGTGATCCAGTCCGCGCTGCTGCAACTGACCAACACGAGTCCGAGCGCCGTCGGGCAGCTGACCGGCATGCAGACGTTCTCGATTCGCCGCATCAGCAACAGCTGGACCGAGGGCACGACGGCGACGGGAACTGCCGGGCAAGGAGATCCCGCACAGGGCGGCGGAGCATCCTGGCTGCGTCGCACGAGTCCCGCCACGTCGTGGTCGACCCCCGGCGGCGACTTCGCGGCGCAGACCGGCACGATCCTGGTCACCGACGCCTCCCAGGCGTTCACGTCCACCGAGCTGAAGACCGACGTGCAGGGCTGGGTCGCAGCACCAGCGACGAACTTCGGCTGGATCCTGATCGGCAACGAGGGGGTCACCAAGACCGTGAAGTGGTTCGCGACCCGCGAGAACCCGACCGTGACCGCGCGCCCCAAGCTGACGGTCATCTTCCGCCCGCCGCTGCCGTAGTCGTGACCGGGGCGCGGCAAACCCGGGATACTGCCCGACCCAGCCGTATCGCCGCGCCCCCATGCCTTCCGTGACCATGCGTTCCCTCGCCGCCCTGTCGTTCGCGCTCGTCGCCGCCTGCTCGTTTCAGAGCTTCAGCGCCAGCAAGACCGTCGACTACATGCTGCCCGCAGCCGACGTGCAGCGGCTTGCGTGCCAGTCGCACAACGGCGCCATCACGGTCCAAGGTGACGCCGCGGCGACCGAGATCGCGCTGCATGCCGAGATCACGGCGCGGGCGCCGAGCCAGGTCGAGGCCGACGCGCTGCTGCACCAGCTGGACGTGCAGCGCGACGTCGTCGCCGGCTGCCTGACGGTGGCGGGCAAGGGGCCGCAGACCGGTTGGACGGCCAGCAGCGTGTTCGCCTTCACGATCACGGTGCCGCCGCACGTGGCGGTCGAACTGCAGTCGCACAACGGCGATCTGCAGCTGCGCGGAACCACCGGTGACGCGCAACTCGAATCGCACAACGGCGAGATCACGGGCGACGTCGCCGGCAGTCACGTCACCGCCGTGTCGCACAACGGCGGCGTGCGGCTCCTGTTCGGCGGCGCCACGCGCGAGGCCAGCATCGAGACCCACAACGGCGAGGTCGTGGTCGACCTGGCCCCTGGCCAGGGCCTGCAGGTCGAAGCGGCGACCCACAACGGCAGCGTGCGCTGCGACCTGCCGCTGGAGAACGCCACCCGGAAGCAGAACCAGCTCGCGGGCCGTCTGGGCGACGGCAAGGGCCTGCTGCGCATCACGACCCACAACGGCGACGTCGTGTTGCGATGACGGGGTGGGGCGTCGGGGCACGAGCCGCTATCCTGCTCGCCCTCGATGATCACCCTCACCGGCATCAACAAGCGGCACGGCCACCAGGTCCTGTTCGTCGACGCTTCGCTGCAACTCAACCCCGGTGAGAAGGTCGGCCTCACCGGCCCGAACGGCGCCGGCAAGTCGACGGTGTTCCGGCTGATCACCGGCGAGGAGAAGCCCGACGAGGGCGACGTCTCGCTGCCCAAACGGCTCACGCTCGGCTACTTCCGCCAGGACATCGGCGAGATGTCGGGTCGATCCGTGCTCGACGAGGCGATCGCCGGCAGCGGCAAGGCCGGCGCCTTGCACCACGAGATCGAGCAGTTGCAGCACGACATGGGAGACCCCGACAAGGTCAACGACATGGACCGCATCCTCGAGCGCTACGGCGAAATCCAGGGCGAGTACCAGGACCTCGGCGGCTACGAACTCGAGGCGCGCGCCAAGGAAGTGCTGCACGGCCTCGGCTTCCACGACGAGCAGATCGACGGCGACGTCGGTGCGCTCTCGGGTGGCTGGAAGATGCGCGTCGGCATGGCGACCGTGCTGCTCGGCAACTTCGACGTGCTGCTGCTCGACGAGCCGACCAACCACCTCGACATCGAGTCGATCCTGTGGCTCGAGAAGTTCCTGCAGGGCACGAAGTCGGCCGTGCTGATGACGTGCCACGACCGCGACTTCATGAACCGGCTCGTCAACCGCATCATCGACATCGACGACGGCGAGTTCATCTCCTACACCGGCGACTACGACTTCATGGAGCGCGAACAGAGGAACCGCTTCACGCAGAAGGAGGCCACGTTCGCGCGCCAGGAGGCGATGATCGCCAAGATGCAGCGGTTCATCGACCGCTTCGGCACGCACGTCGCCAAGGCGGCGGCCGCGCAGAGCCGGCAGAAGAAGATGGACAAGATCGAGCGCATCGACCCGCCGAAGAAGCGCGAGGTGGTGCCGTTCGCATGCAAGCGGCCGCCGCGGTCGGGCGACGACATCGTCAAGCTGCAGGGCGTCGACAAGAGCTACGGGCAGAAGACGATCTACAAGGGCCTCGAGTTCGAGATCAAGCGCGGCGAACGCTGGTGCGTCATGGGCCAGAACGGTTCCGGCAAGACCACGCTGCTGAAGATGGTCGCCGGCCAGCTCGAGGCGGACGGCGGCAACGTCAAGCTCGGCAGCGTCAAGATGGGCTACTTCGCACAGCAGGCCCTGGATCTGCTCGATCCGGAGCTGACCGTCTACGAGCAGGTCGATCGCAACTTCCCGCTCGAGGCGACCGGCAGCAAGCGCACGCTGCTGGGTGCGTTCGGCTTCTCCGGCGACGACCAGGACAAGCGCATCGCGTTCCTCAGCGGCGGCGAGAAGTCGCGGCTGGTGCTGGCGCTGATGCTCTACGACCCGCCGAACTTCCTGGTGCTCGACGAACCGACCAACCATCTCGACATGGCGACCAAGGAGATGCTGGTGCAGACGCTGCGCGACTACGACGGCACGATGCTGTTCGTCAGCCACGACCGCGCGTTCCTGCGCGGTCTCGCGACGCGCGTGCTCGACGTCAGCGCGTGCACGCAGGGCAAGCAGCCGTTCGCGTATCCGGGCAGCTACCTGGAGTGGGTCGAGCGCACCGGCACCGAGGCGCCGGGCGTGCACCGGTGAACGGATGAGCGCGGCGCTGCTCGCGCTGGCTCTGCTGTGGGCCTACGTGGCGCTGCGCGATCTGTGGGCCGTCGCGCGCCTGCGCGAGCTGCCGCCGCGGCGCGCCGATGCGAGCCTGCCCGACGTCACGATCGTGATGGCCGTGCGCGACGACGTGGCACACGTCGCGAAGTCCGTGCGGCAGCTGCTGGCACAGCAGCACGTGGCGCTGCGCCTCGTCGTCGTCGACGACCGCAGCGAGGACGGCACCGGCGAACTTCTCGCCGCGCTTGCAGCCGACGAACCACGCCTGCACGTCGTCAGCGTGCGCGACCTGCCGCCCGACTGGCTCGGCAAGAGCCATGCGCTGCAGCTCGGCGCTGCCGACGCGACCACACGCTGGATCCTGTTCACCGATGCGGATGCGCACCTCGCACCGGACGCGCTGGCACGCGCGATCGACGCCGCCGAACAGGCGGATGCGCAGCACGTGGCGCTGCTGCCGACGCACCGCGGCACCACGTTCCTCGGCCGCGCGTGCCTATTGGCGTTCCAGCTGGTGATCCAACGGCGCATCGCCGCCGTCAACGGCCGCCGCCAGACGACCTTCGTCGGCACCGGCGCGTTCAACCTCGTGCGCACGGATGCCTACCGCACCGTCGGTGGCCATCTGCCGCTGCGCCTCGAGGTCGTCGACGACGTCTGGCTCGGCTGCCTGCTGTGGCGCGCCGGCTTCCGCTCGCGCGTCTGGCTCGCGAACCACGAACTGGCGATCGACTGGGGAGCGACGCCGCGCGCGCTGGTGCGCGTGGTCGAGAAGAACATGTTCGCGGTGCTGCGCTACCGCACGTGGCTCGCGCTCGCGGCGATCGGGCTCGGCACGGCACTGCTGGTGGCGCCGTTGCTGGCACCGCTGGTCGCGGGTCCGCTCGGCTGGTTGCCGTTCGGCTGCTGTCTCGCGAACGGTCTCGCCGGCGCGCTGCTCGCACGCCGCATGGGCTGGGAACTGCTGGCCGGTCTGCTGACGCCGCTCGCGCGGCTGCTGCTCGTGGTCGCGCTCGGCAACTCGGTGTGGGTCACGCTGCGGCAGCGGGGCGTGCGCTGGCGCGGCACGTTCTATCCGCTGCAGCAGTTGCGGCGCGGGCAGGTGCCGTAGCGCTCAGCGATCGCGCGGCACGGTGAGCTTCCCGGTCGCGGACTCCATGCCGTCTGGCAGCTCCGGGTTCCAGGCCGGGTCCTCGAAACCGAAGTCGTTCGCCCGCCGGCGCCACCGCATCGGCAGCAACATGGGGCCACAAGGCGTCGACGTCGCGAGCTCCACCAGCAGCAGCATGCGTGCGCCTTGGCTCTGCTGCACGCTGGCGATCTCGCCCGTGGCGGCGATCACCAT
>JBGARS010000038.1:0-42547 GCA_044230075.1 Planctomycetota bacterium | reverse complement strand
CCGGCTTCGGGTTGGGCTTCGAACGGCTGCTGGTCTACATCTGCGGGTTGGCGAACATCCGCGATGCGATCCCGTACCCGCGCGTGCCGGGCTGGGCGGGGTTCTGAACCAGACCGCGCCGGCTACGAGCCGAAGGTCACGCGCAGCCCGTCGCTGGTGACCATGCCGTCGAGCGGCGACACGACCAGCCATTGGTAGAACACGGGCAGACCCGCCAGCCAAGTGAAGTCGGGGATCGTCTGTTGGATCGCGGCGGTGCCGGCTGCCGACCCGGCGATGGGCAACTCGAAGATCAACGGATCGACCCACAGCACACCGGCGATGCCGGCGATGGCCAGGTCGAACGGCAACGGCGGCGCTGGCTCCGCGAAGCCGAGCGCGAGGATCGCCTGCGCCGGCGGCGGTGGGATGCCGGCGGGCAGTGCGGCCGACAGGGAAACGGTGAACGTCGAGCCGACGGGAGCTGTGGTGTCCGGGGAGCCGATGCGCTGCGTGGCGCCGAGCGGGCTCGTGCCGGGTGTGCCGTACGGACGCAGCGAGCCGGCGGGCACGAACTGATCGGCGCCGATGTCGCTACCGACGGGGTCGATGCATGGTGATGTCGGTGCCAACTGGTAGCTCGGCCGCAGCAGCTGCGCGTCAGTCAGGACCTGGTTGTTGGTGCCGGGCAGAGTCGGGCGGTCCGTCAGCGAGTGGGAGACGGTGAGCGCCGGCGTGGCGACCACATCCGTCAGGTTGCCGCTGAAGAGGATGGAGTCTGCACTGCTTGGGCCGACCTCCGGCACCGCCAGCGCCGTGTGATTGTCGGCTATGGTCGTGCCGTCGATCTGCAGCCTGGCCGGCCAATGGAACATCCAGTCACCTGGAAAGCCAGCGAAGGCCACTGCGGTGTCATGCTCGGCGATCACCGAGCCTTCGATCGTGAGCAGAGACCAGTAGCTGTAGAAGGAGGCGGAAATCGCTGTTCCACCGCGCAGGAAGCGGCATCGCGAAATGGAGAAGAGCATCTGCCCGTTGTCGCCGTTGCCTTGACCCAGAATGCTCGTTCCGTTGTCGCGGAACGTGCAGTCTGTCACTGTCAATCGGTGTACGACCGGGGGGTTGTAGATCCACCTCAGCTGCACGCCCGTTTGGCAGCTTGCCACGACGCATCCCTGCATCGTCACCGTCTTGGTTCCCGGATAGGAGAACGGACCGGACTCCACAGTGATGCCGGTCACCAACTGGACCAGGGTGCAGTCCACGAGTTCCAACGCCTGGCCAAGATAAGAACCGGTGTCTATCATGTCGATGCCGTGAGAACCGCATCCTATGCGCGTGGACTCGAGGCGCGTGGCGTATCCTGCTCCGAAGATCCCTGAGTAGTTCAGACCATGCTGGCAGTGCTCGATGTTGCATCTGAGCAGATTCACACGGGGTCGGCAGCCTGTTCCACCGGCCTGCGTCTGGCAGCGCACGGCATCGGCCAGACCCGTCATCTGGCACTGCTCCAGGTCGACCTGCAGATCGGACGACGACCACGGCGGCGACATCGAGATGCTCGCACCCGTCGGGCTCGGGCCGAAGCGGCTGGCGCGCACGGTGAGCAGGTCGATGCCGCCGGTCGCGAGCACCTGCACGCCGGGACCGACCTGCAGGCGCAAGTCACAGTCTTCGATCCGGACTCGATGCTGCTGCCCTGCCTGCGAACCCAACTGCACACCCATGTCGCCACCCTCGATGGCGAGGCCGCGCAGCAGGCAGTAGGAGTCGTCGAAGCTGGCCGCAGGTGCCAGCAACAGCCCGGTTGCCCCGGCCGGCAGCAGCAGCACGGGCCGCTGGCCCTGGCTGCCGGCGACGCCCTCGAGAGCCACGCCCGGCGGCACGAGCAGCGGGAACGTCTCGCCGTTCGTACCCGGTGAGTACACCTGGTCGCCGCGCACCTGCACCACGACAGCGCCGTTCGCCGGCGCCTGCGCGTTGGCGAGCGCATGGGCGATCGTGCGCCATGGGCTGGACACGGACGTCCCGTGTCCCGGCGCATCGACGCCAAGCGTGCCGTCGACGAAGTAGTCGGCCTGGCCGCACAGCGCGGCGGTCGTTGCGAGGATCGCGAGCGAGAGACGGATGCGCGGCGAGAGCAGCATGGCAGGTGCGTGTGTGGAAGTTGTGGGATCAGTAGCCGAGCCGCAGTTCCAACCCGGCCGTCGTCGTCGCGCCGAAGTCGTTGCCGGCCGCGGCGTCGAGCACCAGCGCCTGCGTGAAGGCCTTGATACCGCGGATCGCCGTCAGGTTCGGCAGCGTCTCCTGCCAGATCACGGCGTCGGCGTTGTAGAACACAGGTCGCAGCCAGCCCGCATCGAGGTCGATCAGGGCCAGGCAGGTCGGCATGCCGATCACGCCGAGGTCGACGTTGAGCCGGCGGAGGCTGAGCACGCCGATCACCGCGCCGCCGCCGGTCGGCAGGTTGCCGAGTGCCATCTCGATCGTCGCCCCTGGCACCGGCGCGGCGCTGCAGGTCGCCGGCGCCAGCGTCGGCAGGCCGTTGCTGCCGGCGCAGCCGGCGCCATACGCCACCCATTGCGGTACCGGCCGTTCCAGCACGGCGAAGTTCGGTGCGGTGCCGGGCTGATCGTCCCAGGTGCCGCGCGGCACGCCGAACAACGGGTTGGCGTCCCACATCACCTGGCAGTTGCCCGAGCCGTCGGGCTGGTTCGGCGCCCAGTTCGCATGTGCCAGCGGCCAGCCGTTCGGCGTGGTCCAGAAGTCCGAGACGAACTGGTCGGTGCCGCCGAGGTAGAGCGGGAACAGCGCCAGGAAGTGGTCCGCGACCCATGTGTTCTCGGCGTCGTCGTCGATCGTGCAGAGGTCGGCGCCGACGCTGTTGGCGAGTGCCTGGGCTGCGGCCCAGGACATCATGGTCGTCGTCCGGGCGTATTCGTTGCCGGTGGCCGGGTTGGTGGTCCAGGTCAGTCCCTGGGCGGTGAGCGTGCAGCTGAGGGCGAGAGAGACGAGGGCGAAGCGTGGCAAGTGGCGTTTCCTCCGGTGCCGACGGGATGTCGGTGCACCTGCCAACCCCGGCCGCACCGCTGGCGTGACGGGAAATCGTGCTCGCCTGCTGCGCGCGCGGTAGTGTCACGCCGCGAGTTCGACCGGGATTGAGGCGCTACCCATGGACGTCGCTTCCACAGGCACCACCGACGACCCAGCAGGTTGCGAGCGCACCCGCTTCCTGCTGCGCCTGCTCGACGACGAAGAGCACGGGCGGCTGCAGCCGATCGAACACTACGAACAGGCGTTCCCGGGTCTCGGTGAGTTCGTGCGCGCCGAGTATGCCGCGCTGCTGCGACCCGTTCCGGCCGATGCCGACAAGTCTGCCATCGGCTCGACCATCGGTCGCTACCGCATCGTGCGCGAGTTGGCCGAAGGCGGCATGGGCGCGGTGCTCGAGGCGTTGGACCCGGAGCTCGGCCGTCGCGTCGTGCTGAAGTCGCTGCACGCGGCGTTGGGGCACAACCGCAAGGCGGTCGAGCGCCTGCGGCGGGAGGCGCGCGTGCTCGGCGGGTTGGATCATGCCAATCTCGTCAAGGTCATCGACGTCGTCGAGACTGCTGCGACGTTCCACCTGGTGATGCCCTTCTACGAAGGCCGCACGCTGGCCGCGTACCTTGCTGCCGCGCGCAGCGAGACCGAGGCCGGCGGCGGGTCTGCCTTCCTTCGCCTCGGTGGCGCCGCTGATCGTGCGACGGCGCTGCGGGCATTGCTGGTGTTCTTCCGGGACGCGGCCGAAGCGCTGCATCAGGCCCACGTGGCCGGCGTCGTGCACCGCGACATCAAGCCCGACAACCTCCTGGTGCGGCCCGATGGTTCGCCGGTGGTGCTCGACTTCGGGCTCGCACTGCCCGAAGACGACCTGAGGCTGACGTCGGTCGGCGAGGTGCTCGGCACGCCGCTCTACATGGCGCCGGAGCAGATCGAAGGCCAGGCCGCGACGCCGGCCACCGATGTGCGTGCATTGGGTCTGGCTCTCTACGAGTCGCTGACGCTGGTGCATCCGTTCGTCGGGCCGGGTGGCCGGGCCGGTGCCTTCCAGCGCATCCTCACCGGCGATCCGGTGCCGCCACGGCGGCACCACCCGCGGTTGTCGCGCGATCTCGAGGCGGTCGTGATGCGGGCGCTGGAACACGTGCCGGCACGCCGCTACCGATCGGCGGGAGCACTGGCGCAGGACCTGCAACGGGTTCTGGACCTGGAGCCGACAGAGGCGCGCCCGGTCTCCGGCATCACGGCCGTGTGGCGCCGGGTGCGGCGGCGGCCAGTGCCGGCGGTCGCGGTCGTGCTGCTGACGGCACTGACGGTGCTCGCGGCCTGGCTGTGGGGCAACTGGCGGAAGCTCGACGAGAAGATCGGGCATGCGTCCCGGGCGTTGGAGGACTACCGCAGCAACCCGTCGACCGAAGCCCTGGATGCGCTGGGCGACAGCCTGCGATCGTTGCCGGTGGACCCCGGCGCCGGCCTGCACGTGGTGTTTCCGCGCGGTCGCGTCCTGGCGCCGGCTCCCTTCACCTGGATCGGCTACGACCCGGTCGACGACGCGCTGATGCCGGATCACCGGTTCCACCATCGCTACCGGGTCGAGGTCCAGGATGTGCAGGGTGCTGTGCTGTGGCAGCAGGAATGCGAGCAGGGTGACCGCACGCGGCGCTGCGAACTGGAGTGGCCGGCGGATCTCGATGGCACGGCTGGCCGCGCGTGGCGGGTGCAGTGGATCGGCGCCCGCGACGATGCGGGCACGGTGCGGCCCGCGAGTGCGGACGAAGCCGAGGGCACGATGGTGAGCGTGCCGTTCCACGTCGACGCCGACGCGCAGGTGGCGGCCCGGCTGCGGCAGCTCGCGCCGGACGACCATCGCGGCCAGCTCGACGTGCTGCAGCAGGGTGGCTACCCGGCCGACGTGCTGCGTCTGGCACTGTCCGAGGCGGGTGGATCGTCGCTGCCGGCACGCGACCTGCTGCGCATCGCCGGTGTCGCAGCGGTGGCACTCGGCGATGCGAGCCTTGCCGAGGCGCTGGAACGTCAGCGTGCCACGCTGGAGGCGCGGTGAAATCGCCGCGCGGGGCCTGGTGTGCGCTCGCCGCCTGCTGCTGGGTCGCGGCGTTGCCGGCCCAGCAACCTGCCGAGGTCTTGGCCGAACTGCGCGGGCTGCGGCTCGCGGCACCGTCGTCCGCGGACACGGCGTCGACGCTGGTGGAACAGCGGCGTCGGGCCGAGATGCTGCAGGCGCGCCTGCGACAGGATTGGCGGCAGTACGACAGCGTGTCGCTGGCGGCGGCCTCACTCGAGCTGTGGAGCGTGCTGGGCCGCACCGGCAGCACGCAGGTGGAGCTCGAGGCGCTGCTCGACGAACTGGAGGCGTGGTTGCGGCAGTGGCCCGGAACCCACGACGGCTGGTCGATCCTGCTGCGGCAGCGTTCGCGGATCGCGAAGGACACCGGGCGCGCCACCGACCTCGCCGCGCGCTGGTGCGAACTCTGGCAGTCGTTCTCCGGGCCGAAGCGGTATTGGATCGGTATCGAAGCCGGCCGCGCGCTGATCACCGTGCTCGACCAGCCGGCGCTGGCGGACGAACTGCTGACCCAGGCGCTGGTCGAACTCGCGCAGCAGCCCGAGTGGGGCGAGACCGAGCGCCTCGCGCTCGCGCGGGACCTGGACCTCTACCTGACGCTGCCGGAACGGCCGCGCGCGGCGACCCGGCGTGAGGCTCACGGCCAGCTGCTGCTGTTGCGCGGCTACGCGCGCGAGCAGATCGGCTGCCTGCTGCCCGCGGTCGGCGACCTGACCGAGGCGCGCGCCGACTTCACCTGGAGCGACAACCGCCATCGCCTGACCAACTGCGACCACAACCTGGCCTCGGTCTGGCTGCACCTCGGCAAGCTGGACCAGGCGATGTGCACCGCCGAGGATGCCGAGCGGCGCTACCGCGAACCGATCCGTCTCCTGCCCTGGGAGCCGGAGGTCGTCGACCGCGGCGGCATCCAGGCGATGCAGAAGGTCCGCGCGCAGGCGCTGCTGCGCCGCGGCGGCGCCGGCGATATCCCGCGGGCCGAGCAGGTGTTCGCGGCCATGGTCACCGACGAGTTCCTGGCCTGGCCGGGCGAGACCAACGTCGACGCGCTGGTCAGCTACGCCGAGCTTCTGTTGCGGCTGCCACCGACACCGGAGCGCGCGGCCACGATCGAGCGTCTGGTGGATCGGCTGTATCGCTTCTGCGGCGACAACCACGAACAGCTGCTGTTCCTGCGTACCGAACTGCTGGTTGTGTCGCTCGACCGGCAGAGCGGCGATCTGGCCGCGGCGCGGCGCCGCCTCGACCAGGTCGAGGGCCCGTTGCGGCGCCATCGCCACGTGCCGCTGCAGGTCCAGCGGCTGCTGCTGTCGGCACGCGTCGAACTCGCGGCCGGCGACGCGGCGGCCTCGCTGCGCGCGTGTGTCGACGCATCGGACCTCGTGCAGCAGGGTCTCGTGCGCGAACAACTGTGGCGCCTCGAGGGCATCGCCGCCGCCTACCTCGATCAGTTCGGCGAGATCCTCGTCGTCGCGCAGGCCGCCTGCCAGCTGGCGCGCGGCGCCGATCCGACGACACCGATGCCGCTGTTGCAGCAGCTGCACCTGGTCGTGCAACGGTTCCACGGCGCCGTCGCGACCTGCCGCGTCCAGGAGGTCGGCGAGTCCGGGTTGGCGTCCTTGTCCACGACCGAGCAGGGCCGGATGCGCCAACTGCAGGGCGAGGTGGACCGCCTGCGTGGCCGGCACGGGTGGCTCGTGCGGCAGCCGCCGCGTCATCCACTCGCGCGCCGGCAGCGCGACCTCGACCTGGCCCGCATCGAAGCGGAACTGCAGCAGGCGGAAGCCGCGCTGGCGGCGTTCGCAGTCGAACGGCGGGTCGGGGTGCCGAGTCTCACCACGTCGGCGTGTTCGGCAGCAGAACTGCAGCACGTGCTGCGGGCAGGCGAACTGCTGGTCGAGTGTGTCGAGGTGGGGGACGACGCCTTCGCGTTCACGAGCACGCGCGAGGGCACCGAACTGCATGTGCTGCCGCACGGGGCCGGGTGGTCGGCGGCGATCGCGGCCGTGCGGGCCTGGGCGTCGACGCGGGACGGGGCGCGGGATGCCGCTGCGGTGCCGGCCCTCGCCCGCGCGGCGTCGGAGTTGTGGCCCGACGGTGGCTGGTTCGACCTACTGTTGCAGCGTGCCGACGTCGACACGCTGTTGTGGTCGCCCGAGGGGTCCTTCGGCAGCGTGCCGATCGCCGCCTTGCCGTGGCACGGCGCGCCGCTGGTGGCATCGAAGGCGATCGCGCACGTCGTCTCCGCGAGCCTGCTGGTGCAGGCGCGGCGTCGCGCGATGCCCGCCGCGTCGCCGCTGCGCTTGTTGGCGCTCGGCAATCCGCACTATCCACCCGGCGCGGTGCAGCAACTCGTCGAGCGGTCCCAGTTGGACGGCGATGGCTTTGCCTCGCTGCCGGGTTCCGCCGCCGAAGTGCTCGCCGTCGCCTGCCTGTTCGCGTCTGCCGACGAACACGCGCGGCTGGATGACGTCGTCGACCCGTCGACGTTCGACGGCGAACTGCACGGCCAGCGCTTCCGCGTGCTGTTGGGCGAAGCCGCGCGGGAGTCCGCGCTGACGCCGGCTGCGCTGCGCGACGTGAACGTGCTGCACTTCGCCTGCCACGGCGAGGTCAACACGGAGGTGCCGGCCATGTCGTTCCTGGCGCTCTCGCTGCCGCCGGGTGGGCCCGAACAGGGCGACGACGGCCTGCTGCGGCTCTCGGAGTTGTGCTGCCTCCGCGGCGACTTCGAACTCGTGGTGTTGTCGGCGTGTACGTCGGCGGTCGGCAGCGTCCATGCCCACGATGGCGTCGGCGGGCTCGCGTGGGCGGCGCAGGTCGCCGGCGCTCGGCGCGTGCTGGCGACGCTCTGGCGTCTGCCCGATGCCGTCGCCCGCGACCTCGCGGTCGCGTTCCACGGTCGCTGGCTGGCATCAACCGGTGCGGCGGCAATGGACCTGGCGACGGTGCAGCGCGCGGCGATCGGCAAGCTGCCGGTGTGCGATTGGGCCGCGTTCGTGCTCTGGGGGGAACCGCGATGAGCGAGGACATGCCCTCGACGGAGCAGCTCGTCGTCGCGGCGCAGGCGGGCGACGCGACGGCGCGCGAGCAGTTGTTCGCCCGCTACCTGCCGCGTGTCTGCCGCATGGTCGCCGTGCACCTCGGCGTGCCGCGCGCGTCGCTGCCGGCCAGCGCCGAGGACATGGCGCAGGAGGCGCTGATCCGCGCCTTCGCCGGCCTCGCCGGGTTCGAGATGCACAGCGGTGGCGCCTTCGCGGCGTGGATGGCGACCATCGTGCTCAACTGCGTCCGCAAGCAGCACCGGCACGCGCACAACGGCGCCCAGCGTGCCCTGTGGCAGCGCTACGGCGACCTCGACCTGCACGAGTCCATCTTCGCCGGCAAGGAGCCGAGCCCCAGTGGTCTGTGCGTGGATCGCGAGGCGAACGAGCGGCTCGAAGCTGCCCTGCTCGGCCTGCCGGCGTTGTACCGGGAGGCGCTGTCGCTGCGCTACCTGGCGCAGATGAGTCACGCCGAGATCGCGCAGCAGCTGGGTCGTACCGAGGCCAACAGCCGCAAGATCGTGCAGCGTGGCCTCGACATGCTGCACGGCGCGATGGCGCGCCGCGCGTGATCGGCTCACCCGGACTGCGGCTGCACTGTTCCGGCGCGAGCCGCCCGCGGTCAGGCGCTGTGGAACTCCTCGAGCTGTTCCGGCGGCGGCGTCGGTGCGGTCAGCACGCGGTAGTAGCACCAGCTCACGAGCGCGACCACGAAGGTCAGGCTGAGCACCATCGAGATCAGTCCAGCGGTCGTCATCGTGCACCTCCAGTCGGCTTGGATTGTACCTCGTCGGGCGGCGGCAGTTTGCCGTCGAGGTCGAGTCCCATCGCGCGCCAGCGCTTCTCGCCGATGCGGGTGCAGATCACCAGCAGCAGGATGGTCGCGGCGATCACGCCGATCGACATCTGCTTGACGGGGTTCGCGGCCACGGCGTCAATCCAGTCCTCGAGGTTCGTGTAGCAGAACGCCACGAACACGACGATCAGGAACAGCGGCGTCAGGTAGCGCATGACGAACCGGAAGAAGCCCCAGAGCTGGATCTGCGAGCCCTGGTGCATCTCCTTCCAGCCGCGGTCGATGCCGAACACCCAGCCGAAGCAGACGATCTGCACCATCGCCAGCACGAAGATGCCGAGCGTGCCGACCCAGTCGTCGATGACGCTGAGCGCGGTCAGGTCCTTGCTGTAGAAGAGCACGAACATCGAGCCGAGCAGCGAGATCGCGACCAGCATCGTCGTCGCCTGCCAGCGCTTGACGCCGAGCGCCTCCTCGAAGAACGCCAGGGCCGGCTGCAGCATCGACAGCGAACTGGTGATCGCGGCCAGGAACAGCATGAAGAACCAGAAGCCGCCGATCACGTTGCCGGCCGGCATCTGCGCGAACACCACCGGCAGCGTCTTGAAGCCGAGACCGAACGTGCCGGTCTGCACCGCGGCGATCGTGCCGGACGCGCCGAGGAAGACGAAGGCGGCCGGGATCGTGATCATGCCGCCGAAGCCGACCTCGAACAGTTCGTTGGTCGCCGACGCCGTGATGCCGGAGACGATCACGTCGTCCTTCTTCTTCATGTAGGAGGCGTAGTTGATGATCACGCCGAAGCCGACCGACAGGCTGAAGAAGATCTGGCCGGCAGCCGCGAGCCACGTCTGCGGGTTGACGAGCACCTCGAACGAAGGGTTCCACATCTGCCCGAGGCCGTTGGCGACGCTCTGCTCGGGATGGGTGGGATCGGGCGTGCCCAGCGTCAGCACGCGGGCCAGCACGATCAGCGCGCAGACGGCCATCACCGGCATCGCGATCTGGCAGAACTTCTCGATGCCCTTGCTGATGCCGCGGTAGACGAGCGCGACGTTGATCGTGAAGACGATGGCCCAGAACACGACCGATTGGTGGATCGAGCCGTCGAGCATCAGGCCGTCGAACTTCGCGCCCGTGAACTCGTCGAAGTGGTCGCTTGCAACCCGGGTCTGTTCGGTGATCGCCGCGGCGCTGTCGATGCCGATGCCGTCGGTCCACGGATTGAAGTAGTCGAACGCGTAGGCCAGGCACCAGCTCTCGATCAGGATGTAGTAGAAGTACACCGCGAGCGGGATCAGCACGCCGATGACGCCCAGGTAGCGGGCGATGGCGCCCTTGCCGACGACGCCGAGGATCGCGGGCGCGCTGTGGAAGCCCTTGCGGCCGCCGTAGCGGCCCATCGCCCACTCGGCCCAGCCGATCGGGATGCCGAGCAGCAGCAGCGCCAGGAAGTACGGGATCATGAACGACCCGCCGCCGTTCTGCGCCGCCTGCCCCGGGAACCGCAGGAAGTTGCCGAGTCCGACCGCGGAGCCGGACACCGCGAGGATGACACCGAGGCGCGAGCCCCACTGTTGCTGCGTTGGTTGGTTCTTCATGGGCGACGAGGGAGCGTGCGGGACTGTCCTGTCGCCGCCTCGGTGATGCAACCGACAGCATGGGGAAAGGTGCGTGCCCACATCGGAGTTGCCCCTTCCGCGCCGACACGACACTCGCTTGAATGCGGCCTTCGCCCATGGCTCGCACCATGCAGAAGCCACACCCCAACGCGATCCACCTCACCGTCGCCAACGTCGTGCGTTCGGCGCGCTTCTACGTCGACAAGCTCGGCTTCAAGATCGCCGAGACGTTCCCGGATCCCGAGCACCCGGTGTGGGCGAGCCTGCGCCTCGGCAAGCAGACGCTGATGCTCGGCGAACTGCCGACGCTGCAGGAGGCGCGGCAGCTGGGCATGGACCAGGCGGAGATCGAGCAGCTGAAGCAGGATGCGCGGCAGTTCGCGCGCGGCGCGCCGGGTGTCGGTGTCGCCTACTACCTCGAAGTCGGCAACGTCGACACGTTCGCCCGCCGGCTGAAGCGCAAGCGCATCAAGCCGCTGCTGCCGCCGAAGACGCAGTTCTACGGTCTGCGCGACTGCCACGTCGCCGACCCCGACGGCTACCGGTTGGTGTTCTACACCCGGGTGCCGGCGCGCGCGCTCAGTGCGACGAGCTGAGCCGGCCGATCGTGCCGGCGATCAGGACGGCTGGCCGAGGCCGCGGCGCAGCTTCGCCGCCGACAGCGTGGCCGGGATCGAGTTGATGTACATGTCGCCGCCGAGTTCGAGGCCCGCCATCTGGCCGGTGCGCGGCTGCAGTTCGAAGTGCCAGTGGAACGCGGCGCCGGGTACCCGGTGCAGCCACATGTTGAACGCGGGGCGGTGGAAGGCGCCGGCGACGGCGCGGAACATCGCGTGCATCGCCGCCGCCAGCGAATCGAGGTCGGTGTGCAGGAAGTCGTCGTCGCAACGGCGCGGCAACAGCCAGGTCTCGTTCGGCAGCTTCGGCGGCTCGGGCACCAGCACGGCGTGCTGCCCGCTGCCGAACACCAGCCGCTGCTCGGCCTCGGCGGTCGCGAGCGTCGCGCACCACGGGCAGTGTGCCAGTTGCCGCCGCTGGGCGAGTTCGAGCTGCAGGCGCGGCGGCAGTTCGGCGAGCCCGAGCACCTGGCTGTGGTTGTGCGCGATCGAGGCGCCGGCGAGCGCGCCGACGTTCTTGAACAGGTAGGTGCAGGTGATGCCCGGCTGCGCCTCGAGCGCAGCGAGCCGTCGTTGCCACAGCTGCAGGCAGCGGCGCCACGTCGGCAGGTCGAGGTCTTCGGGTTGCTCCGCGTGGTCGCGGCCTTCGGCGAGCACCTCGTGGTGCAGGTTGGCCGGGTACTTGTTCGCGAACGCGCGCGCGACCCAGCCGGCGGCGTCCGGTGCGGTGCCCGGATCGCGTTCGGCGTCGATCTCGGGTGGTGTCTCGGCCTCGTTGCCCTGGCAGAACGGGCATGGCTGCTGGCTCTGCGCGGCGCCGGTGTGCATCGGTCGCCGCTGGCGCTGCGGCGCCATCAGGATCGGTCTGCCGGTGGTGGGGTCGATCAGGCAGCGCGGTGGTTCGACGGACTCGTCGGTCATCCGTGCACCCGGTCGTGGGCGTCGTGGCAGTCGCCGCAGTGGCGCTTCCTTTCGGCGAGGAACAGTTCGCGGGCGATGTCGCCGTGTGCCTGCCGCGCTTCGAGCGCCACGTTGAGCAGCCACGACTCGGCCTCGCGGGCCATGCGCGCGAACTCCGGCACCGTCGGGTCCTCGAAACGACCGTAGCCGAGCCGCATCAGTTCCGCCGCTTCGCCGGCCGCCGTGGCAACGGTGCGCAGGTCACCGAGCTGGCGTCCCGCGAGCGCGTCCTTCAGCAGGTCGTAGCGGTGCTTGACCTGCTTCATCACGTGGTCCCAGTCTTCGGGCTCCGCCGCGGCCGGGCTGTTCGTGGTCGCCGGCGGCGGTGCCGGCGGGGACGAGGTGCTGCTGCAGGCGCCGATGGCGGTGACGACGGTGATGGCGAACAACGTGACCGGGCGACGGGACATCGGCTCGCACTGTAGCGGCGCGCACGACGGTCGTCAGCGACCCAGTCCGGCGCGTTGCAGGACCGCGGGCAGCACAGCCATCGCGGTGGCGCGCAGTTCGCGGCGGTCGTAGCGCTGCAGTTCCCCGTCCTGGACGGCGAACTCGCCGCCGCAGAGCACGTCGCGCAACTGGCGCTCGGTCGCGCTGTAGACGATCGCGCCGGCGATCGCGGCCGGTGTGTCGGCGAGCAGCGGCAGGAACGCATCGTCGAGGTCGAACAGCAGCACGTCGGCGCGTTGCCCCGGTCGCAGGCTGCCGACCTCGTGGTCGAGGCCGAGCGCCTGGGCACCACCGCGCGTCGCGGTCCACAGTGCCTGTTCGGCGGGGAACACGCCCGGGCCGGCGGCCAGGTTCTGCAGCAGCGCGGCCTGCTGCAGCTCGGCCAGCATCGACAGGCGATCGTTGCACGGCGCGCCGTCGGCGCCGATCGCCACACGCAGGCCGAGGCGCCGGTAGGCGGCGATCTCGGCGATGCCGGAGCCGAGCTTCAGGTTCGTACGCGGGCAGTGCAGCACCGCCGTGCCGGTGGCGACCAGCAGTTCGCGTTCGCGGTTGGTCGTGTGCACGCAGTGCGCCAGCGACGTGCGCTGGCCGAGCTGGCCCTGGTCGTGCAGGACCTCGACGTAGTCGCGCCCGAAACGCTGGTGCACCGCGGCGACTTCGTCGGGATGCTCGTCGGCGTGGGTGTGCAGCCGCAGGTCGTGCTGCTGCGCGTAGGCGGCGGCGGTGTTTGCGAGTTCGTCGCTGCACGACAGCACGAAGCGTGGCGTGACCGCGATCGCGAGGCGGCCGTCGCGGCCGTGGAACGCGCGCCGCAGTGCGTCGGTGGTGGCGATCGCCTCGGCGGCGGTGGTCGGCATGCCGGTGGGCACACCGCCAAAGGCGAGGTCCATCAGACAGTTGCCGACGATCGCCGTGATGCCCGCGGCCATCGCCTCGTCACACGTCACCTCGGTGTGGCGCACCGACTCCATCGTCTGCACGGTCGTCGTGCCGCCGGCCAGCAGCTCCGCGAACGTCAGCCGCGCGCTGGCGCGCGTCGACGCTGTGTCGTGCGCGTGTTCCAGCGGCCAGATGCGCTGCCGCAGCCAGTCGAGCAGCGGCAGGTCGCCGGCGAGACCGCGGAACAGCGTCTGCGTGGCGTGCACATGGCCCTGCACGAAGCCCGGTGTGGCGATGCAGCCGGCGCCTGCCACCACGCGTTCGCCGGGCGCAGGCAACAGCGCGCCGAGGGCGACGATGCGGTCGCCCTGGACGCGGATCGCGCCGCGTCGCACGCTGCCGAGCGGCGCCGCGGGCGGGCCGTCCATCGGCACCAGCACGACGTCGTCGAGCAACCAGCTGGCGGGGGGCGTCACGGTGCGGTCAGCACTTCGAGGTGACTCGCGCCCGGCAGCACCTGTGCCGGCGCCAGCGGTCGGCCGTTGCGCGGCGTGTAGCTGCGGCAGCTGCAGTACACGCGCACGTGGGTGCCGGCGGCATAGACGAGCCAACGTTCGCCGCCGCTGCCGAACAGCTCGCGCTGCGGCGGCGGCGTGGCGGTGAGTTCGTGCACCACCAGGTCGGTGGTCGTCGCGGGCAGTCGCAGCAGCCCGTCGTCCGGCACCACGAACGCGGCGTCGAAGCGGTGCTCGGCGAACTCGGGGTAGCTCGCCGGTGGCAGCACCGAGCAGGCGCTGAGGCACAGCGCTTTGGCGCCGAGGCACAGCGCCGCAACGCGGCGGCGGAGTCGCGCAGGTTCGTGGTCGGGCAGTAGCATGCGACGATGATGGGCGGTCTGGCCGTGCGGGCCAATCTACTCTGCGTGACGTGGTCGGCGGCGCGAGGGCACGTGTTCCTGTTCGACCTGGAGGCCGCCCGACCGATGTCGGCGTGGGCGCTGCCCGGCGGGGCGCGAGGCTACTCGGACGCCGCCGGCGTGGCCATGGACGCCCACTTCCACCTGTTCGTCGCCGATCCGCACAACGACCGCGTCTGCCACTTCAGCGCGTTCGGCCGTCACCTCGGCGACTTCGGTCTGCCGGCGCCGGCGCAGGGCGACGTCGTGCGCGATCGGCCCGGCGTGCTCGACCGGCCGCACGGCGTCGCGCTCTTCGGCGAGCAGGTGCTGGTGGCCTGCGGCGATCGGCCGCGGCGACGTGGGCTGCAGCGCTTCGCGCGCAGCGGCGCGGCGCTGCGCCCGCTGCTGTCGGGCGGTGATCCCGAGGCGACGTTCGGCGCTCCGCGCGCGGTGTGGGCGGACGCCGCCGGCGTGCTGGTCGCCGACACCCTGCACGGGCGCATCCAGCGGTTCCGCCCCGACGGCACGTTCGTCAGCCATCTGCGATACACCCGCCGCGAGGTGTTGGCGCGACCGATCGCCGTGCTGCGGTTGGGCGGTGGCCAGATCGCGGTCGTCGATGCCGGCGACGAGCCGGGCGTGCACCTGCTCGACCGCGCCGGCGAACGGCTGCTGGCGGGGTCGCCGTTCGCCGGCCATTGCCAGGACCCGCTCGCGCTCGCGACCGACGAACAGGGCCGCGTCTACGTGCTCGACCACGGCGGCGAGCGCGTGGTGCGCTTCGCCGCCGACCTCGGCGTGCCGCAGGTGCTGGTCGATCTGCGCGAGCACCTCGACGACTTTCCACCGCGCTCCTGAAGCGACGGCGAAGAACTGGCGAAGCGAGCTTGCGCCCGGGCGAACGCTCGCTAAGACATGGGCCTCTCGGTGGTCGCGCGCAGCGACCGGTCAGCCACGCGAGCCTGCCTGTGGAAAGTCATCCACGGGCGATGTGCAAAGGTGGGGTCGGTGCGAGCAGCCGTCGAGAACTCGTTCTCCGTCTCGCTTTCCGTGGCCTGACGTCGGCGGCCGGCACAGCCGGAACTCCTCGGAGACCGTCGGCGCGTTTGGAGGGGCTCCTTGGATCGAATCCGCATCCGGGGTGGCCGCGACCTTCGCGGCACCGTCCGTGTTTCTGGTAGCAAGAATGGCGCCCTGCCGATCCTGGCGGCGTCGCTGCTCGTCGACGGACCGATCCGTCTGCGCAACATGCCTCGACTGACCGATGTCGAGAACCTGCTGCGCATCCTCGGCCGCCTCGGCGTCGTGCACCAATGGCACGAGGACGGCACGCTCGAGATGGAGGCCAAGGACAAGACCGTCTACACGGCCCCGTACGACCTGGTGCGCACGATGCGCGCCAGCTTCGTCGTGCTCGGCCCGCTGTGGGCGCGGCGCGGCGTGGCCCGCGTCAGCTATCCGGGCGGCTGCGTGTTCGGCCACCGGCCCGTCGACCTGCACCTGAAGGGTTTCCGCGACATCGGCGGCAAGGTCGACATGTCCGACGGCTACGTGACCATCAGCGGGCCGCCGCTCGGTGGCGCGGTGTTCCTCGGCGGCAACATGGGCTCGACCGTGCTCGGCACCGCCAACGTGGTGATGGCGGCGACCTTGGCGAAGGGCACGACGTTCATCGAATCGGCGGCGATGGAGCCCGAGGTCGAGGACCTGTGCAACTTCCTCAATGCCTGCGGCGCGAAGATCCGCGGCATCGGCAGCCACCTGCTCGAGATCGAAGGTGTCGACACGCTGAACGGTTGCGAGTGGTCGATGATCCCCGATCGCATCGAGGCGGGCACGTTCCTGTGCGGCGCGATCATGATGAACAGCGACGTCACGGTGCAGGACTGCAATCCGATGCACATGCTGGCGGTCGTCGATCGCCTGCGCGCCGCCGGCGCCGTGCTCGAACTCGGCCGCGACTTCATCCGCACCGTGCCGGTCGCCGCCGGGCGGCTGCGCGCGGTCGACGTCACGACGATGGCCTACCCGGGCTTCCCGACCGACCTGCAGGCGCAGTTCATGGCGCTGATGGCGCGCGCCGACGGCGTGTCGGTGATCACCGAGAAGATCTACCCCGAGCGCTTCATCCACGCCGCCGAACTGCAGCGCCTCGGCGCCCGCATCCGCCGCGAAGGGCCGAGCGCCATCATCGAGGGCATCGAAGAACTGCGCGGTGCGCCGGTGATGGCCAGCGACCTGCGTGCGTCGGCGAGCCTCGTGCTGGCGGGCCTGGTCGCGCGCGGTTCGACCGACGTGCGCCGCGTCTACCACATCGATCGCGGCTACGAACGCATCGAGCAGAAGCTGCAGTGCATCGGCGCCGACATCGAGCGCATCAGCGAGGGGTAGGCTTTCTGTTCGCCGCGGCTGGGAGGTCGGGCGGCGCAGGATGAGCGGTAATGCATCGGGGTCTCACGCGTCAGCCGACGTGGAGACCATGCCGATGACCGAATCATCCCAATCGAACGTCTGCACGATGCCGATGCACGGCCGCGCGGATGCGCCCGATCCCTGCTGCCACCCCGTGGCGGCCCTGCGGTCCACCCAGCCGTTCTGGCGCGATCGCCCGACCTGGCGGCGCGCCATGGTCGCCACCGGGCACTGCCTGCTCGGCTGCACGATCGGCGACGTCGCTGCGATGACCTTGGTGCCGATCGCCTGGCCGTCGGTGCCGATGCCGGTGCGGATGGCGATCGCGGTCGTCGCCGGTCTGGCTTCGTCGCTGCTGCTCGAGACACTGGTGCTGCGGCTGCGCGAACGCATGGCCTGGTCCGCGGCATGGCGCACGGCGTTGGCGATGAGCCTGCTGTCGATGGTGGGCATGGAGGTGGCGATGAACCTCACCGACTGGGCGGTGATGGGCGGCGTGCGCCTGCCGATGCACGAACCCGGCTACTGGCTCGCGTGGTTGCCGGCCCTGGTGGTCGGTTTCCTGGTGCCGCTGCCGTACAACTACCGCCAGCTGCGGCGTCATGGTCGCAGCTGCCACTGAGGTGCCGATGCGATTCGATGCAAACCTCCTGCTCGCGCAGTTGCAGCAGTTCACGGCCTTCGTGCGCCGCCGGCTCGACGACCCGACGCTGGCCGAAGACGTCGTGCAGCAGGCGATCCAGCAAGCCCTGCAGCAGAGCGGGCAACTCGCCGACCAGGATCGCCTGCTGGCCTGGTTCTGGCGCATCCTGCGCAACGCGACCGCCGACGTGCAGCGGCGGCAGTCGCTGGAGGCCCGCCATCGCCGGCCGCTGCCCGACGACGTCGGCGAGCTGGGCGAGGCCGAGCAGCGCCAGCTCTGCCAATGCCTGCAGACGGCGATCGGCGCGTTGCCGACCGCCCAGCAGGACGTGCTGCAGGCGGTCGACCTCGCCGATGCCGCCGCCGCCGACGTGGCCCTGGCCCGCGGCATCCCGGCCAACCGCCTCAACGTGCAGCGGCACCGGGCGCGGCAGGCGCTGCGCCGGCAGTTGCTCGCGACCTGCGGCTTGTGCGCGCAGCACGGCTGCCTGGACTGTGACTGCGGGGGCGCATGACTCCCGTTGCGAGGGGTTCGGATCCGATGGGAGCCTGGAGTAGACTCCCGGACCAGCCGTGATCGTTCCCCTGCGCACCCTCTGCCTCGCCCTCGCCGCGCTGTTGTTCGCGCTGGCGCCGTCGGCGCGCGCCGCGGGTGGCGACTGCTGCGGTGGGCACGCGAACGCGGGGCATGTCGCGGTCGCAGATGCGGCGACGCACGCCGACCCGGCGCACGGCGACCACGGTTGCTGCTGTGGTGGCGCCTGCCAGTGCGCGCAGCGGACCCAGGCGAGCGATTGCCAGTGCAAGGCCCCGGCGCGAAAGCCTGAGTCGGCGCCGCCGGTGGTGCCGAAGCTGCCGGTGCCGGGCTCGGCGCCGCTGCGTGGGCCGGTGCCCGAAGTGCCGCCGCACCTGACCGTCGTGCAGCGCCTGTGCGCGGCGACTGCGAGCGGGCTGCCGAACGTGCTGCTGCCGAGCCGTTCGCGGCAGGTGGCGCTGTCGGTCTGGCTCTGCTGACGGGCCCTGGCGGGGCAACTCTGTACCCGCCGTTCCGTCGTGGGCCCGATCGGCTGCACCGCTGCGTGCGCAGGACGACCGTCGGACCCTTGGCCCGAGACCTCCTGCGCCCGCGGTGTCTGCCATGTTCCCGAGCTACGTCTACTTCGTGTGCGGCGGCCTGCTGCTGCTGATCGCCGCGGTCCTCTGTGTGTTCGCCCGTGGCCGGCGGTGGCTGCTGCGCGCGCTGCCGGCGGTGGCGTTCTTCGCGCTGCTGCTCGGCGCGGCCGAACTCGCCTACCAGGTCGGCCGCCAGCACGGTGGTGGCGGCGCCGGCGCGGCGACGCAGACCTACACCTGTTCGATGCACCCGCAGGTGCGCCAGGACGGGCCGGGTCTGTGCCCGATCTGCCACATGGACCTGGTGCCGCTCGGCGCGGCCGGCGGCGACGCCGGCCCCGGCGTGACGATCGATCCGGTGGTCGTGCAGAACATGGGCGTGCGCGTACACGAGGTCGCGCGCGGGTCGTTGCAACGCACCATGCGCGCGTTCGGCGCGCTGCGCACCGCCGAGAGCCGCCAGTTCGACGTGGCGCTGAAGTTCGATGGCTTCGTCGAACAGCTCGACGCCGACACCGAGGGCATGCGCATCGCGCCGGGAGCAGCGCTGTTCTCGATCTATGCCGCCGATCTGGTCGTCGCCCAGGAGGAACTGATCGCCGCGCGCCAGAGCGGGGACGCGGGCCTGCTGTCCGCCGCGCGGCAGAAGCTGCTGCTGTGGGACGTGCCCGCGAACGAGGTCGATCGGCTGCAGCAGCTCGAACACGCCGAGCGCACGCTGGTGTGGCGCAGTGCCACCGGCGGCGTGCTGTTGCAGAAGAACGTCGTGCAGGGTGCGCCGGCGCGGCAGAACGAGGTGCTGCTGCGTCTCGCCGACCTGTCGGTGCTCTGGCTCGATGCCCAGGTGCCGGAGTCGCAGCTGGCAGGGGTGCACGTCGGCGACGCGGCGACGGCGGCGTTCGCGGGCCTGCCCGGGCGCGAACTCGACGCCATGGTCGTGTTCGTGTCGCCGACGCTGGACCCGGTCACGCGCACCGGCGCGGTACGCGTCGAGGTCGGCAACCCGGACGGAACGCTGCGGCCTGGCATGTTCGCGCGCCTGCAGTTCCACCGCGCGATCGCGGACGACGTCGTGCTGGCGCCGGCGGAGGCAGTGCTCGACACGGGAGTGCGCCGGCTGGCCTGGGTCGCGGTCGGCAAGGGCCGCTTCGAACCGCGCCCGATCGGGCTCGGTCGCTCCGGCGACGGCGGCATGGTCGAGATCGACAGCGGCCTTTCGGTCGGCGACCGCGTCGTCACCAGTGGCCAGTTCCTGATCGACAGCGAGAGCCGGCTGCGCGAGGGCACGCAGAAGCTGCAGGGCGAAGGGCTGATGCCCGGGGGCGACCTGCCGCCGCGGCGTTCGCTGCCGCTGTCGGCTCCGACGCAGCAGCAGGTCGACGAGCTGCTGCAGGCCTACCTCGCGGTGCAGGCGGCGATGGCCGACGATCGCCATGACGCGGCGCTGTGGCAGGTGCTGCGGCGGGCGGCAACGGCGGTCAGCGCCGCGCCCGAGGCCGAACTGCAGCCACTCGCGGCCGCGCTGGCCGAACCGCTGCAGCAGGCGACCGAGCCGGACCTGGTCGCCGCGCGCGTCACCTTCAAGCTGGTCAGCGCCGCGGCCGAACGGCTGTTCGAGCTCGCGCGTCCGCACGTTCGGGGTGGCCAGCGCATCCTGTACGTGCAGCACTGTCCGATGGCCGAAGCCGATTGGTTGCAGACCGCGCCCGCGGTGCGCAATCCGTACTACGGCAGCTCGATGCTCGAATGCGGCTCCGTGCGGCGCGAACTGCCGCTCGCCGCGGAGGCCGGCAAGTGATCGCGCGCATCGTCGAACTGTCGGTGCGGCATCGGGCGTTGGTGCTGCTGGTCACGGTCGGCCTGCTCGTGCTGGGCATGTGGGGCTACCGCAACATCCGCCTCGACGCGATCCCGGACCTGTCCGACGTGCAGGTGATCGTCACCACCGAGTACCCGGGCCAGAACCCGCAGGTCGTCGACGACCAGGTCACCTACCCGCTCAGCAGCGCGCTGCTGGCGGTGCCCGGCGCCACCTACGTGCGCGGCGTGTCGATGTTCGAGCAGTCGTTCGTCTACGTGCTGTTCGAGGACGGCACCGACATCTACTGGGCGCGCAGCCGCGTGCTCGAGTACCTGTCGACGCTGCGGGACCGGCTGCCGAAGGACGTGCAGCCGAAGCTCGGCCCCGACGCCACCGGCGTCGGCTGGGTCTACCAGTACGCGTTGACCAGCGACCGCCACGACCTGGCACAGCTGCGCGAGCTGCAGGACTACTACCTGCGCTACCCGCTGAGCGCCGTCGACGGCGTGTCCGAGGTCGCGAGCTTCGGTGGCTTCGTCAAGGAGTACCAGGTCACGCTCGATCCCGACCGGCTGCGCGCCTTCGACGTATCGTTGCAGGGCATCGCCACCGCGATCGAACGCAGCAATCGCGACGTCGGCGGCAGCGTGATCGAACGTTCGGAGCAGGAGTACATGGTGCGCAGCCGCGGCTACCTGCGGGGCACGGACGACCTTCGGCAGGTGCCGGTCGGTCTCGGTCGCGACGGCACGCCCGTGCTGCTGGGGCAGGTCGCCGACATCGTCGTCGGTGGCGCAGCGCGGCGCAGCGTCGGCGAGCTGAACGGCGAAGGCGAGGCGGTCGGCGGCGTGATCGTCGCGCGCTTCGGCAGCAACGCCTATCAGGTGATCCAGGACGCCAAGCAACGGTTGGCAGAACTGACGCCCGGCCTGCCCGAGGGCGTGAGGATCGTCGAGACCTACGACCGCAGTCAGGTGATCGGTCGCGCCGTCGACACGCTGCGCAGCGCCGTGTTCGAGGAGCTGCTGGTCGTCGGCGCGATCTGCCTCCTGTTCCTGGCCCACGTGCGCAGCGCGCTGGTGGCGCTGCTGGTGCTGCCGATCGGGCTGCTGGTGTCGATCCTGCTGATGACCCTGCTCGGCATCAACGCCAACATCATGTCGATCGGCGGCCTCGCACTGGCGATCGGCGTGATGGTCGACAGCGGCGTCGTGCTGGTCGAGAACGCGCACAAGCATCTGCAGCATGCGCGGGAACGGCACGAACGCGACGGCACGCCGATGCCGGCGCAAGCCGACCTCGTGCTGGCGGCCGCCAAGGAGGTGGCGCCGAGCCTATTCAGTTCGATGCTGGTGATCACGGTCGCGTTCCTGCCGATCTTCGTGCTCGGCGGCGAGTCGGGCCGCATGTTCGGACCGCTGGCGTGGACCAAGACGTTCGCGATCGCCGCCGGGGCGGTGCTCGGCATCACCGTGGTGCCGGCGTTGATGGTCTACCTGGTGCGCGGTCGCATCCCACGCGAGGATCGCAACCCGCTGAACCGGATCAGCCAGCGCCTGTACGAGCCGTTCTTCTGGCTCTGCCTGCGGCATCCGGGCGCGACGCTGTTGACCGTGCTGCTGCTCGGGGCGAGCACGTTGTATCCGTTGTCGCGGCTCGGCTCGGAGTTCATGCCGAAGCTGGACGAGGGCGACCTGCTCTACATGCCGACCACCGATCCGAGCGTGTCGATCGGCAAGGCGCGCGAGATCCTGCAACAGACCGACAAGCTGATGATGCAGGTGCCCGAGGTGCGCACCGTGCACGGCAAGATCGGCCGCGCCGACACCGCCACCGACCCCGCCCCGCTGTCGATGGTGGAGACCGTCGTGCAGCTCGAGAGCGATAGCAGCAAGTGGCGCCAGCGCAAGGTCGCGCGCTTCTACGACGACTGGCCGGGCTGGCTCGAGTTCGCCAAGACGCCGCTGCGCTGGCTGTTCCCCGGCCAGCGGTCGATCACGATCGAGGAGCTGAAGTACGGCTGGGGCGAGCCCGACGGCAGCGCCCACCCCGGCATCGACCAGATCGCGCGCTTGCCCGGCATGGCCAACGCGTGGCCGTTCCCGATCGAGAACCGCATCAACATGCTGGCGACCGGCATCAAGACGCCGGTCGGCATCAAGCTGTTCGGGCCCGACCTCGATCAGCTGAACGTGCTCGCGCAGCGCACCGCGGCCGCCGTGCTGCGGGTGCCGGGCACCACCAGCGCCTACGCCGAGAACAACACCGGCGGCCTCTACCTCGACGTGGTCGTCGATCGCGGCGCCGCCGCCCGCCATGGCCTGACCACCGGCGACGTGCAGGAGGTCGTGCAGACCGCGATCGGCGGCATGCCGGTCAGCACCGCGGTCGAGGGGCTCGGGCGCTTTCCGATCCAGCTGCGCTATGCACGCGAGCTGCGCGACGACCCCGACATGCTGAGGCAGGTGCTGGTCGATGCACCGACCGGGGCCAAGATCCCGCTCGGCGAGCTGGCGGCGATCACCGTGACGCCCGGCCCGCCGATGCTGCGCAGCGAGAACGCGCAGCGCACGGCCTGGGTCTACGTCGACCTCGCCGGCCGCGATCTCGGCGGCTTCGTGCGCGATGCGCGCGTGGTGGTCGATCGCGACGTGCCGTTGCCGCCCGGCTACTCGCGGCAGTGGTCGGGCACGTTCGAGTACCTCGAACGCACCGAAGCGCGGCTGCTGCTGATCGTGCCGATCACCGGCCTCCTGATCGTGCTGCTGCTCTACCTGGGCACCGGTTCGTGGTTCCGGGTGGCGGTGATCCTGTTGGCGGTGCCGTTCTCGCTGATCGGCGCGTTCTGGTTCCTGTGGGCGCTCGAGTACGACATGAGCCTCGCGGTCTGGGTCGGCATCATCGCGCTGCTCGGCATCGACGCCGAGACCGGGCAGGTGATGCTGCTCTACCTCGACACCGAATACGACCGCCGCGTCGCCGACGGCCTGCTGCGGACCAAGGCCGACCTGATGGCGGCGATCCACGAAGGCGCGGTCGCCCGCATCCGGCCGAAGACGATGACGGTCGCGACCGACATGATCGGCCTGTTGCCGCTGCTGTGGGCGACGGGCACCGGTGCCGACGTGACGCGGCGGCTGGTGGCGCCGCTGGTCGGCGGCATCGCGGTCAGCTTCCTGATGGAGCTGCTGGTCTATCCGGTGGTGTTCCTGCTGTGGAAGCAGTGGCAGCTGCGCGGCAAGCTGGAGGTGACGCCATGAGGTGCGCACTGCGGGCGTGGTGGCTCGTGCTGGGCGGCGTGACGGCGTGCTCGGTGCAGCCCGAGGGGTTCGCGCGCGAACGGGCCCGCGCCGAGCAGGCTGGAGTCCCGTTCGCCCAGGCGTTCGCGGAGCGCCAGCTGCCGCCGCTCGCCGCCGATGCCGGCCTGCCGGCGTGGCTCGCCTACGCCGAACGCCGCAACGGCGCGGTCGAAGCGGCGTGGCAGCGCTGGGTGACGGCGCTCGAGCAGGTGCCGCAGGCCGGCACGCAGGACACGACCGCGATGCTCGGCGCGCAGCACCGGCTCGACGGCGGCAGCGCGCTCGATCGCACCGGCCTCGCGCTGATGAACGACGCGATGAACAACCTGCTGCTGCCCGGTCGGCTCGAGGCCCGCGCCGAGGCGGCGCTGCAGCAGGCCAAGGTCGCCGCGGCGGCGTTCGATCGCGCGCGCCTGCAGCTGCAGCGTGAGGTCGCCGAGGCGTTCTGGGCGCTGGCGCTGCGCGACGAGGAGATCCGGCTGCAACAGGAACTGGTGCGCGTGCTGACCATGCAGGTGCCGTCGGTGCGGGTGGGCGTCACCGCCGGGCGCCGTTCGCAGGCGGACATGGTCGGTGCCGAGGTGCTGCTGCTGCGGGCGGAGGCGGCGCTGGCAGGACTGGCTGCGGGGCGGCCGGCGCTGGTCGCGTCGCTGCGCGCGGTCGCCGCAGTCGAGGCCGGCTGTGCCGATCCGCGGCCGACGCTGGCGGAGCTGGAGCCGCTTGCCGACGCCGAACAGATCTGGCTCGAACGGGCGCTGCGGCACAACCCGGACCTCGAAGTCGCCCGCGCCGAACATGCCGCAGCCGTGGCCGAGGTCGTGTCGCGCGAGTGGATGCGCGCGCCCGAGTTCTCGCTGCAGGGCATGCTGATGGGCGACGGGGCCCAGGTGCTGACCGGCGCGATGACGCTGCCGTTCCTGCGCCATCCGGCGATCGAAGCCGCGGTGCGCCAGGCCGAAGCCGAGGTCCGCGCCGCGCTGGCGCTGCGACAGCAGGCGGGTCAGGACGCGCTGGCGGTCGTGCTGACCGGGCTCGCGGAGCTCGACGCCGCCTGCCGCGAACGGCAGCTGCTGCGCGCGCAGGTGCTGCCTCGGGTGCGGTCGATGCAGCGCTCGGCACGCGCGAACTGGAGTGCGGGCCGCGGCGAGTTCGGCACCGTCACCGCCGCGGCGGCGATGGCGGTGGAGGTCGAAGTGCAGGCTGCGCGGCTGCAGGCCGCAGGGTTGGCGGCGCGGGCGCGGCTGGCGCTGGCCGCCGGCGAGCTGGTCACCGCGGACCCGTTGCCCTGATCCGCCCTACGGCTCGCGTGGTTCCTGCAGGCGATCGCGCGCCTGGTCCGGCGTCAGTTCGCACAGGATCTTGCGCACGCCGGCGCAGGTCACCGCCGCGAGGTCGAGGATCTGCGGCTCGTCCTCGACGAAGTCCTGGCTGTGCTCGCTGTCGAGCAGCACGACCTTGGGCTGCAGCGGGGACTCGCCCTGCGCCCGCACGACCGCGACGGTGCCGTCGTCGAGTCCCACCAACTGGCCGATGGGGTAGATGCCGTTGACCTCGATGAAGCGGCGCAGCAGGCGGCGATTCAGTTTGTCGCCCATCGCCAGCATCACGCGGTAGGCGCGGATCGGCGACATCGGCTGCTTGTAGGGGCGCGCCGCGGTCAGGGCCTCGAACACGTCGCAGATCTTGACGATGTCCGTGACGACGTCGGTCTCGTGCGGGTGCACGGTGCGCGGATAGCCGGTGCCGTCGGGCCCGCGGTGGTGGCCGAACGCGGCCGCGATCGCCAGCGGGTCGGAGTCGTCGTGGCACAGCAGGCACTCGGCGCCGAGTTCGGCATGCCGGTTCATCTGCCGCCGTTCCTCCTCGCTGAGGATCTGCGTCGAATGCAGGATCTCGAACGGGATCAGCGACTTGCCGACGTCGTGCAGCAGGGCCGCGGTGCCGATGCGCAGCAGCAGGTCGCGATCCTCGGTCAGCGCCCGCGCGAAGTTCATGCTGAGCACGGCGACCCGGACCGAGTGGCCGAACGTGAAGGCGTCGTACTGGTCCTGGCGGGCGATGCCGAGCAGCGGCTCGTCCTTGTCGTCGAGTTGCTTCAGCAGTCGTTCGGCCTGGTCCTGCACCGGCGCGAAGTCGATGCGGCCGCCGCGGCAGACCGAGACGGTGACGTTCTGCAGCAGGTCGATCACGGCCTGGTAGAAGCGCACGCCGACCTTGACCTTGCCCAGTGCGGACGGTGCGTCGGCGGCCTCGCTGGTGCCGGTGCCCTGCACGAACGGCGCCAGCAGCCGCACATGCCGGTGCTGGCGCTGCGCCATGGTCTGGTTCAGTGCGTCGTAGTCCTTGCCCGGCTGCGGGCGCACCGCCAGCAGTGCCAGGAAGTCCGCCAGTTCCGCGGTCGCGAAGTCGGCGCCGAACGCGATGCCGCCCGCGCCCCATTGCTGCAGCTGGTCGATCAGGCGCGCGGCGCCGAGGCTGGCGCCCAGCAGCGGGCGCTGCTGGAACACCACCATGCCGTCGGCCGTGGCGATGCACACCGGGGCCGCGCCGGTGTGTTCGGCGAGGTCCCGGACCGTGCTCCGGACCGCAGCCAGCGAGTTCTGCACCCGCGGATGGCTCGCTTCGTAGATGCGCGCGTTGACCAGCGCCGCGACGATCTCGTCCACCAGCAGCGTCGCCTGGGTCGTGGCGTCGAACGGGGGCATCACTTCGGTCGCGGTCATACGAGTGCCTTGCCCTGCAGTGTGTCCAGCGTGTTGCGAGCGCAGCGACGCAGCGCGCGGCTCTTGTTGCCGAGGCGGGTGAAGCGGCCGTCGTTGGCCAGCTGTACCAGCAGGGCCTCGGTCTCGATGCCGGGCACGAGTGCCAGGTTCTCCACGGCGCGCAGCATCGCGTCGTGGCTGCGCAGGCTCGCTCCCATCTGCGCGGCCTGCCGCAGCACGGCGCCGCTCGCGGCGCGCACCGGGCCGGAGAAGTCGCCGCGCGCCACCGCCGTCAACAGCAGTTGCAGGTAGTCGCGTGGCAGCTGGTCGACATGGTCGACGGCGCGCAGGGCGGCGAGTTCGGCGGCGGGTAGCGACAGCTTGCGCGCACACTCGAACAGCGCCTGGCGTTCGCTCGGCGACGCGCTGGTCAGCGCCTGCTGCAGCAGCAGATGGGCGACCTCGCCGCCGATCTTGCACAGCGCGCTGGTGACCTCGGGTTGGTAGAGCACACCGGCCCGTGCGGCGGCGACGGCGCCGCCCATCTGCAGCACCGGGCCCAACGTGGCGAGACCGGCACGCAGCGTCTTCCTGCCAGCGGCATCGCCGGACAACACCCGTGCGGCGAGGGTCAGCGTGTCGGGGAAGCCGCGGCCGAGGAACCCCGCGTCGATGTAGCCCTGCTCGCGCACGAGGTCGAGATGGCCCGCCGCGAGCAGGGTCTCGAGGATGCGCACGCTGCCGGCGGTGGCGATGGTGCCGCCGTTGGCCTTGGCGGCGAGGTACAGGTCCAGCAGTTCGCACAGCACGCGCGGCACGGTCTTGCGCAGCCGCGGCAGAGCCGCGGCGGCGATCGCCGGGTTGTCGGAGTTCGCCAGCGCATGCAGCACGATGCCGCACATCCGACGGGCGACGGTGGACGAGTCCTCGCCGAGGTCCTCGACGCGCGGCAGGCAGAGACCGTAGGCATCGGGCAGCTGCGCCACTTCCCGCTGCAGCTGCTCGAGGTCGGCGACGATGCGCGCGTCCTCGGGACGACCGGATGGCAGCTCGGCCTTGGGCAGCTGGGCCGGGGTGTCGGTATGGAAGTACTTGCGCGCGATGTCGAGCGCGACGCGCAGCAACTCGGCGCCCTTGACGCGCGCGTTCTTGCGCACCAGTTCGGCCAACGAGGTCTCGACGCACGTCAGGATCTGCGTCACCGCGGCGGCGATCTCGTCGGGGTCGTTGGAAACGTCGGCGGGCAACAGCGTCGCGATCGCCGTCAGCAAGTCGATCTCGCGTTCCTCGGTCTCCTCCGGGTCGCAGGCGCGCAGTTCGATGGCGCGCAGCCGGTCCTGGACGGCCCCGGTCTCGGCCAGCTTGCCGACGAGCCCATGCAGGCGGCTGCCGCCGGTTCGCGGCGTGCCCGCGGTGGTGTCGACGTCGGCGCCGGTGGCGGTATGGGCCCAGGGCTGCGCGGCGTCCGTCGCCGAGTGCATGCCCGCGAACACCAGCGGCAGAGGCTCGAGCCGTGGATCCGCGGGCGGCGTCCACTGGCTCGTGAAGCTGGTGCCGGTGCGGGCGCGGCTGCGGTTCAGCGCCGAGGCGAACAGCAGCAGCTCGTCCTCGCTGCAGTCGGGGGCGAACGCCACCCCACGCAGACCGGCGTCGCGGAACCGTTCGGGCAGGCGGCACGCATCGCCGGCGAGTTCGCCGTTGACGAGGATCTGTTCCGCGCGCGCCAGCACGAACACCCGCTCGGCGTTGGTGCACCGCTCGTGCAGCGCGGCCGCGAACGCGGTCGCAGCGGCGGTCACGCGCGGGTGGGCCGGCGGATAGATCGCCAGGTTCTTCAGCACGACGCTGAGGCCCTGCACCAGGGCGGTGGCCCTCGGTGTGGCGGCAGCGTGTGACGATTCCCCGTGGCGCGAGTCCAAGACCCCGGCCCTATCGGCTCCCAGCCGGACCGGGTCGAAGCGCGGGGCCGAGAAAAAACCCCGGCTCAGCCCGGGGGGCGTCGAACCGGCCGTGCGGCGGGGGATTCCGCGTCCGCCGGCCGCCGCGGTCAGCCCAGCAGGACCTGGCGCAGGGCCGCGATCACGTCGCCGACGTCGTCGTCGGTGAGGCGCGGCGACAGCGGGATCGAAAGCGTCGTCTCGCCCAGAGCGGCCGCGACCGGGTAGTCCTCGGGCCGCCAACCGAAGCGGTCGCGGTAGACCGAGAAGCTCGGGATCGACCGATAGTGCACGCCGGTGCCGATCATGCGGCGGTGCAGCTGCACGAGTGCCTCGTCGCGCGTGAGTCCGCAGCGCCGGCGGTCGAACTGCACGGTGAACAGGTGCAGGCCGTGCCGCTCGTCGGCCGGCCATTGCGCCGGCAGCCCGATCGGCAGGTCCGCGAGTTCGCGCAGGTAGCGCTGCCAGATCTCGAGGCGCCGCTGCCAGTACGCCTCCACGCGCTGGATCTGGTGCAGGCCGATCGCCGCCTGCAGGTCCATCATGTTGTACTTGAAGCCGACTTCCTCGACGTCGTAGCTCTTGTAGCCCTCGTCGCTGAAGCGTCGCCACGCGTCGTGGGACATGCCGTGCAGACCGAGCGTCTTCGTGCGGCGCGCGAGGTGGGCGTCCTTGGTCAGCACCATGCCGCCTTCGCCGGTGACGATGTTCTTCGTCGAGTAGAAGCTGAGTACGCCGAGGTCGCCGATCGTGCCGGCCTTGCGGCCGCGGTACTCGGTCTCGATCGCGTGGGCGCAATCTTCGATGACGCGCAGGCCGTTTGCTTTGGCGAGCGCCATCAATTCGTCCATCGGCGCGGCGCGCCCGGCGAAGTGCACCGGCAACAGGGCGCGCGTGCGGCGGGTGATGCGGCGCCGCACCTGCTCGGGATCGAGGTTGCCCGTGACGGGATCGATGTCGGCGAGCACCGGTGTCGCGCCGGCGTGGATGATCGCGTTGACCGTGGCGCAGAAGGTCATCGGCGTGGTGATGACCTCGTCGCCGGGCTGCAGGCCGAGCACCAGGCAGGCGAGGTGCAGGCCGGCGGTGCAGGAGTTCAACGCGACGGCGTGCGGCACACCCTTGTAGGCGGCGATACGGCGTTCGAACTCGGCCGCTTTCGGACCGGTGCCGAGCCAGGCCTTGCGAAGGCAGTCCAGCACCTCGTTGATGTCGGGCTCTTCGATCAGCGGCTGACCGAAGACCAGGTAGGAGGTGCGCGTCGAAGTGGCTGGCACGGGATTCTGTATCGGCACTCTCTCGGCCGGGAGGTGACCTGAGGCAGGTCCCTGCCGTGCTGTCGGGCGCGAGGTTCGGAGACGAGGTGACCGAACTAGCTGCGCCGCGCCGCTCGACTACCGACCCAAGCGAGGAATCCGGCGATCACCCAGGAAGCCACCCGGTCGGCGACGCCCGGGGTGAGCAGCGGGACGTAGGAACCGGCGATGGCACCGGCCGCACCCGTGGCGATCGCCGCCAGCGCCCAGCGTGGGTCGACCGGGCCGAGGCACAGCCGGACCAGCAGCAGGGGACCGAAGGCCGACCCCAGCGCCGCCCAGGCGAACAGCACGTTGTCGAACACGCTCGGCGGCAGCCACAGGGCGGCGATCGTCGCCAGCACGCCGATGCCGAGCACGGTGGCCCGCGCGGTGCCGAGCATGCCGAGCCGCCGGTCGCCACGCAGGCCGAGATCGTGGGTGATGCAGCTCGCGCACACGAGCAGCTGGCTGTCCACAGTCGACATGATGGCGGCGAGCACCGCGGCCAGCACGAACCCGTCGACCAGTGGCGGGAACATGCGTTCGCTGGCGAGGTAGACCGCCGCTTCGCTGTCGCCGTCCGGCACCAACCAGGCCGCGCGCGCCGCCAGGCCGAGCACGATCATGCCGCTGTAGAGCACCACGGCCCAGGTGATGCCGACCGTGCGCGCGACGGCCATCGACGCGCCGGGTGCCATGCCCATGTACTTGTTGACGGCGTGTGGCTGGCCGGGATAGCCGAGCCCGATGCCGCCCAGTCCCAGCACGAGGCCGACGGCGGCGAGACCGCTGCGGGCGCCGAACGGTTGCGTGTAGCCCTGCACTGGCACCTGCGCGACGGCGTCGGCGAACGCCGCCACGCCGCCGAGGTGCACCACGGCCGCGATCGGCAGCACGACGGCGATCAGCGCCATCATCAGCCCCTGCAAGGTGTCGGTGATGCTGACCGCGAGGTAGCCGCCGAGCAGGGTGTAGGCGACGACGACCACCGCGCCGAGCACGATGCCGTTCGCCGGCGTCGTCTGCAGTGCCCGGTGGAACGCCGGCCCGGCGGCCTGCATCTGCGCCGCCACGTAGACCGACAGGCAGCCGAGCGTCAGCACGGATGCGAGCACCGTGATGGCGCCGCGGCACGGCGTCCCGGGCGGGCCCGCGAGCCACTCGGTCAGCGTGATCGCCGAGCCGGTCTGCGCGCGCAGCCGCGGCGCGACCACCAGCCAGTTCAGCAGGAAGCCGCCGAGACAGCCCGGCAGCAGCCACAGCGCGGCGAGTCCTTCGCGGCAGGCGAAGCCGCTGACGCCGACGAGGCTCCACGCCGACGACGAACTCGCGTTCGCGGCCAGTGCGGCGACCCAGGGACCGAGCGTGCGGCCGCCGAGGTAGAAGCCCGCCGCGTCGTGGGTGCGCGTGCGCGCGAACCAGCCGAGCCCCAGCAGGGCAAGGAAGTATCCAGCGAGAGCGACGAGGATCGCCGTGGAGCGGTCCATGGCGCGAGACTACCATCCGCCCGCCTCGGAGAAACCATGCCAGCTTCGCAGCCACCTGACCGTTTCGCGCGCTACCTTCGCTTCCGCAGCGTGCTCGAGGATCCGTTCGTCGAACTCGACCTCGGCCTCGCCGGCCTCGCCGAAGCCGACGTCGCGGCGCTGCAGGCGCCGCTGGCCGATGCGCTGGCGGCGATGCGGCGGCTCGAGGACGGCTCGCTGGCCAACGCCGACGAACAGCGCATGGTGGGCCACTTCTGGCTGCGCGCGCCCGGACTGTCGCCGTCGACGGACATCGAACAGGAGATCGTGCGCACGCTGGCGGCAATCGAGCAGTTCGCGGCCGCGGTGCACGCGGGTCGCATCGCGCCACCGGAGGGTGGGGCGTTCACCAAGGTGGTGCTGTGCGGCATCGGCGGCAGCGCACTCGGGCCGATGCTGCTGGCGGACGTGTTCGGCGGGCCCGAGGCGCCGATGACGCTGTGCGTGCTCGACAACACCGACCCCGACGGCATCGACCGTGCCCTCGAACAACTCGGCGCGCTGCAGGATGCGCTGGTGGTCGTGATCAGCAAGTCCGGCGGCACGCCGGAGACGCGCAACGGCATGCTCGAGGTCGAGCGCGCCTGCAAGCAACAAGGTCTGCTGATGGCGCCGCGCGCGATCGCGGTGACGATGCCCGGATCGGCGCTGGCCAGACGCGCCGAGCAGGAAGGCTGGCTGCAGACGTTCCCGATGTGGGATTGGGTCGGCGGCCGCACGTCGGTGATGTCCGCGGTGGGGCTGTTGCCGGGCGCGCTGCTCGGCATGGACCTGCGCGCCTTCCTCGCCGGCGGTGCGGCGATGGACGACGCGACGCGTAGCTCCGACGTCTGGCAGAACCCGGCGGCGATGCTGGCGGTGTTCTGGCACCACGAAGGCAAGGGCCGCGGCGAACGCGCGATGGTGGTGCTGCCGTACAAGGACAGGCTGCTCTTGCTGTCGCGCTACCTGCAGCAGCTGCTGATGGAGTCGCTCGGCAAGGAGCTCGACCGCCAGGGTCGCGTCGTCAACCAGGGCATCGCCGTATACGGCAACAAGGGTTCGACCGACCAGCACGCCTATGTGCAGCAGCTGCGCGACGGCCGCCACGACTTCTTCGTGCTGTTCGTGCGCGTGCTGCAGGACCGTGCGGTCGGCCACTTCGAAGTCGAGCCGGGCGCGACCTCGGGCGACTTCCTCGACGGCCTGTGGCAGGGCACGCGCGCGGCGCTGTTCGACAAGGGCCGCAACTCGGCGACACTCGGCGTCGAGCGCCTCGACGAACGTGTGCTCGGCGCGCTGATCGCGCTGTTCGAGCGCACGGTGGCGATCTACGCCGAACTGGTCGACGTCAACGCCTACCACCAGCCCGGCGTCGAAGCCGGCAAGAAGGCGGCGGCGAAGGTGCTGGCGCTGCAGCAGCAGCTGTTCGCGGCGCTCGGCAGCGCGGGCCAGGGTGTCGCGGCGCTGGCGAAGAAGGTCGGGGCCGATGCCGCCGACTGCTGGCCGATCCTGCAGCACCTGGCGGCGAACCGGCCCGAGGTGCACGCCGTGCAGGTGCACGATCCGGAGCTGGCGCAGTTCCTGCTGCGGTGAGCGACGGCGGATTCTCGCGACCGCCTGGCGGTCGGAGGCTGCTCCTGCCGCCTCGGGGGCATCTTCCCTTTCCCGGGAGTTCCCGATGCTTCAGCTGTCCCGCGTCCTTCTCCTGTTGCTCGTGCCCGCCGGCCTCGTGGCCCAGGTCGTACCCACCATCGCGAGCCGCTTCGACAGCGGCACCACCGAAGGCTGGGTGGCGACCAGCACGGCGGCCTTCAGCGGTTCGCCGACCGGCGGCAACCCGGGTGGCTATCTCTACATCGACAACTCGGAGACGCTGGTCTGCTACCTGATCGCGCCGGCCGAGTTCCGCGGCGACCTGCGCAGCTACGTCGGCGGCTCGCTGTCGTTCGACGGCTTCCTGATCGGCCGCGGCGGCATCTACTGGAACTCGCCGGAGAACTACGGCCACGTCTGGCTCAGCAACGGATCGCTGCAGATGGTGGTCGATCTCGAGCCCGGCCTGCCGTCGACGACCGGCTACCGCAGCTACTCGGTGCCGCTGCTGGCGGCGGACTGGGGCGTGCCGCAGCCGACATTCGACGCCGTGATCAGCCACGTCACCGAACTGCGCATCAGCGTCGAGGCGCTCTACGGCGCCGAGGTGCACGCGATCGACAACATCGTGATCGCGCCGGGCCCGGCACCGGCCACGGCGCAGTCGCTCGGGCCAGCGTGCACCGGCGCGGGCTCCGGCTGCCTGCTGCGCGCGGTGACGTTGCCGTGGGTCGACACCATGCTGCTCACCGAGGGCTCCGGTCTGCCCCATCCAGGCATCGTGATCGTGGTCACCAGCCTGCAGGGGCTGCCGCCGGGGCTGGTGCCGCTGACGTGGGTCTTCGCGATCGCCGAGCCGGGCTGCGACGCGCGCGTCTGGCCCGACATCCTGCAGTCGGGCGTGACGGCGACCGGTGTGTTCCAGTCCGGCCTCTACCTGGCCAATTCGCCGTCGCTGGTCGGCGTGTCGTTCTTCCAGCAGATGGTCGCGATCTGGGTGGATCCGCTCGATGCGTCCTGGGATACCGCCGTCGCGACGAACCCGTTGCAGCTGACCGCGGGCACGTTCTGATGGATTTGACGAGAGGCGGTCGGGGTGCGAAGGCGATCTCGTCGGGGCAGCAATGGCCGCTGCTGCGACGGCGGCGGGGGCAGGAACACGCGCCAGCACGGTGTGGCGGCGGCTGCACGCAGACTCTAGAACGCTCGCATGGCAGCCAAGAAGAAGCGCAGCAAGCGTCCCGCTGGTCCCGCACGCGCGAAGCCGCCTGCCAAGAAGCCGCGGCCCACGAGCCAGCTCGCGTTCCATCACGCGATGCTCTACACGCGCGACCTCGAACGCTCGCTCGCGTTCTACCGCGACCTGCTCGGCTTCCGCGTCATCGACGAGTACCCGCGCGCCTACGCGCGGCTCGTGGCGCCGAAGGGCGGCGGCACGATCGCGATCCACACGCTCGAGACCGGCCAGTGGCTCGACCCGTCGCGCGGCGGCATGCGGCTCTACTTCGAAGTGCAGCGCCTGGTGGTGTTCTGCAAGCGCCTCGCGATGCAGGGGGTGCACTTCGAGCAGTTGCCGAAGAAGATGCCATGGGGTTGGCAGCATGCCTACCTGCGCGACCCGGACGGCCACGAGCTGAGCCTGTTCTGGGCCGGTGCGGCGCGGCTGAAGCGCACCAAGATGCACTGAGAGTGCTGGTGTGTGTCAGCGCTGCCGCACGCACTGCTCGGGCGCGAGCCCGTGCGCATGGCAACGCACCGGCTCGGCGTCGCGCGCCATCACCGCGAACATGTGCGTCGGCGTCAGCGTGCCGTTCGCCAGCAGCTCCTCGTCGCGCAAGTGCACCTGTTCGATGAAGTCGCGGTCCCAGGCATTGCCCGGCACGAAGTTGGGGCCGAACGCGGTGCCGACGAACGGGTCGACGACGTTGCCGAAGCCGGCGAACACCGGCAGCGAGAAGCGCTGCAGCAACGCGGGCAACACGTCCTGCGCCCGCACGCCGTCGTCGCCGACGCGGGAGCTGTCCCAGTCGGTGAACGTCTGCTCGCTGCGGCGCAGGCGGTGGTTCCACCGGTGGCCGACCGGCAACTCCTGCCAGAAGCGGTGCACCTCGGCCAGCGCTTCGGGCCAACGTCGGTGGCCGTTGCGGCCGATGCGCGCGCGGGCGACGAACCAGGCGCCCTCGGCCATCGATTTGTGCACGTCGTCGAGCAGCCGCTCGAGCCGTACGACCTGGTGCAGCGAGTCGTTCGCCAGTACGCCGTCGTAGCGGTGCTTGCTGCGCCACGTGTTGCAGTCGGCGGCGACGCCGACGACGTGCCGGTCGAGCCCCTGCGCCAGCGCCGTCGCGCGGCCGCGTGAGCGCAGCAGCGGGTTGGGCTCGACGCAGTCGATCGTGAACTCCCGCAGGCCGCCCTTCACGAACGCCTTCGCCAGCCGCAGCTCGAGCTGGCAGTCGCCGGCGCCGAGGCTGAGCAAGCGCGGCGCCCGATCGCTGCCGCCGGTGCGCGTGACCGAGTCGCGCAGGTAGTGGCCGAACAGCGTGTCGGCGTCGGCGACCCCGACCTCGTGCAGCAGCGGCAGCACGTGGGTGTCCTGCCAATGGTGGAAGATCGCCGGCACGTCGTGCGCGACCAGCTGGCGTCCGGGACCGCCCGACCCGAACGTCTGCCCCCCGAGGCGATCGGCCAGCCAGCGCATCATCCCCATCGGGTCACGCGGTGGCCGGTCACGCCCGCACCTACGTTGGGGGCGGGGTGGGCCGGTCGGGGGAATTCAGTCTTCGGGTCCGAACCGCCGGGACGAGCCGTCGGCTGACCCGCCGAAGAACTGTTCCCACGCCATGGCAGACCGGACCAGGGGTCGCTAGGCTCGCCACGCTTTCCCGTCCGTTCCGGAGAAAGCCACTTGGCGGAGTTCCTCGGCGAAGGCCTCACCTACGACGACGTGCTGCTGGTGCCGCAGATGGCATCGGCGCTGCCGCGCGACGTCGACACCAGCACGCGGTTCTGCCGCGGCGTCGCCCTGCAGGTGCCGATCGCCGGCGCGGCGATGGACACCGTCACCGAATGGCGCATGGCGGTGGCGCTGGCGCAGCAAGGTGGCATCGGCATCGTGCACAAGAACCTCAGTGCCGACCGTCAGGCGAGCGAGGTCGACAAGGTCAAGCGTTCGGCCAACGGCGTGATCCAGGATCCGGTCGCGGTGTCGCCCGACGATCCGATCGGCAAGGCCAAGGACCTGATGCAGACGCACAAGATCAGCGGTCTGCCGGTGGTCGATGCGCGCCGGGTGGTGATCGGCATCCTGACGCACCGTGACCTGCGCTTCGTCGACAACCGCGACGCCAAGATCGGCACCGTGATGACGGCGCAGAACCTCGTCACCGCACAGCCGGGCACGACGCTGGACCAGGCGCGGCAGATCCTGCGCCGCAACAAGGTCGAGAAGCTGATCCTCGTGCAGCCCGACGGCAGGCTCGCCGGCCTGATCACGATGAAGGACATCCGCGGCACCGAGGAGTTTCCGAGCGCAGCGCGCGACAGCCGCGGCCGCCTGCTGGTCGGCGCCGCCGTCGGCGTGCACGACCCCGAGCGGGTGGCGCGACTGGTCGAGGGTGGCGTCGACGTGATCGTCGTCGACACCGCGCACGGCCACAGCAAGAACGTGATCGACACCGTGCACGCGATCAAGCAGGCGCACAGCATCCCGGTCGTCGCCGGCAACGTCGGCAGCTACGACGGCGCGCGCGCTCTGGTCGACGCCGGCGCCGACGGTGTCAAAGTCGGCATCGGCCCCGGCTCGATCTGCACCACGCGCATCGTCACCGGCTGCGGCGTGCCGCAGCTGACCGCGATCCTCGAGGCGGTGCGCGCCTGTGCAGCGGCCGGTGTGCCGGTGATCGCCGATGGCGGCGTGCGGCAGTCGGGCGACATCGTCAAGGCGTTGGCCGCCGGCGCTGCCTGCGTGATGCTGGGCTCGATGCTGGCCGGCACCGAGGAATCGCCCGGCGAGACGATTCTCTACCGCGGCCGCCAGTTCAAGACCGTGCGCGGCATGGGCTCGCTCGGCGCGATGGAGCAGGGTTCCGCCGATCGCTACGCGCAGGGCGACGTCAAGGACCGGATGAAGTTCGTGCCCGAAGGCGTCGAGGGCATGGTGCCCTACCGCGGTTCGGTGGCCGACTTCGTCTACCAGCTGAACGGCGGCCTGCGCTCCGGCATGGGCTACTGTGGCGCGCGCACGCTGCCCGAGCTCGCGGCGACGGCGAAGTTCCTGCGTGTCAGCAGTGCGGGCCTGCGCGAGTCGCACCCGCACGACATCCAGATCACCAAGGAAGCGCCGAACTACAGCGGCGAAGCATGAGCGAAGCGAACGTCCCGGAGGGGCCGAGTGGCGGCGTGCTGATCGTCGACTTCGGCGCGCAATACTGCCAGCTGATCGCGCGCCGCGTGCGCGAACTCGGCGTCTACTCGCGCATCACCGTGCCTGAGCGGGCGATGTTCACGCTCGCGCACATGCGGCCGGCGGCGGTGATCCTCAGCGGCGGCCCGCGTTCGGTCTACGCGCACGACGCGCCGGAGCTGGACGCCGCGATCCTCCAGCAGGGCGTGCCGGTGCTCGGCATCTGCTACGGCCTGCAGTGGCTGGCGCAACATACCGGTGGCGAAGTGACGCCGGCGCAGGCCGGCGCGGAGTACGGCCGCACTGACCTCGAGGTCGTCGACGCCAAGGGCTTCCTCGCCGACGTGCGCGATCGCAGCACGGTCTGGATGTCGCATGGCGACAAGGTCGCGCGGCTCGGCCCCGGCTTCGAGGTGTTGGCCAAGAGCGGCCCGTGCCCGTTCGCGGTCGTCGCCGACCGCAAGCGCGGCTTCTATGGCCTGCAGTTCCATCCCGAGGTTGCGCACACCGAAGGCGGTACGCGCATGCTGAAGAACTTCGTGCTCGAGATCGCGAAGTGCCGCGCCGACTGGAACCCCGGCAACATCGTCGACCAGAAGATCGCTGCCGTGAAGGAACTCGTCGGCGACGGCGAGGTCGTGCTCGGCCTGTCCGGCGGCGTCGACAGCTCGGTCGCGGCGGTGCTGATCCATCGCGCGATCGGCACGCGGCTGCACTGCGTGTTCGTCGACAACGGCCTGCTGCGCCACGGCGAGCGGGAAGGGGTCGAGTCGCTGTTCCGCGACGACTACCACATGGACCTCGAGGTCGTGGATGCCAGCGAGCGCTTCCTCGGTGAACTCGCGGGCGTCACCGACCCCGAACAGAAGCGCAAGATCATCGGCCGCATCTTCGTCGAGGTGTTCCGTGAGAAGGCGAAGCAGAAGCGCTCGGCCCGATTCCTCGGCCAGGGCACGCTCTACCCCGACGTGATCGAGTCGGTGGCTGCGCACGGCGGCGCGACGTCGGTGATCAAGAGCCACCACAACGTCGGCGGCCTGCCGAAGGACCTCGACATGACGCTGGTCGAGCCGCTGCGCGACCTGTTCAAGGACGAGGTGCGCACGATCGGTCGCGAACTCGGCCTGCCGAGCGCGCTGGTCGACCGCCAGCCGTTCCCCGGGCCGGGCCTCGCGGTGCGCTGCCTCGGCGAGGTGACGCGCGACAAGCTGGTGCCGCTGCGCGCGGCCGACCGCATCGTGCGCGAGGAGATCGAGCAGCGCGACCTGCACCGGAGCCTGTGGCAGTACTTCGCGGTGCACGTGCCGCAGAAGTCGGTCGGCGTGAAGGGCGATGCGCGCGTCTACGAGGACGTCTGCGTGGTGCGGGTCGTCAGCAGCCAGGATGCGATGACCGCCGACTGGGAACTGCTGCCGCTCGACGTGCTGAAGCGCATCAGCAACCGCATCCTGAACGAAGTGAAGGGCTTCTCGCGCGTCTGCCTCGACATCTCCAGCAAGCCGCCGGCGACGATCGAGTGGGAGTGAGGTTCCGGCCGTGAACTTCGAGGAACTGCGGCGCAGCTGGCAGCACCTCGGCGCCACGGACCCACGCTGGGCGATCCTGTCCGAGCCGGGCCGCGAGGGCGGCGGCTGGGACGACGCCGCGTTCTGGCACAGCGGCGAGCGCTTCGTGCACTGGTTGGCGCTGCACCTCGATGGCCTCGGCGTGCTGCCACCGCGCGGGCACGCGCTCGACTTCGGCTGCGGCCACGGCCGGCTGACGCAGGCGCTCGCGCAGCACTTCGACATGGTCACCGGCGTCGACATCGCCAGCTCGATGCTGACCGCTGCCCGCGCCACCAACCGCCACGGCGAACGCGTGCGCTACGTGCACAACGAACAGCCGGATCTGCGCGTGTTCGCCGACGCGTCGTTCGACTTCGTGCTGTCGGTGCTGGTGCTGCAGCACATGCGGCCCGACTACGCGGCGGGCTACCTGCGCGAGTTCCTGCGCGTGCTGCGGCCCGGTGGGGTGTTGTTCTGCCAGATCCCGATCGAACCGCTGGCGCCGGCCGGAACGTCTGGCGCGGCGGGTGCGACGAGTGAGCCCAGGGTCGAGGTGTCGACGTTGCGGGCGCGCACCAGCCTGCTGCCGCCGCAGGTCGCGCTGGCGGCGGGAGACTGGCAGTGGTTCCGGGTCGAGGTGCAGAACGCCGGCGCGATACCGCTGCCGGCAGCCGGGGTCGAATTGGGCCTGCGCTTCGCGCGGCCGGACGGCAGCGCCGCGTCGGCGGTGATCTGGTCGGCGCTGCCGCACGACCTCGCGCCGGGTGCGGCGGCGGCCTGGCTGGTGCCGGCCCGGGCGCCGGCGACGCCGGGCTCCTATGCGCTGCTGGCGCTGGCCGGCGCGGATCGCACCTGGTGCTGCCACGCGCACAACGTGGCGGCGACGAGCCTCGTGCTGGTGACCGAACGGGAGCCCGGCCGTCCCGCGACCGCTGGGCCACCGCCGATGCCGCAGCCGCAACCGCCGGTCGCCGCCGATGCGCACGGCATCGAGGTGCACGGCACCGCGTTGGCCGACGTGGTCGCGGTGCTCGAGGGTGCCGGCGGCACGATCCTCGACGTCGCCCCCGACGTGTGGGCCGGGCCGCAGTGGCTCAGTACGCACTTCGTCGTGCGCCGGAGTTGAAGGCGGAGCCGGTCGCGCGGTCGGGGCGATGGGCAGCAGGTAGCATGGCAGGGGCGGTTGACACGGCGCGGCGGCCAGTCCGGGGCGCGGTCCGAAGACGGCGTCGGGTTACGCCACGTGCCGAACCTGCTATTGCGCCCGACCATGCTCTCCTCCCTCCGTGTGTGCTGCGTCGTGGCCTTTGCGGTCGTCTTCGCATGCTGCTCGCGGCGCAGCCGACCGGATCCGGAGGTTGCCGGAACGGCGGACTTCGCAGTCGGCGCACCGGTGTTCCTCGATGCGCCGTTGCGCGTGGCCTTCGACGCGGCGATCGATCCGGCGACGCTCACCGAGTCTGCCGTCGAACTGGTGGCAACCGACGGACCGGGCGTCGGCGTGCCGGCTCGTGGCACCTGGCGCGTCGCGGCCGCTGCGATCGAGTTCGTGCCGGAACTCGCCCACGAAGCACCCGTGTCGACCGGCGGTGGCCTGCAGCCCGGCACCCGCTACGAGTTGCGCGTCCGCGGCGACGGCCAGCCCGACGGGTTGCGCGCCGTCGACGGACGTCCGGTCGCTTCGTCGACGTTCGCCTTCGTGACCCGCGCCGGTGACAGCCCGGCGCAGTTGTTCGGCCGCAACCCGGCAGGTGGGCCGCAGCTCGTCGCCGCCGAAGTCGAGCCCCGCGACGCCGCCGGCAACTGGCGGCTCGGGCGCGCCTTCGTGCTGAGCACGATGCGGCTGCGGTTCGACCAGCCGCTCGACCCCGGGGTCGCGAACCTGCCGCGCAAGGTGCCGGCGAGGATGGCAGGCCCGTTGCGGCTGACCTGGGACGACGCGGTCTACGGTGCCGGCGCCGTTGCCGACGTCGAGATCGAGTTGATCCAGAACAACACCGAAGGGGCGACCGTGCGGTTGCTGCCGCGCGGCGTGCTGCCATCGCAGGCGATGATGCAGCTGGTCGTGACGCCCATGCTTGCCGACCTGTTCGGCGAGAACAACGTCGGTACGTTCGTCGAGCCGACCCGCTTGTTCCGCACCGAGGCGGACGACGCTCCGCGCAGCGATGCGCTGGCGTTCGACTTCGCGGCGAACCCGGCGCTCGGCGCGACCGACTTCGCGGAGGTGCCGGCCGTCGTGCAGGATGGGGCGCTGCGCGTTCCGGACGCCTTCCCGGTGGTCGATGCGGACGTCGGCGATTGGGTGCCGCTCAGCGCGGAGACCGTGCTGCGCACCGACACGCAGCAGCTGGTCTACCAGAACGGCGTCGTGAAGACGTTCCCCGGCGGTGTGCTGCACACCCGGAATCTGCACATACCCGCGGGCTGCACCGTGCGCGGCCAGGGGCCGAACCCGCTCGTCATCATCGTCGACGGCGACGCGTGCATCGAGGGCTCCCTGTCGGTGGATGGCGCCGATGCGGCGGAAGTGGACCGGGTCGCGATCTACCGCGGCCCTGGCGACGCCGCGCCGTCGTCGACGCCGCCGGTGGGTGCCGCGCAAGTGCCGTTGCCGGTGGCTGTGCCAGCCGGAGCCGCGGGGGGCTACGGTGGTGGTGCGGGCCCCCGGGCGACGCCGCTGGCATCGATGCCAGGCGGCCCGGCACCGGGCGTCGTGGATGGAGGTGGCCGGGGAGGAGCGGCGACGACCGGCGATCATCCGGCATCGGGTGGCGGCGGCGGTGGTGGCGCCGTGCAGGGTGATCCGTGGTTCCCGTCGCCGCCGGGGGCGAGCGCTCCCTTCCCGCAACGCGATGGGGCCGGTGGCTCCGGAACCGGCGGTGTGCCGGCGGGCGGCGCCTCGGGCAGTGCCTGGTTCACGAACGCCGACCCTCGCGACGACTTCTGGGGTCGCGCCTACGTGCCGCGGGACCGCCGACAAGTCGTCGGCGAGCTGTCGGCGCCGCGCGGCGGCTCGGGAGGTGGCAGCGGTGGGAGTTGGAGCGACGTGCCTGGCCAGACCTACCTGTTTGGCGGCGGCGGTGGCGGCGGTGGCGGCGGCGTGATCGTCTTGCAGGTGAGGGGACGCCTGACGGTCGCGGCCACGGGTCGGATCCGCGCCGACGGTGGCAAGGGTGCCAGTGGCAACTGTGGTCTGTACACGAGGCGCGGCTGCGGCGGCGGGGGCGCTGGTGGCAGCGTCGTGCTGATGGCCGGCAGGGGCATCGAGCTGCACGTGCGTGGCGAGACGTTCGCCAACTGGGACTACGACTTCTGCATCTCGGCGGATGGTGGTATCAGCGTGTCGGCCTCCGGCATCGCGATTCCGCCTTGGATCCAGGCGAAGTATCCGGCGAACGGCGAGCCGGTGTTCTCCGGCGCGGACTACGACACGAACCCGCTCGGCGGCTTCGGCGGCATGGGGCTCGTGCAGCTGATGGTGCCGGTCGGCCGCGACAACGCGGACGGCACCAACACGGTGCTCGACGATGCGATCGACGTCGTGCGCGATGGTGTGCCGCTGCTCGGCGTCGACAAGCAGCGCTACCTGGGCTGGCGCGGCTTCGCCGACGACAGCGGCGTGCTCGTCGACGACCTCGGCCTGCCGACGAATACGATCGGCGGTCAGGGCGACATCCGGCCGGATCCGGTGCTGTTGCCGGTGCCCTGGTCGACGAACGGGACCGCGCGCGCCCGCAGCGAATGGCTGCCGCTCGGCGCGCTGTACCGGCGCGCGCTCACGGCCCCCGACGGCCTGCCACGCGGCGTTGTCGGCGAATCGCTGACGTTCGGCGCGCCGGCGCGCAGCGACGTGCCCGACTGTCGCGACAGCCAGCCGGTCAGCGAGCGCGGCGCGGCCGGCCGCGCGTCGCGCGCCG
>JBGARS010000037.1:35458-42871 GCA_044230075.1 Planctomycetota bacterium | reverse complement strand
CGGCACCGTCATGAACGACTTGGCGGGCACCCATTTCGTCCTGACCCAGATCATCCTGCCGCTGGGCATCTCGTTCATCACCTTCCAGAAGATCGCGTTCCTGATCGACGTTCATGCAGGGCGCATCGAGACGTTCACGCTCCGAGACTTCTTCCTGTTCGTCCTGTTCTTCCCGCAGCTCATCGCCGGGCCGATCGTCCATTACCGCGAAGTGATGCCGCAGTTCGAGAAGCTGGCGTGTCGCTTCGACAAGGTGGACGTGTCGGTCGGACTCACGTTGTTCGTCATCGGCCTGTTCAAGAAGGTCGTGCTGGCCGATGGCATCGCGGCGCATGTTTCGCCGATCTATGACGCAGCGGCAGCGGGGGGTGGCGTGTCGCTTCTTCCCGCATGGATCGCAGCAATCGGCTTCACGCTGCAGATCTACTTCGACTTCTCGGGCTACAGCGACATGGCTCTGGGGCTGGCCCGATGCTTCGGCGTGCGGCTGCCCGCCAACTTCAACTCGCCGCTCAAGGCCTCCAACATCGTCGACTTCTGGTTGCGTTGGCACATGACGCTGACGCGCTGGTTCCGCGACTACGTCTACGTGCCGCTCGGCGGCAACCGCGGCACGCGGTTCGCGACGGCGCGCAACCTCTTCGCGGTGTTCCTGCTCTGCGGCCTCTGGCACGGCGCGAGCTGGCCGTTCGTGATCTGGGGCGCGTGGCACGGCGCGTTCCTGGTCGCCGAGCGCGCCGGCGCGAGCACGGCCGCGCGCAGCGCCACCGGCGACAGCGTGCCCGCCTGGGCCGCGCTCGGCCGCAGCGAACGCCTGCGCAGGACCGCACCATGAAGTACATCGCCAAGCTGCACGGAGAGGAGCGCGAGTTCACGATCGAGCGCCACGGCGCCCAGTTGATCGCGCGCTCGGGCGACAAGAGCTACACCCTCGACGTCGCGCTGGTCGGCGACGGCGACACCTTCTCGCTGCTCGTCGACGGCATGAGCTACGACGTGGTCGCCGACGTGCAGCGCGAACAGGTGTCGCTGCAGATGGTCGGCGAAGCGTTCTCGGTGCACGTCGAGGACGAACGCGAACGCGCCGCGCACGCGGTTGCCGGCCACAAGCCGACCGGCCGGCGCGAACTGCGCGCGGCCATGCCGGGCATCGTCGTCGACATCAAGGTCAAGGAAGGCGACGTCGTCGAAGAGGGCCAGACGCTGCTGGTGCTCGAGGCGATGAAGATGCAGAACCCGCTGGTTGCCGAGGGCGCGGGCAAGATCCTGCGCGTACTCGGCAAGAAGGGTGAGCCGGTCGCCGGTGGTGCCTTGCTGATCGAGATGGAGTAGCGGCGGCGCGGCTGGTCGGCGGCGACGGCGGCGTCAGTCCGCGAACACGTCGGCGAGCGTCGGGGCGTCGAGCACGCGGTCGGCCCAGCAGTCGAGATCGACGGCCGAGGCTGCAGCGATGCGCGCGGCGGTGGTCTCCGGGACCACGCCGAAGCGCCGGCGCAGGAGTCGCAGCAGCACCTTGGCGGCGCCGGTCAGTTCGCCCTTGGCCTCGCCCTCGGCCTTGCCCTTGGCCTCGCCCTCGGCTCTGCCCTTGGCTTGGTTCTCGCGCGTGATGCGGTCGTAGGTGCTCTCGAACTTCTTCATCGCTGGCGCTCCGATGTGCTGGTCGAACACGATGCGCAGGCGGCGCGCGCCGAGCTTCGTGACCTTGAGGATGTAGGACGATAGCGCGTCCGCGGCGTGTTGTCCGGTGGGGGCCATGACGACCCGGCGGGCGACGTCGGCCCAATCGACGATCGCAGCTACCGCGGCGTCGTCGTCGTGCCCGACCGGGGCCACGAACTGCTGCATGGCGACCGTGCACAGGCCGAGCACCGACAATCCCATGGTGCGCACCTCGGCCGCGGTCTTGCCGGCGAAGTCGTGCGGCGTGAACGCGAACTGCGGCATCGCCCCGAGCACCACGGCGCGCTGCTCGCTGGACATGCCGTGCAGGTCGAGCAGCGCCGCAAGGCTGGTCGACGCGCGCCATCGTCGTCGGCCGAACGAGACGACGACGGGCACGACCGGCGGCAGCGCGCGTGGTCGCGGCCGCTGCCGGCGCAGGTCCTTCCAGATGCCGATGACGTAGGCGAGCACCTGCAGCGCCGTCCACCGGTCGGGCCGCGACTTGTGTTCGCAGAGCACGTAGAGCAGCGCCGGCCGGCCATGCAGGCGGGTGGTGAACAAGAGGTCGGTCTGCTGCGCGTTCTGCTGTTCGTCGACCTGCGGGTTCGGGGCCGGGCGCAGTGCACCCCAGTCGATCGCCGCTACCAGCGGTGCTGGCAGCAGGGCGCGCAGCAGCGGTGCTGCGTGCTCGGGCTGGGCGAAGGTGTCGCGGAACAGGCTGTCGTGCGGCGTCGCCACCAGGGCAGTGGCACGACAGCGTGTACTTCTCGCAGAGAATCCGAGAAAGGCGCCGGGGGCTCGGAGCTTGGCTCCTACGACCCCCGGCGCGCGGCGAACGATTCGGCCGGTCAACAGGCCCCGGCACCGGCAGCGGATCTGGACATCACGGTGCGCTGCGCGCGGCTGCCCGAGGGCGATCCTCGCGATCGGGCGAGGCGACGTCTTGGCGGGGCGCAGGCCCAGGTTGTTGTTGCGGATCGAAGGTGCGTTGTTGTTGCGGTTGGCCGACCGCGCGTTCGAAGCGGTGTTGTTGTAGCTGCCGCCGCGGTTCACGCGGTTGCCGGAGGAAGGGATCCGCTGCCGCACGCCCCGCGTCGTCGGCGAACAACATTCGCCGCAGCCGCAGGGTGTTTCCGTGCCGAAGGTGCGCGACCACGGCGCGTACGCTGTCGGCACGCCAGGCTGGTAGCTGCCCGCCAGCAGCTCGCGCTGCAGCCGCAGCAGTTCGGGCTCCATGCGGAACAGGAAGCGCGCCACGCCGGCCGTGCTGCCCTTGCCCCGAGCCGCGCGCTTGCACGCGCGCTGCAGGTTGGCAAAGCTCGTGATCGTGGCCCAGACGCCCTTGATCGGTTTCATGCCGGCACCTCCGCAGGAGCGGGCCGCGCCCCGATCGCCACGCGCCAACCGTGCACCATGCGGCCCACCTCGTCGAGCTGCCTGAGAGTGCTCTCGAAGCCCTTGGGATTCTCGACACGGCTTTCGACCGCGATCCGGCACAGGAAGCGCATGCGCTCGAGCCGCAGGTTGACCTCGTGCAGCAGCAGCCGCACGCGCAGCTTCGGCTCGTAGCGGGCCTGCACCAGCATCTCGGTGACGTCGAGTGCGTGGTTCTCCAGCCGCTGCGTCAGCGTGAAGCGCGCGGCCTTCGGCCATTTGCCGGTGTGGTTGAGCAGCCAGCCGGTGAAGGCCTCCCACTTCTGCAGCACGAGCAGCTCGGGCCCAGCTTCGGCGGCGGGCGGTCGACCGATCGGAGTGCTCATGCGCCCGCGACCTCGGCGGCTGGTTCGCCCGATGTCTCGGACGCGTGATCGCTGGCGGAGGGCCACAGCAGGCTCAGCAGGTCCTGGCCGTACCGTTCGACCTTCTTGTCGCCGAGGCCGTCGATACCGCCGAGTCCGGCCTTGGTGTCCGGTCGTTGCCGCACGATCTCCACGAGCTGGCGGTTGGTCAGGATCACGTACGGTGGGGCCCCCTCGGCGTGTGCCTTCTGGCTGCGCCAGCGGCGGATCTGGTCGAAGACCGCGCGCTGGGCTGCGTCGAGTTCGGATCGCAGGTCGCCGACTGCCCGCGCTGGTTGTCTGGGTGTCGAGCTCGGTGCGGTCGGTGTGTCGTCGGCAGTCGGCGTGACGGTCTCAGGCCGCGGCGCCGCGTTTGCGACTTGCTCCCGCCACTCGGCGACGCACAGCAGCAACGGCTCGCCGGCGATCGTGACGAGGTGCTGGTGCAGTCGCTCGAGCACGATCTTCTGCTGCAGCGACACCAGCGATGCGTCGTCGAAGCGGCCGAGCGTCGGCGAGAATCTCAGGGTGAGCAATTTGGCGCGCATCGTGTTCGCGCCCTGACCCCGCCTCCCGTCCCCTGCACCACCAAAAGGCGAGAAATCTCGCAGATCCCCGAATGCGATACCAGCGGGCTTCTTCCCGCACCCCGCCGGCTGCGCACGGCGGGGGCGACTGGCTATGTCGTGAAGTCGTGAATCAGTCGGAAAGCCGTGATGTCCTGGCGGGGCGACACCCCAGGTTGCTGAGGCGGATCATAGGTGCGAACTTGAGGCGGTAGGCCGACCGCGCGTACGAAGCGGTGAAGTAGTAGCTGCCGCCGCGGTTGACGCGGTCGCCGGAGGAGGACCCTACCAAACGGTAGCCGTCCTCACTGCGCACCTCGGCGTCGTAGTCGCCATACCAGTCCCGGCACCATTCCCAAACGTTGCCGTGCACGTCGTAGAGACCAAACGCATTCGCACGGAAGCTGCCGACCGGCGCGATCGGCGTGAAGCCATCCGTGATCGGGGCAGGCGTGCCCCACCCGGGTTGCCGCCTCACGGACGTCTGGTCGTGCACGTTGGCGCAACCCTGCAGGTCCTTCGCCTCCGGGCCCGACCAGTACGTCGTCGTCGTCCCCGCACGGCAGCCATACTCCCACTGCGCCTCCGTCGGCAGCAGCAGCCCGTGCTGCTCCATGCACTGATGCGCCATCTCCCAGTCCATCGAGTCTGCAGGATGTGTCGGACCGATTGCGATCCCGTCGTCGTCGTAGTTGCGTCCCTCAAGCCACCAGAACGGCGACGTCGCAGCCAGTCGTTGCCACTGCCCTCGCGTCAGCTCGTGCCGCGCCAGGAAGAATGGCGCCAACGTCACCTCTCGCACCGGCGACTCGCGGTTCTGTGCCTCCGGGTCGAAGTTCGGACCGTCCGTGTCCCGCTTCTGCGCGCCCATCGGGAACGTGCCACCCGGCAACAGCACGAACACGATCCCTGTATTGCCCGTGACCTTGATCGAGCCATCGGGCTCGTGCGCCGGGATCAGGATCGTGCGTGGATCCGCCTTGCCATCCCACGCACTGCGCAACTCGTAGAACTCCCACAGGTGCGTCACCGGGTTCTCGCCGATCGGCACCAGACCCGTGATGTCCTGCTCGCGCAGCTCGATCGTCTGGCCCGCGTACTTCGGATTGCTCGCGATCGCCGCACGAACCGCCGCCCACGTGTGCCGCGCATTCGGATGCGCCAGCGAGAGTTGCTGGATCTGCTGCGCCCACGACAACCGCTGGTCGACCGCCGCCTTCTCCTTGCTCGCCAGCGAACCGAGCTTGCCCAGCAGCTCCGCCAACGTGTCGTGCAGGAACCGCTGCGACTCCAGCTCGAACCGGAATGTGCGCCGCTGTTGCACCGCCGTCGTCAGCTCCGCCAGCGCGGCCTCGGCCTGCGCCAGGTTCGCTGCCGCGCCCTCGACCGCCGCAGAGACGTCGCGCAGGTAGCCTTCGTACGCTGGCTTCTGCGCCTCAGGCGCGAGATCCAGCGCCACCTCGCTCGCGCTGCGCGCCTCCGCGTCCTGACCGTTCGCCAGCAGCGCCCACGCCAGCGTGTCGTACACCTGGAACTCCAGCGCCGTGTCCTTCGCCTTCTGCACCGAAAGCCGCGCCAGAGCCAGCGCCAGTGGCTCCTCGCCATGCACCGTGCGCTCGTCTGGCTTCGGCGCCACCCGCGGCCACGCCAGCGAGTTCAGCGCCGAGGCGTCCAGCGCCTGCTGTGCACCAGACAGTTCCTTCACCACGAGCTGCGCCGTGCCCGAACGAATCGCCTGCGCGTACCGCAGCGAGGCCACGCGCTTCGTCGCCACGTCGTACTCCCCGAACTTCGGATGCGAACGGCGATCCGCGTCCTGCTCCTCGGCCGTGGCCGGCAGCGCCCGCGCCTCCAGATCCCGCACCGTGCGCTCGATCTCCGGCTGCATCGCCAAGAGCTTCTTGGTCTCCGCCAGCCAGGCTTCCATCGCCGCGACGTTCTTGGGCCAGGCTGGATAGAGACGCTTCTCGTCCGCCACGGCCCGCTCGTACAGCACGACACCGGCGAGCTGGTCGAACTCGCGCACCTTGCCGGCGAGTTGTGTGGCATTCCGCGTCGCCTCCGCGGTCTTGTCATCCGCGCGCTGCTTCTCGCGCAGGGCGTCGGCCGCCTTCTCGTTGGCCCGCTGAGCGTTTTCCTGCGCGAGTACCGCGTTGGCGTCGGCACGTAGGTACTGCACGAACGTGCCGATGCCGCCACCGAGCAGCGCCACGAACACCGCCGCCGCCGCCAGCACCTGCCCGCGGTGCTTCTGCACGAACAGCCGCAGTCGATACCCCGTGCTCGGCGGCCCCGCCACCAGCGGCTCGTGGTCGAGGAAGCGCTGCAGGTCCGCCGCCAGCGCGTTGGCAGTGTCGTAGCGGCGGTTGCGGTCCTTCTCCAACGCCTTCAGCACCACCCAGTCGAGCTCGCTCTTCAGCGCCTTGTGCAAGGCCCCGACGCTCATGCGCCGCGCCTGCGCGACCGCCGCCGCCGAGTCGGCGATCGTCGTCAGCTTCGTGCTGGGCTTCGGCGGCGACACCTCGCGCAGCACGCGCTGCATCTCCAGCATGCCAGCCTGCCGCAGCTGGGCGCCCGAGAACGGCAGCACAGAGACCAGCACCTCGTACAGCATCACGCCGAGCGAGTAGATGTCGGCGCGCGTGTCGATGTCGGCATTCGTCGGGTCCGCCTGCTCGGGCGCCATGTACTCCGGCGTGCCGACCACCTGCCCGGCCTCGGTGAACAGCGTCGCCTCGACCAGCTTCTGTCCCATCGCCTTCGCCAGCCCGAAGTCGATGATCTTGACCTGCAGCTTGCCGCCGTCGTCGGAGACCAGCACGTTGCCCGGCTTGAGGTCTCTGTGCACGACACCTTTCTGGTGCGCATGCTGCACGGCGGCGCAGACCTGCTTCATCAGCAGCAATCGCTGCGGCAAGGACAGCCGGCTCTGCTCGCAGAACTCGTTCAGCGGCACGCCCTTCACCAGCTCCATCACGAAGAACGGCTGCCCGCGGTCCGAGGTGCCGCAGTCGTAGACCTTGGCGATGCCGTCGTGCTGCATCAGCGCCAACGCCTGCCGCTCCTGCTCGAAGCGCGCGACCACCGCCTTGCTGTCCATGCCCAGCTTGATCAGCTTCAACGCGACCTTGCGCTTCACCGGCACCGACTGCTCGGCCAGATACACCGTGCCCATGCCGCCTTCGCCGAGCGTGTCGAGGATGCGGTAGGGACCGATCTCGGTCGGCTGGCCATCCGCTGCGCCCGGACCCTTCTTCGCACCGTCTGGCGTGGGGGACGTCATCGGCGGCACAGGCTACTGCGGCGCTGCGGCCGTGCCGAGATGAGAGTCGCGGACAGCTGCCGGGCGAACACTTCGTCGACGCTGGCGGCGGTCAGGATCCGTTCGGCCAAGCCTTCGAGTTGTT
>JBGARS010000037.1:0-35448 GCA_044230075.1 Planctomycetota bacterium | reverse complement strand
CGGCACCGACTGCTCGGCCAGATACACCGTGCCCATGCCGCCTTCGCCGAGCGTGTCGAGGATGCGGTAGGGGCCGATCTCGGTCGGCTGCGTCGGCGACAGACCCTCGGCGACCGCCCGCTGCACGTCGATCGTCACGTCGACCGCCTCCGCGTGCGCCCGCAGCAGCGCCAGCACCTCGTCGGCGAGCTTGCCGTCGGCGCCGGCTGCCTTGCGCACGAACGCCTCGCGCTCGGCCGGCGGCAGCGAGTCGGCGCGGCCAAACAGCTGGCGTATGCGGGCGTGACGCTGCGGGTCGGGCGACGGGTCCTTCATGCGTGCCTGGCGAGCGCATGTCGGCACCGCGGCCGCACGTCTCGGGGCGACAGTCTCGCGCGGGCGGTGGCGTGATTCCACCCTGCAGTCCCGCGTGTCGCCGGCCGGGCCTGGCCGGTAGCCTCGCCGTGATGCCGCCTTGCCGCGCGTTGTTGCCGTGCCTGTTTGCCGTCGTGGCGGGCTGTGCCCTGTCGGCGCCGCCTGCCGACACGACGCTGACCACGAGCGCGGCCGACGAACTCGATGCGTTGGCGCAGACGGCACTCGAACGCGCGCGAGCGGCACCCGACGACGTGCCGCTGCAGCTCGCGGCCGCGCAGCGGTTGTTCCAGGCCGCGGATCTGCGGCTGCAGCGCGCGACGGTGGCTTGGTTGGATGTGCACCCGGAGGCTGTGCGGAGCGAGGTGCTGGCAGCCGAGGACCAGGTCGCCGATGCGGACCGCACCGCGATCCTGTCCTTGTGCACCAGCGGGCTCGAGTTCGCGCAGCGCGCGCGCGCCGCCGAGCCGGGCAACGTCGCCGCGGCGCTGCACGTGGGCCTGCACCTGTCGCTGATCGCCTGGGCGAACGGGCCGGCGCGTTCCCTGTTCGCCGGCTACGGGCCGAAGCTGGTCGGTGCGATCGACGCCGCGCTGCAGCTCGACCGCACGTTCGACGGCGGCGCGCCGCTGCGGCTGCAGGGGCGCTTTCGCGGCCAGGCGCCGTGGCCGTACGGCGACCTCGACCTCGCGCGCGCGGCGTTGACGGAGGCGGTGGGGCTGCGGTCGGTGCCGGTGAGCCATCTGTTCTTCGGCGACGTGCTGGCGAAGCGCGGCGAAGACGACGCAGCGCGCGCGCAGTGGCAGCTCGCGGTCACGGCAGCGGCCGACGCATCGACGCGCTGGTCGGCGGACCTGCTGCGCGAACTGGCGCGGCGTCGGCTCGTGGCGCCGAAGTAGGATTGTGCGGATGACATCCGACGCAGACCGACTCACCGCCAACAAGCAGAACGCGGTCGCGTTCTATGACCTGATGTTCAACCAATGCCGGCCGCGCGAGGCGATCGAGCGCTACGTCGGCGACCAGTACATCCAGCACAACCCCGGCGTCGGCGACGGCAAGCAGGCGTTCCTCGACTACTTCGAAGCGGCCGCGCGGGAATACCCGGGCAAGGTGGTGGAGTTCGTGCGCGTGCTGGCCGAGGGGGACCACGTCGTGCTGCACTGCCGCCAGCAGTGGCCGGGTAGCCGCGCCGAGGGCGGCGGCCTGTGGGCCGGCATCGACATCTTCCGCTTCGATGCGCGCGGCAAGATCGTCGAGCACTGGGATGTGCTGCAGGTCGTGCCCGACGCGGCGAAGAACGGCAACACCATGTTCTAGTGGTGCCGAGCGGTGCGAACCGGGCTCAGTCGGCGAACAGGTCCGCCAGCGACGCGGCGTCGAGGATGCGGTCGGTCCAGTGCTCGAGTTCCGCGGTGGAGGCCGAGTGCAGGCGCGCGAGCACCGCGTCCGTCAGCGGACCGAAGCGCCTGGCCATCTGGCGCTGCAGGGTCTCGGCGCGACCCTTCACGAGGCCCTCGGCCAAGCCCTCGGCCTTGCCCTCGGCCTTGCCCTCGCGCTTCAGCTTCTCGGCGGTGCTCATGATGATCTCCTCGGGTCGTTGCAGCAGGTGTTCGAAGGTGTCGTGCAGGGCTTGCGGTGCGACCTCGACGGTGCGCAGAGCATACCAGCCGAGCGCGGCGATGGCGTCGCGGCCGGCGGGCGGGCCGTGGTCGCGGTCGGCAGAGCGCAGCAGGTCGGCCCACTGCTCGAAGTCCGCCAGCACCGCGTCGTCGGCGCCGCCGCGCAGGTTGCGCAGGCACAGCAGCCCGAGCCGGCCGAGCGGCGTCATGTCCCGCTCGCGCAGCGCGGCTGCCGTAGTGGTGCGCAGGTCGTCGACGAAGAAGGTCAGGCGCGGGCGCAGCCGCTCGAGCACATCTTCCGCCTCTGCCGCAGCCGCGAACGGATGATCGCCGTGGTGCAGCAGCACCGGCACTACCGCCACGGGCGTCGCCGCTCCGTCGAACGGTGCGCGATCCCGCAGGTGCACGACGTAGCGTGTCAGCTGCCCCTCTGCTTCGGGGTCACGCTGCGCCTTGTGCTCGACCAGCAGCCAGACCGGCTCGCGCGTGCTGTGCCTCTCGGCGTAGAACACCAGGTCGGCGACCGACAGCCGCAGCGCCTGGCCACGCAGCTTGTCGGGGGCAGGCCGCAGGCTGGACCAGTTGATGGCCTCCGCGACGTCTTGCGGCAGCACGCTGCGCAGCCAAGGCGCGGCATGGCGCACGTGCTGGAACACGAAGTGGAACAGGTCGTCGTGTGGAGTCGCCACGCGGGGTATGCCGCAGTGGCGTGGCGAGCCGCACTTTGCGCGGGATTTCCGTGCCGGTCGACGATCCGTCGGCGAGCTGACCGCTCAGCTCGCGCGGCAGTCGAGCCGCAGCGTCAGCGCGTGGCTCTCGCCCGGCGCGATCGTCACGGCGTGCGCGCGCACGTTCGCCGACTCGATGCAGCAGAACTGCTGCCAGTCTTCGGCAGCCATCTGTGAGAGCTTCGCGGTCTTGTTGGGCCACGGGTTCCAGACGATCGCCGACTGCGCACCAGTGGTCTGCAGCACGACGGTGCGCGCCAGCGCCGGCGCACGCAGTTCGAGCCGGTCGGGCACGCCCTGGAAGATGCAGTCGGTCTCGGCGCGGAAGTGCAGCGGCTGCTTTCGGTCCCACTTCGCTTCGGGCTCGCTGGCCTGCTCGATGCAGGTGGCGCCCTCGAGGCCGTGCACGGTCGCGGTGTGCACGTCGCCGACCGAGAAGTAGGTGTGCAACGCCTGCTCGCAGGAGAACGGCTGGTCACCGGTGTTCTCGATCGACAGGCCGAGCCGCAGCTTCGCGCCGAGCACGACCGACAGGCGCAGGCGGAACGCGTGCGGCCACATCTTGTGCGTCGCGTCGTCGTCCACCAGTTCGAGCACGACCTCGGGCGTGTCGTTGGCGTGCACGAACTGCCAGGTCTGGTTGCGCGCGAAGCCGTGCGCCGGCAGCTTGCCGCCGTCCGGGTGGTCGCCGAACCACGGGAACACCAGCGGCACGCCGCCGCGCACCGGCTGCCCGGCGGCGTACTTCGGCTGGCTCGCGGTCCACAGCAGGTCGGTTCCGTCGCGCAGCCAGCGCAGCACCTGCGCGCCGCACAGCGCGACCTCGACGACATCGCCTTCGTGTTCGAGGCGCAGCATGTCGCGGCCGCCCGGGTCCTGGTCACGGCGCACGTTCGCCGGCAGTCGCTGGTCCATGCGCGGCATCAGAGCCGATGTGCGGTTTGCTTTCCGCCCCGGGCTGCAGTACTCGTGCACCCGTTCCCCGCGGGGAAGTCCGGTGCGATACCGGCGCTGTCCCGCAGCTGTGACCGAGGACGAACGCGATCGAGACCACTGGTGACGCCGTGTCGGCGCCGCTGGGAAGGGATCGCCAGTAGGACGAATCGGGAGCCAGAACATCCGCGTGGAACCGGTGCCGCACGGCGCCGTGACCTTCCTCCTGTTGGCGCGACGACGCCGCTGGAACATGCACCCGATCCGTCTCTGCTCCGTGGCCGCCGTCCTGCTGGGCGCGCTGGCCGTCCCCTCTCTTCCGGCGCAGAGCGTGTTCGCCACGCAGGTGCTGGGCAGCAACAGCAACGGCGGCGCCGGTGGCGGCATCTTCGCGCCGCAAAACGCGCTCGGCGCGCCGCTGGGCGCGCTCGACGTGCACTCGCTCGGCATCGGCGGCGACCTGACGCTCGGCTTCGCCCTGCCGATCGCGGACGGACCGGGCGCCGACTTCCTGGTCGCCGAGAACCCGTTCTTCGTCGCCGGCACGTTCTTCGGCACCTTCGCCGAGCTGATGTTCGTCGAGGTCAGCAGCGATGGTGTGCACTTCGTGCGCTTCCCGTCGCGCTGGTTCGGGCCCTCGACGGCGCCGGGACCGTTCGGCTACCTGACGGTCGGCAGCGGCAGCAACCTCGCCGGCCAGCACATGGTGTGGGGGCCGGTGCTCGGCGGCGATGCGCAGGACGTCGTCGAGGCCGGTGGCGATGCGTTCGACCTCGCCGACCTGGCGACGGCTCCGCTGGTGCTCGCCGGCACGGTCGATCTGGCGGCGATCACGCGAGTGCGACTGGTCGACGTGGTCGCCGGCCAGTCGCAGGACGGCCTCGGCACGCCGATCTTCGACGCCGGCTCCGGCAGCGCCGACGTCGACGCGGTGACCGTGATCCACCAGCAGGGCATGGTGTCGCCGAACGGGCCGAAGGTCGCCATCACGATCGCCAGCGACGGCAGCATCGTCGTGCGGCTCGAAGACCCTGACGGCTGGCAGGACCTCGACTACACCAGGCTGCGCGCGGCGCTGTTCGGCATCCCGGTCGACGTCGGCGGCATGCTCGGCACGTTCTTCCAGGTGCAGAGTGCGGATGCGACCGGCTTCACGCTGGTGCAGCCGTTCCCGCTGCCGCCGGACCTGCTGTTCACGGTGTCGTGGTCGGTGCAGGACCTGCAGGGTCACCGCAGCGGCGCGCAGAAGGCGCGGCCGACGAACTGACCGCGGCGCAAGCGCGGCACAGGCAGGCGCGGCCCAGCAGATCGGGCGGCACGCGCTGCAGCGCGGCGGGGCCGATCGTCACCTCGGCGCACCAGCACGGCCGGTCGCTGCAGGCCGCAACAGCGCAGGCGTTGGGCTGCCCGCACGCGGGGCAACGGCTCGGATCGCAGGTGCCGTCCATGGGGACAGCGTAGACGACCCAGCTCAGCCCTTCATCTGCTTCAGCTTGGCGATCGCGCCGAGCACGTTCTTGCCCGACGACGAACGGGTGCCGGTCTGGTAGCCGGCGTCGCCGCCGCCATCGGTCGGCTTCGCCGCGGGGCTGGCCGCCGGGGTCGGTGCCGCGGTGGCCGCAGGTGCGGCGCTCGGTGCCGCGACGCTCGCCACCGGCGCAGGTGAGGCCGCGACCGCCGCCTTGCCGCTGCGCACGACGGCCTGGATCTGCGCCACGGTCGTCGCCACGCCACTGAGTTCGCGCTGGATCTCGCGCATGCCGTTCTCGAGGCCAGAGAGGTTGCCGTCGCGCATCTGCTGCAGGCCGTCCGTCAGCCCCTTGGTCGCCTTGTCGAGGCGATCCTGCAGCTGGGTCGTCGCCTTGCCGAGGCCGTCGCCGCGCAGGTGGTGCACTTCGTCGCGGGTCTTCTGCGTCGCGTCTTCGAGCCGCAGCAGGCTCTTCTGCACCTCGCTGCTCTCGAGTCGCTGCGACAGGGCCGCAATCGCCACCTCGATCTTGCCGATCTGCTGCTGCAGCGGTTCGAGCGATACGCCAACCTGCTTCCTGGTCAGCTTGTCGACGTCGGCCGCGATCACGTGCAGCGCGTCGAGCATCTCGGCGCGTTCCTGCTTCGGCGCGGCGTCGTCGCGCAGCTGCCCCTCGAGGCGCGAGAACGCCTGCCGCCCGGCCTCGGCATTGGCCTCGATCGCGGTCTTGGCCTGCGCGATCGCGCCGGCCAGGTCCGTGCTCTGCCCCGAGATCTCCATCAGCGGCTTGCCATACATCTTGATGGCCTTGGTCAGGTTGTTGATCTTCTCGTCCTGCCGCTGCATCGCCATGAGCACGTGCTGCAGTTCCTCGCCGGCCGCCGGCGGCCGTTCGTTGCTGGCGTGCTGCGCGGCGACCAGGAACTCGAGGCTCTCCTGCGCCGACCGCGACCAGTCGTCGCCGTCGTCGTGGCGGTTGGCGAGGCGCGAGTGCAGGGTCGCGAGGTGGCGCCGCAGCATGCCGCCGGTGACCAGCACGGAGCCGAGCACGATCAGCGTTGGTGAGGTGAGGCCGAAGTGCGACAGCGCGGTCGCGGCGTTGCTGCCCTCGAGTGCCGTGCCGAGCAGCGCGGCGACCAGCAGGGCCATGCAGCCCAACGTCATGGTCACGATGCCGGTGCCCGGCGCATTGTTGCCGGCAGCGCCGGTCGTTGTGCGCGTCCGCCCCAGCAGCCGCCGGGTGTCCGGCTCGGCATGGCCTTCGCCCGCGTCCGCCGTGCCGAGCACCTCGTCGTTGCCGAACGCGTCGTCGGTGGCGTCGGTGTCGCCGGCTGCCAGGGACGTGTCGTCGGCGACCGTCTCGACGCCGGTCCCGGTATCGAGGAAGCTCGGCAGGTCGGTCGACGTGGAATTCGTTTCGGCAGGGTTCTTCATGATGTTTCGCGACGCTCTGCAGCGATCGATCGGCAGGGAGCAGCCGCGAGATGAAGCACGCGTGTTGCAAACTGCCGCACCGTCCCCGAAAACCTCGTGGCACGGATGGCTCGCAAACTGAAAGGCATCGCTGCCGCGCCGGGTGTCGCGATCGCCACGGTCGTGCACTTCCATCCGACGCTGGACCACATCCCCACCTGGAGCGTGGCGCCGGGCGACGTCGCGGCCGAGCAGCGGCGCTTCCAGGCGGCCGCCGGCGAAGTCACCACGAACCTGCGCACGATCCAGAAGGAGCTGGCGGGTGCGATCAACAGCCAGGACGCGCGCATCTACGACGCACAGCTGGCGATCCTGCACGACCAGACGTTCCAGGCGGACATCGAGAAGGAGATCCGCCAGCAGGGGGTCAACCTCGAGGTCGCGCTGCAGCGGGTGGTGGCGCGCTACGAGGCAGTCTTCGAGGCGATGGAGAGCGCCCAGATGCGCGAGCGCGCGTCGGACCTGCGCGACATCGGCCGGCAGCTGGTCGCGGCGCTGATGGCGACCGAACGCGGCAAGTACACGTCGAACGGCCAGGACTACCTGTTCGTCGCCGACGAGTTCCTGCCGAGCGACGCCGGCATGCTCGATCGCACCCACCTGCGCGGCATCGTCACAGCGCACGGCGGCAAGTACTCGCACGGGGCGATCCTCGCCCGCTCGCTCGGCATCCCTTCGGTGGTCGGCATCGAGCCGATCATGCTCGAGTCGATCACCGGCGCCATCGCGATCGTCGACGGCGACGCCGGGGTGGTGATCCTCGATCCGACCCCCGAGCATCGCGCCGACTACGAGCGCACGCTGCGCGAGCAGCGCGCGATCGACCTGCGCATCGCCGAGGTGCGCTTCCAGGCGTCGGTGACGCTGGATGGCACGCCGGTGAAGCTGCAGGCGAACGTCGAGGGCGTGCGCGACCTCGACAGCCTGGAGACCGAGGCGATCGCCGGCATCGGCCTGTTCCGCACCGAGTTCGCGTTCATGGAGCGCCGCCAGTTCCCGACCGAGGACGAACAGGTGGCGATGTACCGCCGCGCGGTGGAGGGGGCCAAGGGCAAGACCGTCACCTTCCGCACGCTCGACGTCGGTGGCGACAAGCCGCTCGGCTACTTCCGCATGCCCGAAGAGCGCAACCCGGTACTCGGGTGGCGCGGCATCCGGCTGACGCTCGACTGGCCCGACATCCTCTACACGCAGATGCGGGCGATCCTGCGCGCCAGTGCCCTGGGCCACGTGCGGATCCTGCTGCCGATGATCACGACCCGCAGCGAGATCGTGCGCTGCCGCGAGGTGCTGCAGCAGCTCACCGAGGACCTGCGGGCCAACGCCGTGCCGCACGACCGCGACATCGAACTGGGCGTGATGGTCGAGGTGCCGGTGCTGGCGCAGGTGCTGCCGGACGTGCTGCCGCTGGTCGACTTCGTCTCGGTCGGCAGCAACGACCTCGTGCAGTATCTGCTGGCGGTCGACCGCGACAACCAGCGCGTGGCCAAGATGTACGATCCGTTCCATCCCGGTGTGCTGCGAGTGCTCGAGCAGATCGCCGCGGCCTCGACCGCGGCAGGGAAGTCGGTGTCGATCTGCGGTGAGATCGCCGGCGACCACTGGTTCACGCCGCTGCTGGTCGGCATGGGCTACCGCGAGCTGTCGATGGCCCCGGTCTTCCTGCCGCGGGTCATGCTGATGCTGCGCAGCTTCACGCTCGACGAGTGCCGTGACCTGGCACAGCGCGCGACCGCGATGCCATCGACCGCCCTGGTGCGCAAGCTGGTGCAGGACGAGATCCAGGTCCGCTGGGCGCGGCAGCTGGGGGCCGCGGAGGAGCGGCGTTCGTGAGCGAACGAGCGTTGCGAGGCGGCAACTGGAGCGTGCAGGAACTCGAACGCCTGCGCCAGCTGCTGCCGCGTCGCGGAGTTGCCGGCACCGCCCTGCTGCTGCGTCGTTCACCGGCCTGCGTGCAGCGCAAGGCCCTGCAGCTGCTGCGCGTGCCGCCTCGCCGTGGTGCGTGGACCGACAGCGACGATGCCCAGTTGCGTGAGTCGTGGGGTGCCGTCGAGTTGCGCCTGCTGGCGCCGATGCTGGGCAGGTCCCAGGCGGAGTTGAAGAAGCGTGCTGCCGAACTGCGGGCGGCCCTCCGGTCGGGGCAGTGGTCGCGCGCCGAGCTGCAGGCGTTGAAGGACCTCTATGGCACGCGCCGTGACGAGGACCTGGAGGTCGCCTTGCAGCGTCCTCGGGCCGCGATCGCCGCCGAGGCGGGCCACCTCTGCCTCGCGAAGGACAAGCGGTTCGCCGCCCAGGCACACGTCGAAGCGGCCGCCGGCACGGTCGTGCCCGCCGCGCCGCGACGGCCGATGCCGCGCTGGAGCCATGCCGAGATCGAACGGTTGCGCGCCCTCTACGCCGATCGCGACAACCTCGCCGTCGCGCGGGAGCTCGGGCGCACGGTGGCGAGCATCGCCAACAAGGCCAACCTGCTCGGTCTGAAGAAGAGCGCCGCGATGCTGGCGGACATCGGGCGCAGCAACATCCTGGCGCGTTACGGCCGGGACGGCGGCGAAGCGGCGACCTTCGGCTGAGTGGAGGGTGCCACGACGGCCCGGTGGCAGCGCCGGGAGCCGATTTTTCCGCAGGCGGGCTCAACTCAGGCCGTCGGTGGCGTCGATGCAGCCGGTGCGCGTGCCAGGCGAACTGGGCGCCCGCTCACCGAGGATACGCCATGGAAATCGTTGGTAAGAAGAGCCAAGGACTGTCGGTCACCGCGCTCAAGGAAGACAAGACGGTGATCATTTCGTTCAATGATCGCAGCTTGAACTTCTACGTCACCGACGCCCTCAAGGAGTCGTTGAAGGAGACGATCAGCAGCAAGATCGAGGACGGGTTCCAGCACTTCGTGCTGAACCTGGACAACGTCAAGATCATCGACAGCTGCGGTGTCGGCCTGATCATCGTTGCGAACAACGTCACGTCGTCGCGCAACACCAAGCTCTACCTGAGCAACATCAAGCCGTTCATCGTCAAGATCTTCGAGATCATGCGCATCTCGAAGCACCTGGCGATCTACGACACGGAAGACGACGCACTGCAGGCGGTCAAGGCCGGCAAGTAGCCGCCGGAGGGCCGGGCCAACGCCCGGCTGCCGGATGGTGGATCCGATGGCGACACCTGCGAGCGTCCTGATCGTCGAAGCCGACGAGGTCGCCGCGGGTCGTCGTGCCAACCAGGTCGCCGCACATGGGGTCCGCGCCGAGTGCCTGTGCGACCCCGGCATGGTCGCGTCCCGACTGCAGATGGCGGCGGTCGATGCGCTGATCGTGCACCACACGGTGCCGGCGGCGTCGTGGCAACGCCTGCACGAGGCCGCCGAACGGCACGAAGCGGTCGTCCTGCTCGCGACCGAGACAGCGCCGACGTCGTCGCAGTGGGATCTCGCGCTGGCCGAGGGCTGTGTCGCCGTGCTGCCGGGTGACGCGGATGCGGCCACGGTGCTGCAGATCCTGCAGCGGGTCGGCGTCAGGCGGCAGCAGGTCATCGCCCGGTGCGAAGAGACCCGCCGGTTCCGATTCCAGTCCGAGGAGCTGCGGCGGCGATGTGCGTTCCAGGCCGATCGCCTGCGCGAGACGCAGGAGACGTTCTTCCTCGACCTGTCGCGGATGATGAACATCATCACCAACATCATGGACGGCATCGTGTTCGTCGATCGTGGCGGCAACGTCACGCTGATGAACCCGGCTGCCGAGGACCTGCTCGGCGTCAAGTCGTTCGTCGCGATCGGCAAGCCGATCGGCGTGCTGCAGGGTCGGCGCGATCTCGTCTGTACACTGGTGGCCGACCACGCGCGTCTGCAGACCCAGAAGGAGGTCATCCAGACCGTCGAGGTGCACCACAACGAGCAGGACCTGCTCTACATCAAGTGCATGACGAATCGGGTGCTCGACTACCGCGGCCAGCCGGCCGGGGTGCTGTCGGTGCTGCGCGACGTCACCGCCGAGTTCAAGACCGACCAGCTGAAGAACCAGTACCTGTCGATCGTCGCCCACGAGCTTCGCACGCCGCTGACCGGCATCAAGACGTTCGCGACGATGCTGACCAAGGGCACGCTCGGTGCGCTCGGTGAACACCAGCAACGCGTCTGCGAGTCGATCCGCGAGCAGTCCGTGCGGCTGGAGCACCAGATCGACAAGTTGATCAACCTCGGCAACCTCGAGTCGGCCGACTACGGCCAGGACCGCGAGGTCATCACCGTGGCGGACCTGGCCACAGGCCTTCTGGCGCCGTTCGAGCAGCCGGCCCGTGACCGTCACATCGAACTCGGTTTCGAGGTCGTGGGGAGCGAGGTGCGTCTGTTCGCCGATCGCGCCGACCTGCGACGCGCGTGCCAGGCGCTGGTCGAGAATGCCGTGAAGTTCGCCAAGGACGGCGGCCGTGTCGAAGTTCGCATCGAAGCGATGCCGGACGGCGGCCTGCGGTTCGGCGTTGCCGACGATGGCATCGGCATCGACCCGCGCTACCAGCGGCGCATCTTCGAGAAGTTCTTCCAGGTCGAAGACCCCTTGACGCGCCATCACGGCGGTGCGGGCCTGGGCCTGTTCGTGGCCCGCGGCATCGTCGAGGCGCACGGGAGTCGCATCGAAGTCTCCAGTCAACTGGGCTCCGGAGCCGATTTCTCTTTCGTGTTGCCCCTGTTCGAGCAGGCGGCGACTCCGACCCCGGTCGTCACGACCTAGCAGTGGAGAGTGTGATGCAACGAACCGTTTTGATCATCGAAGATGAGAAGCTGATCATCGTCTCCACCCAGATGGTGCTCGAGGCCGCCGGGTTCCACGTGGAATCGGCCACCAACGGCGAGGATGGCATCGCCAAGGCGAAGTCGCAGACGCCGGACCTGATCCTGCTCGACATCATGATGCCGGGCATCGACGGGTGGGAGACGCTGACGCGCCTCAAGCGCGACTCGGCGACCGCCGGCATCCCCGTGGTGATCTTCACGGCGCGCGAGCATTCGCGCGGCCATCAGAAGAGCACCGAGATGGGGGCCGCGGACTACTTCCGCAAGCCGTTCGAGCCCGACGAGCTGATCGAGCTGGTCGAGAAGCACGTCAGCCAGCGCGCCTGAGCGCGCGCCGTCGGGCGTGCCTCCGCGCGGATCCGGCCAAACGACCATGGCGGCTGCATCGCAACTGCAACGCTGCGTGACCACGCTGTGGTCACTGCTGTGCGCCTGTCGCACGGCCGCGGGCGATGCCGAGATCGCTGCCGCCGCGGGCGAAGCCAGTGCGGCGCTGGATGCGACCGAAGGGCCGCTGCGGGCGTTGCACCTCGCCGAGAGCGGTGGCGTGTTGCATGCGAACGGGATGCCGCTGCCGCTCGAAGTGGGCGTGTTCAGTGCGGCGCAGGGGCTGGCGACGCTGCTGCGCGAACTCGAACTCGACTACGTCTGCTTCGACGCCGGTGTCGGTGCCGACGAGTTGCTCGCCTGGGCGGCGCGCTGTGCGGCGGCGCAGGATGCCGGCGATCGGCCGGCGCGGCCGGCAGCCGTGCCGATCGGACCGAGCGTGCACGACAGCGCGCGTCGCATCGCGGGGGATCCGTTGCCGGTCGTGCGCCGGCGGGACAGCGACGGCGCCGACACGGACTCGCGTCTGCGATCGGTCTTCCTGCAGTTCCACCTGATGCACGGTCTCGGTCGGGTCGGCCCCGTGCCGCCCAGCCTGGCGAAGGTCGTGGTGCAGGCGATCGTCGACCGGTTGTTGGCGACGCCGGGTGGACTGGAGCCGCTGGTGCTGTTGCAGCAGGATCCCGCGCTGCTGCGCCGCAGTACCGAGATCGCGGTGTTCGCGGTGTTGTTCGCCCGGGTCGCTGGCTGGCCCGACGATCGGCTCGCGGACCTGGGTGGTGCGGCGCTCTTGTGCGAACTCGGCTCCGTGCTGGATCCCGCTCACCCGGGCATGGCCGGCTTCGGCTGGCTGCTGCAGTGCGGCGCCGACGACTTCTGGTTGCGCAGCGCGCTGGTGGCGCGCTGGTGGCGCGACGATCAGGTGGTCGGTGGCGCCGATGGCCTGGTCGGCGCCGTCGGGGCTGCGATCGTGCGGCTCGCGGCCATCGCCGCCGCCAGCAACACCCGCGACGAGAGCGTGGCGGATCTGTGCCAGCGGTTGCGGGCCGGTGCCGGGCAACCGTTGGCCGCCGAGTTGATCGACGTCGCCGAAGCCGCCCTGCAGGCGCTGTCCTGAACGGGCGCTCGGCGCGTCACTCGTGCCGCAGGGCCTCGACCGGATCCATGTTCGCCGCCCGCCATGCGGGATAGATGCCGAACACGACGCCGACGGCGGCCGAGATGCAGAAGGCGAGCATCACGTGGGGCACCAATACGACCGTGCGCTGGTCGAACCACAGCGTGATCAGTGTCGGTACGACCATGCCGAGGCCGACGCCGACGATGCCACCGAGCGCCGAGAGCACGGCGGCTTCAACCAGGAACTGCTGCACGATGTGCTTCTTCTTGGCGCCCAGCGCGCGGCGGATGCCGATCTCGCGCGTGCGCTCGGTGACCGTCGCCAGCATCACGTTCATGATGCCGATGCCGCCGACCAGCAGACTGATCGACGCGATCACCGCCAGCACGATGTTGAACATGCGCTTGCTGGCTTCCTCCTGCTTCAGCAGTTCGAGCGGCACCGTGACCTCGTAGTCACCACGCGTGGCGTGTGCCGGCCGCAGCATCTCGCGTAGCACCATCGCGGCGTTCTCGACTTCCTCGGAGGTCGCCAGCTTGACCTTGATCTCGTGCAGTTCGGTCAGCTCGAACCGGTTGGTCGACAGGTTGCGGATCGTGTCGCCGAACCGGCGGCGCGAACTCGTCATCGGCACGAACACGCATTCGTCGTAGGTGGTGCCGCTCGGTCCTGCCGCCCGGCCCTGCCCGGCCAGCACGCCGACGATGCGGAAGCGGTCGTCGGTGCCGGCGAGGATCGTCTTGTCGATCGGGTTCTCGAGCGGGAACAGCAGCCGCGCGAGACTGTGGCCGAGCACGCAGACGTTCTCCTGGTTCAGCATGTCGAGGTCCGTCAGCCAGCGGCCCTCGGCGACCTTCATGTTGCTGACGTCCAGGAACTGCGGCTCGGTGCCGACGACGACCGTGACGCGGAACGCCTCGCCGCGCATGACGCCACGCTGCACCTCGCGCACACGCACGACGGTGGCCTGTGGCAGCAGGTTCTCGATGCGGTCGGCCTCGGCATAGGTGAGGCCGTAGTCGAGGATGCTCCACATGCTCGAGCTGGTCTGCTGTGTCTCCTCGGGCTTGACGCTGCGCACCAGCACGTTGGTGACGCCCATGTCGCGGTACTGTTCGAGCGCCTCCTGACTGGCGCCTTCGCCGACGGCGAGCATCGCGATCACCGAGGCGACACCGAACAGGATGCCGGCAGTCGTCAGCGAACTGCGCAGCTTGTGCAGCATCAGGCTCTTCAGGCCCAGCTTCACGATGCGGAGGCTGTCGCCGATCATCGCTGGGCCTCCACGGCACGGTTCACATCGAGGCGCTCGACCTGTCCGTCCTTCAGCCACAGGGTGCGCTCGGCGCGCTCGGCGACCTTCTGGTTGTGGGTGACGACGACGATCGTGACGCCGTCCCGCCGCAGGTCGTCGAACAGGTCGAGGATCTCCTGCTCCGTGTTGCTGTCGAGGTTGCCGGTGGCCTCGTCGGCGAGCAGGAACAGCGGATCGTTCATCAGTGCGCGGGCGATCGCGACGCGTTGCTGCTGGCCGCCGGACAATTCCAGCGGGCGGTGTTCGAGGCGCTGGCCGAGGCCCACCCGGTCGGCGAGGTACTCGGCCTTGCGTCGCGACTCGGCGCCGACGCGGCCCTGGTAGAACAGCGGCACCTCGAGGTTCTCGAGCACGGTCAGCTGCGGGATCAGGTTGAACGACTGGAAGATGAAGCCGATCTCGCGGCCGCGCACCTCCGACAGCGCGTCGTCGTCGAGCTTGCTGACGTCGCGGCCGCCGATCATGTAGGAGCCGCTGGTGGGGCGGTCGAGGCAGCCCAACAGGTTCAGCATGGTCGACTTGCCGGAGCCGGAGCGGCCCATGATGGCGAAGTAGTCGCTCTGGTGGACCTGCATGGAGACGCCGTTCAGCGCCTTGACGACGTTGGTGCCCATCAGGTAGTGCCGATGCACGTCGATGAACTCGGCGATGATCGGGCGATCGGAGCGTTCCATGGTGGTCAGTTGCCCGAACGGTTGCCACCGCCACCGCCGCCAGTCTCGCCGCTGCCGCCACCGGGTGCGCGACCGCCGTCGGCGCCGCCTTGCCGGCGCGGCATCAGTTTGCGCAGGCCGTCGCTGAGCGTCTGCGCGTCGTCGAGCCGCTTCTCGTCGATCGCCTTGACGATCTCGGCGATGGCGGTCTCGAGCTTGCTGACCTGCTCGGCGTCGAGCCGCGATCGCATCATGTCCGGCATGCCCGCGAGCTGGTCGCGGCGCTGCTGCACCTCCTCGGGCGTCATCTCGGCGAACTTCTTGCGCATCGCACCAGGCTGGCGGCCCGGGCTGGGGCTCGTGCCGGCGCCGTCGCCTGTGGTCGGCGTGCGCGCAGCCGCCGTCGCCGCGGCACCGTTCTCGGTCGTCGTCGCCGCCGCCTGCGCCGCCGTCGGCAGCACCGGCTGTGCGAACTGCGGATCCTGTTCGCCGACGGGCTTCGTCAGGTGGATCACGTCGCCGTCGACCAGGCCCTGCAGCACCTCTACCTGTTCGGAATTGTGGCGGCCGACCTCGACCTGCTTGGCGATCGGGCCCTTGGCCGTCTCCATCCACACGTAGTTGACCGAACGATCGCGCATCACCGCCTGCAGCGGCACCGGCAACGTGTTGCGGATCGTCTCGATGCTGATCGTGACCGTGGCCGCCATGCGCGAACGCAGCGCCGCGTCCTGGTTCTCGCCGTCGAGGTCGACGTTCGTGGTGTAGACCTTGCGGTCGCTGGTCATCCAGCCGCTGTTGCTGTCCGCGGTCGGCGCCACGTTGGTCACGCGGCCGCTGTAGACCTCGCCGGGCCGCGCTTCGACCTGCACGTAGGCGACTTGCCCGGGTCGCACCATCGACACCTGGGCCTCCTGCACCTTGATGACGCAGCGCATCTTGGTCGTGTCGGGCAGCACGATCAGCTCCTGCCGGTCGCGTACCTGCACGCCTTCCCGCACGGCTTCGCCGCCGCGCCGATCGCGATCGAGACGGGCGTAGACGACCAGTCCTGGCGTCGGCGCGCGCATGACGGCGCTCTCGATCTGGCGCTCGAGGTTCTGCAGTCGTTCCCTGGCCAGGGAGTACTCGGCCTGCCGGCTGGTCAGGTCGCTGTCGGCCCGGGTGACCGACGCATCATTGGTGGCCAGCACCCGGTCGAGTTCCAGCAGCGCGTTGTCGTGTTCCTGCTGCAGCTGGATGAGGACCTTCTGCAGCTCGTAGTTGATCAGCAGGTCGAGTTCGTTCCAGGCCAGCGTCACCTGCGACACCTGGCTCTGCCATTCCAGTTCGTCGCGCTCGAGCTCGTTGCGGGTGATGAACGCCTTCGCGGCGAGGCGGCGGCTGTGGCCGAGGGTGTCCTCCTTGACCTTCAGGCTCGCCATCGCCAGGCGGATCATGTCGACCTGCCGCAGCACCTTGTTGGCCATGTCGCCCATGTCACGATCCAGGCCACCGGTTTCGTGTCCCTCCTCGGCGAGCAGGGTGCGCACCTTGTCGACGAGCGATCGGTAGTTGCGTGGGTCGACCTGGTTGACCAGGTTCGCCGCGGCGGCCTCGGCGGTCACGTCGCTCGGTGGCGCGCTCGGCTCCGTGGCCACCAGCTCGCTGAGCTTGCGCAGCATGTCGGCGTTCTTGCCCTCGGCGCCGCCGCCGCGCCGGCCGAGGAACTTCTCGACCTCCATCTCGGCGATCTTCAGGCCGCTGCGGGCCGTGTTCTCCTTGGTGCGCAGTTCCTTCTGCAGGATCTCCTTCTCCTTCTCGGCCTGTGCCAGCGCGGCTTCGGCCTTGGCCACCGAGATCGCCTGGTTGGCCCGCTTCTCCACCAGATCGCTGACGTCGAGCTCGACCAGCTTCTCGCCCTCGTGCACGTAGCTGCCCTCGGCGATCAGGTAGATGATCGTCGCTTGTCCCTCGATCTGCGAACGCACCAGCGTCTCGCGCACGGCCTGCAGTTCGGCGTTCTCCTTGATCGTGATGTGCAGGTCGCTGCGGGCGACGCGGAACAGGTTCGCGTCGGTGGCTGGTGCCGACCCCGAATCGCCGCAGCCACCGAGCGCCAACAGGGACGCGGCGGCCAGGAGCCGGTGACGGGTGTGGTGGGAGTTGGTCATCGTGCGGTTCATTCGGCGGTCTTCTCGTGCGGCAGCGGCAAGGTCGGGTCGAAACGCAGCCCCTGCGTCTCGAGGCTGATGGCCTCGAGTGCGTTCATCAACTGCAACCGGGCGACGGCGTAGTCGACGGTTGCGGCGGTGAGGTCGAGCTGGGCCTGCAGCAGGGCGTCCTGCGCGTCGAGCTTCTCCAGGGCCTGCACGCGGCCCGCCGCGTAGAGGTCCGTGGTCGCTTCGACGCGCTGGGCCGCCAGTTCGACGGCGACGGACTGGATGTGGTAGCTGTCGAGCGCCGTCTGGATGTTGCGCAACGAACTGCGCACGTCGACGGCGATCTCGTCCTCGCTCTGTTCGCGGGATCGCACCGCCAGGTCGAACGAGATCAGCGCGCTGCGGTAGGCATTGCGTTCGACGAGCTTGTCGAGCGCGAGGTCGAGGTCGAAGCCGGCCGACCAGTTCACGCGCGACCAGTCGAGGTTCAGGCCCTTGCCGGATTCCGACGGCACGTTGAGCGCCGCGGTGAAGTCGAGCGACATGCGCAGGGCATCCTCCGCCACGAAGATGCGCCGGCCCGCGTCCTCGACCTGGTCGATCGCCGTGCGGTGGTCGTAGCGGCGTTGCAGCGCCAGTTCGACCGCACGGTCCTCGGTCAGGTCGACGGCCTCGACGCCGCGCGCCCGGACCTGGTCCAGCTCCGCCGGGTCGAGCGAGACCTGCGCAGTCACCGGCAGTCCCAACGTCAGCTTGAAGCGGTCGAGCGACGTCTGCAGCCGGTTCTTCGCCGCGACCCGCTGCGCGTCGGCGTTGTATTCGCTCTGCTTGGCGCGGCCGAGGTCGGTCACCGTGCGGCGACCGGCGCGATACAGCTCCTCGATCTGCTCGCGCGACTGCCGCAGGCTGTCGAAGTTCGCCTCGACGTTGCCGAGGTCCGCGATCTGGCCGACCACGGCCCAGTAGTCGCTGACGACCCGCAGCGCGAACTCGGCCCGGAAGCGCTCATACGTGCGCATCGAGTAGACGACGTCGCGTTCGGCCTGGTTCAGCGGCTCGCGCACGATGCGGCTGCCGGCGCCGCGCAGCAGCGGCTGCGTCAGGGTCAGGTTCAGGATCGAGCTGCCGTCGAAGGTGCCGCCGTGCACGACCGAACGCAGGAAGGTGTTGAAGAAGCTCAGTACGACACGCGTGCCCGCGGTGGTGTTGACCGCGGCCGACAGGTCGTCGCCGAGCGCGACGTCGGCGGTGTCGTCGGCTTCGCCGCTGATCTCCGCCGAGCCGCCGCCGCCGAAGATCACCGCGAAGTCGTGCCGGTTGCGCGTCAGGTTCAACGCCGACAGATAGAGCTGTTCCTTCTGGCGCTGGAAGTCACGGCTGTTCTCGGCGGCCACGTCGAGTGCCTGCGCCAGCGTCAGTTGCACCGCGGTGCGCCCTTCGATCAGGCGCTGGCGCAGGGTGTCGACGGGGCGTTCGATGGGAATCCGCTTCTTCGCCCCGGTCACCCGTTCGGCAGCATCCTCGAGGATGCCGTAGACCTGGTCGTCGGCTTCGGTGCGGTGCGCCGATGGGGACCAGCAACCGCAGACCGACAGAGAGGCGAGCAGGACGAGCGGAGGGATGGGGCGGGCGGGCACAGGCGCGGCGTTCGGATCGGGGACGTGGGGGAGGCGGACCTGGCAGCGGATCCGGTGACGGAGGGATTCGGCAGGTGGCTTCTACGGTTGCAGTACAGACCACCGTAGATGTTTTTTCTCCCTCACAGGCAGACTGTTACTACGATAGGACGCGTGGCGGATACTGGTCCCAGGAGCGTCGTGGGCGCGGCATGGTCTCCATCTTGATCACAGCCGGGCCAACGCGCGAGTACCTCGATGACGTGCGGTACCTGAGCAACGGCAGCTCGGGCCGCATGGGGTGCGCCTTGGCGGCCGCCGCGCTGGCCGCCGGTCACCGCGTGACGTTGGTGCTGGGACCGGTCGAAGTGCAGCCGCCAGCCGGCGTGCAGGTCTGCCCGGTCGTGTCGGCGCAGGAGATGCAGGCCGCGGCCGAAGCGGCGTTCCCTGCCGCCGACGTGGTCGTGGCGGCGGCAGCGGTTGCCGACTGGCGACCGGCGACGCGCTCACCGGGCAAGCCGGCCCGGGCGCCGGGCTCGACCACGCTCGAACTGGTGCCGAACGCCGACATCGTCGCCGGACTGGCCGCCAGGAAGGGCTCGCGCGTGGTGTTCGGTTTCGGCCTCGAATCCGCTGCGGCGGGCCTGCCGGCGGCGATCGCTCGCGGACGGCGCAAGCTCGTGCACAAGCAACTCGACGGCATCGTCGTGAATCTGCACGACGCGATCGGCCGCGATGCGGCCGAGTTCGTGTTGTGTCTGGCGGACGGCACCGACCAGCCGTTGCCGAACGAGAAGACCGCCGCCGCTGCCCGCATCGTCGCGGCCGCGGTCGAGCTGTGGCGAACCAGGCAGGCATCGTGAGCAGAACAGCAGCCAACAAGGACCCGGACCAGCAGCCGGAACCGGCGCCGAAGAAGCGCGGCACGCGGTTCGTGCCCCTCGAGGATGCGCCGTTGCCGGGCATGTCGCAGCGCAGCCGCGAGGTGCTCGCCCTTCTGCTCTGCGGCTTCTCGCTCTACGCGCTGTTGTGTCTGGCGACGTTCCGCCTGGCGCCGCTCGACGGTGCGATCCCGAGCGATGGCCTGCAGAACCTCGGCGGCAGCGTCGGCTACTACCTGGCGTTCGGCTTCGCGCGTGCGCTCGGGCTCGCTGGGTGGATTCCGTTCCTGTTGCTGCTGTTCGGCGCCCTGCTGCTGTTCCTCGGCCGCAGCGTCGAACGCCTGACCATCAAGGCGCTCGGCACCGTCGTCTTCGCCGCGACGACGGCGATCCTGTTCGCCGGTGGCGACGGGCTCGCCGGCGTGCGGGAGATGACGCCCTACGGCGCCGGCGGTGTGTTCGGCGCGTTCGTATCGCCCCGGTTGGACTCCGCGTTCGGCGGCACCGGCCGGTTGCTGCTGGTCAGCTTCGGGGCGCTGGTGTCGTTCCTGTTGGCCACCGAGTGGATGTTCTCCGAACTGCTGCTGCGTTGCATCGCCGCGATCGAATCGGGCTGGCGCCGCATGTGGCGCGGTGCCGAGGCGGTTGCGGCCGGGTCGACACTGTCGCCGGGCATGGCGGGTGGGTTGGTGGACCTCGAGGCCGATGAACAGGCGATGCCGTCGCATCGGCGCCGGCGCCGGACCGAGGCGGGCGCGGCCGAGGTCGCGGCGGAGCCGGAGGCCGATGTCGACGAGGAGACGCCGGTCGCAGGAGCCGGCACCGGCCGCGCACGTCGGGCCGCCAGGATCGCGGACAGCGAAGGCGTCGAAGCCACCGAGGCAGGAGCCAGCGCGGGGGCCGACGGTGGATCCGACCCAGACCCCACCGAAGCCGGCGCGGGGCTCGAGGTCGACGGGCCCGAGGTCGACGCCGAGGCCCTCGCGCGACCTGCGGCGCCTGCCGCTGCCGCCGAGATCCCGGCACCGCCGAAGCCGAAGCCGCCGGTGATCGTGCGGCAGAAGCCGCGGCCCAAGCCGAAGAAGCGCAGCGGCCAGAGCACGTTACCGTTCGACGACGCCTATCCGTTCCCGCCGGTCGAACTGTTCCAGGAAGCGATCGTCACCGACCTCGGCGAGGCTTCCGAAGTGCTGACGCGCGGCGGCGAGGCGATCGTCGGCAAGCTCGCGCACTTCGGCATCGCATCGGAGATCGTCGCCGCCTCGGTCGGCCCGGCGGTGACCCAGTACGAGCTGCGCCTCGCGGAGGGCATCCGCGTCAACAAGGTGGCCAGCTTCGAATCCGACCTGGCGGCGGCGCTGAAGGCGTTCTCGGTGCGCGTCGTGGCGCCGATCCCGGGCAAGGACACGATCGGCATCGAAGTGCCCAATGCCGAGCGGCAGAAGGTCTACATGCGCGACCTGCTCGACCAGTTCGGTCGTTCGGAGGCGGTGGCGATCCCGCTCTACCTGGGCAAGGACGTCGCCGGCAACCCGATCGTCGAAGACCTGGCGCGCATGCCGCATCTGCTGATCGCCGGCACGACGGGGTCGGGCAAGTCGGTCTGCATCAACACGATCCTGCTGTCGATCCTGATGACGCGCACGCCGCGGCAGGTGAAGCTGATCCTGGTCGACCCGAAGATGGTCGAGCTGCAGGCCTACAAGCGGGTGCCGCACCTCTGCTGCGACGTCGTCACCAACATGAAGAAGGCGCCGGGGGTCCTGCAGTGGGCCGTCGACGAGATGGAGAACCGCTACGCCGTGTTGTCGGCGGCCGGCGTCGCCCACATTCGCAACTACAACCGACTCGGCCAGCAGGAACTCGCCAAGCGGCTGCAGCGCGAACCCGACCCCGATCGCGTCTATCTGCCGTACATCGTGATCGTCATCGACGAGTTCGCCGACCTGATGAACGTGGCGCAGAACGAGGTCGAGGACCTGATCCAGCGCCTGGCGCAGAAGTCGCGCGCGGTCGGCATGCACGTGATCCTGGCCACACAGCGCCCCAGCAGCGAGGTCATCACCGGCATCATCAAGGCCAACCTGCCGTGCCAGATCGCGTTCAAGGTCAACCGCCGCATCGATTCGCGCGTGATCCTCGACGCCAACGGCGCCGAGAAGCTGCTCGGCTTCGGCGACATGCTCTACATGCCGCCGAGCGGTGGCGCGCTGCTGCGTGCGCAGGGCACGTTCGTCGCCGAGGACGAGATGCATGCCGTCGTGCGCTACCTCGAAGAGCATGGCCAGGAGCCCGAGTTCAACCCGGCGCTGGTGCAACGGCAGAGCAGTTCGCGGCCGTCGATCGCCGACAGTGACGAACGCTACCGCGAGGCGGTCGAGGTCGTGCTCGGCCAGCAGCGCGGTTCGGCGACGCTGCTGCAGCGGGCGCTGGCGGTCGGCTACACGCGTGCCACGCGCCTGCTGGAACTGATGGAGGAGGACGGGCTGGTCGGCCCGTTCGTCGGCAGCAAGTCGCGCGAGGTGCTGTTGACGCTCGACGAATGGAAGCTGCGCGAAGAGCAGGCAGCCGAAGCGCTGCAGGAGGGGGCCGAGGAGGTCGACGAGGCCGGTGACGCGGACGGCGACGAGGAGCCGGATGCGCAGGCCGCCGATGTGGCCGAGACCGACGCCGCGGCAGCCCCGACCGACACCGGGCCGCTGGCGAAGGGCGGCGAGGCGGAGGCGCCGTTCTGATCTCGCGGCGTCCGTACGCAGCACCACTTCTTGTGGCTCGCGGGCCGCGGTAGTAGATTCCCTGCGAATCGTCCGGTGGCGCCGGACGTTCAGCACCAAACGCCCGGGAGGGGCGCAGAACGTGAGAACCCTAGACATCTCCGTCCAGGAGCGTGCGTCGCGTACGGCGGCCGAGTGGTTGTGGCCGCTGCTGCCGATCGGCGCTGCGGTGTTCTGTCTGTCGGCGCTCATCTACTACCACGTGCAGTTCGAGGTGGTGCAGGTGCGCTCGGCGATGCAGGTGGCGGTCGCCGCCATCTACCAGGCGATCGGCTTCGCGCCGGCCGTGATGTTCTTCCTGCTGCTGCTCACGTGGAGTTCGATCTGGTTCGTGACCGGTCGGCTCGAGCGGCCGCTGATGCGGGTTTCGCGGCTGGCGGCGATGGCTGTCATGCTCGGCGTGTTCTTGAATCTCGGCGACGGCGGGGTCGCCGCGGCCGTGCACAAGGGCGCGTTGGGGGCCTGGTTCGCCGGCTGTCTGGTCAGCGCGATCGGCTACTACCCGAGCATCGTGCTGGTCTGGGCGGTGACGTTCGCATCGCTGCTGTTGGCGACCGACTTCTTCTTCAGCGACAGCTTCGAACGGTTGCGACAACGCCCCGGCGCGGAGACCGGCGTCGAGACCTCGGTGACCGATCACCTGCGTGGTCTGGGCGCGCAGAACCCGGACGTGCTCAGCCGGGGCACGTCGACGGCGCCTGCGGAGCCGATCCGCGCCGTGCCGCCGCGGCGCGGCGACAGCGCCGCGGTCGTCGCCGCTCCCGAACTCGACTTCCTGCGCGAGCTGACCGTCGACGACCCAGCCCCGGATGCCGGACCGGGCGCGGAGCCGGATCTGGATCCCGACCAGATGTCGGGGTCGCGTCGGCGCCGTTCCTACTTCGATCGCCGCCGTGAGGCCAAACCGGCCGCTGGTCCGCCGGAGGTCACCGACGAGCAGCCGGAAGAGGAAGGCACGGCAGCGGACGACCTCGGCGTCACGTCCGCCGCGGAATGGGCACCGGCCGCGACCGGGCACGGCGACAGCGACCTGTTTGCCGCAGACGTCGGGGCCGAGCCGTTCGCGGACGAGCCCGCGGCGGAACCCGCGGCGGAACCAGCGGACGAGGCGATGGAGGCGGTGAAGGCAGCGGCAGGCGTTCCGGTGCTGGCCGCCGACGAGCCCGTGCCGTCCTTCCAGGCGACTGCCGAGGGGGATGCCCTGGCGGACGCCGACGACAGTCCCGACGCCGACGGCTGGGAGCCCGAGGCCCGTGACGCCGAAGACGAAACGCCAGCAGCCGGCGAGCGGGAGATCGAACCGGAGCCAGAGCCGGCGGCGAACGAGGAACCTGAGGTCGAGCTGCCGGTGCCGACCTACGTCGCCATCGAGACGACGCCGGAGGCCAGCGAGGCGTCGGCCGAAGGCGAAGCCGAAGCCGAACCGGAAGCCGAAGCCGAGCCGGAGCCGGTTGCCGAGCTCGCCGCCGAGCCGGAATCGATGGTCTCGATCCCGCGCCCCGAGCGTCCCCCGAGCGATCACGCGTGGCCAACCGCGCCGCGCACGCCGGTCCGGCGCGAAGAAGCGTCCGTGCGCCAGCAGAAGCTGTTCGGCACGGGCGTCGACGAGGGGCTCGTGCAGGAGGCGATCGAACTCGCCAGCGGCCAGAGTCGCGTCACCGCGACGCTGTTGCAGCGCCGGCTGCGCATCGACTACCAGCAGGCCATGGACGTACTGGCCCAGCTCGGGGCTCGCGGCGTGGTGGAGCTCGAGGCCGACGCGTCGCAGGGCCGAGTGGTCGTGTGAGCCGGCGCGGCGGCTCCGCCGGCTCCGCCGGTGCCGCCGGTTCACGCGGCGAGAAACCCGCGTCGACGTGCCGTCGCCCCGCGGCGGTTGGCCACAGTACGAGGGCCGTGTGCTGAGCCGTTGCGCGGCTGGCGTTCCCCACTCCCTCCACGGTTTCCCACAGTCCCTCCACATGCCGGTGCCTTGCACGCTCCGGTCCGGCCGCTAAGAGGAGGGACGTGGGTCGCGGCTTGCCCGCCTCTTCGCGCTGCGCGAGGGTCCGGCAGGTGCCGTGTCCACGGCAGCACGCGGGTTTGGCCTCTGCTGGCAACCGAGGTCCGGTTGCGGCCAATGCCGCGTCAGGTGGTTGCCGATGGTCGACTTCAATCCTTCGTTCGATGGGCGGGGCGTGCCGCAGAGCCTGGAGGCCGAGCGGTCGGTGCTGGGCGCCCTGCTGCTGCACGCCGATGCGGTCGCCGACGTCACGTTCCTGCGTGCCGACGACTTCTACCTGCCCCGCCACCAGCTGATCTTCGAGTCGATCCTGTCGTCCTTCAACGGCCGCCATGCCACCGACCCGATCGTCGTCGGCGAGGAGTTGTCCCGCAGCGGGCGGCTGCAGGAGATCGGCGGCCACGAGCAGCTGCTGGACCTGATGGAGAGTGTCGTCACCGCGGCCGGCGTGCTGCACCACGCCGAGATCGTGCGCGAGAAGGCGATCCAGCGGCGCCTGCTGGAGACGTGCCTCGACGTCGCGCGCCGGGCCTACGACAACGAGATGGAGGCCAAGGACCTGCTCGACGAGGCCGAGCGGCAGATCTTCGAGATCTCGCGGCTCGACAAGTCGGGCGATGCGGTCAGCATCAGCTCGGTGCTGCAGTCGACGTTCGAGCGCATCGACCGCCTGCGCGAACGCGAAGGCCGGTTGACGGGGCTCGGCACCGACTACTACGACCTCGACGACATGACCGGCGGCCTGCAGCCGGGCGAACTGATCATCATCGCGGCGCGCCCGTCGATGGGTAAGACCAGCTTCGCGTTGAACCTGACCGAACGCGTCGCCAGCCACAAGGCCGGCGTGGCGTTCTTCTCGCTCGAAATGTCGAACCAGCAGGTGATCCAGAACATGCTGTGTTGCCGGGCGCAGATCGACGGTCAGGCGATGCGCAAGGGGCGCATCACCGACCAGCAGTACAAGCGCCTGCAGGACGAGGCGGCACGGCTCTACGAGTCGCCGATCTTCGTCGACGACACGCCCGGCATCACGATCACGCAGTTGCGGGCGAAGTGTCGGCGCCTGAAGCAGAAGCACGGCATCCAGATGGTCTGCGTCGACTACCTGCAGCTGATGTCGGCGGGCGGCCGCGTCGAGAGCCGTCAACAGGAGATTTCCGCGATTTCGCGTGGCCTGAAAGGCATCGCGCGCGAGTTGTCCGTGCCGGTGATCGCACTCTCGCAGTTGAATCGCGACGTCGAGAACCGCGATGATCACCGTCCCCGGATGAGCGACCTGCGCGAGTCGGGCGCGATCGAGCAGGACGCGGACGTGATCGTCCTGCTGCATCGCGACGAGTACTACAAACCGACCGAGCAGAACACCGGGTTGGCCCAGATCATCATCGCCAAACAGCGCAACGGCCCGACCGGCGAAGTGGTCCTGCGTTTCTTCCGCGAGTACATGCGATTTGAGAACTTCACGCGCAGGGCAGAACCGATGCAGTGAGCACCGTCGTGGCAGGGTGCCGCAGACGGCGGCGCCGATTGGGGCGCTGATTGGGGCGTCGGCGGTCGTGCGCTTCGGGGCCTTGACCCTGCTGCATGTGCTCGCCGTGACGTCGTTGGTGGCACAGCAGGAGCCGCCCATGGTGTCGCCGCAGGAGCCACAGCAGCCGCCGGTGCAGCCGCCACCGGTGCGGGTGGACCAGCCGCAGGGTCCCGACGTGTTCCTCGAGGAATCCGTGCGCCGCATGCAGGGGCGTCCCGTGCGCACGATCCAGGTCGAGCGGAGGGCGACCGATGGCTCGCCCCAGCAGTTGGACGCGGCGTCGGCGGAGTCGTTCGTGCGCAGCCTGCTGACGCGCGTCGGCCAGCCGTTCGAGGCGCGCAAGGTGTCGACCGACTGCGCGAACCTCTGGAACGAACGCCGCATCGTCGCCGCCGCCTATGCGATCGAGGTCGACGCCGAGGTCCTCGTGCGCTTCGTCATCGAACGCGAGGTGGAGATCTACGAGGGCGTCGAGTTCGTCGGCATGACCAGCCTGGACCGGTTCACCGTCGACAGCCTGCTCGGCCTGACGCCGGATCGCCAGGTGACGCGGACCGAGGCCGAGGCGATGCGCAAGGTGCTGCTCGCGCGCTACCGGCGCGAAGGCTTCGCGTTCTGCAGCATCGAGCTCGAGGAGCGCCCGGCAGCGGAACGCGAGGCGGTCACCGATGCGGGCGCCGCAGCCACCGAGGTCTCGACGCGCAAGCTGGCGCGGTTCCAGGTCGACGAGGGGCCGAAGGTCACGGTCGCCGCGATCCGCTTCGTCGGCAACGTCTCGTTCGCGGCGTCGCCGCACTTCGACGTGTTCGGCAGCGACAGCTACCTGCTGCGCGATTCGCACATCCAGAGCGACCCGCCGGGCTTCTTCGGCGGCAGCGAGCCCTACAGCCGCGAGATCCTCGAGGAGGACGTCGACCGGCTGCGCCTGTTCTATCGCAGTCGCGGCTTCCTCGACGCGACCGTCGACATCGCCGACGTGCGCTTCACCGTCGATCGCACCTCGGTCGCCATCACCGTGGTCGTCGTCGAAGGCCCGCGCTATCGCATCGACGGCATCCGGGTGGAGCACATCGACAGCACCGGCAAGGCGCTGACCACGCCACCGCTCTACCCGGCGGCCGAAGTGCAGGCCGAGTGCAAGGTCGCCGTGGGCGACTTCTACGACCACGACCGGTTGCAGGAGGACTGGCTGCGGATCCAGGACTTCTACGGGCAGCGTGGCCACCCGCCGGCCAGCTTCCCCGGCATGAACAAGGAGCCGGGGGCTTGCCGCGTGCTGCCGGCGCGGGAGATCTACGGGCTCGAGCCGAAGGTGCAGATCGTGTTCCAGGTGTTCGAGGGGCAGCCCAAGCGCCTGCGCGACGTCGTCATCCGCGGCAACCGCTTCACGCGCGACAAGGTCATCCGACGCCGCGTGCGCGTGCTGCCCGGCGACGTGCTGGACATGCGGGAGGTCAACCGCGCGCTGCGCAGCATCGAGCAGACGCGGTTCTTCCAGAATCCGGTGACGTTGAAGGTGCCCGAACTGCGGCTCGAGCCGGTGCCCGGCGCGCCGGACCAGCTGGACATCGGCATCGACGTCGAGGATGGCGCCACCGGCGAACTGCGCTGGGGCGTCAGCATCGGTGCCGGCACGGGAGCGACGGCCTACATCAGCTACAACAAGCGCAACTTCGACCTCTGGAACCCGCCGAGCAGCGCCAGCCCGGGGACCGTGATCGAGGAGATCCTCGACAACCGGGCCTTCCACGGCGGCGGCCAGAACCTCGGCCTGCTGCTGGCTCCCGGCAGCCGGCAGAGCCAGTTCCAGCTGACCTTCGTCGAGCCCGACCTGTTCGTGCAGCACTTCGACACCTACGAGTTGCGGTGGTCGGGCCAGCGCCGCATCCGCCGCTTGCCGGACGGCTACACCTCCGACACGTTGGGCACCGAGATCGGCATCTCGCGCAACTTCACCGAGAACTTCAACGCCGGTCTGTTCCTGCGCGAGGACTCGGTGAAGGTGAAGGACCTCGCGGCGGATGCGTCCGCGCTGGCGTTCGACGCCGAGGGCACGACGGAGCTGCGTGGTGGCCGGCTCGCCGCGCGCTATCGCGACTACGACGATCCGCTGCGGCCGACGTCGGGCTTCGAGGTGACGCTGTCGGGCGAGATGCTCGGTGGCTTCTTCGGTGCCGAGGAGAACCTGACCAAGCTGCAGCACTCGGCGAACGTCTACATCCCGCTGCTGGAGAACGATCAGGGCCATCGCACGGTGCTGCACGTCGAGCAGGTGTTCGGCCTGGCCAACGCGTTCGGCAGCAGCGAGGACGTGTTCCTGACCGAACGCTTCTACCTGGGCGGCTTCAACCTGCGTGGTCTCGACTATCGCCGCGCCGGCCCGAGCCAGTTCGGCCGGCCGATCGGCGGCGAGGCGATCTACACCGCCAGTGTCGAGCTGTCGATGCCGCTGGTCGCGACCCGCCGCGAGGGCGAAGTGCGCGACCGCGAGCTGCTGCGCGGCGTGCTGTTCACCGACTTCGGCCTGCTCGGCCTGTCGATCCACGATCCGACCTTCGGCCAGATCCGTGCCAGCTCGGGCTTCGGCCTGCGCATCGACCTGCCGGTGCCCGGTCTCGAACTGCCGATCGCGCTCGACTTCGGTTGGCCGTGGCGTTTCGAGGAGACCGACGAACGCCGCTACTTCTACTGGACCTTCGGCCGGTGACACCACGAGCCCGATGAGCCAACAGCCGCCGTTCACGCGCCTCGCACGCGAGGTGCTGGTCGACAACCCGTGGCACCGCTACTGCCGCGATCGCTACGTGCAGGCCGACGGCAGCGAGGGCGTCTACTACTACGTCGACATGGCCGGCAGCTGCGCGTCGATCCCGGTGTTTCCCGACGGCACCACCGTGCTGCTGCACGTGCACCGCTATCTGCTCGGCCGCGACCTGTGGGAGTTCCCGATCGGTGGCATGCGACCGGGCGAGGACCCGCTCGCGATCGCCAGGAAGGAACTGCACGAGGAGGCCGGTCTGTTCGCTGCCGAGTGGACGCCGTTGGGGCAGTTCGCGCCGTACAAGGGTGCCAGCAACGAGATCTGCCACTTCTGGCTGGCGCGCGGGCTGCGCGAGGATCGGCAGGAGCTCGAGGCCAGCGAACGCATCACCGTGCACCGGTTGCCGTTCGCCGCGGCGCGCGATCGGCTGCTCGACCAGCCCTGCGGCGACGGTCAGTCGATGGCGGGCCTCCTGTTGCTCGATCGTTGGCTCGCGGCGGGGAACAGCCTGTGACCGCCTCGCGCCCGTTCCGCGTCACGGTCTACGCTTCCTCGAGCGAACGCATCGCACCGGCATTCCTGCCGATCGCCGAGGAGCTCGGCCGTCGCATCGCTGCCTGCGGCTGGGACCTGGTCTGGGGTGGCGGTCGGTTCGGCCTGATGGGAGCGGTGTCGCGGGGGGCGCGCGCCGCGGGCGGCCGCACCATCGGCGTGATCCTGCAGCAGTTCATCGACAAGAACGTGCACTGCGACGCCGCACACGAGATGTCGTCGGTCACCGACATGCGGCTGCGCAAGCGTGGTCTCGACGAGTCCGGCGACGCCTTCGTCGCTCTGCCGGGAGGACTCGGCACGATGGAGGAGCTGCTCGAGGTGCTGTCGTTCCGGCAACTCGGCCTGCACCAGAAGCCGATCGTGATCCTCGACGCGCTCGGCTACTGGCAGCCGTTGCTGCAGATGCTGGAGCACGGCTTTCACGGCGGCTTCATCCAACCGCACTTCCGCGGCATCTACACCGTGGCGAAGGACCCTGCCTGTGCGATCGCGCAGATCGTCGCGGCCCCGGCACCCGGCCCCGGATCACGCGACGAACGCGGCGGCGGCACCGGATGACGCTGGCGGACGACCTGGAACGAGCACGCGATGGCCTGCGGCGGGCGGCGGCGATCCTGCGCTCGCACGCGGGCGACGACGTGCCCTATCGACTGAAGGGCGGCGTGAGCCCGGTCACCGCCGCCGATCTCGAGGTCGACGCGATGTTGCGCAACCTGCTGCCGCAGCCCGGTGACGGCTGGCTGTCCGAAGAGACCGACGACGACGCGCGGCGCCTCGGCTGTCGGCGGATCTGGATCGTCGATCCGCTCGACGGCACTCGTTCGTTCGTGGCAGGCCGTCCCGAGTACGCGACGTCGATCGCGCTGGTCGTCGACGGCGAGCCGGTGCTCGGCGCGATCGGCAACCCGGCGACCGGCTATGTCGTCAGCGGCGCACAGGGCCTCGGCGTGCTGGTCGAGGGCGAACCGGCGCTGCAGTGGCCGCACCCCACGGCGACGTTGCACATGCTCGTGAGCCGCAGCGAATGGAAGCGGGGCGAATGGTCGCACCTGGCCGCGGCCGACTGCACGGTGCTGCCGATGGGTTCGGTCGCCTACAAGTTGGCGCTGGTCGCCGGCGTCGCGGCCGACGCGACCGCGACGCTGCATCCCAAGCACGAATGGGACGTCGCCGCGGGCGCCGCGCTCGTGCGCGAGATCGGCGGGGAAGTGTGGCTGCCGAGCGGCGGCCACCCGCTCTGGAACCGCAGTCGTCCGCGTTTCCAGAGCTTCGCCGCGGCCCGGGCCGGGTTGCGACCGCGCATCGCCGCGCTGGCGTCGCCGCCGGCCGCCGATTGACGCCCGCGATGGTTCAGCCGTTCGCGAGCAGGCTCTGGAAGATGTCGCTGCTGCTCAGCAGTCCGACCACCGACGTGCCCTCCAGCACCGGCATGCGGCGGATGCCGCTCATGCGCATCAGGTTGATGCAGTCGACGAGGTTGGTCTGCGACGGAACGCAGATCGCCGGCCGCGTCATCACGTCGGCGACCTGCAGTTCGTCGAGCACCGCCGGCGCCTGGGCGCCGAACAGGTTGACGATGTCCTTGCTGGTGAGGATGCCGGGCAGGTCGCTCGGCTCGGCGCCGGACACCAGCAGCGCGCGGATGCCGTGCTCGGCCATGCGCCGTGCGGCGACCCGCAGGTTCTCGTGTGCAGTCGCCCATTGCACGGTCTTGCTCATCACGTCCTTGGCGCGCAGGCGGTGGAGATCGCAGGTCATGGCATCGGCTCCTCGTGGATGTCGTTGTGTTGCGGATCCCAGTGGAAGCGGATCCGGGTGCGGGCGGCGTCCAGCTGTCGCGTGACCGTGCCGAAGCGCAGCTGCACGCCGGCGTGGGCGGTGCCCGCAACTTCGATGCTGGCTGATAGCAGCAGTTCGCGTTGTTGCTGCAGCAGGCGCAACTTCTCGTCGCGTGCCGCATCGGTGGACCTGTGCGCCGCGCGCCGCGCCTTGCCACTGGCGCGCCCGTCGTCGCGCTGGCTGCGCACGGCGGTGCGTTCGAGGCGTGCGCCCGGATTCGTGCGGCGCACGAGGTCGGCCTGTTCGCTGGTCAGGTCCGCGACGGCGAGCAGCGTCGGCGCGCCGCCGTCGGCGCCGGCGGTGACGAGGCGGATCGCCTGTCGGGCGCGCAATTCCCCACCGACAGCAGCGCCGCGCCCGCGTTGCAGCAGGATGCGTTCGCCGGTCACCTTGCACTGGGTCAGGTGGTCGCCGATGTCGACTTCGGTGCCGGCCAGGAGGCGGGCCGAGGTCGCGTGGCGGCAGGTGATCGCGGCACCCGCCAGGATGTGCGAGCCGTTGCCGAGCACGCCGGCCGCCACCTGCACCGAACCGCCGGCCTCCACCGTGCCGCCCTGCACCGTGCCGCCGACCGTGACGTCGCCGCTGGCCGTCGCGCGGAAGCCCTCGCGCACGTCGCCGCGGATCTCCAGCGAGCCCTCGGTGTGCAGGTTGCCGCTCCGGTAGTCGACGTCACCGCCGTGGCTGTAGAGCGGCACGACGTCCAGTTGCCGTTCGTCGTGCAGCAGCACGCCGCCGCGGCCGGCGACGACCGTATCGCCGTCGAGGCGCACGCCGCTGCCGAGGCGCACCGCATGTGGGCGGCCGGCACGTGGCTCGAGGCGGCGGCCGCGCACGTCCTGGCCGGCGGTGCCGGCGGTCGGCGCGACGACGCGGCCGACGATCTGTGCGGCTGCGACCGGTTGCAGGCGGCCACGTTCGTGGAAGTCGATGCGGCCGTCGTCGTGCTCGCGACCGGGGACCAGGTGGGTGTCGAGGTCGCACTCGAGGCGGCCGTCTTCGCCAGGCACGGCGGCGGTGCAGCGCGCGACGACCATCGCTCCGTCGAAGCCCGGGTCCGCGAGGCGCTGCACCATGCCCTCCACCGCGTCTTCGTCGACGCCGGAACGCACGCCGGCGCGCTGCAGGTCGCCCTGCAGCTCGCTGCGTGAGCACGCGGGCCCCGGCCCGGCGATCACTTCCGCGAGCGAACCGTCGGCTGGGATCTGGATGCGTACACGGCCCACACGCCCCTCATCGGCCGGCACATGGTCCCGGCTTGTCACGGCCTCGGCGCCCCGGGCATCGCCGACGAAGAACCGGTGGCATCGGCGGCTCCGTGGCTGCTCATTCTCGGCTGGCGTCGTGTCGATGGATGCGACGATGACCAGCGCGACCACGGACCTGTCACGGTTGTTCGGCAGCTTGATCGCCGCGCAGAAGCTGGAACTGCCGCCGATGCCGGCGACGGCGACCGAGGTGATGAGCCTGTGCCAGCAGGAGACGACCGACGCGGCCAAGCTGTCGGCGGTCGTGCACCGCGACCAGACCATCGCCTCGAACGTGCTGCGGGTCGCGAACTCGGCGGCCTACGTCGGCCAGATGCCATGCACGTCGTTGCAGCAGGCGTGCAGCCGGCTCGGCATGCAGTTGATCAGCGAGATCGCGACCGCCGTCGCCGTGCGCGGTCGCATGTTCAGCAACCCGAAGTGTGCCGCGCTGCTGACGCCGCTCTGGCGGCACTCGGTGTTGGCCGGCTTCTTCAGCAAGGAGATCGCGCGCACGCGCCGGCGCAACGTCGACGTCGCGTTCCTCTGCGGTCTGCTGCACGACGTCGGCAAGGCGGTGCTGCTCGACAACGTCGATCGCGTCGCCGCCGGCGGCGATGTCCAGGTCGGTGAGGCCGAACTGTTGGCGGCCATGCACGAGCATCATGTCGCGGCCGGAGTGGTGCTCGCCGCCAGGTGGAAACTGCCCGACGCGATCGCCGAGGCGATGCAATGCCACCATGCACCGTCGACCTCGTCGCGGTTCCAGGACCTCGCCCTGACGGTCGCGTTCGCCGACGTGCTGGCGCACCACACCGGGCCGAGCGTGTTCGCCGAGGCGCTGACCGAGGCGGAACTGCGCCGCGAGCCGTCGCTGGCCGGCCTGAACCTCTACCCGGATCAGGTCACGCAGCTGCTGGGCTTGAAGGAACAGGCGATGGCCGTGGCGGAGGGCATGCGATGAGCGCTCCCACCGATCGCCGTGGGGCAGGGGACCCGGGACCCGAACGCTGGGACGTGATCGTCGTCGGCAGTGGACCGGCAGGTCAGAAGGCCGCGGTGCAGGCGGCGAAGGCGGGCAAGCGGGTCGCCGTCGTCGAGCGCGACCTCGGTGTCGGCGGCGCGTGCGTGCACCGCGGCACCATCCCCAGCAAGACGCTGCGCGAGACCGCCGTGTACCTGACGGGCTTCCGTGCCCGCATGGGCGCGCACATGCCGATCGAGATCCCGGGCGATCTGCAGCTCGCGAGCCTGATGGACCGCATGGAGTCGGTCGTCACGGCGCACGTCGCCTACCAGGAGGCGCAGATGGCGCGCAACGGCATCGAGCAGGTGCACGGCCGCGCGCGCTTCGCCGACCCCCACACGATCGCCGTCGAATCCGTCTACGGTGAGACGCGCCTGCTGCATGCCGACACGATCGTGATCGCGACCGGTTCGCGGCCGCGCACGCCGCCCGAGATCCCGATCGACCACGAGCACGTGTTCGACAGCGACTCGATCCTCAGCATGGCCTACCTGCCGAAATCGCTGGTCGTACTCGGCGCCGGCGTGATCGCCTGCGAGTATGCGACGATCTTCGCGGCGCTCGGCGTGCAGGTGACGATGATCGACAAGGGCAGCAAGCCGCTCGCGTTCCTCGACGACGAGATCCTGGATCGCTTCGTCGACGCGTTCCAGTGGAACCCTGGCTGTGTGTTCGTCGGCGGGGCGAAGGTCGAGAGCGTCACCTGGAACGGCATCGACGCCGTCGTCACGCGGCTCGACAACGGCTGGGAAGTGCGCTCCGACAAGCTGCTGTGTGCGCTCGGCCGCGTCGCCAACGTCGAGGGCTTGTGCATCGAGGCGGCCGGCCTCGCGACCAACCAGCGTGGCCACCTGCCCGTGGACGGCGACTGCCGCACGGCGGTGGCGCACGTGTTCGCGGTCGGCGACGTGATCGGGCCGCCGTCGCTGGCGTCGGCGTCGATGGAACAGGGCCGCCGCGCGATGTGTGCGGCGCTGGACATGCCGACACCCGACGGCGCGGACCTGATCCCGAGCGGCATCTACACGATCCCCGAGATCAGCAGCGTCGGCATCAGCGAGGCCGAGGCGAACAAGCTGCACGGCGACTGCCTGGTCGGGCGCGCGAGGTTCGCGGAGCTGGCGCGCGGCCAGATCGCCGGCTCCAGCGATGGCCTGATGAAGCTCGTCGTCGACAGCAAGACCCTGCGCATCCTCGGTTGCCAGATCCTCGGTGAAGGCGCGACCGAACTCGTGCACCTGGCGCAGATGGCGATGATGACCGACACCGACGCGACGATGTTCGTCGAGCGCATCTTCAACTTCCCGACCTTGGCCGAGGCCTACCGCGTCGCGTCGTTGGACATCCTCGGCCAGGTCGCGAAGCGGGCGGCGGCGGCGACGTCGCCGACGTAGCGGCGGACCATCGGTCACTGCGCGGGGGCAGCGGCGCCGGTCACCAGTTCGCCGAACCACCACAGGCCGCCACTGCTCTGCCACAGTGCGCCTGGCGGCATGCGCGCCGTAGCGGCCGCGGCGATGCAGGGCGACGGTTCGGCGCCGAGCACGAAGCCGCCGCGGCCGGTGCGCGCAACGACGTCGCCGACGCCGACCAGGTGCAGCTGGCCCACGACCACGACCAGCAGCCGGTCCGGCCAGCGATCGCTGGCTGTGCGCACGCTGGCGACGATCGCCGCATCGCGCTGTTCGATCGGCAGGCGCGGCGTCGGTTCGAGCGCGGCGACCGGAATCCCGTGCTGGCGCGCGAACGTCAGCAACGCACGGTAGTGCCCGGTGTCGAGCTGGTCGTCGTCCAACCAGGAACCGGGCCAACGGGTCTGCATCTCGGCGCGCAGCTGCCGCAGCGACGCCGCTCCACGCAGGAATCGCTGCACCGCCGGCTCGTCCTGGCTGCCGATCGCCTCGAGCGCGAACGCCAACCGGACGCCGGCGGCCTGCAGCTGGTCCAGGAGTTCCCTTTGCAGCGCGTGCAGGCGTCGACTGCGGTGGTGGTCGCCGAGCCACAGGATGCGCTGCTGCCGCAGGTGCCGCAGCAGCTCGTCGCGCGACAGGTCGGCGACGACCGAACGGCCGGCCGCGGTCTGGAACGCCGCGCGGTAGTGCTGCAGCTGCGCTGGCCCGATGTCGTCCCAGACGAACTCCTGTGGCGAGCACGCGGCGAGCGCCAGCAATGCGAGGGTGGCGATGGGCGCGCCGCGGGGCATCATCTACAGCCTACCGCGACCCCACGGGTTCCCGACATGACTGCGAACGTAGGTGTGCTCCTCTCCGGCTGTGGCTTTCTCGACGGCTCCGAGATCAC
>JBGARS010000036.1:269-45224 GCA_044230075.1 Planctomycetota bacterium | reverse complement strand
CGAAGATCGTCCGGTTCTTCTCCACCACCCGCTCGACGCCGTCCATCAGGGCGATGATCTGCACGATGCGGGGCTTCCTGCCGGCCGGGAATGCCTCGGGCACCGGGGCCTGCCCCGGCGCCGGCTTGGGCGCCGGCAACCGGTTCACCGACAGCGACCGGGTGCTCTCCAACCCGACGACGTTGACCGCGACGATGTCGAGCGCGTTGGCGCCCTCTTGCAGCACTACGTCGAGGCGTGTCGGACCAGTGCCCGGTTGCGGCGTCACGGTACGCAACAACACACCGGCACGGCGCGCCGTCACCGACGTGGTCCACTCGTCGACCGCGACCGCGACCACGTAGGTCGCCGCAGCCGTGACGTCGCCATCCCGCGTCGGCGCCGCGAACTCGAGGGCCGGCGCCGACAGCACATGGACCACGAGGTCCTCTTCCAGCGGCGGCGCGAAGCGCTTCTGCACCGACACCCGCAGGGCGTGCCGGCCCGGCGCAAGCAGCTTCAGCTGGCAACGGAAGGTGCCGGGCGGCGTCCACTTGGCCGCGACCTTCTCGCCGTTGACCATCACGGTCGCCTCATCGCCATCGATCTGGCCGAGCAGCTGCACGTCGGTGTCCTTGCTGACCAGCTGCTCGCGGACCTGACGCGCACCCTCGATCGTCGGTGCCCGCAACCACGCCAGCGGACGCACGACGCGTCGCACGCTCACCGAACGGCGAGCCTCCTTGGCCCCGGGAGCGGTGGCGACGACCGACAACGGCCGCGGCACCTCGACATCGGACCGTACGCGCCAGCGGTGCGTCCTGCCGTCCGCTTCGACCGGCACCAGCGTGCCGTCGACGCGCACTTCGGCGCCGGGGGCCGTGTGGACCACCAGGTCGGCCTCGCCTGCGTCACCGAGCTGCACGACATCGGGTGTGATCACGAGCTCGACCTCGGCCGAGGGCTGCGGCGCCGGTGCGGGCACTGGCGACGGTGCGACCTCGGCGTAGACGATCGGCCAAGGCTGCAGTTGCAGCACCTCGCCGCTGGTCAACATGACCTCGACATCGATCTTGCTGTTGCCGGCGACATCGATGCTGGCCTGGAACGAACCGTTGTTGCGATCGACGACCTGACCATTGAGCCGCAGCGCCTGGACCACGGAGTCGTCGAGACGACCGCGGAAGTCCACGGCGACACCGCGAGGCACCGGCTTCGTCGACGGCTCCAGGCGGACCATGCGCCCATTGAGGGCGGCCGCGATGCGCGTCATCAGCTCGCTCTTCTGGTCTTGCACTGATTTGCTGTCCCGCTGCACGAGACTGCGCTCGATCTGCACCAGCGCTTCCTTCCATTCGCCGCGAACCGCGAGTTCGCGCGCCCAGGCGGCACACAGCCGCGCGAGCCGCTCCGCCTTGCCCGGCAGGCTCGTATCCACCAGGTGCACGCGCGTGGTCTCGTCGATCGCTGCCGCATACTGGCTCTGCGCCTCGAGCCGGTCGGCTTCGGCGAAGACGCCGGTGGCTCCGCCGCGCCCCGCCCATGGGCCGAGGGTCGCCAGCAGCACGACGATCACCAGCATCGCCGCGCCGGCGAACCACGGCCACCGGCTCGGCCGACGCAGGCTCAGCTCGGTGATCGTGCGACCGGTGCCGTCGACCACCATCGTGCCTCCGGGACCGGCGGTGGCCGCGACGTCGTCCTGGCCCTGCTTGTCGAGCCAGAACTTGATCTTGGCGAGCGTCTTCGCCGGCGGCGGCGACAGGATCTGATTGCTGACCTGCGAAGTGGGCGCGGCCCCCTTGTCGCGCAGGGTCTCGCGCCGCGTCGTCAGGTGCTGGATCGCCTCGGCGAGCTCCTCGGCATCCGCGTAGCGATCCTCGACGGCCGTGCTGGTCGCCTTGGCGACCACCGCGGCCACGTCCTCCGGCACATCGGGCCGCAAGCGCCGTGGATCGGGGAACGCCTGCAGCATGATGCGCTGCATGATGCGCGGCAGCGAGTCCTTCTGGATCGCCTCGCCGCCGACGAGCAGGTAGTAGAGCGTGGCACCCAGCGCCCAGACATCCGCCGCGGCCGTGACGTTGGTGGTGTTCTCCCACTGCTCCGGCGGCATGTACTGCGGCGTGCCCATCACCAGGTTGGTGCCGGACAGCATCGATGCGTTGTCTTCGCGGACCTTCGGCTTGGCGAGGCCCAGGTCGGCGACCTTCACCTGGCCGCTCGACGAGATCATGATGTTGTCGGGCTTGATGTCGCGGTGCACGAAGCCCTTGCGGTGCGCTTCGCCGAGCCCGAGCGCGGCGCCGTAGATGATCTCGAGCGCCTCCCCGACCCCGAGCTTGCCCTTGCGGGTCACGCGCTCGCGGGCCGATTCGCCCTGCACCAGCTCCATGATCAGGTAGTGCAGCCCCTGGTCTTCGGCGACGTCGAAGACGCGGATCACGTTCTGATGGTTGATCTGCGCCGCGGCCCGCGCCTCGCGGCGGAAGCGCACCACGAACTGGTCGTCACCGCCGACCAGGTCGGGCTTCAGGCACTTCACCGCGACATCGATGTCGAGGTTCAGGTGCCGGCCGCGGTAGACCGCGCCCATGCCACCCTGGCCGATCTTGCCGTAGATCACGCAGGGAGGCAGGACCTTGTAGCCCTCGACCTCGGTCGCACGCGCCAGGTTGCCGTCGTTTTCCAGGATGGTCATGCGAGTCCGTCGATCGCCGCAATGCCGCATCGGCACGCGCTGCCCGACAACGGCACCCGCTGTGGTGACGTTGCAGGAACCAGCACCGGCTCGCGAGCGCACGTGCACCCACGGCCGCAGCGATGGTGACGCGGACGGGTCGCACGGTCAAGCGAAGACGCCTCTCCCAGGCCCAGCGAACCGCTCACCGCAGGCGGTACTCCGCCGGAATCGGCAGCCGCGGGCGCGCCAGGAAATCGTGCAACGCGATGGCAACGGGGTAGAACTCGTCGTCGGGGCCGATGCCGGTGGCTCGGTAGCGCTGCACGAACGGCACGTGCGGCGCGTACTTGCCGCCGCCGGCGTTGCTGCCGACCAGCAGCAGATCCCGCAGCAGCAGGCGCTCCTGCTCCCAGAGACCGAGCCCCGGGTGGCTGCCCCACCGCCACAGCGCCTCTTCGAGCGCGGCGCGCAAGGCCGGGCGCGAGAGGCGTTCGACGGCGAGCAGGCGCAAAGCGACCCGCAAAGGCACGTCCTCCAGCGTGACATCGCGGTCCACGGCGACTCCGCTGGCCCAGCGCACGAACACCCACTCGGGCACGCCCGGCACTTCCACGTCGATCGGTGCACCGACGCCGTCGCCGAGCAGACGCCACGCCAGGGCTATGGCCACATGGGACCGGATCCGCGGCACCGCGCTCCACTGGGCGCGATCGGCCACGACTTCCGCTGCATCCCGAGACAGCACATAGGACACCGCCAGGCGCGACGGCTCCTCGTCGCGCGGTTGCGGCACCGGCCCCAACCAGTTGCGCAGCGTCCGCGCAGCGGTCGAGTCCGCAACCTGGACCTGGAGCAGACGCCAGTCAGGTCGCGCACCCTCCAACCGCAGGTCCCCCGTGCGCAACCGGAACAACGCGGCCGCGGCCCTCACCGCCGCGTGCTGATCGCCGGGCAAGGCCATCAAGTCGCGCGCCCGCTGCGCCAACTCGGCATCGGGCCGCTGGCCGTCGCCCGCCGCGCGCGCACCGCCCAACATCGCCCCGCGCCAGAACAGCTCGGCGTGGCGTTCCGGAGTTCGCAGGTTCCACAGTCGCGCCCCAACCGACGCCGGCATCGACAGTCCGGCACAGGCGCCGGCCGCTGCCAGCCCGACGTCGTCATCGACGCCACAGGACATGCCCGACTCCGCGCCGGGAATCCTGGCGGCGGCGAGCCGCACCGCGATCCGCAGCACCTGTTCCGGGCTCTTGTCCGGGCCCTGGCATCGGCTCCAGAACCCCGGCACGGGATGCGACCGGCGTGGGCCGTAGGCGATGCACATCGCACCGAGCACCCGCTCCTCGAGCATGCCCTTCTGCCGGTCCAACCAGGTGAACAGGCGATCGTCCTCCGCGGGACCACCGGCGAGCGACGCCGCCGCGAGCCACACCAGGCGTCGGCCGACGTTGGACCGTTCCGCCTGGAGCATGTCCCACAGCAGCGGCACCACCGGTCGACCGATGTCCGCCGCCAGTTGCCACCCTTGCTGCACGTCGCGGGTCGGCACCGCCACCAGCAACTGCTGGAAGCGCTCCCGGAAGCGATCGTCCCGCCCGGTGATCCAGCCGACATCCCCCGCCGCCAGGCCCGGGCCCTCCTGTGCAACGGCGAGTTGAGACGGCAGCGTCAGAACGCCGATAGCCAGCACACATCGGTATGCCCAGATCCGCACCGGCACAGGGGGCCGGGGCGCTCGGCGTCGTGATGGTTGCTCTGGCATGAGTGGAAACCGCGAGATCCTGAACGAAGCTGAAGTCGACTTCCTGCTGTCCGCAGCAGCAAGCGACGAGGCGCAGGCCCCAGCGCCGGAGGTGACGCCGAGCAGCCAGACGGTCACCATGCGCGGTGACCTCGATCAGATCCAGCTGGCTGACATCTTCCAGACCTTGGCGATGTCGAAGATGGAGGGCGTGCTCCTGGTACGCAACCCCCTCGAGGAGCGCCAGGTCTATTGCCACAACGGCACCGTGCGCATCAAGGTGCCGCCGCGCGTCGCCCTGCGCCGCCTCGGCCAGCGGCTCGTGCAGGCCGGTCTGCTCGAGCCCGAACAGCTGCGAGCGACGCTGGTGCTGCAGCGCAAGGAACGCCTGCCGCTGGGCGAACTGCTGGTCAAGGAAGGGCTGCTCACGCAGGACCAGATCGACGAGGTGGCGGGCATGCAGGTCGCGGAGGACCTGTTCGCGCTGTTCACCTGGCGCCACGGCACGTTCGAGTTCTACAAGGGCGAACTGACCGACGCAGCGCAGTTGGCCACCTTCGAGCTCTGCCCGGAGTTCGAGACCAACAGCCTGCTGCTCGAGGTCGCGCGCCGTTCCGATGAATGGGAGGAGATCCTGCGGGCGATCAGCAGCCTCGACGAGGTGCCGATGCGCATCGCCGAGCCGGCCAACGAGGGTGACCTCACCGAGTCCCATCGCACACTGCTGTGCGGAGCCGACGGCCGGGTCACCTACCGCGCGATGGCCGAGCAGACCACGCACAGCCTGTTCGAGGTCGCCCGCGCAGCCCGCGACCTGGTGCACGGCGGCCTGATCCGCAACATCGACGACCAGCAGCTGGCGCAGGTCGCCATGCAGTACGCCGAGGAGTCGCAGGAGAAGCGCGCCGTGGTGCTGCTGCAGACCCTGCGCGATCGTCCAGGCGACCGCGACGTCCTCGTGGTCCAGACGATGGCGGCCGCGCTCGAGCGCGCCGGCGAACGCAATCTCGCGGGCACGGTGTTGCTCGAAGCGGCACAGCTGCAGACCGATGCAGAGACCGCGTTGAGCATGGCCCGCCGGGCGCGGGACCTCGCCCCGCGCGACGCCGGCACCAACAGCTTCCTGCGCACCATCTTGCTGGCCCACTCCGCACCGGACTCGCCGGAGCTGGAACGCTGCACGGTGGATCTGCTCGACGCGCTGCTCGAAGCAGATCTCGTGCCGACGGCGCTCGAGATCATCGCGGATGCACGCGCAACCGGCACGCTGCGGCCACAGATCCTGGTTCGCGAAGTGCGCGCCCGTCAGAAGGCTCGCGATGCAGAGGGCGCGGTGCAGGCCCTGCTCGAACTGGCCGGCATCTTCGAGGCAGAAGGCGACCGGACGCGCACGATCGAAACGCTGGAGGCCATCCTGCGCCTCGATCGCTCGCGTACCGATGTGAAGAAGCGGCTGTCGCTGATGCGCCAGACGCGCATCGGCCGGATCGTCCGACTGGCCGCCGCCATCACCTGCCTCACCCTGCTCGGCGGCATGGGCATCGTGTTGTGGCAACAGAGCTCACACGACAACGCCGTCCAGCAGGCCGACGCCGAGGTCGGCACCCTGCTCAGCGCGGGGGATCGCGCGGGCGCCCGAGCGCGCTGGCAGCATTGGGCGGAGGTCCTCGGCGACTGCGAAGCGGTCGTGGACCTGCGCAGCCGCATCGACTTCGCCGACGCGGCCGAGAAGACACGCGTGGAGAAGGAGCTGCGCCGACGCATCGCCGAGCGCCTGACGGATGCCGGCACGGCCCTCAACGACGGCGAGGTCGGCCGCAGCATGTCGATCTACCGCGAGCTGTGGCAGGACCCGACGCTGCAGGCCGAGGTCAAGGAAGCCGCGGCCTCGCGCCTCGCGGCGCTGCTGGATGCCGTCGAACAGACCGCGAAGTCGATCGCGCACGGCCTGCCACCGGAGCCATCGACGTTGATCGATCGCCGCGACCTGGCGGCGAATCGCCAGGACCTGCACGCGATCTGCCCGCCGGGCCTGCTGGTGTTCTTCGACGGTCTCGAACGCGCCGAAAGCCAACTGCCGGACTTCCTGCCCGAGGCGCAGCGCCAGCGGGTCGCCTCGCTGTTGCCGCAGACCCGATCCCTGTTCGCGCACGCCGCCCACCTGTCGAAGGCCTACGAGGAGGCGCTGCACCGCAACGAACACGAGCGCCGCCTGGATCCGATGTTCAAGGCCGCCGTCGATCGGGAGGCCGCCTTCCAGTTCGCAGGCGCGCTGGACCTCTACCGACAACTCGAACAGGCGCCCGCCGGCGATGCCGAACTGAAGGCCCACTTCCACGACCGCGTGGCGCGCAACGCGGCGATCTGCGAAGGCATGGACGCGATCGAGCGGGCGACGGCCAAGACCGACTTCGCGACCGCGCAGCAGCAGCTTCGCAACCTGCAGGCGAAGTTCCCCGACGTGCCGTTCGGCCGGTTGGTGCGGCTGCCACTGCGCATCGACAGCTACCCACCCGGCGCGACCGTGATGTGCAACGGCACCGACGTCGGCACGAGCCCCCTGGCCCTGTCGTACGTGCCCGCCGTCGAGAACAAGGTGTCGGTGCGACTCGCCGGCTTCCGCTCGGCGAGCACGGTGGTGACCGGCGACACGACCGGACAATGGACCGGTCACCTGGTGCTCGAACCGGCACGCACGCTGCGGTTCGAGCATGCGGTGGAACAGGCGCCGGCGACCGACGATGCCGGCCGGATGATCTTCACCGACCGCGGCGGCGTCGTGACCGCACGGTCGCAGGCAGACGGCGAGGTGCAGTGGGTGTTCGCCACCGGCGACCTGTCCGGCTTCCTGAGTCGACCGCTGCTGCGAGGTGCGTTGGTGTTCGTCACCTCGCTCGACGGCGAGTTGCGCGCTCTCGACACCGCGTCCGGGAAGGTGGCCTGGACGCTCGGCAACCTACCCGTCGAGACCGGTCCGGTGCTGGTCGACAAGTACCTCGTCGCCGCCACGACCGACGGACGTTTGCACTGCGTCGACGTCGACCTGCGCACGACCGTGGACGTGGCGTTGAGCCAACCGACCCACGGCGAAGTCCTCGCCGGCGGCAGCACCGTGCTCAGCATCGGCGAGCGCGGCTGCGTCAGCGCCCACACGCTGCCGACCCTCGCGCCGCTGTGGCAGCGCGATCTGCCGGAGATGCCCGGCGCCTGGGGCGCCATCGCCGGCAACCGGTTGTTGGTCGCCGACGACCGCGGTCGGGTCCGCTGCCTCGACGTCGCCACCGGTGACGTGCTCTGGTCGAAAGACCTCGAGGTGGAAGTCCTCGGCCCGCCGTTGGTCATCGATCGCACGGCACTCCTGGTCACGCCCGAACGCATGCAACGCCTGGACCTGGCGACCGGCGAGCAGCGCGCGGCGATCCCTCGGCTCGAAACCACCTGGGCTGGCGCGATGCTCCGGGTCGGCGGCCGTCTGGTAGTGCCGGTGAACGACGGCTCGCTGCAGGTGCTCGACGAAGTCAGCGGCACACCGCTCTATCGCCTCGACGCCAGCAAACGCGGCGGACGCTGCGGCGTGCACGACGACCGGCTCTACGTGATGCGAGCGGACCGCAGCGTCGATTGCTTTCCACAATTGCGCTAGAGCGCGCGTATCGTCGTCTTCCCGACGCGACGCTGTCTGGAAATCGCCACTCTTGCGTCGCGCCGCAGCGATCGCTCGTTGCCGACCGTGCTATCGGCCCATCGGTAGAGAGACCGCTTCATCTCGGCAGAACACCGGAGGCAACCAGACGCCCGGGAGCGACTACTTCGCTGCGTTCCGTGCCGTGGCGGGCGCCACCGTGCCATGACGACACCCTGATGCTGCCCTCGTTCCCGCTTCGAGACCCTGCTGCGACCCGCGACACGCCGATGCGAAGGCGGTTTGGTCTGCATCAGCCGCGCCTGTCGGCCGCGAACCGATGCAGTGTGTCACGGTGGCACACCTCGGCATGCCGATTGCTCCCTCGTGAGTGCCGGCTCCGCTCTGCGGATCTGGCTCCAGCCCATGCGACACAACCTGCTGATCTCCCTGACCCTGAGCTGCGTGCTCGCTGCGTGTGCCGACCACAGCGGCGGCACCTCCGCGACCGGCGGCACGCCGAACACACCGAACTCGGACGGCGGCGGTAGCGCCAGTGGCACCAGCGGCAGCAGCCCGCTCGACAAGACCACCGATACGGTGGTCGTCGGCGGCGGCGCGGGCGAGAACACCGGCGAAGGGGTGCAGGTGCCGGACAGCCAACCCGGTTCGCCGCTCGATCCGCTGGACTCGACCGACGGTGGTGTCGGTGGCGGTGGAAGCAGCGGTGATGGTGGTGATGGCGGCGGCCAACCGGTGCCCGAGCCAGGCACGCTGCTGTTGGTCGGTACCGGTCTCGCGGGCGTCGCGCTGTTGCGCCGACGTCGTCGGACGGCGCATGGCGACCGGGACTGACCCGGCGGGCAGATCCCCTTGGGTTGATCTCTGTAGGTTGTGAGAGCGGGCGAGGTGAGCATGGCGCGGATGGGTGAACCGTCACCGCGCCCCGACCTGGAACTGCGCTCGCGCGTGCCCGCCTTGGGCGCCGGCGTCGCGTTGATCGACTACCTGCTGCGGCGATTCCGCTACCACGACCGTGCCGCCTGGCTCCGCGAGATCGCCGATGGTCGCCTGACGCTCGACGGCCGTGTGCTCGCGGCGGACGAACGCCTGCGCGCCGGCACACGCCTCACCTACCGCCGCACCCACATCGAACCGGCGGTCGACGATCGTGTCGTCGTGGTGCACGACGACGACGCGGTGCTCGTCGTGCAGAAGCCAGCCCACCTGCCGATGCACGCGGATGGGCCGTTCATCCGCCACACCATGATCCACCTGCTGCAGACGCGCCTCGCCGCGCCGTCCCTGCAGCTGGTGCACCGACTCGATCGGGAGACCAGCGGCCTGTGCGTGCTGGCACGGACCGCGGCTGCGCGCGACCACCTGCGCCGCCAGTTCCTGGCCGGCTCGGTGGCGAAGGCCTACCTCGCCGTCGTCCGCGGCATCGCCAGCGACAACTTCACCCTCGACCTCGCCATCGGCCACGCGCCGGACAGCAGCATCTCGCTGCGGCGCCTCGCGGGCGAGCGCGCCGTGGCCGCAAAGCCGGCCCGCACGGACTTCGAGGTCCTGCGCCGCGGCGAGCGGCACAGCCTGCTGCGCTGTCTGCCCCACACCGGGCGTACGCACCAGATCCGCGTGCACCTGGAAGCAGCAGGCCTGCCGGTGCTGGGGGACAAGCTCTATGGCTGCCCGGATGCCGACTACCTGGCCTTCGTGGCCCGCGTGAAGGCCGGTGGCTCGGCGATGCACACCGGCGATGACAGCCCGGGCCGGCAGCTGTTGCACGCGGCCGAACTCGCGTTCGATCACCCCACCACCGGCGTCCGCATGGCGCTCACCGACCCGATGCCCGCGGAGTTCGACATGTGGCTGGCCGGCGGCTGACGCCGCGCCGAACCGGGGCACACCCCGGGAACACGGCCTAGGGGAACATCTGCGCCACGGTCTGCAGTGCGACGTCCCGCACCGCGCCGTTGCGCACCAGCACCCGCCCCTTGACGGGCATGCTGTTGCGTTCGCATTCGACTTGCACCTCGACGTCGCGATCCGCGCGCACGTCGGCGAGATCGGTCAGGATCTGCAGGTTGCCGTAGCCGAGCTGCAACAGGCGGCTTTCCACCAACGCCGCGATGCGGGCGCCACCCGCCTCCGGCAACGGCGCCACCGCGACCGCCGACGGGCCACCGGGCGGCCCCGACGGGATCTGCACGACCGCGGTCCGCACGTCACCGGTGGCTTCGCGCACGTCCTCGAGGTCGTCGTGCAGGCGATCGAGGCGCTGTTCGATGCGGTCCAGCTGCAGCTTCTCCAGCGCCTCCACCAACACCCGCATGCGGTCGTCGAGGCTGCGCAGCCGATCGTCGATCGAGCGGATGCCGGTCAGCTTCTGCAGGTGCTCCTCGAACCGCACCAGCCGGAGGTGCAGCAGCACGTAGCCGACCAGGATGGCGAGGAAGAACAGGGTGAACTGCAGCACGGACATGTCGCGAGGACTGTAGCGGGTCCCGCCGATGGGCGACAGCCGCCGAGAACGTGAGAGCCGCTCTGTCTCGCACGCCCGGCGTGGCCGCGCAGGCGGCCACCAAACGGGGTCCGAGAGTCCGTGGCGTCGATGATCAGCGGCCTATCGGCTGCCGCCGACGGCACGCCGCCGCGTGCACCAGGCGTAGTAGGGCACACCGCTGGCCAGGATGCCGAGGCCGATCAACGCGTTCTGCCGCTCGCCCGGATCCCACAGCAAGGCGACCACGAACGCGACGGACACCAGGATGAACAGCACCGGCGTCACGGGATACCCGGTGCATCGGTACGGCCGCTCGACCTCCGGCCGCGTCGCCCGCAGCCGGTACACCGAGGCCACCGTCAGGCCGTAGAACAGGAACCCGGCGAACACGACGAACGCAGTGACGTCGTCGAAGTCGCGCAACCCCCAGCCGGCAGGCGTCACGGCCGGCACGACGACGATCAGGATCGCCCACAACGCCTGCACCCAGATCGAAGCCGTGGGCGTGCCCCAGCGTGGGTGCACCCGCATCAGCGCGTGCGGCACGAGCCCATCCTGCGCCATGGCGTAGAACGCGCGCGGCGACGAGAGCAGGTTGGGGTTCGCCGCGCCCATCACCGAGATCGCGATCAGCAGGGTCAGGTAGTGCGCGGCGTCCGCGGAGAAGATCCTGGTGATCGTCGTTGCCGGCACCTCGGTCTTGTCGTGCAGCGCACGCATCTCCTCGAACGGGACCACGTGCAGGTAGACCGCATTGATCGCCGAGTAGGTCACGATCAGGACCAACATGCCGAGGATCAGCCCGAGCGGCAGGTTGCGTTCGGGACGCTTCAGCTCCGCCGCGCTGAACGGCATCTGGTACCAGCCCTCGTAGGCCCAGAAGATGCCCGTGAAGGCGATCGCGAGACCGCCCAGCGACAGCTCGGTCGCGGCACCAGGGACCACGACAACGGCACTGTCCGCCGGCTGCCCGCCGACGACGAGCACCCCGCCCACGACGATCAGACCGATCGCGCCGAGCTTCGCGAACGTGGACACGTTCTGCAGCAGCGCACCGAACCGGACGCCGAAGTGGTTGACGATCGCGAGGAACAGGATCATCCCGCTGCCGACGAGGATGCGAAGGCGCGGCTCGGCGCGCTCGGCCGCCATGTCCACCCCACACAACGGCAACAGGTTGTCGGCGAACGCGATCGCGAGCGCGGCGACGGTGCCGGCGTTGATCACCCAGAAGAACGTCCAGCCGTAGAGGAAGCCGACCAGGCGCCCCCAACCCTCGCGCAGGAACGCGTATTGGCCACCCGCCTCGGGGAACATCGCGCCCAGTTCGGCATAGGCGAACGCGCCGAACAGGCAGACCACGCCGAGGCCGACCCACAGCAGGTGGATCCACAGCTCGCTCGGCACGTTCTGCGCCACGGACAGGGGCTTCAGGAAGATGCCCGAGCCGATCACGGCGCCGACGGTGATCGTGATCGCCGAAGTGAGCCCGAGGCGACGCTGGAGCTGGCCGGACTGCATGGGTGCGGAACGCTACGCCGCAGCCGCGGGAGCGCCGATGAAAAACTGTCGCGCCCGCCGCGCGGCGCTACAACGGCGCCGCCAGCCGAGCGTCCGCATGTCGTTCCGCACCCGCATCCTCGTGGCACTGGTCCTCGTCGCCGGCCTTTGGCTGGTGCCGTCCCCGGACCCGAGCACGGGCAGACCCCATCTGACCCACCTGCGGGTGCGCGAATGGCTGCTGGATACGCATTCCCCGTTCGCGGTCTGGGTGCACGACGGCCGCATGCCGGCGCTTGCGGTCGAGCTGCTGTTGAGCCCGCCGATCGAGGACTCCGAGCAACTCGCGACCGCGAAGGCGAAGTACGTCACCATCGCCACCGAGTGGGCGCATGCGCGCTCCCACGCCGGCGCGCCCACCGTGATCGACCCGGCGCTGGGCACGCTGCTGCTGACGGTGCGCGGCGGCAGCCGGGGCATCGCCGCGGCGCTGGCGCAACCCGACGGCACGGCGGCGTCGCTGCAGGCCCCCTACCCGAGCCGCTGGAGCCTGCTGCCCGCGGTCCTGGCGATCGCGATCGCGTTCGCCACCCGGTCCGTGCTCGGCGCCCTGCTGCTGGCGGGTCTCGCGGGCGCCGTCGCGTACGTGGTCACGGCGGTGCCCGGCGTGAACGTGTCGGTCGTCGACGCGGTGATCGGCGGCGGGCGCCACTTCTTCGGCAGTGCGCTGTGGCAGCGCTCGGTCGGCGAGGACTTCTACCTGCACATCACGGTGTTCGTCGCCGTGCTGTTCATGACGATCGGCGTCGTCACCAGGAACGGCGGCATCCACGGCCTGGTCGTGCGCCTGCAGCGCCACGTGCGCGGCGCCCAGAGCGCGCAGTTCTGTACCTTCCTGACCGGCGTCGCGATCTTCTTCGACGACTACAGCAACTGCCTGCTGACCGGCACGGCGATGCGGCCGCTGACGGACAAACGGCGGGTGTCGCGCGAGAAGCTGGCCTACCTGGTCGACTCGACGGCGGCACCGGTCGCAGGTCTGTCGATCTTCTCGACCTGGGTGGTGTACGAGATGTCGCAGTACCGCCTGCCGCTGACCATGGTGACGCGGCGCGACGGCACGCCCTACGCCGCGAACGACACCTTCGAGGTGTTCCTGGCGTCGCTGCCGTTCCGCTTCTACTGCCTGTTCACGCTCGGTCTCGTGGTACTGGTGATCGTGTTGCGCCGCGACTTCGGCCCGATGTTGGCCGCCGAACGCCGTGCGCGCACCACCGGCAAGGTGCTGGCCGCCGGCGCCCGCGGCGTGGTCGACGTCGATGCGGTGGTGCTGCGACCCGAGGACAACACGCCGCTGCGCGCCCGCAACGCGATCGTGCCGCTGCTGGTGCTCATCCTGGGCACGATCGGCTGCATGCTGTGGCAGGGTCTGGCCGCCAGTCCGCTGACGGATCCCGAGTCGACCTTCGGCGATCACGTGCGGCACCTGCTCGCCCATGCCCACAGCGACGAGGCGCTGCTGTGGGCGTCCCTGGCAGCGTTCGGCACCGCGCTGCTGATGACCTTCCACCAGCGGCTGCTGAGCGTGCGCCAGGCATTGCTGACCTCGCTGCGGGCGACGAAGGCGCTCTACGTGCCGATCGGCATCCTGTTCTTCGCCTGGAGTCTCGGCCACGTCTGCCACGACCTGCGCACCAGCCTGTTCCTCACCGCCCTGGTGCAGAAGGCGATGTCGCCGCTGCTGCTGCCGATGCTGTTGTTCGTGGTGGCGGGTGGCATCGCCTTCGCCACCGGCACCAGTTTCGGCACCATGGCGATCCTGCTGCCGAACGTCGTCGTACTGGCACACGAACTCGGCACCGCGGCGGCGTTCACCGGCAGTGCCGCGGCCGGTGGCCCGGCGTTGATGCTGCTGTGCATCGCCGCCGTGCTCGAAGGTTCGATCTTCGGTGACCACTGCTCGCCGATCAGCGACACGACGGTGCTCAGCTCGCTGGGCACCCAGTGTGATCACCTGGCGCACGTCGCGACCCAGCTGCCGTATGCGCTGCTCGCGTGTGGAACCACCCTCGTGTGCGGCTACCTGCCGATGGTCACACTCGGACCGGGCTGGTGGCCCGTTTCCCTCGCGCTCGGTCTCGGCGTGATGGCGGCGTTCCTGCTGGTCTTCGGCCGCGACCCCGACGCCCCCGCTACGTCCACACGATGAGGCGCCGGCCCTCGGCGTCGCGGAAGGCGCCACAGACGATCAGGATCCAGTCGATCGTCGCCCATACGACCGTCCCAATGGCACCGAACAGGGTGAGGGTCAGCAGCAGCATGAGGATGCCGGTGCCGGTCTTGCCGACGTAGAAGCGGTGCACGCCGAAGGTGCCGACGAAGAACGCCAGCAGGAAAGCCGGCAGCACCAACCGGTCCGACACCAGTTCACCATCGTCCAACACCATCGCCGAAGGCGGCGCCGGCGGCACGGCGGCGGTGCCGGGAACCAGACCGAGGCGAGTCCATTCCGGCGCACCTTCGACCCAGGCAAGGTCGTCGCGGGACAGCCGCCCCTCGACCAGCAGCCGGTTCACTTCGTCCAGGCCGTAGGGGCCGAAGTTCCTGTCGCCATGGCGAACGGTGATCCGGGTGGCAGTGTTGGGCATGGTCAGCTGGCAGTTGGACGGAACGGACGCGCTACGGCGCCGGCACACAAGTATGCCGATGCGGTCCCGATCAGTGCAGGATCTCCTGCAGCCGGCGCAGCCGCGGTGACACGGTGTCGCCGCGCTGGTTCGCGCAACAGAGCCACAGGCGCGCCAGCAGCGGCTCGCCCGCCTGCAGCGCGGCCAGCGCCAGTTCGACCGCCTCCGCCGCCGACGCATCGACCGGTTCGCACACCGTGACCGCGAGGGTCGGGAAGGTCACACCATGCTCGGTCTCCACGCGCAAGGTCACCTGATCCGAACGGCCGTCGACCACACGCCCGGTGGCCGGTCCAGCGGCCAGACGGACCCGGACGACCCGGTCGCGCGCCAGCGGCGCCGCGATCGGCCATGGCATGGCCCCGCGCTCCGGCACCCGATCCAGTGACTCGGCGGCGCAGTGCAGGCTCGCGGCCAGCGCCGGGCGGGCCAGTTCCGCGCCTTCGGCGAGCAGCTTCTGCGCCGAGCTGTGGGCCGCGAGCACATCGCCGGTGCCGACTGCATTGGCGATCTGCTCGCAGGCGCGGTCGAGCGCCGCGCGGACTTCGTCCGCCCTTGCCTGCACGGTCTCGCGCTGCGTCGCGTCCAGCGGCAACACCAGCGCGCGCTGCAACGCCGCCAACGCACCGCCGAGCTCCCCCTGCTGCTGGCGGGCGGCGACCAACGACAGCAGGCTCGCGAAGCGGTCGCTGTCGATGCCGGCGGCCGCCGGCGGCGCCGGCATCGGTGCCGGCATCGTCGCAGCACTCTCGCTCGCCGGGGCCGCCGGCGCAGTGGCAACCGATGCAGTCGCCACCGATGCCGGCTCACCGACCGGAGTCGGCGCCGGGTCCAGCGGGACCACCACGGGCGCCACCACGACCTCGTGCGGCTCGGGCCCTGCCGGTGGCGACGTCGCCGGCGCCGCCTCGCCGCCGCCGCCGAACCAGCCAAGCCCGCGCCCGGCGAGCACGCAGGCGATCGCCACCAGCACCAGGACGGCACGCGAACGCCGGCGCCGCGGCTGCAGCACCGCGGCCACCGACGGCTCTCTACCGGCAGGTTCCTGCATCGCCGCATTGTCGCCGATGTCGCCGCCGGCGCAGCATGCGCTTGCCGCTTCTGTGCGCCGTGCCGGCTGCCGCAACCGGCGGCTTCAGGTCACGCCGAGGGCTCTGGCCTTGTCTGCCAGCCGCAACACGCTCGCTTCGTTCGTGAACGCGCCGAGTTGCTCGAGGCCGATCCAGCGCAGGTCGTTCGACTCCGCCGACGTGACCAGCGGCTGGCCTGCGGTGGCGCGCAGCAGGAAGCGCACGTCCCAGTGATCGTGCGCCGGTTCGGCCTTGCGCGCCGGGATGCCATGCACGTCGAGGTCGAGCGGCACCAGCCCCTGTGCGGCCCACGGCACGAACGTGAACCGCTGCATGCCCGATTCCTCCTGCGCTTCGCGCAGCGCCGCGCGTTCGATCTCGGACTCGCCGTCGACGTGACCACCCAGCTGCAGCCAGCGGCCGAGCTTGCGATGGTGCGTCAACAGGGCACTGCTGCCATCGGCGGACAGGATCCAGGCCGACGCGGTGATGTGCCCCGGCACACAGGTGCGCAACAGGCAGTCGCTGTGCGCCGCGGCGAACCGGCGGAACCGCGCAACCAAGGCCTGCTCGGCGGGCCAGGCGAGCCGGTAGCGATCGAGCAACTCGTTCAGGTGGCGTCGGTGCACGGCCCCATCGTCGCGCGCAGTGCGGCTTCGTCCACCTTGCCGTTCTGGTTGTGCGGCATGGCCGCGACCACGCGCACGACGGCGGGCTGCATGTAGGACGGCAAGCGCGCGCGGCACTGCCGCACCAACCGCGTGTGCAGCGTGGTGTCGGCCGGATCGCCAGCCACGACCAGCACGATGCGATGCCCTTCGGGGCCACCCTCGAGCCCGAACACCGCCACTTCACCCGTGCCGGGGAACCCCGCGACCGCGGCCGCGACCTCGTCCGGCGACACGCGGTGGCCCTGCACCTTCAACAGCCGGTCCGCGCGGCCGACGAAGAAGTGCCGCCCGTCGGCATCACGGCGCACGATGTCGCCCGAGTAGACGACCGTTCGCCCGCCACCGCGCGGGTCGGGGCGGAACCGCCGTGCGGTGTCGTCGGGACGCCGCCAGTAGCCTTCGGCCACCAGCGCGCCAGCGTGCACCAGTTCGCCCATGCCGGCGCCCTGCACCACCTCGCCCGTCGCGGGCGACACCAGCAGCAGTTCGACCCCGGGCAGCGCGCGCCCGAACGAGTCCGGGTGGCGATCGAACTCGCCCGGGTCGAGGAAGGCGCTGCGGAACGCTTCCGTGAGGCCATACATCGCGAACACGCGCACGTGCGGCCACAGCCGGCGCACCACGGCCGAATCGCTCTGGCGCAGTGCCCCGCCGCTGTTCGTCAGGTAGCGCAGCGACGCGCCGTCGGCCGCCGACAGCGCCCCGCTGGTGAGGCCGCTCGCGACCTCGTGCCACAGTGATGGCACGCCGGCCAGACCGGTCGGCCGGCACTGCCGCAGCAACTGCGCCAGTTCGCCGACGCCGAGGTGGTCGGCCACGGTGATGCGACAGCCGACATGCAGCGCCGACAGCAGTTGGTTGAGGCCGTAGTCGAAGCTCAGCGGCAGCAACGCCAGCAGGTGGTCGTCGGCGGCGAGCGCGAGGTAGTCGGCGACGATCGCTGCGCCCGCCGCGAGGTTGTGGTGGTCCTGCACGACCCCCTTCTGCAGACCCGTGCTGCCGCTGGTGTAGAGCAGCAGTGCCGGCATCGTGCCGGACGGCAACGGCAGCGTTTCCGGCGCCGCATCGAGCGCATCGAACGCGGTACCCGGCAACGGCAGCGCCGCTTCCCCGACGTGCCAGAGCCGCTGCGTGCCGAGCGTGCGTGCTGCATCGCGCAGCGCCAGCAGGCGCATGCCACTGGTGACGACGCCGAACGGCTCGCTGTCGGCGAGCACGTGCGCCACCTGGTCGTCCTTCAACTTGCCGTGGATCGGCACCGCGATCCCGCCCGCAGCCGCTGCGGCCAGGATCGCCACGGCCTCTTCGACCGAACGGTGCAACAACACGGCCAGCCGATCGCCGGCTGCAAACCCCACTGCACGCAGTCCGGCGGCCGCGCGCTCGACCCGCTGCTGCAGCGCGATCCCCGACAGGGTCGCCGGACCGAAGCCGAGGCAAGGCCGCTCCCCCATGAGGTGACCCGCCCTCCGCACCAACGTCAGAAGATCCGGCGCCGCGAGCGACATCGACAAGCCGCTCCCGCGATGGCGACGGGGCCCGCCACCGGTTGGCGGCGGACCCGTCGGAGTGGTATCCCGGACGGGATTCGAACCCGTGTTACCAGAATGAAAATCTGGGGTCCTGGGCCGGACTAGACGACCGGGACGCGGAAGCGGGCGAGGAGTCTAGGTATGTCGGCGCCCAATGCAAGACTCAGGGACGCCGGCACCGCCGGCCGGCTTCTCAGCCGAGGTTCTTCCATTCCTTGATGCTCGGCAGCTCCTGCAGCGAAGCCAGGCCGAAGCGCTCGAGGAACTGCTGCGTGGTCCCGTACTGCAGCGGCCGACCCGGAACGTCGGCGCGGCCGGTGACCTTGACGAGGCGATGCTGCAGCAAGGTGCGCAGCATCGGACCGGCCTTCACGCCGCGGATCGCCTCGATCTCGCTGCGCATCACCGGCTGTCGGTAGGCGATCACCGCCAGCGTCTCGAGCGCCGCCGGCGACAGCTTCTCGAGCTTCTTCACGCCGCGCAGTCGCTGCAGGTACGGGAACGTGTCCGGCCCCGACAGCCACTTGACGACGTCGCCGGTGCGCGCGAGTTCGACCGGCAGGCCGACCCCGCGCAGGTCGGCCTGCAGCACATCGAGTGCGGCCTCGACGATCTTCTGCGTCGTGTTGCAGGCCTGGGCCAGCCGCAGCAACGACAGACCTTCGCGCGACGTCAGCATCAGCACGAACACGACCTTCGCCACCGCCGCAGCGTCCTGCAGCTCCGGCACCGCCGGCAAGCCTTCGTCGTCGCCTGGGCCCAGGTCCTCCTCGATCTCCACCACGTCCGCCTCGGCGGCCAACGCCGCCGCGGCCGCGTCGGCATCGATCCCGGTCGCATCGTCGGCCACATCGGCGCGCGGCTCCGGCAGCCGGAAGCGCGGCGTGCTTCCGGACGGCTCTGCCGGCGGCTGCCCGCTCACGATCCGGTCCTCGACGATCTGCGTGCGGTCGAATGCGGCGAGTTCTGCCGGCCCCTTCTGGGTGACGCCACCGCCGCGGGCTTCGCTGCGGGAACCACCGCCGTGGCGGACGTCGGCATCGGCGGAGGTGGTGTCCGGGGGCAGGTCACGCGAGATGTCGTCCATGGCGTCAGGGTTGTAGCGCAGCGCCTCGCCGGTGTCATCGGGCCCTTCCCTTCGCCGACGGGTCATTTGGGCGCGGTATCGATCTCACCGCGCCAGCGCAGCGTGTAGGCGTTGGTCTCCAGCTGCGACAGCGGCCGCTGGTCGAGTTCCCGATCGATCTCGTCGCGCACCGCGGCGAACGGCACGTCGCGGCCCGGCAGCTGGTCGAGGCAGTAGACGACGAACCAACGCAGCTCGTCGCCGTGCTTCGCTTCGAACGGCTCCGACACCTGGCCCGGCCGGAGGGCGAACGCCACATCGACGACCGGATGTTGGAAGCCGCGGCCGAACGGCGGCAGCAGCCCGCCGTCGCGCCGCGTCGGGTCTTCGGACCAGCGCAGCGCCAGAGTCGCGAAGTCGGCACCGGCCCGCACCTTGTCGACCACCTCCTGCGCGGTCTTCCGGTCCTTGTGCACCAGGAAGCGCACCTGCACGCGGTCCTCACGCAGGGCCAGATAGCGGATCACGTAGCCCTGATACAGCCGCTGCGCAGTGCGCAGTCGCAGGGTGCTGCGCCAGTCCGACAGCCGCATGCCGAACAGGCGCCAGACATAGGTCTGCAGGTCCATGTCGGCGCCGAGCTCTGTCGCGACCTGCGAGGCGATGCCGCGTTCCTCCGCGGTCGCCATCGACTCGACCCGGGCGGGGTCGACGCGGATGCCGTACTGCTGCGCGTGCCGCGCCACCAGGATGTCGAACACCAGCAGGTCGACCGCCGACAGCGCCAGCTTCGGGTGCGCACTCTGCAGCCGCGTGAAGGCGTGGCTCTTGCGCAGCACCAGGTCGCCGACCCGCGCGATCTCGTCGTCGGGAGCGTCGTTGCGCGGCAGCAGGATCTCGGGGCCGAGTGCTGGGTCGACGACCGGGTCCTGCCACGCGGGGGACACCAGCACGGCGGGCGCCGGTTGCGCGTCGCCGCGCTGCGCGGTCGCCGGCACCGCGGCCACCGGGTGCCCACCGGCACAGCCGGCGAGCGCGGCGGCCAGGCACCACCGTGCAGCGTGGCAACGGCTCAATATGCCTTGAAGCTGCGCAGCCACTTCGTGCCCTGGCAGAGGAAGCACTTGTTCTGGATCAGCTTGCCTTCGGGATCGACTTCGGGCGTGGTGCCCTGGCCGTAGCACGAGATGCACGGCGACACCGACTGGTAGGTCAGGACCAACTGCCCACCGAACTCGGCGTAGTAGGCGCGCAGCCAGCTGGTGCGCTCGGTGCGCGACGCCTGCCGCCACCAGTCCTCGTCGGTCTGCTCCTTGTCAGCGCCGCCTTGCCCCTGCACCGCGGCGCGGCGGCGCTCCAGTGCTTCGCGAAACGCACGCGCCAGGCGCTCGACGTCGCGGCTGTTGCCCTGGTCCTTCGCCGGCTCCTGCGCCGCCTTGGCCTCACCCTGCTTGGTGCCCTTGAGGATGCCGTCCTCGCCGAGCACCCACGAGCCGATGCCGTAGGTGAACAGCTCCGTGCGCTTGCCGACCGGGAACCGCGCGCGATCGGCCCAGAGCTGCCGCACCTCGTCGGCAAGGAGCCGCAACTGCTGCGCGACGCGGGCGACGATGTCGTCGGTCATCTTGCTCTCGGCGTACTCACGCGCCGCCTGCAGCGTGACGCCGTCGTCGGCGGCCTTCTTGTCCGCGGCGATCTGGATCGACCGCCGCCACTGCTCGGCAACCTGCTGCGCCAGGTAGCGCGTGCGACCGTCGAGAAAGCGCTTCTTCTCCAGGTCGAAGTCCTGCTTCAGCTTGGTCTGCGGGAACCTCGTCTCGAACTCGGTGATCAGCTTGCTGCCCTTCTCGAAGTCGAGCAGCTGGCCACGGCTGCGCGCCGCCTGGATCTGGTCCAGCAGCTCACGCTCCTGCTTGGCTTCCTTGTAGCGCTGCAGGCGTTGCGTCATCACTTCGAGGTGCTGCGGGTTCGCCGAGTTGCCGAGTTCGCGCGCCTTCTGCAGGTGGTCGGCAGCGTGGTCGTAGTCGCGCACCTTGACCAGATCCTCGGCCAACAGGATGTGGCGGTCCGCGGAGTCACCGGGCTGCAGCTCGGCCAGGTGCATCGCATAGAACTCGTCCTTGGTGTAGATCTGCGCCGCCGGCACCTCGGCCCGGCGCACGGCCCGCAGCTCGCTGCGCGGGATCCGGTACTGGATGCCCTTCTGCTGCACGACGATCTGCTCGTCGGTGCGATCGACGATCTTGCCGATCAGCGTCTGCTTGCCGCCGTTGACCAGGTATTCGACCTCGTCGGCGCGCACCAGGATCTCGTCCTGCGTGTCGCCCATCAGGTCGAACTGCCGCTTGATCGCCGTGGCGCTGGCGGTCGACAGATGCTCCCAGCGCAGGTCCAGCGTGCCGCCGTTGTCGAGTCGCTTGACGTGACAGCCTTCGCCGTCGGCGGTCTCGACCTTGGCCAGCAGGACCTTGCCGTCGGCGAGTTGCAGCGTCTGCGCGGACACGCTGGCACCTGCCAGCAGTGCGGCGCAGGCAACGGCGAACGAACGGATCTTGCGCATCATCATGATCACCTCGCAGAAGTCTCGGGCACCTGTTCGCGAAACCGTAGCACACGCGCGCCCAGCGGCAGTTGCCGCGGCAGTACGCGGTAGAACACCTCGGCCGCGTCGTCACCGTCTTCGAGCCAGCGGATCTCCAGCCGCACCAGCCAGACGTCGGGGCGGTTCACGTCCTGGCTCGTCGTCGCCGACCAGGTCATGCCCGCAAAGCCGCTGCTGGTCTGGTTCTGCAGCGGCGCCAGTTCGAGGTCGAGGTCGGTCGCCCCACCCTCGGTGCGCCGCACGCCTTCGTACTGCAGCCGGTGCAGCGCGACGTCGCACAGCGCGGTCGCCTCCAGCCGCGCATCGGTCGTGCGGCGCTGGGCGACGCTCGACGACAGCGCGCCGATCAGCGCCGTGATGCCGAACAGCAGGATGCCGAGGGCCGCGAGCATCTCGGCCAGCGTGAAGCCGGCGACGCTGCGGTGGCGGTTGCAGGTCGGGTCAACCATTCCAGTCGTCCCTCGCGTGCGGGATCGGCACCACGAACTCGACCGTGCGGCCGACGTGCACGCGGGTGCCCGTGGCGTGATCGCGCGCCTTGGTGCCGCGCTGGCCACGCGAAAGGCCGCGCAGGATGTCGCCGTCGCGGCTGCCGTAGCGCAGCCACTCGCCGCCCAGCTTGATCCAGCCGCCGTCCGTCGCGCCGGGGAAGCGTTCGCCATCGACCAGGCGCAGGCCCGTGTCGCCGGCGGCGACGTCCTCGGCGAGCAGGCCTTCGGCGGCAACGTCGGCCGGTTGCGCCGCGGTGCAGCGCACCAGGATCGCGTGCGGCTGGATGTCGTCGGTGGGATCGCGCAGGCTCGCCGGACCGCGGTCGAACGCGAACTCGCCGCCGCTCTGGGCATCGACCAGCCAGCCGCCGCGCGCGCTGTCCCACATCTTCTCGGGCGCCTGGCTGCCGCTGCGCAGGTCGCTGGCCGGGCCGTCGCTCCACGCCGTCGTCTGCTGCGACCAGAACTGGAACTCGACGTGCAGCAGGTTCGAGAGGATCGGCGTCGTCAGCTGGTAGACCAGCACGCCGGGCAGGTCCTGGCTGCCGGGCACCACGACCTCGAACGGATCGACCATGCGGTCGCGCCCCACCGGCACCCGCTGGCCGGGCAGGAACCAGCCGATGCGCAGTTCGAGCAGCGCGTCGTCGGCACCAGCCTGGCGCCATGGCAGCAGCAGCAGGTTGCCGATGCCGCGCAGCGGCTCGTGCGCGCGGCGCAACGCCACCTGTTCGTCGACCTCGCTCGCCGACAGCGCCGGGTTGGCTTCGAGTACGGCCATCGCCAGCGCGGCGTCGCGCAGCACCAGTTCACGATCGGCGGGAATGTGCACCGCCGCGCGCAGCACCTGCACCTGCGTCGCGTCGCGCTCCGGCTGCTGCGGCAGGCCGATCGGCAGCCACTGCACCAGCAACCGGTCGTCGGCGAACGTGCGGTCACGGCCGGTGCCGCTGCCACGCAGCGAGCCGAGTTCGGCGGCCACGACCCGCTGCGCGTGGCTGGCCCGGTCGGCGAGGATCTGGCCGAGTTCGCCTTCCTGGAACAGACGCAGGCCCGTGTCGACCAGCTGCACCAGCATCACCAGGAAGCCGGTCAGGATCCCCATCACCACCATCAGCTCGAGCAGCGTGAAGCCGGCCGCCGTGCGCTTGCCTGGGCGGCCGTTCATCGCGCGGTCACCTGTTCGTCGATGATGCGCCGCTCGCCTTCGTAGTCGATGCGCACGTCCTCGACGCGTGCCGAGGTCTTCCAGCCGTGCGCGCGGAACGTCACCAGGTCGAGCACGCCCGGCTTGTAGACGGTCTCGAAGCGCACTTCGAGCCGCGATGCCTGGGTCGCGATGCGGTGTTCGATGTCGGCACCCGTGGCCTGCTCGAAGCGCCACAGGTCCGGCGTCGTCGCCGGGTCGCTGGACCACGGCACGCGGCCATCGGCGCGCACCAGGCAGATGACGTCGACGCGCGCATCGCGAGTCTCCTCGCGCCAGCGCAGCGTGCGGAAGAACTGGGGCGCCGAAGTCGTGGTCAGCTGCGCGTAGGCCAGTTCGGGGTCGTCGCTGAAGTCGACCTGGCGATCCCAGTAGCGGATCGGGAAGCCGATCAGCGCCTCGCCGCTGCTGCCCGGCTGCGGCGTAGTGCCGAAGCGGCCGCGGAACAGGCCCTGCTTCTGCGTGCTGGTCGGGTCCTCGCCGGGCGGATACCAGCGCGGCATCTGCAGCACGGTCTGCCCCGACGGCGACCGCACCCAGCAGTAGTGCAGCAGTTCGCGGCCGAGCAGCACGGTGCCGCTCTGGCCCGGCAAGGCACCGAGCGCCTGCACCGAGAGGCTGTCGTCGCGCGGACCGACGTTGCCGGCCAGGATCGCCACCGGGCGGTGCGTCAGGAAGTGCACGCGGGCGCCGCGGTCGTGGTCCTTCGGGTCGGTGTGCAGCAGGCCGCGGCCGTTGACCGCGACCGTGAACGTTCCATCGACACGCGACTGGTAGGCGAGCACTTCGCCGTCGATCTGCACGAGGCCGCCAGTGGACGGGTACGCGTCGGCGAGGCCAGCCTGGGTCCAATCGGTGTTCGCCGCGTTGTAGGTGGTGCCTGGCAGCACCTCGAAGGTGTTGGCGCTGGCGTTGAATGCGGTCACGACGATCAGGTCGGCGAGCGGGTGCGAGGTGACCTCGACCTCGTCGACGAAGCCGGTGATCGGTTGCAGGTTGCCGACCCCTGAGCCGACGGTGACGTTCTCGCAGTAGGCGGCCGGCAGCTCGCCGCTCGGGAACTTCACGACGCGGTCGTACCGGCGCGGTTCCACCGGCACCGTGCCGCTGGCCGGGCCCAGGTAGGCGCCCTGCACACCGTCGGTGAACGCGACCAGCTGGAACGGCCACGGGCCGAGGTGTTCCGACGGCGGATTCTGCAGCAGCGCCTCGGCGACGAACTGCCGCACGCTCCAGTTCGTCGTGTGCCACTCGACCGGCGGCCGCGCCGAGCCGCTGGCGGTCGAGCCCTGCACCAGGGCGATGCGGTCGTGGCGGCCGACGCGGCCGGTGAAGGCGCCGTAGTTGCCCGGCGTCAGCTGCAGCCGTTGGCACTGCATCACGACCGAGCTGCTGTGCGCGTGTGAGGTCGTGCGCGTGAACGGATCGCCGCGGAAGCCGAGGGCGCGTCGCGCCGCCTGGACCTGCGGGAAGTCGGATTCCAGCTTCGGCACGTAGCCGATGTGGCCGGAGGTGGACTGCACGGTGCCCCACGGCGGGGTCTTCGAGCCACCCGGTGTGTTCTGCGGGCCAAGTGGCCCGACCTGGATCTGATCGCGCGCCGTGGACCGCGTCAGGACGAAGGCCAGCTGGCTCCAGGCGCTGCGATTGCCACGGGCGATCTGGTTCGACACCAAGACGTCGTAGCGCACCCATTCCGTGTCAGAGGCGTCGCCGCCCTTGGGATAGAGCTGCACCCACTCGCTGAGGCCCGTCACGGCGGGATCCCAGAGGGTGTTGCTGCTCTGCACTGCCAGAGACACTGGCACGACCCAGAGGATCTCGACCGGGATGTCGTCCCACAGCGTCTGCGGATCCGTCGGGTCGTAGGGCCAGTCGGTGAAGTTGGTGACGAACCGCTGCGCCTTGCCAGGCTCGTAGAAGTAGCGCGGGATGTCGTTGTCGTTGCCGGGCAAGGTCTGCGCGCGCTGGATGCCGCTCAGCTTGTTGCCCTGGCGCGAGGTGTAGTGCACGAGTTCGACGCCGCCCGTGTTCGTGCTCTGCGTCACACCGACGCCGAAGTTGCTCGGCCAGTTGTGCGGAGCCTGCACCAAGAGCGCGAAGCCACCGGTGGTCGAGAACGCATCGACGATCTGCGCCGATGCAGCGGTCGGATTCGTCTTGCCGGTCGGCACCGGATCGACGAGCTCGAGGTCGCCGGTCCATGTGTCATCGATGCCGACGCCCAACTGGAACGGCGGCGTGGTCGCGATCGAGATCGGCCGCGGGTTGCTGCTGAGCCAACCGCGCGCGACGGCGAACCCACCCACCGCCCCGGCCAACTGCGTCGTGCCGACCATCATCGGCGAGTCGTCGGACAGCAAGGTCGAGTAACCGTACAGCTCCACCTGCGCGCCGGCCGGGTGCTCCGGATACACGTCCAGGCTGACCCCCTGCAGGCTCGGGTCGTTGAGATCGACCGTCGGCTCGCCCTTGCTGTCGACCGGGATGTCGGGCCGGAACTCGCGGCCGATCATGCGCACGCCGCGGCCGCCACACGAATCCTTCCACTGGCACTGGAAGCTGTTGCCGTTGATGCCGGTGTACTCGAACAGCTCGGTGCCGATGCGCAGGATGCCCACCGGCGGGAAGCCTTCGGTGCTCTCGACCTGCAGGTCGACGTAGCGTTCGCTGCCCGGCTGGCCCGGCGGGTCGTCGCGGTTGTTGCCGAGGTTCGGGTCGAACACCGGCAGCGACGCGGTCAGCCAGGTGCGGTACTTCACCTTGCCGCGCACCATGCCGTCGACCGCGATCGACAGGTCGTCGGCGCGGTTGCCGAACGCCGACACGCTCAGGTGCAACGGCGTATCGGCCGGCAGGCCGAGTTCGGGCAGCGGCAGCGTCCACTGCGCGGCGGTGCGTTCGACGCCGCTTGGCGACGCGCTCGGGTCGGGATCGAGCCCGGCTTCGTCGATCACCTCGAACACCAGGTTGCCTTCGCGGCCGAGCACGGCGATGCGATTGCGGTCCTTTGCACCGTCGCTGTGGTCGAACAGCGTCGTTCCCTCGAGCGCCTGCGGCTCGACCCAGAAGCTGGTCGCGAAGCGGCCGACGAAGCTGTCCTGGTTCGCGAACGGGAACGCGATCTTGTCGTGCCGGCCGCCGCCGGCCGCCTGGTTGCCACCGCCGGTGCTCGGGCCGGTGTTCTGCATCTGGTACGGCCCGTCCTTCTTGACGTCGTGGCCACGTGGATCCGTGCTCTGCGCGAACGTGTCGGCGCGCGCCAGCTGGCCGCGCAGCCACTGCTGTGCCACCGACGTCGCACGCGCCGGCTGCAGGCTCGCGTCGGCGGGATCACTGTTCGCGTAGCGCGGCGCGCCGAGGCCGAGGTCCGGATACGCGACCGGCACCAGGTGCGGGAAGTAGCGCGGCGCCGGATCGTTGCCGGTCTCACCCGGCTGCAGCGCGCCGAGGTTGATCGGTGTCGTGGTCCAGAACGGCGCGCGGCGGTCGAGGCGGAACGACTCCTCGAACAGCTGCTGCGTGTTCCAGACGTGTTCGAGCGTGAAGCCCGGCACGGCGACCGCGGTGCCGGTGCGTTCGTGGCGGGCCGCGACGCCGGGTGCGACGATGCTGCGCGACCGGCTGGCGGCGGCGCGGTAGCCGACCCATGGCCCCGATACGAAGCAGATCGGCGCCGTGCCCATCTCGAGCGTGCTGTCGCGGCCGGTCTCGAGGTTGCGGTACAGCGACAGCCACAGCAGCTTCGTCGTGTTGCTGGACGCGGTCTCGATGCGCGGCTTCAGCACCCGCTCGACGAGGTCCTTCCAGCCGGTGAACGGCCCCATGCCGGGCTCGCGCGCATCGCCGCTGCGCCGCGTGACGATCTCCTCGGCGAGGCTGCGCGCCATCGAGCGCGAGAACGCCGGCGGCGGCGCGGTGCGCTGGCGGCCGTCGCTGTCGTGCACGCGCACGCTGGCCGCGCGCCGGACTTCGCCGAACAGCGCGGTCAGCACTTCGACCGGCGCGGTGTTGAGGTTCACCGGTGCTGGGATCAGCGGCTCGACCACGGTGTCGATCGCCGGGAAGTCCTGCGCCACCGGCACCAGCAGGTCGAGCCGGAACACCGGGAACACCAGGTCCTGCGTCGAGCGCTCCGACTCGGTCGCCATCACCAGCGCGTGCTCGATGGTGCCGGTGCGCAGGTTGGTGATGCGGATCGTGCTGCCGGCGCCGACATGCAGCGCCGACCGGACGCGCAGCGACCGCGACAGGCCGCCCTGCAGGTCGTCGAACACCCGCTCCGGCCGGCCCCAGGTCGCTGCGGTCTCGGCGAGCGTGTCGACCGACAGGTTTGCGCGCAGCGTGTCGAGTTCGTCAGCGGTGAAGACGCCCATCTCGGCCGCCTCGATCTCGGCCAGTTCGCCGGTGCTGCTGAACGGTCGGCGCGTCGCGCCATGGCCGCGATGCGTGAACGGCCAGGCGGCGGCGAGCACGCAGCGGTGGTCGAGCACCAAGGCGCTGGCGCTGACCGGTTCCTTGCCGGTGGCGAAGCCCTGGTCCTGCAACACGCCGCGCGTCAGTTCCAGCAGGCTGCTGCTGTCCTTGCTGCCGTAGTGGACCAGTTCGCCGGCGACCCAGACGAAGCCGGCATCGGGCAGCCGCTCGGCGTCCTCGACCAGCATCGCGGTCGCGTCGGGCAGCAGGTCCTCGCGCAGCCGCGTCGTCGTGCCGAGCAGGTTGCTGAGCACCAGCGGCGAGACGCCGTCGAGCGCGAAGAAGCGCTGCTGGTCCCAGACCTCGCCGCCGAGCAGCACGCGGCCCTCTTCCTGCAGCGCTTCGAAGGCCTGCGGCAGCTCGACGTGGTCGGGCCACTCGTCGCGGCCGTCGAACGAGGGCGTCGCATCGAAGGTCGGATCCGACAATGCCGCGTCGGCCAGCAGCAGGTCGCGCACGCTGGCCGATGCCTGTTCGACCGCGGTCTGCTGCAACTCGCGCGAGGCGGCTTCGGCGCCGACGCTCATCGACACCGCGAACGGCAGCGCCAGCAGCGCCAGCAGCATCAGCGCGAACAGCACCGCGAGCAGCGCGACGCCGCGCTCGGCGCAGGGCAAACGGCGCTCGGTCACGGCAGGTCCTCCGGCGACACGAACTGCACCTCGGGATTCTCCATCGCGTCGCCGCGCGCGTCGAACGCAAGCCGGTAGGTCTGCCGCGGCTGCAGGTCGGCGGGCAGGTCCTGCGCCGGTGCGAAGCCGAACAGCAGCACGCGCACCTCGTCGGCGATGCCGGGGATCGGCGACTCACCCGGCGAGACCTCGAGCGCGGTGTCGTCTTCCTGCGGCGGCACACCCTCGGCCACCGTGCGGCCGAGTTCGCGGCCGTCGAGGCCGATCCACGCGTTGTGGCCGTCGCTGGCGATCTCGAGCGTGCACCAGCGGCGCAGCGGCAACGGCGCCAGCTGGTCGATGCTGGCGAGCAAGGTAGCGCCGCCGGCACCACGCAGGCGCAGGCGCGCGTGCGGCCGCAGGTCGTCGTCGAGCAGCAGTTCGGCGGCCTTGCCGAGCCGCAGCACGGTGCCCGCGTGCCTTTGCTCGAGCCACAGGTCGAGCCGCACGACGAAGCCATCGCGCAGGTCGACCAGGGCGGGCCCGAGCGGCCAACGCAGCAGCGGCGCGCGTTCGCCGTCGACGTTGCGGCGGCCGTGGCCGAAGCGGCCGTTCGGCACGTCGGCACCGGCCAGCTGCGGCCGCAGCGAATCGAGCAGCGCGCGGTCGTCCGGTTCGAAGTGGAACACGGCCGCGGGCTGCAGCAGCCGCGCCTGCACCGTGCCCATCGCACCGTCGACGCCAGGCCGGATCCACACCTCGGTCGGCACGCCTTCGGCCCGCGCCGTCATCTGGGCTGCGCGGGTCTCACCGGCCAGGATCGACGCGGCGATGCGGTGGCTGTCGGTCTTGCCGAGGAAGCCGACGGACAGGCCCAGCAGGACCGACAGCACGCCGATCACCACCAGCAGCTCCAGCAGCGTGAAGCCGGCGACGGGGCCGGCGGCACGGGCGGAGGCGGGCTTTGGCATCGGCATCAGGGCAACTAGTTGCTGGGCCAGACCAGGTCATCGCATTTCCCGTCGGGGCCCGGGCCGAAGGTCCGGTCCCGACCGGCGCTGAGCAGCTGGTACTTGCCGGCGCCGTAGTAGGAGCCATCGGCCCGTCGCATCGCCTTGACCGGCTGCGCATCCTGCTCCGTCGGCATGACCTGCTGCGTCTTCTCCATGCCGCCCTTGGCGAAGTAGGCCAGCGGCGTGTGCCAGGCGTCCGTGATCTCGATGCGGCCGCGCTGGTGCAGCAGCGGTTGTTCGACACCGTGGTCGTCCTTGTCGGTGTTGCTCATCAGGTCGGCCATGCCGCTGAGGTCCATGCCGCCGCGCTTCTGCAGGCTGAGGAAGCAGACCAGCGATTCGATGCCGGTGTTGATGCCGTTGTCGGGCTTCCACGGCTGCTTCGCCGGCCCCTCCGGGCTCTTCAGGTCGTCGGGCGGGAAGTAGCCGTGCTCGTTGCTGAACGCCTGGCAGCCGGTCTGCAGCTGCAGCATGCTGCCGCTGGTCGCGGTCTCGTTGGCGGACTCCTGCGTGCTCAGGATGCTCGGCAGCAGCACGGCCGCCAACAGGCCGAGGATCGAGATCACGATCAGCAGTTCGATCAGCGTGAAGCCACCGGCACGCACGCCGTGGCCCTTCGTCGCGTTCCTCATCAGCGCCCCTTCCGGCGTTCGAGCCGGTAGTCGTCGAACCGCACGTCGATCTTGCTGCCCTTGTTGCCCTGCGCGAACAGCACCGTGCGCAGTTCCGTCTGCGTATTGCCGGTCAGCATCTTCAGGTCGTGCTGGTGCACGACGAAGCCGTTCCAGCTCACCTGCAGCAGCAGCATGCGGCCCTGCGCGTCGCCGCGCGGCACCACGCGCAGCTCGAGCTGCTGCAGCGCGAGCCGGTCGAAGCCGGCGATCTCCAGCCACTTCTGGACCACGTCGACGTTGCCCTGGCTGGTGCCGTCTTCGATGCGCAGGAACGGCCGCCCCTCGCGCACGCCGACCTGCGCGCGCAGCTCGAAGGCGCCGCCGCCGCGCTGCAGCTCGATGGCGAGCCCGGCGAAGCCCTCGCCGGCCGGCTGGTCCGCACCGAGCTGCAGCGTGCAGCCGACGGCGAGGAAGTTCTTGCCGTTGCGCACCGCGCCGACCCGTTCGGCGGTGACTTCACCGTTGCCCTGTCGGCTCAGCGGGCCCTTGAACAGCAGTGCGCCGTCGGAGACCGCCGCCCACGTGCTGCCGTCGCGCTCGCCGACCCAGACGCTGCCGACGTCGTCGCGGTCGAAGCCGTCTTCGAGCATCTCCTTCTCGGCGTGGTCCTCGATCGCGGTCAACGTCGCCGCCGCCCAGACGCGGATCGGGTCCTCCTTGGCGAGGTCCTGCACCATGCGCTGCAGCGACGTCGTGGCGTCGTCGACGAGACCGCGCGAGTAGTCGACCACCGCGATGCTGCCCTTGGCGAACATCTTCTCGGGTTCGCTCGCGGCGAGGTCGCGGGCGGCGAGGAACGCCGTGCGTGCACCGCGCGGGTCCGCGGCGCCGAAGTGCAGCAGGCCGTCGAGCTCGAACAACTCGACCGCCGGCGTGTGCACCAGTTCGACCGCCCGGTCGGCGTAGCGCCGGGCCGCGATCGCCGCCTGCGCCTGCTCGGCGCCGTAGCCTTCCGCGGCGCGCTGCGCCTGCACCGCCGCCATCTCGGCGATCGCGTGCACGAAGTCGTCGCGCAACCGCAGCGCCGCCAGCTGTGCGTCGACGGCCCCCGCGAGCTGGCCCTGCAGCCGCAGCGAACGGCCGCGCAGGTAGAACGCGTAGGCATCCGCCGGCGCGGCCTCGAGGGCACGTTCGATCCAGACGTTCGCGGCGTCGAACTGGCCGATGCGGCTGAACAGCAGCGCCAGACCGGTGGCCGCGCGATCGCGCAGCAGCGGGTCCTGGTCGGCGATGCGCAGGAACAGGTCGTGCGCCTCCTGCCACTGGCCCAGCCGCAGCAGGCACGCGGCCTGCCCCAGTTGCGCCAGGGGTCCGTCCACCGTGCCGCTGGCCTTCTGGAACGAACCCAGCGCCGCGGTCACATCACCGGCTGCGTACTGCACACAGCCGACCAAGTAGGGCTGAGGTTGGTCGCCGGGCAGCAGCATCAGCGCTTCGCGCGCGGCGTCGAGGTGCGCCAACGCGAGCTGGCAGGCGACGATCGCCCGCACTGCGCGCACGCGGTCGGCGGCGCTCTGCAGGCTGCCGATCGTGCGTTCGGCGCGCAGGGCGGCGACCAGCGCCTCGTCGCTGCGGCCGCGCCGGCGCAGGAACTCGGCCAGCGCCGTGTACGGCCGCGCATCGTTCGGCGCCAGGGTGACAGCGTGCCGCAGATCGGCCTCGGCGTCGACGTCGAGTCCGAGCCGCGCCTTGACGACGCCCAGGCCTTCGTAACGGAACGCCGACTCGCGGAAGTCGCCGGTCAGACCGTCGAGCAGGGCGAACTCCGCGGCGAGGTCACCGCGGGCCTGCAGCACCCGCTGCTGCAGCCGCAGGCCGTCGAGGTCGCCGTGCGAAAGCTGGCGGTAGAGGTCCGCCTGTTCCAGCGCGACGTCGTAGATCCAATCGGCCTCGCGGGCCTTCTCCAGCAGCCAGCCGATCAACTCGCGCCGCTGGTCGAGGCTCGAGGCGAGCTTGGGCACGCTGCGGCTGCGGCGCTGCACTTCGTTGCGCAGCGTGCCGGCGAGTTCGATGCGCTCGATGACGTTGCCGACGTCCTTGCCGAACTCCTTGACGCCCTCGACCGCCTGCTTGGACAGGTTGAAGGCGCGCATGCGCACGACCACGCCGGTGAAGTCCCGCAGCTCCTCGAGCGCGAACAGGTCGTGGCCGGCGGGATCGATGGTGCCGAAGAACGGCGACTTCTGGCCGACGATCCAGATCCGGTCGTAGGTGCGCGCGGCGCGCGCTTCCTGCTCGGCGCGGGTGTTCGCGGGTTCCTGCACCTCACCGCCCGATGCGGCCGGCGTCGCCGGCGCGGCGGCCTCGACGTCGGCCTGCAAGGTGACCCCTTCGACCGGCGCACCGTCGATGCGCAGCGCCCACATGTGGGCATGGTCGGGGCCGATGTCGAGCGGCAGCGAGGCGACCGACAGCGGCGCGCGCGGCGGGAAGTCGAGGTCGCGCGGCGGCAGCGGCCGCGTCTCGCTGGGTTCGGTGCAGAAGTCGACCCGCGCCAGGGCAGGTGCGCTGGTGGTCACCAGGACCGTCGTCGGCACGGCGACCGCCTGGTAGTCGATCTTGGTCGGCGTGAAGCCCGAAGCCAGCATCGGCGGCTGCAACAGCGAACGCACCATCCAGCCGCCCATCGCGAGCGTCAGCAGCGCCAGCACCTGTTCCTTGCGAAGGCCCATCATTGCTCCTTGAAGGCGATGCCCTGCAGCGTGCCCTTGACGGTGCACGGTTCGCCCAGCCGGGGCGGCTGCTGCAACTGCCAGCTCTCGATCACCAGCGCGCGTCCCGGCTGCCGGCACGACTCGAGGAAACGCGCGCAGGTCGCTGCGTCGGCCTGGAACTGGAACGACACCCGCTCCTGCACGACCAGGTCGCGCAGGTCCACGTCGCCGGGCCGCGTGCCACGCGACAGGCTGCGTTGGCCCCGGCGCGGTTCGACCTTGAGGCTGGTCACGGCGCGCAGCGCCAGCGCTTCGAGGTTGCCGGCGCGCACGGCGTCGTGGGCGGCGAACAGGCGCTGCGTCATTTCGTCCAGCAGCTCGAGGCCGAACAGCACGCCGCGGATCTCGTCGACGCCGGTTGGCACGTCCCAGCCGACGTCCTTGTCGGCGAGCTGGACGTCGCGTTCGTTGGCCGCGTTCAGGATCGACTGCTTCAGCGCCCGGCCGACCTGGAACAGGTACTCGTCGGCGGCACCCTTGCCGTCGAGCTGGTACTTCGCGGTCGGCAGGAACGCGAGTTCGGCCTGCAGCCGGCGCTTCTCGGCCAGCAGCTTGTCGCCCTCCTCGCGGGCGGCGTTCAGCGCGGCGCCGTCGTAGAGCGGCGTGGTGCCGGCCGACCGCACCAGCTGGCGCGCGTTCAGCCGCGAACCATCGGCGTTGTAGACCGATGCGATCACGGCGCTGGCGATCAGGTAGACGACACCGCCGAGAGCCACGCCGATCAGCCAGCGCTTGTTCTCCTGCACGAAGGAGCCGACGTCCATCAGTTGCCCTCCGCGAAGTCGACGGTGATCTGGAACGTCAGCGAACTGTCCACGCTCGGCGTCGGTTTCATCACCGCCTGGGCGCCCACGAGCAGCGGGTCGGCCTTGAACTTGCCCACGAACTCGCCGAGCACGCGCCCGACCTCGACGCCGTTCAGCTCCTTGCCGGCGCCGTCGAGCACGACCTGCGGTCGCTTGCGCTGGGCGCTGGAGCCGCTGGAGCCGCCCGAGCCGCCGCCACCGGCGACCTCCAGCTTGCGGATCCACAGCTGCGGCGGCAGGTGCGCGGCCATGGCGCGTTGGGTGCGCAACAGGCCGTGCAGCGGCAGCGCCTGCGAGGCCAGGTGTTCGACCAACGCGCGCTCGACCTTGTTGGCCTCGATCGCGGCGCTGGCATCGGCGTGCACGTTGTTGGCGACGCTGATGCGGCGCTTGAGCTGTTCCTCGGTCCCTTGCGCCGCCGTCAGCTCTTCCCGCGCATGCCGGGCCTGCAGGAACAGCACGCCGATCAGGATCGCGGCCGCGAGCAGGTTCCAGATCGTGCGCTGCTGGAACCGCTGCCGGCGGCGCACCGCCTCGGGCAGGATCTCCAGCGAATAGAGCGTGTCGTCGAGCCGGCCGACGGCGAGCCCGAGCGCGACCACGGCTTCGTGGCGCATCGCCTGCAGCTGTTCGGCGTCGGCCGGCGGCAGCGCCGACAGGTCCAGGTTGGCGAACGGATCGAACAGTTCGACCGGCGCGCGCAGCGTCTCGCGCAGCAGGCCGCGCAGGCCACGCAGCCGCGCGCCGCCGCCGCACAGCAGCACCTTGTCGAGCCGCAGGTCGGCGATCTTCGTCTGCGCCTTGCAGAACGCGAGCGAGCTCTGGATCGCAGCGGTCTGCGAGCCGGCGGCGCCGCGGGCGGCCATCGTCACCTTCTCGGCCTGGCCGCTGGCGTAGCGGCCGCGGCTCTGCGGATCGAGGTCGAGCAGGTCCTTCTTCAGGGCCTCTGCCTTGCGCGCACCGACGTTGAACGACGCGGCGATCGCGTCGTCGAGCACCTTGGTGCCGCCGCTGAGGTTGCGCGCGAACAACAGGTCGGTGCCCTTGACCAGCGCGATGTCGATCGTCTCCTGGCCGATGTTGGCGAGGCACACCACGGCGTCGGCTTCGACCGGCCCGCACTTCAGGTAGGCGTTGTAGAGCGCCGTGCAGTTCGGCACGAAGGCCGCCACCGAACCGCCAGCACCGGTCACCTCACCCTGCAGGCGTTGCAGCGACTCGTCCTTGGCCAGCGCCAGCAGCACGGTCTCGACGCCGGCTTCCAGATCCTGTGCCGGCAGCAGGTTGTAGTCCGCGGACAGCGTGCCGCCCGACTGCTGCGCGAGGTCCTGGATCTCGAGGTCCATCAGGTTGCGCAGCTGCCAGTCCGGCGTCGGCGGCACCTGGCTGTAGCGCAAGGTCATGTCGCGGCCGGCGAGGCCGACGACGCAGCCCGACAACGGCACGCCGGCCTGCGCCAGCGAGATCGCGGCCTCGCCCTCGCCGCGCGGCAGGCCCGCGAAGCGCAGGAGCTTGACGCCATGCTTGCCGGTCTGCGCGACCAGCACCTTGCTGCTGTGAGTGCCGATGTCGACGGCGGTGGCTTTGTTGGCCATGAACGGTTCCTGCTACTTCGTCTCGAGGTGCTGCTGCACGTACGTCTCCACCACCTTCGCCAACGCGCCCTGCTGGCTGTCGACGAACGCCTTCGCCAGTTCCAGCAGCCGCTGCCGCCGGACGTCGACTTCCGCCGCGTCGATCGCCTGCAGGCGGGTCCGCGCGCGTTCGCGCAGCGCCAGCGCGCCGGCCGCATCTTCGAGGTTGCCCTCACCGAACCGCGCGACGACCTCGTCGATGCCGCGCACGACGCGCTCGAAGCCGCCGCGGGTGTCGAAGAACTCCGCCTCGTCGAGGTCCTGCTGCAGCTGGCGCAACGACTCGGCCTGGGTGGCCAACAACTGGGTGCGCAGCGCCTGCGCCTGGGCCAGCACTTCGGAGTCCATCGGCAGCTCGCGCACCAGCTGGCGCAGCGTGTCCAGCGCCCGACCCGGCTCGGCCTGCTGCTCCAGCGCCCTGGCCTGGCGCACCAGCTCGCCGGCCTGCTGCCGTTCCGTGCGAAAACCCAGCACCAGTTCGAACTGCCCCGACTGCAGGTGCAGCCGATATCGACCGCCGCCGAGTTGACCGCGGCAGGCGGTCGGCGACTCGAACCGCACCAGGGCGCGCGTCGCGCGATCGCCGAGCAGCAGCCGCGTGGTGGTGAACTCGGACTCCGCCGCCGCCGCGAGGAACGAGCCGTCGGCGGCCGCGACCATCAGGCCACCGGCTGCGTCGGCCGGAAACACCAGCTGCAGGCCTTCGCCGACGCCGTCCGCGGCGAACTGGAAGCTGCGCTCCGTCGCCGGTGCAGCCAGGCCACGGCCGAGGTCCGACAGCACGCACAATCCCGCCCGATGCAGGCCTTCGAGCGCCGGCGGCACCGTGTCGGGCAGGACCGACAGCAGCGTGGCCGGGTTCTCCGGATCCACCGAACGCACCGCCAGCGCCGAGTTGCTGCCGAGCAGCGTCTGGCTGGACTCGGTCAGCTTCGTGTCGACCGCGACCGCGCTGCCATCTTCGACCACGGCGACGTCGTCGACCAGCGCTCGCGCCTCGGCACCCGGCAGCACGGCGACCAGTTCGATCTGCAGGCGGTCGCAGCCCGGCGGCATCGCGACGACCGCCTCGACCCGCTGCCAGTCGGTGTGCGCGGCGAGCGGCGCGCCGGTGCGGAACTGGAACGACTGCTGGTCATTGCCGGTGAAGCAGAGCGCCCGCACGGCGACCAGTGCACCGCCGTCGGTGCGCATGTGGGCGGCGATCGTCATCGTGCGACCAGCGAACACCGGCAGCGGCTCCGACAGGTTTGCCAAAGCGAAGTCGGCCGCATCGGCGCCATCGCCGCGCACCGCTTCGAAGGCGCCGACACCGGTCTGGCCGCTCGTCGACGGCTGGAAGCCACCACCGCCAGCCCGCAGGTTCCAGCCCTCCTCGACGTCACAGGCCGCGATCGACGGCGGCAGGCGGTTGCCGCTGACGACCATGGGCGGCGGCCGCTTCGGGCCGGTGCCATCGGCGTGCGTCGTGCCGCCGCTGCGCCACCAGAGGTAGCCGGCGGTGCCGAGTCCCAGCACGACCAGCGCGGCCAACAGGCCGAGCGAGCCCGAACGCCGCTGCAGGCGACCGGCGTCGAGCCGCCGCACCGCGAGATCGCCGGCATCCGCGGCAACGGCCAGGTTGGCGTCGCGGAACGCCACGCGCAGCCGGCCGAACGTCACCACGTCGCCCGGCGTCAGCACCATCTCGGTGACGCGCTTGCCGTCGAGGAAGGTGCCGTTCGTCGAGCCGAGGTCGCGCAGCACATGGCGGTCGCCCTCGAGCACGATCTCGGCGTGCACGCCGGAGGTCTTCTCGTCGGCGAGCACGATGTCGTTGCCCGCCTTGCGACCGATGCGCACGGCGCGATCGGTAACGGGCAGAACGTCGCCGGCGCGATCCCCGTCGAGGATCTCGAGCACGTAGTTGGCCATGCTGGTTCTGGAGGGGTCTCGGACCGGGCACGACACGCAGCACGGGCCGCGGGCCGTTCGAGGCTTCGCGGCACCCGGGGCGAGGCGCTGCGAACGGAACAGCCACAAGCTACCTGCACCGCTCTACGCCGCAAGCGGTTGCTGGTCACTTCGTGGCGCGGCAGGTGCACGCTACAACGGTCGGCGATGCCGGCGCGCTTCTTCCTGCCCGAGTTGCCGTCCCAAGGGCAAGTCGTCGTCGACGGCGATCTCGCCCACCACCTGGCGCACGTACTGCGCGCCCGGCCGGGCCTCGAAGTGCTGCTGGCCGACGGCCGCGGCGGGCGCGCCGAGGCGACGGTGCAGGCCATCGATCGCCACACGGTGCGGCTGCTGGTGGCGGCGACGAACCGGGTGCCGCCGCCGCCGTTCCGCCTGCACGTGGCGTTCGCGCCGCCGCGACTGCAACGCGCCGAGTGGCTGTTCGAGCACGGCACCGAGGTCGGCATCGACGTCTTCCACCCGCTGTGGACCGCGCGCACGCGACCGCAGGGAGAACGGCCGGAACGCTGGCAGCGCATCGTGCGCGCCGCCGCTGGCCAGTGCGACCGCGACTGGCTGCCCGAGGTCCGGCCGGCGCGCGAACTGGCGGCCCTGTTCGCCGACCCGGCCCTGCCGGCGGCCCGCTTCCTGGCGGCGCCGGGCGCCCCGCCGCTCGCGACGTTGGCGCCGCGCGACGCCGACGTGCTGCTGCTGGTCGGGCCCGAGGGTGGCTTTGCCGCCGACGAACAGGCGGCCGCGCTCGGCGCCGGCTTCTGCAGTGCCGGCCTCACCCGTCATGTGCTGCGCAGCGCGGCCCGGGGCCCCCCGTGGGGGACCCGGGCCGTCGCCTGCGAGCCGGCTACCGTCGACGCCTACTGGGCGCCATACAGCAGTTCGACGCCGTTCGAGGTCAGGAAGCCCGACCCCGTGAAGCCGGGCGCGATCATCAGCGCCTGGACCATCGTCGTCTGGCCGACCAGGCTCGGCGCATTCGGCACCAGGAAGGGCCAGTTGTAGGACGGCGCCGAGGCCAGGAAGAGACTGCTGAGGATGTCCGGCAGCAGGTAGGCATAGCAGCCCGACATGTCCAGCAGGCCGGTCAGGTCGATGCCGGCCGGGATCGAGGTCGGCGACAGCACCATGATGCCGCCGACCGTGCTCGCCGGCAGGCTCGTCAGCTGGAAGTCGATCGACGTGTTGAGCACCGGCCGGTTCGACACGGTCATGGCGATGCCGAGCGAGTCGGTGCCGCAGACCGTGAAGCCGGTGGCAGCGTCCGCCGAGATGTCGCGGCTGCCAGGATCCTGCGCCCCACCACCCGGCGTCCAACCGACCAGATTGTTGCCGCTGGCGCTCATCGACTGGTAGATCAGGTGCACGTCACCGTTGCTGTAGAACTGGGCCTGGAACGTGTTCGGCGCGGGGCTGGTGGCCGGGTAGTTCGACACGTTCAACCAAGTGACGTAGACCACGCCACCCGCGGTGTGGGCGTAGACGTCGTTGGCGCCCGACGGTTGCAGGTCGCGCCAGACCACCGCCCAACGCGGATTGCCACTGAGGAACGCGCTGACCGACGGCGTGTAGTCGGTACCGTTGCTGGCGCCCGGCGAGATGAAGCCGTTGCTGCAGATGCGCAGCAGGGTCGTCGAACCACCCGGGTAGTTCAGCGTGAAGGGCAGCGCATAGGTCGTCTGCGAGTCGTCGGTGAGGTTCAGGTCGCCGCCAACTGGCGCGACGAAGCTGTTGGTGCTGACACCGACCGAGTAGGCACCGCCGCTGTAGGTCAGCTTGATCTTCTGGTTCGCCAGATCGAAGCCGGGCGACTCGTAGAACGACGCCGCGCAGTCCACGCAGCCGTTGCCGACCAGCGCGTAGTCCGCACCGGGCACGCCGCTCGGGACCTTCGTCGTGACCGTCAGCGACAGCGCGCCGGGGCCGACGCGCGCTTCGTCGAGCACGCAGATGCCGGTCGAGGCCTGCACGTTGCAGTCGAAGCCGAAGTTGTAGATCGTGTTCCACTCGAGCGGGTTGTTGCCCGGGGCGGTGAAGACGATCTCGTTGCCGACGCGCGCGGCGGTCCAGTTGTTCAGCGCGTTGGTGTCGATGTCGCGGAAGCTGAAGTTCGACGCCGTGCCAGCCGCATCGATCGGCACCCGGAAAGTGGCGGCGGCGCGGCTGTTGTCGACGTTGTGCACCGCATACTCGTAGTGGTAGTTGCCACCGCCGAGCGAGGTCGTCTTCGCGGCGACGAAGATGCGGCCGTCGCTGGTGCCGTTGGTGCCCATGTTCACGGTCGCACCCGACCAGTGCTGCAGGATCGAGCCGAACGCTTCGCCGACCGCGGTGTTGGCCACGGTCCAGCTGCTGCCGTTCCAGGTCGGCTGGAAGCCGCGCGACTTGATGTTGTCACCGCGGTTCGCCAGCGCTTCGCCCTGGTGGATGAGCTGGATGCCGTAGTAGTAGGTGGCACCCGGGGTCAGCAGGTCCGCTTCCTTGATGGTCACGCGGTTCTTCACCTCGTCGCTGCCGACGTTGATGGTGTTGCCGTTGCCGTCCATGTTGCCCGGGGAGCCGACGTTGGGATCGCCCTGGTCGAAGTAGGAACCGATGTGGTTCCAGGTGCCGAGCCACGGGTCGATCTCGGCCGGCGGCCCGAGGTTGCTGCGGCCGGCGTTGTTGCCGGCGCTGTAGGTGTCGGAGCAGGTCACGCCCATGTTGTTGCCGCCGATACCGTTGCACGGCCCGCAGCCGCCACTGGTGCTGGCCGACGTGAACGCGTGCTTGCAGTACGAACGGTCGCTGATCTGCTCCATGCGACCCCCGGACACCCGGGTGATGAGGAACCCGAACTTGGGGTGGTTCTCCTGCATCTGCGCATACCACGGGATGCTCACGGAGCCCGGGTTGCACATCGTGTTGCGCATCGACAGACCGACTTCACCACCCGGATACGCGGCGCCGCGGCGGCCCCAGTAGGTGATGTTGTCCAGGATCTCGAGGCGGCCATCGAGACCGGGCACGGTGTTCGACTGCGCGGCCAGATCGACCGCAAAAAGCGCAGCTAGGGACAGGGAGACGAACGACAGGGAGACGGCTCGTTGCATGGGTTCTGTCAGGTGGGAGACGACCGGGGCGGCGTACAGACACTGCAAAACTACCTCGATCGCCGGATCGTGCAACCCCCAAACAGCCCGCCGTCGGTTCGAAGACGTTGCTTGCGCGCGACGGCAACGGCCCGTTACGTCACCGCCCATGCGATCGCGCCATCGACTCACCGCCCTGTTCGTCTTCGGCCTGCTGCCGCTGCTACCCGCCCAGACCCGTCTGCTGCGCTTCCCCGACCTGCACGGCGACCAGGTCGTCTTCACGCACGGCGGCGACCTGTGGCGCGCGCCGCTCGCCGGCGGCACCGCGACCCGACTCACCTCCGCGCGCGGCGTCGAACTGTTCGCGAAGTACTCGCCGGACGGACGCTGGATCGCCTTCACCGGCCAGGTCGATGGCGACGAGCAGGTCTACGTCGTGCCGAGCGAAGGCGGCGAAGCGCAGCAGTTGACCTACTATCCGGCGCGCGGCCCGCTGCCCGATCGCTGGGGCTACGACAACCAGGTCTACGGCTGGACGCCCGACAGCACGGCGGTGCTGTTCCGCAGCCTACGCCACGCCTGGACGCTGACCGGCGGCCGGCTCTACACGGTGGCGCTGCCGGACATGGCGCGCCAGCGCGGCGCGCTGCCGGTGCCGCTGCCGATGCCGGTCGCCGGCGCCGGCGAGTTCGCCCCGGACGGCGAGCGCATCGTCTACGCACCGCTGTTCCGCGACTTCCGCACCTGGAAGCGCTACGAGGGCGGTTGGGCGCAGGACCTGTTCGTGTTCGACCCGGCGACCGGCACCGCCGAGAACATCACCAACCACCCGCGCACGGACCGCGACCCGATGTGGATCGGCGACCGGATCTGGTTCGCCAGCGACCGCAGCGGCACCCTGAACCTGTGGTCCTACGACCTGCGCGACAAGACCACGCAGCAGGAGACCAACAGCACCACGTGGGACGTGCGCTGGCCGAGTTCCGGCAAGCCCGGGGAGGAACGCATCGTCTACGAGAAGGGCGGCGAACTGTGGTGGTTCGACTGCAAGAGCCACCAGGAGCACCCGATCTCGATCCAGGTCCCCGACGAAGGGCTGCTGCTGCGCGCGACCACGGTCGACGCCAACGGGCTGGTCGAGAACTATGCGCTGAGCCCCGGCGGCCGCCGTGCGGTGTTCGCCGCCCGCGGCGACCTGCTGACGGTGCCGAGAGAATACGGCGACGTGCGCAACCTGACGCGTTCGCCCGGCGCCCACGACAAGCAGCCGATGTTCTCGCCCGACGGCGAGCGCATCGCGTTCGTCAGCGACCGCAGCGGCGAAGAGCAGATCTGGCTGACGGACCACAAAGGCGAGCAGCCGCCGCGGCAGCTGACCAAGGACCTCGCGGTGATGCTCTACACGCCGCGCTGGTCGCCGGACGGCAAATGGCTGGCGTTCTGCGACAAGGACGGCGTGCTGCGCCTGTGCAACGTCGAGTCCGGCGAACTGGTCGTCGTCGCCGACGAACCGCGCGGGCAGATTGCCGACTACTCGTGGTCGCCGTGCTCCGGCCACGTGGCGTTCTCGATGTCGGGCAGCACCGAGCTGCATGCCGTCTACGTGTTCTCGCTGGCCGATCGCTCGCTGCACCGCGTGTCGCGGCCGATGAGCGACGACAGCGAACCGGTGTTCGACGCCCGTGGCGAACGGCTGCTGTTCCTCGGCCTGCGCGGCTTCCAGCCGCGCCTCGCCACCGAGTACGAGTGGGACTTCCAGATCGACCGCGACCAGGGCGTGTTCGCGCTGGCGCTGCAGAAGGACCTGCCCGCTCTGTTGCCTGCGCGCAGCGACGAAGCGGTGGCGCCGCCGAAGGCCGACGACAACAAGCCCGACGCGGCGGCCCCCACGTTCGCGGCGCCGATCCAGATCGACTTCGACGGCCTCGCCGACCGCGTCGAGGCGCTGCCGCTGCCGCTCGACAACTACTCCGGCCTCGTCGCCACCGCCACCGGCGTGCTCTACAGCAAACGCGGCGGCTCCTACTACGGGCGCGAGACCGACCAGCCGGCGAGTCTGCACGCATTCGATTGGAAGGACCGCAAGAGCGAGCAGCTCGCCAGCGACGTCGCGGGCTACACGCTGTCGCCCGATCGCACGCACGTGCTGGTCCGCACCGGCGGCAAGTACGTGGTCACCGAGGCGTCGACCAAGGGCAAGGACGGCGGCAAGACGCTCGACCTGCGCGGGCTGCCGGTCGAGAAGGTCGCCGCGGCCGAGTTCGCGCAGATCTTCGCCGAGGTCTGGCGCCGCTACCGCGACTTCTTCTACGTCGCGAACATGCACGGACACGACTGGCAGGCGCTGCGCGAGCGCTACGAGCCGCTGGTCGCACACTGCCGCCACCGCAGCGACCTCAACTACGTGCTCGGCGAGATGATCGCCGAGCTCAGCGTCGGCCACGCCTACATCGCCGGCGGCGACACCGGCGCGCCGGCTCGGCCGACCGCGGCGCTGCCCGGCCTGCTGCTGGCATACGACGCGACGCAGAACGCCTACCGCATCGAGCGCGTGCTGCGCGGGGAGAACGACGACGAGCAGTACCACTCCCCGGCCACGGCGGTCGGTGTCGATCTGCACGCCGGTGACTTCCTGCTGGCGATCGACGGCGAGCCGTTGACGCCGGCGGTGAACCCCTATCGCCTGCTGCGCGGCAAGGCCTCGCGCACGGTGCAACTGCGGGTGAACCAGCGCGCCAGCAGCGACGGCGCCCGCACCGTTCTGCTGCAACCGATCCAAAGCGAGCAGAAGCTGTTCTACCTCGATTGGGTCACCCACAACCGGCAGAAGGTCGCCGAACTGAGCGGCGGCAAGATCGGCTACATGCACCTGCCGGACATGGGCGAGGACGGCATCCGCGAGTTCATCAAGCAGTACTACGCGCAGCGCGACAAGCAGGGACTGCTGATCGACGACCGCTACAATGGCGGCGGCAACGTCTCGCAGATGATCCTGAACCGGCTCTCGCGCACGCTGCTGATGGGCACGTTCGGCCGCACGACTGGCTACCGCCCGTACCCGCAGGCACTGTTCCAGGGCCATCTCGCCTGCCTGTTGAACGAGACCTCCGCCAGCGACGGCGACATCTTCCCGGCGATGTTCCGCAAGGCCGGGCTCGGCCCGCTGATCGGCAAGCGGTCGTGGGGCGGCATCATCGGCATCACCAACCGAGGCATGCTCCTGGACGGCGGCACCGTCAACGTGCCGGAGTTCGGCAACACCGAGATCGGCGCGCAGTGGACGATCGAGGGCAAGGGCGTCACGCCCGACATCGAGGTCGACAACGACGTCGCGGCGCTGCTGCAGGGCCGCGACCCGCAGCTCGAGAAGGGCGTCGAGGTCCTGCTGGCGCGCATCGCCGCCGAACCGCGGCCGCAGCCGACCGCGCCCCCCGCGCCGGTGAAGACGGGCCGATGAGCCGCCGTTCCCCCACCCATCGCGGCAAGCCGGCCGAACTGCGCCTCAAGGTGCGCGTGCACGGCCGACACCCCTGGTTCTACCGCAAGATGATCGGCAAGCCCGAGGTGCCGCCGCCGGCCGGCAGCGCCTGCGTCGTGCGCGACCGCGACGGCCACCTGGTCGGCACCGGCTTCTACAATCCGCGCGCGGAGCTCGCGCTGCGCATGTTCGCCGACAGCGCCGTCGACGACGTCGCGTCCCACTTCACCAGCGCGCTGCATGCGGCGGTCGCGCTGCGCGAAGAGACGCTGAACCTGCCGAAGATCACCGACGCCTACCGGCTGGTGCACGCCGAGGGCGACGGCTTCCCGGGCCTCGTGCTCGACAAGCTCGGCACCGCATTCGTCGCGCAGGTGAGCTCGCTCGGCATGCTGCAGCAGATGGAGGGCCTCGGCGAGTGGCTGCGGCGCCACTATCCCGACGCGCGCCTGGTGCTGCTGCAGGACAAGGACTGGGCCTTGCGCGAAGGCATGGAGAAGCTGCCGCGGCCCGCCGCCGTCGCGACGACCGTACGCGAACACGGGCTGTTCTATGCGGTGCAGGCCGGCACCGGCCACAAGACCGGCTTCTTCGCCGACCAGCGCGACAACCGGTGGCTCGTGCGCCAGCTCGCCAAGGGCCGCGCCGTGCTCGACCTGTGCTGCAACAGCGGCGGCTTCGCGATGAACGCGGTCGCCGGCGGTGCGGCGAAGGTCGTCGCGGCCGACCTCGACGAAGCGATGGTTGCCGAGACGCAGCACAACGCCGGGCACAACCAGCTGCAGCTCACGGCCGTACACGGCGACGCCTTCGACCTGCTGCGTGAGGCGCAGCCAGGCGCACACGACCTGATCGTGCTCGACCCGCCGAAGTGGGTCCACCACAAGGACGAGATCGAGCAGGGACTGGTGCGCTACCAGGATCTCAACCGGCTCGGCATCGAGAAGGTCGACCGCGGCGGCCTCGTGGTGACCTGTTCGTGTTCGGGCAGCGTCAGCGAGGACCAGTTCCTGCGCATGCTGAGTTCGGCCGCGGCACAGGCGCGCCGCGACGTGCGCGTGCTGATGCTGCGCGGCGCCGGCGCCGACCATCCGGTCGCACTCGAGTGCCCGGAGACGCGCTACCTGAAGGTCGCGGTGCTGCAGGTGCGGTAGCCAGCCACCAACGCACGCTG
>JBGARS010000036.1:0-259 GCA_044230075.1 Planctomycetota bacterium | reverse complement strand
ACGCTGCCGTGGACTTCGCGGGCTCGACTCGTACGCTCGCGCCCGCTCCGCTTTCTCGTGCCAATCGCCCTCCGTCACCTGCTTCAGGTCCCGCTCGGCCCGAAGGCGCTGTTCCTGGACTTTGGCGACAGCACGCTCGACCTCGAACTGCGCGTCTACGTCGAGGACTACGACACGCACGCCGACCTGCTCGACGACCTGCACACTCGCATCGACGCGCTTTTTCGCAAGCACGGCATCGAGATCGCCTTCCCGCAGC
>JBGARS010000035.1:0-45782 GCA_044230075.1 Planctomycetota bacterium | reverse complement strand
GCGTAGTGCAGCAGCGCCAGATCGGCGGTGCGGTTCGGGTCGTATTCGATCGCCGCGACGACGGCGGGGATGCCGTCCTTGTCGCGCAGGAAATCGACGTTGCGGTAGATCTTGCGCGCACCGCCACCGCGGAAGCGGCTGGTGATGTGACCGAGCGCGTTGTGGCCGGTACGGTCGGAGATCCGCTCACACAGAGCCTTCTCGCGCTTCTTGCCCTTCGTCAGGTGCGAGAAGTCGAGCACCGACGAGTTGCGGCGGCCGGCGGACGTTGGCTTGTAGACCTTGACGGGCATCGTTGGGACCTCGGCTTGGATTCGTCGGTCAGGAGACGTCGATGGTGTCGCCGGCGCGCAGCGTGACGACCGCCTTCTTCCAGGCGCGGATCTGGCCGGGACGGCCGAACATGCGCCGCGACTTCGCGGGCATGGAGACCATGTTGACCTTCGTGACCTTGACCGAGAACAGCGTCTCGACGGCCTTCTTGACCTCGGACTTGTTGGCCGAAGGCGCGACCTCGAAACGGAACTGGTTGCGCAGCCCCTGCAGCTTCGAGGACTTCTCCGTGATCAACGGGCGACGGACGACATCGTAGTACTGGAGCGGATTCGCCACGGTCAGGACTCCTTCTTGGCGAAGCGCTGCTCGAGGGCAGCGAAGGCCGCGGGGGTGAGGACGAGGTAGCGGCGCAGCAGCACCTGGCGCGCGTTCAGATCGTCGAGCGTGCGCACGTCGACCAGCGGCACGTTGCGCAGCGACAGGCACAGGTTGCGATCGACGGCGCTGGTGACGACGGTGGCGCTGCGCGCCATGCCCAGCTTGCTCAGGATCGTCGCGGCCGACTTCGTGTTCGGCTGCGCCGCCGGCCAACCGTCGGCGATCGCGACCTCGCCGTCGCGGAACTTGGTGTAGAGGGCGTTGCGCAGCGCGACGCGGCGCGCCTTCTTCGGCATCGCGTAGCTGTGGTCGCGCGGCTCCGGCGGATGGATGCGGCCACCACCGCGCCACAGCGGCGACTTGGTCGTGCCCATGCGCGCGCGGCCGGTGTGCTTCTGCTTCCAGAGTTTCTTGTTGCCGCCGTGCACCATGCTGCGCGTGCGGGCCGCCACCGTGCCGGCGCGCGCATTGGCCTCGTACATCACGATCGCGTCCTTCAGGGTCCGCCCCAGGACGCGCGTACCGTAGGCCAGCACGTCGACGTCTTTCGACTTGACGGCGCCACCTTCGAAGACCTTGACCTCGACCATGTTCGAATACGGGTTCGTGGTTTGCGGCCGCTCAGCAGGCCTTGATGCGGATGTCCACGCCGGCCGGCATGTTCAACTTGCTCAGCGCGTCCACGGTCTTCGTGGTCGGCTCCGAGATGTAGATCAGTCGCTTGTGCGTCCGGATCTCGAACGTCTCGCGGCTCTTCTTGTCGATGTGCGGGCTGCGCAACACGGTGTAGCGCTCGATGCGGGTCGGCAACGGCACCGGGCCGGCGATGCGGGCACCCGTGCGCTTGCTGGTCTCGACGATGTCGAGAGCTGCCTGGTCCAAGGCCTCGTGGTCGTAGGCCTCCATCCGGATCTGGATTCGCTCTTGCATGGCTCGTGTGCCCCGCTGTGTCGCTCCGCCAGGCGCTACCTGTGCCGGCCTGCCGGATCGCAAGCGCCGAAGTGGGGATTTCGGCACAACCCTGAGCGCGGCAAGGGGTTACATCGAATGATGTGCTCCCTGGAGCGCAACCGGGGCGCAGAGGTTAGCCAGCCCCACATGCCACGTCAAGCGTGGAGAAGGGCAATTTCAGCGGCCGCGCGGCGGCCCGTCGGCCGGCGACGCGCCTGCGTCCCGCGCCGCACGCGCCGGCGCAAACCCGGCCGGCTGCATCGTCACCTGTCCCTTGCCGCGGGTCATCGAACGCAACTTGGTCACGTAGCCCAACATGCGCGCCAGCGGCGCGCGACCGTGCAGGCGCGCGCCGAGCCGGCCCGAGGCGACCCCGGACACCGTGGCGCCGCGGGCCCCCAGGTCCGCGAGCACGGCGTTGGCCGCTTCCTCTGGACACCAGAGCTCGAACGCGACCCACGGCTCGAGCTCGACGATGCCCGCGGTCGACAAGGCCAGCGAGAGCGCCTTCGCGGCTGCCTGCTGCAGCAACGCTTCACCGGCCCCCTCGTCGGCACGCGCGGCGACCACCTCCACCAGCGCGCCGAACAGCGGCCCGACGCGAGCCCCCGTCTGCAGGCGGGAGCGCACCTCTTCGAGCACCGCGGCGCCGACACCCGCGGCGGCGACGACCTCGGCAGGCTGCTCGGCCACCGGCATCGGCACGATGCGCAGCTCGCAGCTCGCGGTCCGTTCCCGGCCACCGACGAACGCCCGCACCTCGGCCTCGCCGGCGGCGGCCGCCCGCACCGTTTCGCGCCGATCGACCTGCAGCCGCGAGCGCTGGAACGGCACCTCGGTGCGATCGCGCACCAGGTCGGCGACGATGTCGAGGTGCAGCTCCCCCATGCCCCGCACGACGATGCGGTCGTGGTCGAGTTCGACATGCAGGGTCGGATCGTCGACCTCGAGTTCGCGCAGTGCCGCCGCGAGCGCGGGCACATCGCCAGCGCGCAGCGTCTCGAAGCTCACCGTCAACACGGGCGTCGGGAACCGAGGCATCGGTAGCTCCACCGGCTGCTGCGGGTCACAGACCGTGTCACCGGTGCGTAGCCCCAGCTCCCCCGGCAGCACGACGATCTCGCCCGGCATCGCCCGCTCGGTCACCTGATGCCGGTCGGCCTGCACCAACCACAGTTCGGCGAACCGCGCGCGCCGCTCCGGCTCGCGCCCCAGGCACCACTCGGCACCGCGCCGGAGACACCCGCGCACGACCCGAACGAAGTTCCAGACCTCGCTGTGGTGCTGCACCTTGAAGACCATGCCGCAGAACGGTGCGGCCGCCTCCCCGGCCGAGGCGACCGACCAGAGCCCGGTGCGGGGCAACTCGTCGAGCGACGGCAGGAAGTGCACCACGGCATCGAGCAGCCAGTCGACGCCACGGTTCCACAGCGCCGAACCGCACAGCACCGGCACGATACGGCCGGCCAGGAACTGGAGCCGCAGGGCGGCACGCAGACGATCCGCGGTGACGCGGCGGCCGGCCAGGGCGTCTTCGAGAATGGTCTCGTCGACGAACGCCGCCACATCGACGCAGCGCTCGTGGGCCGCCAGCAACTCCACCTGCAGGCGCGGCGCGTCGGCGGCATCGGGCCGACCCTCGAACCACTGCACGGCGCCGGAACACGCGCAGCCGAGCCCGGCGAAGCGCCCCGCACCATCGCGCAGCGGGACCACGAGCGGCAGCGCCACGCATTCCAGACGCTCCTGGACCTCTGCCGTGACCACCGCGAAGTCGGCGCCGGCGCGATCGAGCTTGTTGACGAACACGAGCCGCGGCAAGCCACGCGCCAGCGCCTGCTGCCACACCGCCTCGGTCTGCGACTCGACGCCGCGAACGCCATCCACCAGCACCACAACGCCATCCAGCACGTGCAGACACCGCTCCACCTCGGCGACGAAGTCGACATGCCCAGGAGTGTCGACGACCTGCAGCACGTGCTCGCCCCAGTCGACCCGGGTGGCCGCGGCAGCGATCGAGATGCCCCGCCGGCGCTCGGTCGGCATCCAGTCCATCGTCGCGGTGCCGTCGTCGACGTTGCCGAGCCACGACTGCGCGCCGGCGTCGAACAAGATGCGCTCGGTCAGCGTCGTCTTGCCGGCATCGATGTGAGCCACGATGCCGAATGTGCGCAGCCGGGCCATGACCGGTGACACGGTAGCCGCATCGCCGCGGCGGCGCACGCGCGCGCTGCCGTGGCGACGCTCAGCTGCCGACGGGCCGAGTCGCGGCGCCCTGCGTGATGCCGCGCATCTGCATCTTCAACTCATCGGGGTTGTCCGACGAGGCCAGTGCGTCCTCGAGGCTGATGTTGCCGGCCTGGAACAGGCGGATCAGCGACTGGTTGAAGGTCATCGTGCCGTAGTAGCTGCCCTCCGTCAGGGCCTTCGGCAACATGCGTGTCGAGCCCTGCTCGAGCAGTTCGCGCACGGTCGGCGTGTTGATCAACAGTTCGACGGCCGGCACCAGCGCGCTGCCGTCCTTGTTCTTGATCAGGCGCAGCGAGCAGACGCCGGCGAGGTTCAGGGCCAGCTGCAGACGGACCAGCTCGTGCTGATGCGGCGGGAAGAACGTGATGATGCGTTCGACGGTCTGCACGGCGTTGACCGTGTGCAGCGTCGAGAACACCAGATGCCCCGTCTCCGCCGCCTGGATCGCGGCCGACACGGTCTCGGCGTCGCGCATCTCGCCGATCAGGATCACGTCGGGCGACTGGCGCACGGCCTGCCGCAGCGCCGACGCGAAGTCGACGACGTCGGTGCCCACCTCACGCTGGTTCACGATCGACCGCTTGTCCTCGAAGCGGAACTCGATCGGATCCTCGATCGTGATGATGTGCTTGTTCATCGTGCGGTTGACGTACTCGACCATCGAGGCGAGCGTCGTCGACTTGCCCGAGCCGGCGATGCCGGTGGCCAGCACGAGACCGCGTTTCAGCGAGGCCAGCCGCTTCAGCGGCTCGACCGGCAGGTTCAGATCCTTGAACGAAGGGACCTCGCCCTTGATCGCGCGGAAGACGAACCCGACCTCGCCGCACTGGTAGAACGCGTTGCAGCGGAAGCGTCCGACGCCGGGGATCGCCACCGCGGTGTCGGAGGCCCCCATCTCGGTGAACTCGCGCTTGCCGTTCTCGCTCAGCACCTCGTCGACGAAGCTGCGCATCAGCTCCGCTGGCAAGGGCTGGTCGCCGAGGAACCGGATCACGCCGTTCACGCGGACCGCCGGACAACCGTTGGTCTTCAACACCAGGTCGGAGGCGTTCTCCTTCACCATGATGCGCAGGAAGTCGCGCAGCTTCGGCATACGGCTGGCGACGGTCTGGCTTGGGCCCACGTTCTGGCTGGTCACACGCTTTCCTCCGATCCTCCTATCGGCAGGTCGCGCGCCGGGCACAAGGCGGGCCAGGCCCAACGCCGGATCAGTGGGCGACGGCGGGCGGAAGCGCCCTCAGCATCGACCACACGGCGAACACGAGCTCCCGCAATCCTTCACCGGTCGCGCTGCTGATCGCCATCACCGGCCCGCCGACCGAGTCCGCCAACGCCCGCGCCCGCTCGCGACCGGCGTCGTCCTCGACCTTGGTCGCGACCACGAGGCTGGGGCGTTCGGCGAGTTCGGTCGAGTGCTGCGCCAGTTCGCGGCGCAGCACGCCCCATGCGTCGGCGGCCGGCTCCAGCGGCAGGTCGCCGCAGTCGACCAGGTGCAGCAACAGGCGGGTGCGCTCGACGTGCTTCAGGAACTTGTCGCCGAGGCCCTTGCCGTTGCTGGCACCCTCGATGAGTCCGGGGATGTCGGCGATGACGAACGTCGCCTCACCCGGCCCCTGGGCGATGCCGAGCATCGGTTCCAGCGTCGTGAACGGGTAGCCGGCGATCTTGGGCCGGGCCTTCGTCAGGGTGGCGAGCAGCGTCGACTTGCCGGCATTGGGCAGGCCGATCAGGCCGACGTCGGCGATCAGCTTGAGGCTCAACCGCACGCGCCGTTGCTCGCCGGGCTTGCCCGGTTCGGCGATGCGCGGCGTACGGCGGGTCGGCGTCGCGAAGTGCGAGTTGCCGAGGCCGCCGTGACCACCGCGTGCCAGCACCCAGGGCCGGTCGGGCGTGGCCAGATCCTGCAACACGTTGCCGCGCTCGGCATCGAGCACGACGGTGCCGATCGGCACCTCGATCACGAGGTCCACGGCATCCTTGCCGCCGCAGTTCTTGGCGAGGCCCTGGCCACCGTTCGGGGCGGCGAACTCGCCGCGGCCAGTCAGGTGGAACAGCGTGTTGCAGTGGGTCGTGGGCAGCAGAACGATGTCGCCGCCGTCACCGCCGTCGCCGCCGTTCGGCCCGCCGCGCAGGGTGTTCTTGTCGCGCAGGAACGAGACACAGCCGTTGCCGCCGTTGCCGGCCCGCACCGAGATCTCGAGTTCGTCGACGAACATGGGCTGTTCTTGCGCCGACGGTCAAACGCTGGTCACACAGCGCGCGCCATGGCACGCGCGGCCGGGGTCACTGCCGGGGTCACTGCCGGGGTCAACTGACCGGCTCGGCAACGTCGACATGGACCTTGCCGTTCGATTGGAAGCGAACGACGCCGGCCGCCACGGCGAACAGCGTGTCGTCGCCACCGCGGCGCACGTTGCGGCCAGGGTGGAACTTGGTGCCGACCTGACGAACGATGATCGTGCCCGAGGTCACGGTCTGCCCGCCGTAGGCCTTGACGCCGCGGTACTGCGGGTTGCTGTCGCGGCCGTTCTGGGTCGAGCCCTGTCCTTTCTTGTGTGCCATGGTGTTCTCCTCGCCAACCTGTCAGCCGTTGCCAGACTGCTAGCTGCTAGCCCCACAACCTCTCAGCCGTTGATCGCCTCGATCTGGACGATCGTGTACTTGGCACGGAAGCCGGTGCGGCGGCGGCTGTTCTTGCGCTTGCGGAACTTGCCGATGATGACCTTCGGCCCCTTCAGCTGGCGCACGACCTTGGCGGTCACCGACGCGCCCGGGACGTGCGGGGTGCCGATCCTGCCCGCGCCGCCGCCGGTCCCGTCCCCACCGACGAGGCAGACCTTGTCGAAGGTCACGGTGTCGCCCTCGTTGGCGTCCGCACGCAGGTGGATCTGGATGCGGTCGCCCGGCTGGACTCGATACTGCTGATTGCGATCGTCGACGACGGCGTACATGGGCGTTGGTCGGGTGGAAAGGGCAGGGGACGATAGCGACCGACGGGGTCGTTTCAAGCCCCCGCGCAAGGCCGTGGCTCCGGACGCCGACCCTGGCAGGGCGGCGTCAGGCCTTCACGCCGAGCCCCGCCGGGATCGCGATGCGCGCTTCCTGCCCGTCGCCGGTCAGGAAGCGATAGTGCACCACGTCGATCGGGTAGCTCGGCTCGGGCCGGAACACGATCGTCTTGCCGACGGCGTCCTCGAGTTCCAGCGTCGCGCGGCGCTTGTAGTTGACCAGGTAGTCGGTGACCGCCGGCGCGGCGAACACCTGCACCGCCGAGTAGCCCTTCAGGTGCAGCAGCGCGCGCACTTCGCGCAGCACCGACAGAGCCTTCGACTGCACCGTGCGCGACCAGCCGGCACCCTTGCAGTGCGGACACTGCATGAACACCGTGCGCTTCAGCCCTGGACCGACGCGCTGGCGCGTGATCTCGAGCATGCCGAACGGGCTGATCCGGCCGACCTTGATGCGGGCGCGGTCGCCGCGCAGCGCGTCGATCAGCCGCTTCTCGACGCCGCGCCGATGCTTCTCGTGCGACATGTCGATGAAGTCGATGATGATCAGGCCGCCGAGGTCGCGCAGCCGCAGTTGGCGCACGATCTCCGGGATCGCTTCGAGGTTGGTGCGATAGGCGGTCTCGTCGGTGTCGCCGCCGGCCTTGTACTTGCCGGAGTTGACGTCGATGGCCACCAGCGCCTCGGCCTGGTCGATGACGATCGACGCGCCGTTGCTCAGGTCGATCTTGGGCTGGTACAGCGCCTCGACCTCCTTCTCGATGCCGAAGTGGTGGAACAGCGGTGTCGTCAGCGAGTGCTGCTTGATGCGCTCCGACATGTGCGGCATCAGCTTGTCGGCGAAGTCGCGGATACGCAGGAACACGTCCTCGCTGTCGACGACCACGTCGGCGATGTCGGGTGTGAACTGATCCCGCATCGCCTTCAGCACCAGGTCGGACTCCTGGTAGAGCAGCGCCGGGGCGCGCGTGACCTTCAGCCGCTGCGCGACCATCTCCCAGATCTTCTTCAGGTAGTCGCGATCGCGCTGCAGGTCCGCCAGGCTCTTGTTGATGCCGGCGGTGCGCACGATGAAGCCAATGCCGCCGCTGCCGGTCTCGTCGAGCTCGCGCACGATGCGCTTCAGGCGCTTGCGTTCCCGGCCGTCCTCGATCTTGCGCGACACGCCGCACTTCGGCAGGCTCGGCATCAGCACGAGGCAGCGCCCCGGCAACGACACGTAGGTGGTCAGCGTCGGCCCCTTGCTGCCGATGCCTTCCTTGGTGATCTGCACGACCACCTCCTGACCCTTCTTCAGCAGCTGGTCGATTGTCGGCCGCGGCCGATTGGGCCGTTGCCCACCTCGCACCTGCGGGCGCTCGCGGCGCTTCTTGTTGCCGCGGCGCGCACGGCGCTCGCCGCCTTCCGCCTCGCCACCGGCGGCCGTCGCCGGCACTGCGGGGGGTTCGGAACCTGCCGGCACCTCGGGAATCTCGGGCACGTCCGAGTCGCCATCGTCCGCCTCGCCGGCCGCCGCCATCGGCAACGGCCGCTCGTCGCCGACGCCATGGCCGAAGTCGGGTCCATCGCCGAAGCCCGGACCGCCCTTGCCCGGGTTCGCAGCCGGTGGCTCGTAGCCATTGTCCTTGCCAGAGTCTGCGAACGGCTCCAACGGGTCTTCCCGCCGCGGCACGTCGGTGCCCTCGGCGTCCTCGTCGGCGCCATCGACGTCGGTGACCCCCGGCAGGTTGTTGTCGTCGCCGTCGTCGGCCACCGCGACCACGTTCGACTCGGCGGCGTCGGACTCGTCGGCGGCAGGGCCATCGCCGGCCGGCGCGGGCCCCTCTTCGTCGTCGTCGTCGGCGAGCGCCTGCTGCATCGACTCCGGACCGTCGTCGACGTCGACGCGCGCGCGACCCTCGATCACGTCGTCGAGCAGGAACTCGGGGCGGCCGTAGGCCGGCAACACGTCGGAGACGTGCAGGAAGCCGTTCACACGCCCGCCGAAGGCCACGAACGCCGCGCCGATGCTCGGCTCGATGTTGACGACCTTGCCTTTGTAGATGTTACCGAGATAGGCCTCTCGGTTCGCCAACTCGACGTGCAACTCTTGCAGCACGCCGTCCTCCACCACCGCGATCCGGCTCTCCTCCGGATCGATGGCGTTGATGAGCATCCTCTTCAAGGGAGACTTCCTTTTGCACTATGTCGCTGGCGCTGCCAGCAACCCCTCGAAGCCGTAGACCTGGGGCGCGACGGCGAACGGCGATACCTGCCGTCAGAGCCTCGTCCGCTGCCTGTTGGTGTTCCGGCGACTGCGGGAAGAAGAACGAATGGAGCCCAAGCCGAGCCGGCGCTTTCCTTCTGCACGTGCACGACGTGCCACGGCCGGTCCCAGGCGGGACCGCACGGTGTAGGTTGAGGCGCGCGACAGGCATGGCAAATCCTGGGGGGTCCACGGCCGCCGGCGCCGCGTCGTTACGCGTAACCGTCGTGCCGCGCTTCCTGACAACAGGGAGCAGGCGGGAGCATACGGGGCGGCAGGCTGCCGCTCAACGTCGAGGCGCGGCGCGAACGGACGCCGAACAGCCGGTACGCAACCGGGCCCCGCCCGCGCCGTCGCGAACGGGGCCCGGCCGCGCGAGGGTCACTTCGTGCCGAAGATCGCTTCGCGCTGCTGCGCCACGCTCGAGTGGTGGTCGCGCAGCCGCTCCTCGAGTGCACGCTGCATGGACTGCTCCATGTCCTCGGCGCTGCGGATCACCTGCGGCGTGATGAACACCAGCAGGGTGTTGGTCGTCTCCTGCTTGGTCTTGCCCTTGAACAGGTAGCCCAGCACCGGGATGTCGCCCAGCAGCGGCAACTTGGTCACGGTCTCGTTCTCGGACTTGGTCTTGAGGCCGCCGAGCACGGCGGTCTGACCGCTGCGCAGCAGGACCGTCGTGGCCAGCGTGCTCGAAGCGATGCGCGGCAGGGCGATGGTGCCCTCCTGGCCGCCGGTGCCGACCGTGAACACGTCGAAGCCAGCCGGGGCCAGCGACGTGCTGCCGGTGCCCGTCAGCGCCGTGCGCTGCGGGATGATCTCCATGATGACCTTGTCGGTGCCCGGCACGATGTGCGGGGTGGCGAGCAGCTGGAAGCCGACGCTGACCGGCGACTCGTCACCTTCCTCGAGCGCCAGCAGCAGTCCGCCGGCCTGGCCCTGTTCGACGCGGGCCTGGGCGTAGCGCACGGCCTCGCCGACGAAGATCGTCGCGGTCTGGTGATCCAGCGCCGTGATCTGCGGTGCCTGCACGATCTCCGAGCGGGCGTCCTTCTTCAGCAGTCGCAGCGTCGCGGTGACCTGCTGCAGGTTCAACGCGCCGAAGACGACGTTCGGAATCGTCGTGTTCGCGGCCCCATTGAGGCCATCGTCGGCGAACGGGCCCTGGGCGCTGCCGAAGTCGCCCGTCGGGTTGGCGATGATGCTGTCGTCCCAGCCGCCGGCGCCGAGGTTGAACGGCAGGCGCGTCGGGATCTGGCCGAGCCCGATGCTCGCCGTGTAGCCGTTGCCGCCGGGCGAGATGCCGATGTCGAGCAGGTCCTCGTTGCTGGTGGTGACGAAGCGCACGTCCAGTTGGATCTGCGACGGCTCGACGTCGATCAACGCGATCGTCTTGACCACGTCGTCCACCACCGGCTTCGTGTCCTTGACCATGATCACGTTGGTCTCCTGGACGTACTCGAGGCTGCCGATGTCCTTCGTGATCATGCCCTTCAACGTGTCGAGCAGCGTGAAGTTGATCTCGCCCTTGGCGAGCTGCTGCTTGCCGCGCTTGTTCTGGACGTACTCCGAGTTGATGAACGGCACGTAGACCGAGCTCGGCCGCACGTAGCGCAGCTGGATCGTCCTGGTCTCGAGGTCCTGCTGGATGTTCGAGGCCGGCACCACGCGGAGGATGCCACGATCCTCCTGCACGACGACGAAGCCCAGGGTCTTGACCGAGGCCTCGAGCGCGTCGCGCCAGGGGATGTTCTTCAGGCGCACCGTGATCGTGCCCTTGACCTCGGGCGCAACGACGATGTTGGCACCGGAGATCTTGGCGATCGTGTCGATCACCTTCTGGATGTCGGTGTTCTCGAAGGCGAAGTAGACGCGCGGCGGCTTCTCGACCTTCAGCACGCCGCCGTCGACCTCACTGACGATGCAGCCGGCCTGCTCGGCGACGAGCGTCAACGCCTGGCGCCAATGCACGTCCTGCAGGTCGATCGTCACGGTCGCTTCGATGCCGGCGTCCATGATGATGTTGACGTTCGCCTTCCGGCGGATGCTCAACACCACGTCCCTGAGGTCGCGGTCCTTGAGCTTCAGGGTGAGGCGGCTGGCGCGATCGCCTTCCGATTCGGAGCGGATCTCCTCCTTGCCCTGAGCGTCCTTGACCGGCGCGCCCTCCTGGGCAGGAGCGACCGCGAACGACACACACCACGCCAGTGCGCAGATGATCCCTTTCCTGACTGCCTGCATCGTCGATCCTTTCTCCCTCGCGGGGACTTCGTTTGATTCGCCGAAGATCGGTGCCTGCAAGGTCACCGACCGGAATGCCTCTCCCTCATCGAACGGTCGGTGCCGCCGGCTTGAGCGAACTCTCGCTTCGTCGCCGGCGAGGCCGAACCTCACATCGTGCGCACGAGCGTGAGCCCGCGGAACACGAACCAGACCTGCTCCTCCTCGACCAGCTTCACCAGCAGGTCGTCGGAGACGTAGTCACCTTCTTCGTAGACGTCGCCGTTCAGCAGCACGCCGGAGCGGCCACCACGATTCACGACGACGCCCTGGACACGGATGTCCATGCCCTTGAAGTCGATCGCCGTGGTCGCCTTGTGGTGCCAGGTCTTGGCCGCCACCGCCAGTTCGTAGCGCGGGTCGGTGGCAGGCACCCCGAGGCGGGTCGCGACCGTCTCGTAGCGGCTCTTCGCCTCCTCGAGCTGGCCGTTGCCGCACTCGCGCGCCATCTCGGCGACGAGCATCTCCATCTCCGCCTTGGGCAGGAACGGATCGACGCGCTTGACCTCTGTCTTGGCGACGTCGTGCACCTGCTGGCGCAAGTCCTCGAGCGGCGTCACGACCTCCTTCGCCCAGCGCAGCCGGTACGGCGCGTAGGACAGGCGGGCCTCGTCGATGGTGACCTCGTTGCCGATCTTCTCTAGCCCCTCGCGCAGGCCCTTCTCCAGCGCGTACTGCTCGAACAGCGTCGTGTCCTGCTTGCGCATCCGCTGCAGCATCTCGCGCAGGCGGCTGACTTCGGTGACGTACTTGTCGACCAGCGACCGCTGCTCGGCGGGCGACGGGCCATCGGTGCGCAGGTCACCGCGTTCACGCGGATCGACGAAGATGTCGCGCCGGCCCTGGTGGCCACGGTGCTCGTACTTCTCGATCTTGATCGCCTGCATGCGCTTCCAGATCTCCTCTCGCAGCGCCTCCCGCTGCGCCGCGTAGTCGGGGATCTCGACCTCCTTGCCGGCCGCCTTGCCGTTGTAGGTGTAGGTCTGCATCGTCAGGCGCATGGTGTGCACGACGTCGCCGTCACGGGTGTCGTCGTTCTTGCCCTTGCCGCCGGTCTGGATGCTGAAGTCGGTGATGCTGACGAAGCGCTCGTAGTTCTCGATCAAGTTGATGAACTTGAGGAACTGCCACAGCGTGGCCGTCATCTCGTACGTGTACTCGATCGCCGCGAAGCTGCCCTTCGACTTGTCGGCGCGCGAAGCCCTCTGGATCAGGCCCGTGCCGACGATGCCGGACTGCCGCTCGAACTGGTTCAGCATGCGCACGAAGGCGTTCAACTCCTTCGTGTCCGGGAGGATCTTGACGTATTCGTCGAGGTTCTCGCGGAGGATGATGACCTCCTTCTCGAGTTTGGGGATCTGGGCGATCTTGGTCTCGGCAGCGGCGATCGCCTGCTGCTTCTCCTCGGTCACTCGCGCGACCTCCTCGATCTGCCCCTGCGCATGGTAGACGCCACCGGCGGCCAACAGGCAGATTGCCGTGGCGCCGCCCAAGATGGCGATCAGCTGCTTCTTCTGGGTCCAGTTAGCCATGGTGACTCACCTCACTTGCCCGGCGCCTTCTTCGCGCCCTTCTTGTCGTCGACCGTCGACTGGAACTGCAGCGTCAGCGGGAATGCCAGCGACTGCGGGGGAATGCGCACCTTGTCCATCTCGAGTTTGAAGGTCGGATCCGTCTTCGCGGACAGCTCGATCGCGAACGGCGCCGCCTCGAGGTCCTCGTGGAAGTTCGCGATGCGCGACTTGTCGGCGTCCTGCACGTTGCCGGGCAGGGACACCGATGCGCCCTTCTTCGGATCGGTCTTGACGACCATGCCGTCGAACCAGGCCAGGTGCCGTTCGGTGTCGCCGTTGTTGTTGACGACGTCGATCAGCTCGTCGCAGAACTTCGACCACAGGCGCCGCGACTTGGCGATGTCCTGGATCGTCTGCACTCGACCGCCGTACTCCTTGCGATTCGCCTGCAGCTGGTCGTGGTAGACCACGCGCTTCTCGCGCTCGGTCAGCTTGGCCTCGACCTCCTGGAGCTTGTTCTCGGCGGCGCCGAGGTCACCGAACCAGACGATGCCGAACCACCCGACGGCGGCGCTGGCCGCGATCGCACCGCCGAACGCGGCGGCAAGGACCTTCGGTGGAATCCGGTTGCCGCGCCGGAGGTCGGCAGGAAGCAGATTGATGCGGATCACTTGGAGTCTCCTAGGAGGCTGCCGCGAGGCCGAGGGCCACCGCGAGCTGTGGTGCGAACTGGTTGAGTGCTTCGACGTCGACGTTGTCGGCCCTGACCTTCAGCCCCTCGATCGGGTTCCAGGTCTTGGTGCGCTTCTCGAAGATCTTCTCGAAGCTCTCCTCGAGGAACGGCAGCAGCGCCGAGCCGCCGGTCAGCCAGACCTCCTGCACCTCGCCGTCGAACTGGTTCTCGAAGAAGTCGAACGACAGGTTGATCTCGTTGCCGAGATCCTCGAGCACCTGGCCGGTCGCCTCCTGCACGCTGGCGACCTGCTCGCCGGGCTCGCGCTTCAGCGCCTCGGCCTGGCCGGGCTCGACGCCGAGACGGCGCGCGATGGCGTTGGTCAGGTCCTGGCCGCCCATCGGCACCTCGCGAGCGAAGTAGCTGATGTTGTCGCGCAGGATGTTGATGCTGGCCTTCGTGGCGCCGATGTCGATCAGCGCGACCGTGCGCCCCGGATCCTGGATGCCAGGATTGACCAGGTCGCTGAGTTCCCATGCGTTGCCGAGCGCAAAGCCGTCGACCCCCACCGAAACCGGCTGCAGGCCGAGTTCGGTCAGGATGCGGCTGTGGTCGGCGACGACCGTCTTCTTGGCCGCCACCAGCAACACCTTCATCTCGGTGCGGCCGGTCTGGTCGGCGGTGATGGCGAGCTTCTGTGCGTCGAGTTCGACCTCGTTGACGTCGAACGGGATGTACTTCTCGGCCTCGAGGCGGATCGCCGGCAGCAGCTTGTCCTCCGACATCTCGGGCATGCCGACATATCGGAACACCACGTTCTTGCCGCTGACGGCCGTGGCGACGCGCTTGCTGCGGAACTTCGCCGCCCGCATCAGCTCGGCGATGGCCTCCTGACGAACGGATTCGTTGGGGACCTCGATCTGGGCATAGCCCGTGACCACATGGTCGTACTTCTCACGAGTCAGCTCGACGGCCTTGATGCAACTACTGCCGATGTCGAGTCCGACGATGCTCTTGCGCTGCTTCAGCATACGGTGGCGCTCCTTGGGGATGCCCGCTTCCGACTTCCCTATCGGACGCAGCCATGGCCCACATTGAGCCTCCCCCGACAGAACCCGCCTAAGGTGCGGCAGCGGCACCAGCAGCCCCGTGCCATCGCGCCCCGGCAGTCACCTGCGCCGATGGTCGCCGAACGCGCGATCACCGGACCGCGCCGCGCCGGGCGTGGGTCACTCTTCGCCGAAGTTCGCGACCACGAGCTCGGTCAGCGCCCGGAGCAAACCGTCGGCATCGGGCCCCTCGGCCACCAACTCCAACTCTGTACCACGTTCGGCGGCGAGCATCATCATGCCCATGATCGACTTGCCGTCGACCCGCTCGGGATCGTCCGCGCGGCCCACTTCGAGTTTCGCCGCGTAGGCGTTGGCCGTCTGCACGAACAAGTGCGCCGGACGCGCGTGCAGACCATGTCGGTTGGTCAGCGTGATGCGGGCAGATCTGGGTTCCCAATCGGACACGATCACACCTTGGGCAGCATCTCGCGCAGCAGGTCGCGCATCGCCTGGGCGTCCTTCGCGTCGAGCAGGAAGCGACGGAAGTCGGTGTTGCGGGCGAGCGTCGCGATCCAACGCAGGCACTGCAGGTGCATCTCCGGCTCGTCCGCAGGCGAGACCAGCAGGAACAGCACGTGCACGGGCCGGCCGTCGATGGCGTGCCACTCGAGGCCCTTCTTGCACCGCGCGAGAACCAGCACGACCCGATCGACGCCCTCGCTCTTGACGTGCGGGACGGCAACGCCGTTGCCGAGCCCCGTGCTGCCCATCGCCTCTCGCTCGAGCATGCGCTTGTGCAGTGTCTTGGTGAGCTTGGCGCCGAACACGCCCGAGTCCTGCGCCTTGGCCAGCAGTTCCTGCAGGGCACCGTCCTTGTTCGTGGCCACCAGTTCGGCCACCAGCGCAGCGCCGTCGACGAGCTGTCCGATCATGGCTGGCAGTGTCGGCAAAGCACCGTCGACAAGCAATCACCCTGCGGCGACACCTGCCCTGCGCGGCCACGGACCCCACGAGACCCGCGGTCGCCGCAGGGTCCGCACGGCCCCCAGCTCACCGGGCGCCGGCTCACCGGGCGCCGGCTCACCCGCGCAGCGTGCGGCGCACCGCCTGTTCGTAGGTCTCCTCGTCGTCGGCCGTCCGGCCCTTGCCGCGACCTCGCGCCGGCTTGGCCGCGCCGTTGCGAACGGCCTTGCCATCCGGAACCTTGTGGTCCTTCTTCTTGTCCTTCAGCTTGCGCAGCTGCGCCTCCATCTTGTCGACCAGCAGGTCGATCGTGGCCGAGAACGAGGTGCCGCGCTCCTTGCAGATCAGCGGCGCACCGCGGCGCTGGTGCACGATGAGCTCGACCTCGGGGTTCTTGTGCACGTGATCGGCAACCACTTCGATGCGGACCAAGCGGTCCTCGAAGCGAGCGAGCCGCGCGAGCTTGCGCGTGGCGTGCGCCTGCATGCGTTCGGTGATGTGGTCATGGCGGCCCTTGAACTCGATCGTCACTGCACTGTCGCCTGTCATCGATTCACCTGTCGTTGCCTTGTTGTACGGCTACGGCCCAGCAGACCGGCATCGCTGCCGAGGTGCAAGCATGTGGACGACGAAGCGCAGCACGCGGGAACGACCGCAGTCGGCGGACGCCTCGACCGCACGACCGGAGCCGGGGCAACGATCCAACGATGCGACCGCCGCTGCGGACGGATGCCGCCGAGGTCAGAAGCCCCAGAACTTCACTTCCGGCTCGAGTTCCACGCCGCTCTCCTCCCGCACCCGGCGCTGGACTTCCTGCAGCAGGGCCACGAAGTCGGCGGCCGAGCCACCACCGTGGTGGACGAAGTAGTTCGCGTGCAGGCCGCTGACCTCGAGCCCGCCGATGCGCAGCGTCTTGCAGTGGGCCGCCTCGATCAGACGGCCGGCGGCGTCCCCGGCCGGATTGCGGAACACGCAGCCGACGCTGCGTTGGCTGACCGGCTGCGTCGCGTTGCGCTTCTTCAGCGAGGCCGAGAAGCGCTCGAAGATCGCCTTGGGATCGTCGGGTTCCAGATCGAAGGTCGCCTGCACGGCAATCGCCCCGCGCAGCCGGCCATCGCGGTAGGTCGCGTCGAAGCGATCGCGCCCACGCACTTCGATCGAGCCATCGGTCTCGACGAGCGTCAGCGACACCAACCGGTCGAAGGTCTCGCCGTCCCGCGTGCCCGCGTTCATCGCCACCGCGCCGCCGACGACCGCCGGGATGCCGGTCAGGCGCTCGAGCCCGGCGAGCCCGACGTCCTTCGTCGCGCGCAGCAGGCTCGGCAGCGTGACGCCGGCGCCAGCGGTGATGCGGGTCGCGTCGCGCACGATGCGGTTCAGGTTGCCGAGCGAGAGCACGACCCCGCGCACACCAGCATCGGCGACGACGATGTTGCTGCCGCCGCCGAGCACGCGCAGGGGCACGTCGAGTTCGCGGCAGACCCTCACCGCGGTGGCGACGTCCTCCTCCGCATATGGCTCGAGGAACCAATCCGCCGGCCCGCCGATGCGCAGGTGCGTCAGCGGCGCCAGCGACACGTTCTCACGCACGGCGCCGCGCATGTCGGCCAACGCCGATCGCAGCTCAGAGGCCGGCAACGATGCCTCCCACCGCCTGGTCGATGTCGCCGGCGCCGAGCAGCAGCACGATGTCGTCGCTGCGGCGCGCGGCCCGCACGGCGTCGGGCACCGCGGCGACCGTTCCCGCCGCGGCGCACGAACCGCCGAGCGCACACACCTGCTGCACCAGGTCGGCAGCCGACACGGAGGCCCTCATCTCGGCACTCTCACGCGCGCCGTAGATGTCCGCCACAAGCACGTGGTCGGCAGCGGTCAACGCCTCAGCGAACTCCGACAGCAGGCACAGCGTGCGCTGGAACTGATGCGGCTGGAACGCGACCAGCAGCCGCCGACCCGGGAAGCGGCGGCGTGCCGTGTGCAGCACCGCACGGATCTCCGCGGGGTGGTGCGCGTAGTCGTTGACCAGGAGACCGCCGGCGGGCCCGGTGTGCATCTCGAACCTCCGGCGCACACCCGTGAAGGCAGCGAGGCCGCGGCAGACACCGTCCAGGTCGGCGCCGGCGACGTGCGCGAGCCCGAGCGCGAACAGCGCGTTCTGCATGTTGTGCCGACCGGAGAGCGACAACTGCACGCGCCCGAGCCGCCGACCGAGCAGCACCGGCACGAACGAGAACTGGCCGAGTTGGTCGCTGACGTCGACGGCACGGATGTCGGCCCACAGGCCAGAGCCGACGGTCAGGATGCGGACGTCGTTGCGCAGACTGTTCAGCACCGCCTTCGGCACCGCTTCCTCGACCAGGGCCGTGCCACCCGGCCGCACGCGCGCGAGGTAGCCGGCGAACGCGTCGACGAGTTCATCCGTCGACGGGAAGCAGTCGAAGTGGTCGCGGTCGACGTTGAGGATCGCGGCCCCGAACGGACGCAGGTTGTGGAAGCTGCGGTTGAACTCGCAGGCTTCGACGACGAACTCGGGGCTCTGGCCGCCGTGGCCGTTGCCGCCCAGCTGCGGCGCTTCGCCGCCGATCAGATGCGATGGATCGAGCCCGGCACCACGCAGCGCACAGACCAGCAGACCCGTCGTCGTCGTCTTGCCGTGCGTGCCGGCGATCGCCAGCGTGCGACGCCCTTCGCTGAGGCGGCCGACCGCCTCGGCGTAGAGCAGCGACGTGAAGCCGCGCCGCACGCACTCCTGCACCTCGGCGTCCGTGGGCGGGACCGCGGCGCTGCGGATCACGTAGCCGTCCTCGCCGCTGATGCGCGCGGGCTGGCAGCCGATCCACACCTCGCAACCCTCGGCGAGCAGGGCATCGGTGACCGCGCCGCCGCTGGAATCGCTGCCCGTGACGACACCGCCGCTGCCGGTCAGCAGACGGGCCAGACCACTCATGCCGGCGCCGCCGACGCCGACGAAGTGGAACCGTCGGCTCGAGAAGCTCGTGCCCGGGACGCCACCGGGCGCAGTGACGGCGTCGGGTTCGGCGCCGCTGCCAGCGTCAGCTGGACGCGCGTCGATCACACACCACCCCCGGCGCCCTCGTCGGTGAGCCCCATGTCGCGCAGGATGGCCACGGCGGGATCCTCGGCACACAGCCGGCGCGCCGCCGCTCCCATCGCGTCGAGGCGCGTGCGGTCCGACAGCAGCTCGGTCAGCAGCGCAGTTGCGCCGTCGACGGTCAGGTCCTGCTCCTCGACGACGACCGCGGCGTTGCACCGCTGCAACACCTCGGCGTTGCGCATCTGCTGTCGATCGCGGTGGTGCGGATAGGGAACGATCAGCGCGGCGCGGCCGGCGGCCGTGAGTTCGGCCACCGTCGTGCCACCGCCACGGCAGATCACCAGGTCCGCGGCGCCGAACATGCGGTCCATGTCGCTGGCGACCGGCCGCACCTGCGCCACCATGCGGGCATCCCGGCTGGCATAGAGCCGCCGCACCGCGTCGTCGCGACCGGGGCCGGCGAGGTGCAGCACGTGGACCTGGAAGGGCAGCCGGCACAACGCCGCCGGCACGATCTCATTCAGCGGCCGCGCGCCCTGGCTGCCGCCGGTCACCAGCACGACCAGCGCGCTCGGCGGCACGCCCAACACCGACCGGCAACGCTGGCGGTCGATGTGCTGGAACTGCGGCCGCAGCGGCGTCCCGGTCAGCAGCGCGCGGGCCCCGAGACCCCCTGGCACCGGCAGGCCGTGGTAGATCCGGCGCGCCAGCGGCGACAGCCAGCGGTTCACGCGACCGGTGACGGCGTTCTGCTCCAGCAGGAACAGCGGCTTGCCGAGACTCCGCGCGGCGAGCCCGACCGGCAGGCAGGGTCGCCCGCCCGTGCTGACCACGAAGTCGACCTCGTGCTCACGCAGCATGCTCCGCGCCGCGACGGTCGCGCGCGCGAGCCACAGCGGCAGCCCGAACCGGCCGGGCGCGGCCGGCAGCGTGGCCTCCGCCACGTCGGGCAGCTCGCGGCGCAGCAGCTCGCGCTCGACCTCTCGCCCCTCTGTGACCAACATGGCCTCGTGCCCGCGCTGCTGCAGCGCACGCGCGAGCACCAGCGCCGGCATCAGATGGCCGCCGGTCCCACCGCTGACCAGACACACGCGTCGCACCATGACGCGGTCACTTCTTGGGCAGGCGGAGCTTCTGGCCGATGCGCAGGTTCTTGGGCTCGATGCCGGGGTTGAGCTCCTGCAACTCGCCCACGCGTCGGCGGTCGCCAAGTTGGCGCCGGGCGATGCCTTCGAGCGTGTCGCCCTTGCCGACCGTGTAGGCCACGACCGCGTCGCGCGGCGAACCGGCGTCGCGAGAGCTGTCTGCCACCGTCGGCGACGAGGCCAGTTCCGTCGTCGCCGGCAGCACCAGCACCTGGCCGACCTGCAGGCGCTCGGGGCGCACGCTCGGGTTCAGCCGCGTGATCTCCGTGTGCAGCGAAGAGCTGCCCAGCTTGGCCTTGGCGATCTCGCCGAGGGTATCCCCCCTCTGCACCTTGTAGGTCGGTCGCACGACCGCGACCGCCTGCACCTCGGCGACCGGCTTGCCAGCATCCTTGCCCGGCGGCTGCACGGCGCTGCCGCCACCGTTCCCGGCCGGACTGCCGGCGCCGGCATTCAACGTGCCGCCAGCATCGGCCGACTTGGTGTCACGCGGCGTCGCGACCGGACGCACGACGGGCCGCATCAGCTCCTGCAGGTTCGGCACCCCGGCATTGCCAGCCGGCGTGGGCCTGGCGAGATCGGCGCCGCGTGGCCCCGCACTCGGCGAGGCACTCGCGGATGCACTCGACGATGCATTGAGCCCGGATGTCGCGGGCGCACGCCGTGCAGCCGACACACCACCATCGCCCCAGATGGTGACGCCGAGGATCAAGAAGATCACGAGACACAGAACGTAGAGGCCGTACTTTTCGAGCTGGCCCATCACACCCTCCCAGGTATTTCAGGTGACCGAAGTTGCTTGGTCGCAGTGCCGGGTCCGGTCGGGTGACCGGCCCATCCACTACGACTCCACCGCCGACGAGAACTGACCCGACTGATCCGTCCGCGCCGCGTTGCCGATCAGGCCAACCGCGGCGAGACAGAACATCAGGCTCGTGCCGCCCGTGCTGACGAACGGCAGGTCGATGCCCTTGGCTGGAGCCCACCCGCTGACCACGAGTAGGTTCGCAGCTGCCTGCATGCAGACCATCAGAGCGTAACCGCAGACCACGTAGCGAAGAAACGGGTCTTTCACTTTGCCGACGAGGCGATAGCACACGAAGCCGAAGGCACTGAACGCAACGAGCACGAACATCGAGCCGAGGAAGCCGAGCTCCTCGGCGACGATCGCGAACACGAAGTCGTTGTGCGCCTCCGGCACGTAGTTCATCTTCATCCAGCCCTGCCCGAGGCCGCGGCCGAACAGGCCGCCGGAGCCGACCGCGATCAGGCCGAGGCCGACCTGCGAATCCGGGCGCGTGGCGAGGAAGTCCGTCAGCCGGCCGCGCACGTAGTCGTGCCGCGCCGCGAGCAGCGCGAAGCCACCGAGGCCGACCAGCGCAAAGGGCAGGAAGTGCAGGAATCGCACGCCGGCGACCAGTGCGATGCAGCTGGCGAGGCCGAGCACCAGCAGCGCGTTGCCGTGATCCGGCTGCGACAGCAGCGCCATCACCAGCAGCACCGCACAGCCCATCGCCGGCAGGAAGCCGCGGCGGAAGCTGCGCAGGCCCTGCCCGGCGCGCGCCAGCAGCCACGAGATCGCCAGCACCAGGAAGAACCGCGCCGGCTCCACCGGCTGGAACTGCAGCGACCCGATGCGGATCCAACGATGCGCGCCGTTGACCTCCGTGCCGAGGAACGGCACCAGGAAGCAGATCGCCGTCGCCACCAGGAACGCGGGCATCGCGGCGCGGCGCACCAGCGCCATCGGCGTCAACGCGGCGAGCAGGAAGGCCACCAGGCCAGCCAGCAGCTTCACGCCTTGCTGCTTCATCACGACGAACGGGCTCGTGTCGATCTGCGCCCCGCGCACCGACACGGCCATCACGAGCCCGAGGCAGCACAGGGCAACCGTGACCAGCATCAGCCAGTCGAGTTCGCGCAGGTGCACGCCCGCGGTTTCACGGACACGAGGTTTGCGGCCACTTGTCGCAACGGTCGTCATCAACGTACCTTGAAGAGCGCCAGGCTGCACAAAGCCAGCAGCGCCGACACGACCCACGTGCGCACGACGACGCGGGTCTCGGGCATGCCGCCGAACTGGAAGTGATGGTGCAACGGCGCGCAGCGGAAGATCCGCTTGCCACGCAGCTTGAACGATGCGACCTGCAGGATCACCGACAGCGCTTCGACGACGAACACGCCGCCGACGACCAGCAGCACGAGTTCGGTGCGGCTGACGAGCGCCGCGTAGCCGAGCGCACCGCCGAGACCGAGGCTGCCGACGTCACCCATGAACACGAGCGCCGGCGCGGCGTTGAACCACAGGAAGCCGAGCGCACCGCCGAGCAGCGCGCCCATCAGCACTGCCATCTCGCCGGCACCAGCGACGTGCGGCACCAGCAGGTAGCTCGACCAGTCGACGCGGCCGACCGCGTAGGTGATCACTGCGTAGGCGATCGCCGCGGTGACGATGCAGCCGGTCGCGAGGCCGTCGAGCCCGTCGGTGAGGTTCACCGCATTCGCCGAGCCCGTCAGCACCAGCACGGCCAACACCAGGAAGGGGATGCCGAACCAGACCGCGAGGTCGATCGACACGTCCTTCAAGAACGGCACGTAGAGGTGCGGCCCGCCGATCGTCTGCTGCAGACCGGCCGGCACCAGCAGCCACAACGCCACGAGCAGCGCCAGCACGGTGAGCGCGCCCTGCTTCTCCCGCTTGCCGATGCCGCGCTTCTTCGGGTTGTGCAGCTTGACCCAGTCGTCCCAGAAGCCGACCGCCGCAAAGCCGCCGATCAGCACGATGCCGGGCCACGAGAACCGGTTGCCACCGTCGAAGCGCAGCCAGCACAGCGCCGCCAGCAGGATCGCGGCGACCACGAACACGCCGCCCATCGTCGGCGTGCCCTGCTTGTGGGCATGCAGTTCTTCGAGCCGCTGCGAGCCGGTGCCGTCGACGCGTTCGCCGACACCGAGCTGCCGCAGCCAGGCGATGACCCGCGGCCCGACCACGATCGACAGCAGGAATGCGGTCACGGCCGCCCCCGCGGTCCGGAAGGAGATGTAGCCGAGCAGACGGCACATGTCTTCCGACAAGACCCACGGTGCGAGCCAGTGGAACATCGCTCAGTTCTGCCCCATTGCCTGGCCAGGAGCCGGAACCGGGTCACGGGCCGACGCGGCCGCGAGCAGGTGCGCCTGCAGGCGATCGACGAGACGGTCCAGGCCGACCCGCCGCGAGGCCTTGCAGAGCACCCGGTCGCCGGGGCGCAGCTCCGCCTGCAGCAGGTCGAAGGCGGCATTGGCGTCGGCCAGGCGATGCACCTTGCGGGCGCTCATGCCCGCTGCCAGCGCGCCGTCCGCGATCGGTCCGGCCCCGTCGCCGATGCAGAGCAGCAGGTCCTGTCGCGTGCGCACCACCTCGGCGCCGAGTTCCTCGTGCAGCTGCCGGCTCTGCGCGCCGAGCTCCAGCATCTCGCCGAACACCACCAGCCGGCGCGCCGATTCGCCGAGACCGGCGATGGCCTGCAACGCCGCGCGGGCCGACTGCGGGTTCATGTTGTAGGTGTCGTCGAAGATCGTCACGCCGGCCGCGCACTTCGGTTCGAGCCGGCGGGCGGCCGACGGCACCGCCGCCAACGCGCGCAGCACGACTTCCTCGGCGACGCCGAGATGGCACGCCGCCGCGATGACGGCCAGCGCGTTGTAGACGTTGTGCGTGCCCAGCCGCGGCAGGGTGACCGGCCGCTCACCCTGCAGCAGGAACGTGGTCCCCAGCGCGTGGAAGCGCACGTCGGTCGCGAACCAGTCGGTCTGCCGCGTCACGCTCGTGAGCTGCACCTTCGCCCGCGTCAGCTCGGCCATCGCGCGGCACGACGCATCGTCGCCGTTGAGGATGCAGAGGCCGTCCGCGGGCAGCCCGGCCGGCAGCGCCGCCTTCTCGCGCAGCACGCCCTCGAGCGATCCGAGACCCTCGAGGTGCGCCGGCGCGACGCAGGTGACGATGCCCACATCGGGCCGCGCCACCTCGGTCAACTGGGCGATCTCACCCGGTGCATTGGTGCCGATCTCCACCACCGCGGCGCGCGTCCTGGTCTCGATCGCGAACAGCGTCAGCGGTACGCCGACCTGGTTGTTGAACGACGCCGGCGAACGCACCGTCGGCATGGCGGCCGCCAGCACGGCGCCGAGCCACTCCTTGGTCGACGTCTTGCCGCAGGAGCCGGTGATGCCGATCACGCGCGCGCGATGGCGCCGACGGTGTTCCGCCGCGAGGTCGAGCAGCGCCTTGCCGGTATCGGCCACGCGCACCGTGAATGCGGGATGCAGCCGGTCGACCACGGTCGCGTCGCACTGACGATCGATCAACAGCCCGGCGGCACCACGGCGCAGCGCGTCCTGGCAGAAGCGATGGCCATCGTGGTTGGGACCGCGCAGGGCCACGAACAGGCGACCTTCGCAATCGGCCCGCGAGTCGGTCGTCACCGTCGCCGCGGCGCCGCCGCGGGACAGCACTTCCCCGCCGGTGACGCGTGCGACCGCGGCGGCGGTCAGCCAGGATCCGCGCGCCGCACGGCTGCGGCGGGGAACGGCCGCCGCGGCCTCACTCTCGTGAGCACGGTCCGGGGAACGACTGTTCATCGGTGCAACCATCCTGCCTCCCTTGCCGCGAGTGCGCGTGTTGCTTCGTGCCGATCGTCGAACGGCACGACGCTGTCCTTGAAGACCTGGTAGGTCTCGTGCCCCTTGCCGGCGATCAGCACGGTGTCGCCGGGCGCCGCCGCGGCGATCGCGCTGCGGATGGCACAGGCGCGGTCGACGATGCGCACGTGCTCGCACGCGCCGCCGTCGAAGCCGGGCATCATCTCGTCGAGGATCGCCTCGGGGTCCTCGCTGCGCGGGTTGTCGCTGGTCAGGTAAGCCGCCTGGGCGTGGCGCGCGACGGCGGCCGCCATCGGCTTGCGCTTGCCGCGGTCGCGATCGCCGCCGCAGCCGAACACGACGTGCAGCCGGCCTTCGCAGAGGCCCGCGAGCGTGCCGCAGACCTGATCGAGCGCGTCCGGCGTGTGGGCGTAGTCGACAAACGTGCGCACCCGGCCGCCGCGGCCGATCGGTGCCTCGACGAGCTCGAGCCGCCCGGGCACCGGACGCGCGTCTTCGAGCGCCGAGGCGACCGTCAACTCGCTGGCGCCCAGCGACACGGCCGCAGCCGCCGCGGCGAGCGCGTTCTGCACGTTGTGCATGCCGACGAGCCGCAGGAACAACTCGACGCGCCCGTGCGGCATCACCATCGTGAAGCGGGTGCCGTCGGGACCGAGCTGCACCTGTTCGGCGCGGATGTCGGCGTCGGGCGACATGCCGAACCAGAGCACACCGACGCCGGGACCGAGCTCGTCGGCCATGGCCATCGAGGCGGGATCGTCGCGGTTCAACACGGCGGTCGCGCCGGCCTGCAGGCCCGCGAACAGCCGGGCCTTCGCCTGCCGGTAGGCCGTCATCGACGCGTGGTAGTCGAGGTGATCCTGGCTCAGGTTCGTGAACACGCCGGCTGCGAAGCGCACGCCGCGCACACGGTCCTGGTCGAGGCTGTGGCTCGACACCTCCATCACGCAGGCGCTGGCGAAGCGATCCACCATCTCGCGCAGGTAGCCGTGGATGCGCACCGGGTCGGGCGTCGTGTTCGCCGCCGGAATGCGCCGGCCGCCGAACTCGTAGGCGATGGTGCCGAGCAGGCCGACCTGCCGCCGGTCCGCCTGCAGGCAACCACGGACCAGGTGGGCGACCGTCGTCTTGCCATTGGTGCCGGTGATGCCGACCACCGACAGCGCCCGCGACGGGTCGTGGTAGTAGTAGCGCGCGGCATCGGCCAGCGCCGTGCGGGCGTTGCCGACCACGAGCATCGGCACCGACACCGGCAGCGCTTCCTCGGCGACGATCGCGACCGCGCCGCGCGCGACTGCCTGCTGCGCGTAGGCAGCACCGTCGTTCTTGGCGCCGCGAATGGCGAAGAAGAGGTTGCCGGGCCGCACCTCGGTGGAATGGAACGCGAGGCCATCGACCGCGAGGTCGCGCCAGCGCAACACCTCACGCGGCTGCAGGCAGTCCCGCAGCTCACGCAGGCGAACGAATCCCTGGCCGGACGGGAGTCCGGACGGGTAGGCCAACTCAGTCATCAACCGCCCTACCGACCTTGTCTCTGGGGTCAGCGACCCCAGCCTGAATCACCAGGAGTACCCTGCACGACCCGAACCTGACCGTTCGCGTCGCGCTGCGGTTCCTGACGCCGCTGTCGCCGTTGCTCCAGGTTCTGACACTGGAGCAGCAGCCGCACAGCAGGAGGCGCAGCATAGCTGCCGCCATAGAACCGCGCACTATCGTCCTTCTGCAACACACACACTGCGAGCCAGCGTGGTGCTTCCGCGGGGAAGACACCGACGAAGCTCGCGTTGCGCACTTCGACCTTGCCGCGGTCGCGCATCCAGATCCGGCTCGCTGCGGTGCCGGTCTTGCCGGCGATGACGCCGTGCAGGTCGATGCCGGTCTCCTTCAGCATGCGGTCGTGGAGATGGGAACCGGTCGCGTGCGGATCGGCACTGACGACGTCGACCATCGCCGCGCGGACCAGTTCGACCACCTCCGGGCGCAGCTTCGGCCCGTCGGTGCCGGCCGCCGGTGCGGCGTGCCACTCACCGCCGATCTCGACGCCGCGGCAGAGGCGCAGGTCGGCGCCACCGCCCCGGAACAGCCGCAGGTAGGCGCGCGCCATCTGCAGGGCCGTGACCTGCATCTCGTAGCCGAACGAGAACGAGATCGCGCTGTTGCGCCGGAACGACCTCAGGGGGATCGACGGATCGAACGAGTGCACGTTCGTGCCGCCGCGACTACCGGCCGGCAGGTTCAGGCCCAACGGCGTGCCGAACCCGTAGTACCGCATGTAGTCGCGCCACTGTTCGCGTTCGAGCTGCAGGCCGACGTAGGCGGCGCCGATGTTGGAGCTGTTGACGAGGATGCCGTGCGGCGTCAACACGTCGCAGTTGTGGTCGTCGCGCACGACGCGCGACCCGAGCGAGCCGATGCGTTCGCGGTAGTCGGCGCTGCCCGGGTTGCAGTTGAACTCGTGCGACCAGTCGAGCATGCCGGCCTCGAGCGCATAGGCGAACACCAACGGCTTCACGATCGAACCCGGCTCGTACAGGCTTTGATCCGGCGTGAAGGACGCCGACCCCGCGTGCTTCGCGTCGCGATGCCACGACGCCGCGGCGAGCAGGTCACCGGTCGCCATCTCGACCAGCACCAGCGCGCCCCACTTCGGCAAGGTGGGGTTGCCGTCGCGCGCGCCGGCTTCGGCCTGCGTCGTCAGCTCGCCCATCGCCGCGCGCTGCAGTTCGAGATCGATCGTGCTGTGCAGCACGCTCGGCACCGGCTGCGCGTGCAGCGGACCGACGAAGTAGGGCCGGCCGCGCCCATCCTTGAGGAACGGCCGCGACTCCGGCTCGGCCGGGGTCAGCACGGCCCAGGACTCGAGCCCGCAGACGCCGTAGGTGTTGAGCCGGCGCTCGGGGGAGCCTTCGGCGCCTTGCCACTCGGTGGCGACGTGCCCGACCAGGCCGTAGGTCGCGTCGCGGTCGGGATGCACGCGCCGGAACGTGCGCAGGAAGTGCATGTTGACCGAACTGCGGCGCGCACCGATCTCGCGCAAGGCCTCGACGACCGGCAGCACGTCGACCTCGCCGGCGATGCGCACGTCGGCGACCCGCGGTTGGCCATCGGGCACCGGCCCATCGACCGGCAGGTCGGCTGTGCGAAACGCGGCGCCGAACTGGGCGCGGAACGACTCCCGGTAGCTCGCCATCGACTCGCCTCGATCGGCGAGGTCGGGGTCGGCGACCATCGCGCGGGCGAAGTCCATCGCCACGTCCTCGACCCAGGCGCGCATCCACTCGGCGCGGCGCCCTTCCTTCGCGGGCACGGCCAGCACCGCACGCACGTCGTAGGTCTCGCAGTCGATGGCCAGCACGCTGCCGTTGCGATCGACGATCGTGCCGCGCGGCGTCGGCACGGCTTCGGTGCGCCACGCCTGCTGGTCGGCGGTCTCCGCGACGAGCCGCAGCGGCAAACGGCCGTCGCGGTGCAGTTCTCCGGCCTGGGCGACCTGCAGGTAACCCAACCATCCAGTCAGGAACACCGGCACCGCGCCCAGCAGGCCGAACGCCATGCGCACGCGGATGCGTTCACCGGCCTTCATTGCACCTGCTCCAGTCGGCGCTGCTGCTCGGCTCGCAGATGCTCCCACATGGCGACGGCGAGACACTCGGGCGTCGACGCCTCGGCGCGCTCGACGGACAGGCGCCGCAGCTCGACGATGCGATCCTGGATGTCGTGGTAGGAACGCTCGACGTCGTGGCGCAGCGCGGCATTGCCGGCGCGGATCGCGACGGTGCCGATCGCCAGCGCAACCGCGAGCGCGAACAACAGTCCGGCCAGCAACCACCTCATGCGGCTTCCTCACGGCGCACGGCGCAGCGCAGCTTGGCACTGCGCGCCCGCGGGTTGTCGCGCACCTCGTCGTACGACGCCTCGATCGGCTTCTTCGTGACCACGTCGAAGTGCGCGCGCAGGTAGTGCTTGACCAGCCGGTCTTCGAGTGAATGGAACGAGATCACACACAGCCTGCCGCCGGGGCACAGACAGTCGTGCGCGGCCTGCAGCCCGCGTTCCAGCTCGCCGAGTTCGTCGTTGATGCGCATGCGGATCGCCTGGAAGGTGCGCGTCGCCGGGTGGATGCGGCCGTGGCGGGCCGCGCCCGGCAGCGCCTGTGTCACCAGGTCCGCGAGCTGGCCGGTGCGCACGATCGGCGTACGCCGGCGCACGGCGACCAGGTGGCGGGCGATGCGGCGGCTGTGCCGCTCTTCCCCCAGCTGGAAGATGGTGTCCGCCAGCTCGGCCTCGTCGACCCTGGCCAGCCAGTCGGCCGCAGTCGTCGATTCCGAGCCATCCATGCGCATGTCGAGCGGGCCGTCGGCCATGAAGGAGAAACCGCGTTCGGGACGATCCAGCTGCAGGGAACTCACGCCGAGATCGAGCAACACGCGGTCGCAGCGGGGCTGACCGGCCGCCGCCAACGCTTCACGCATGCTCGAGAAAGGAAGGTGGTGCAGCGAGACCCTGGCCTCTGCGCGGCCGTCGCCGACGTCTGCCGCCAGCAGCGCCCGCGCAGCAGCCAGGATCTCACTGTCCCGGTCGAGTCCCACCAACAAGCCGGTCGGGCCGATGGCCTCTACGATTGCCCTCGCGTGCCCACCCGCTCCGACCGTACCATCGACGACCACGAGTCCCTCGCGCAGCGCGAGACTCGCCAACACCTCGCGCAGCAGCACCGGACGGTGCACGGGTTGCCTAGACCCGCTCCCGTCCTCGCCACTGCCCGTGCCTTCGTTCATGCGCTACTTCCCTTGACCACCCGACAGCAGTCGCAGAACTCGCACCCTGACCGCGGGTGCGCCGGCACGCCTCGCCAACAGCACTCAGGACTCGGCCGCGGGCATCGATGGTTTGGTGGAACCGACCAAACTGGCAAAGAGCGTCTCTTCCTCGGGGCTCGCCTCGATCAGCGAGGCGTCCAGGTGGGCCGTGGACCAGATCTCGACGACCCGACCCGTACCCACCAGGACGACCGGCTGGCTCGCGGCGAGCCCCGCGTACTTGAGCAACGGGTCGGGGATGCGAATCCGCCGATTCCCGTCAGGCACGACTGCCTCCGAGTGACCGAGAAACCGTCGACACAGAGTGCGGTGGGCGCGGCTGCCAGCTACGGCCCTACCAATGCGGTCGACGAGTTCCTCGAACCCTTCGGAGTCGTGCAGGAGCAGGCAGCGATCCAGCCCAGCGGTCAGGTGGAACTTCCAGAGGCTCTTCGGAACCTCGTCCAGGATCCGACTCGGCAGGACCAGCCTGCCTTTGTCGTCCAGTCCGTGCTCCGAGCTGCCAAAGTAGGTCACCATCGCGGAAGGACCGGGGCTGTGCCCCATGTCGAGTCGCACCATAGCGACGCTCAAACCACTGTCAACCCTGCTGAACCACTCAGTGCCCCCTCTGAACCACCATCTACCACCGACGACCACTTGCGGGTAGATCCCATGGTGCCGACATCCGGCACCACACCCAACCGGCAGGGGTCGGGTGGATGGTGGTGGCCAGTGGTCGGCGCACCAGTTTTTTCGCTTTCGTCCCCCGCGCGGCCGAGCCGCACCTTCCCATCCATGCCCATGCGCCACGCACACCTTCTCGCTTCCGGCCTCCTGTTCGCGTGCCTCACCAGCTGCTCCGGCGGCGAACTCGTCGGCGTGCACGTCAGCCTGCAGAAGGACGGCACCGGCACCGTCACCGTGCGCACGCTGATGGAACCGACCAGCACCGGCGCCGCCGAATCCCGCGCGCAAGGCGTCACCTGGAAGAGCCGCGCCGGCCTCGCCAGCGCGCAGGGCACCTTCGCCCAGATCAACGACCTGAAGCTCGGCAACGGCGGCATCCGCTTCCTGGCCGAACTCGGCGACGACCGCCCGAACCTGCGCGTGTTCCTGCAGCGCGGTCCGGATGTCGAATGGGTCAAGGCACTGGTGCCCGACCAGGCGACGCGGCAGGCGATGGCGAAGGTCTACGATCCGACCGGCCGCACGCGCGAGATCGGCGACGTGCTGCGCATCGAGATCGCCGTGCCCGGCCAGGTGTTCGCATCCGGCGTGCGCCCGAGCGGCCGCGGCATCGAGGCGGCGCACGAGGGCAAGCGTGCGTACCTGCTGGTGCCGGTGCGCACCGCGCTCGAGGCCGGCGAAGAGCTGGAATGGTCGTTCAGCTGGTGAGCGGCGGCAGCGCCGCAGGGCTGCGTCGGTGAGGCACGCCGCCCCGTCGCTTGGACGCAGAGATCCGCGGCGCTGGCGGCCCTGTTCGCCGACTGATTGCCGACCGACCGTGCTCGAGCGCGCTACTCCGCGTCGGCGTCCTTGCCGGCGTCGTCCCCCATCGCCGCCAGCAGCTCGTCCTTGATCGCGCCGAGGTCCGAGATGTCGATCGCCGGCGCGAACAGCGCCACCGGCTCCATCTCCTTCTGCTTCGGATCCACCACGACGAGGTCGGCCCGCTCCTGCTCCTTGGTGCGCGGCGCGACCATCTTCAGCACGCGCTTGCGCAGCAACAGCAGCGTGCAGAAGTAGCGCAGCGCGCGCGCCCGCTCGTCGTCGACGGTGCCGAGCCGATCGAACAGCATGCGCAGCGAGGCAAGGTCGAGCACCGGCTCCTTGCTGCCGCTCTGCTTCTTCAGCGCGCGCCAGAAGATCGGCGGTTCAGCCCCTTGGGCCTGGCAGCGCCGTTCGTGGTCGACGAAGCACGGCTCACACATCTCGTGGCGCACGCACGCCGGCCACTCGAGCACCGCCACGTAGGCCCGGCTCGTCGGCAGCGGGCAACCGGGCTTGTCGCAGGCGGTGCGGTCGCGGTGGATCTTCCAGTCGTCAGCCATGCGGTCCTTCGGGGCTCATCGGTCGGTGTCGGTCAGGGTGTCCGCGAACGTGCGCCACGCCGCCGGCGTGCGTGGGCCGCGTGTGCCGGCGATCGCCTGCAGGCTCGCCTGCGCGACCTGTTCGCCGCGGTACTCGCGGTCGCGCTTGCAGCGTTCGAGGTAGTCGATCAGGGCCACGGCCGAGGTCCGCCCAGGGAAGTGCTGCAGCGACTCCGCCGCCGCGCGCCGCACGAACGGATCGTCGTCGCCGTGCAGACGGTCGAGCAGCAGCGCCCGGGCCGGCGCGCCGCCGTCGTGCAGGTTGTGCAGCGCATCCGCGCGCACCGTGAACTCCGTGTCGGCGGCAAGCCGCTGCAGCGTCGGCAGCACGACACCACCGGCACCGATGGCGCCGAGTGCGAGCGCCGCGGAGCGCCGTTGGCGCGGATCGCTGCTCGCCGCCAGCTGCTGCACGGCCGGCACCGCCACCGGACCGATGCGCGCCAGCAGCTCGACGCCGAGTTCGCGCGTCTGCGCCTGGCCGTGGCACAACAGATCGCCGACCAGCGTCGGCACCGCGACCGGGCCCAGCGCTTCGATCTCGGCGGTCGCGCGCGTCTCGACCAGAACGTCCTTGCGCGCCGCCGCGAGCAGCAGGCCCTGATCGTCGCCGATCGGCCGCCCCTCGCGCACGGTCAGCACGTCGCGGATGAACATGCGCGTGAGCCAGACCGCGGTGGTCGGGTCCGCCGCCGCGCGCTGGCGCAGCGCTTCGTATTCCGGCGTGCGACCGCGGTAGGCCTGTTCGGCCGCGCGGCAGAGCTGCGCCTGCTCGGCGGTCAACGCGGCGGGGCGAAACGGCGGCGGCGAAGTACCCGCACAGGCTGCCAGCAACAGCGCCAGCGGCACCGCCCAGCCGGCGCCAGCGCGGCGGCACACGTGGATGGCAGCGCAGCACAGCATCGCCTAACGTCTACCCGGATGAGCGCCCCCGCAAAAGAGCCGCGTGGTGAGGTCGTGATCCGCGCCGTGTTGCACCCGGCGCGCTTCCTCGACCTGCAGCGCGACTTCTACCGGGCCGACCCGGACTACGTGCCGCCGATCACCAGCGCCGAGGCGTGGCAGATCGACCTGCGCAAGAACCCGTTCTTCCGCCACGCCGAAGCCGGTTTCTTCGCCGCCTACGAAGGCAACCGCTGCACGGGTCGGATCAGCGCCTGCCGCGATCGGCTGCACGACGAGTTCCACGGCGACCGCATCGGCTTCTTCGGCCACTTCGAGGCCAGCGATGCCGCGACCGCGCGCGCACTCGTCGAGCACGCGGCGCAGTGGTGCCGGCAACGCGGCGCCGAGGCGCTGCGCGGACCGGTCGACCTGTCGACGAACTACCGCTGCGGCCTGCTGATCGACGGCGACAAGGGCCCACCGGTGGTGATGATGCCGTACAACCCGCCGCAGTACGCCGAGTGGCTCGAGGGCTGCGGACTGGCCAAGGCGAAGGACCTGCTGGCGTTGCACGTCACCGACCAGGCGCTCGACCTGCGCCGCGTCGACCGCATCGCCGATCACCTGCGCAAGAAGACCTCCGCCACGATGCGGCCGCTCGACCTGCGCCGCTTCGACGCCGAGTGCCAGATCCTGTGGGATCTCTACAACCGCATCTGGGAACGCAACTGGGGTTTCGTGCCGATGACAGAGGACGAGTTCCTGGCGCAGGCGCGCGACCTGAAGCGCGTCGCCCATCCGGCGCTGATGCACATCGCCGAGGTCGCCGGCGCACCGGTCGGCTTCGTCGTCGCGCTGCCCGACGTCAACGTCGGTGCACTCGCCTGCCGTGGCCGGCTGCTGCCGTTCGGCTGGTTGCGCTACCTGCGCGCCATGAAGCAGACGAAGCTGATCCGCGTGATCACGCTCGGCGTCGTGCCCGAATGGCGCCGCGTCGGCATCGAGATGCTGCTGATGCACAAGGTGATCCGCAGCGGCCTCGACGTCGGCTTCCGCGCCTGCGAAGCCAGCTGGATCCTCGAGGACAACCGCGACATGCTCGGGCCGCTCGAGACGCTCGGGCACCGCCCCTACCGCCGCTACCGCATCTACGAGAAGACCCTGCGCTGATGGAGATCAACCTGAACCGAGGCATGCCCGGCATGCCGCAACTCCCGACCCAACTGCCGAACCTGCTGCTGCTGCTCGGCGGCGGCGCCGTGCTGTTCGGCCTGCTGCTGCTGTGGAACGAGTGGCTGCTGCGCTGGCTGGTCGCCGGCATGTTCCTGCTGGTCGGCGCCGTGCTGCTGATGACCGGCCTACGCGCCAAGCGCATGCTCGGCTGAGAACGGTCTGCCCGCTCACCGGGGCGCCGGCAACGGCCCCGCGGTCTCACGCAACCAGGTGACGGCCTTCGCCTCGCCGAGCCCGAACGCGTGGCCGTCGAACCACAACCACGGCTGCGTCGACCGCTCGGGGCCGCCGGTGACCGGCAGCTGCTGCCCGGTCTCGGCGAGCGTGGCCTGGCCGTTGGCCAGCGCACCGCGCACGCGCAGCTCGATGCCGCCGAGGCCCATGTTGTTCTTGATCACGCCATCGGCGATCGCGCGCAGGTCGAGCGGCTGGCTCCGTTCGATGCGCACGCGGCAGAGTTGGCGATCCAGATCGATCTGCGGGGTGGAGCCGAACCGGCTCTCGAAGAACTGCTGCAGGCCCAGCAGTTCCTCGTTTCAAGTTCAACCCAGCAGCTGGATCTCGACGAACGCGAAGTCGCTCGGCTGCGGTGCGATGTCGACGCCCGGCGCCATGCACGCGGCGAGCAGCATCGGCAGGAAGCGCAACGAGGTGGTTCTGGCCATGTCAGAAACGGTAGCCGAGCGAGAAGTCGCACGTCCAGTCCGCGTCGAGCTGCGTGCCGTTGGCGTCGCGCCACACCGGCACTTCGCCGGTCAGCTGCAGGTCGAGCGCCGGCCGCGGCCGGAACGCCAGCGTCGCGCCGGCATCGAGGCGGCTGCCGCCGCTGTCGGCCAGCAGCACGTCGTCCAGCCGGTCGCGGCGGTCGTGGTGGAAGCGCGCGAACAGATCCAGGCGCAGGAACGGCCCCGGGTACGGCTCGAGCCAGAAGCGGTTGCCGACCGCCAGCTCCGCGAACAGCGAGTCGCCGAGCCGGTCGCCGTCACCATCGGTATCGGTGCGGAAGCGGTAGAGCACCGCGGCGTTGAAGCGCCAGCGGCCGGGTTCCGGCGTGATCGCAAAACCGATCGCCGGGTCGATGCCGCCGCTGCCGACCTGCTGGTCGGGTTCGAGCTCGAGCGCGCCGCGGCGGTGGTCGTCGTCGCCGGTCGGCAGCGACACCAGCGCGATCAGCGCGGCGTTGACCGCCAGGCTCGGGCCATCCCAGCGCTTCACGCGCCACTTCGCCAGCAGCTCGACGTCGCCGATGCCGGCGTCCGCCTCCTGCCCGCCGGCGAACTCGCGCTCGACGGCGACATACGGCACCGCGATGCCGACCTGCAGGTCGTGGCGCAGGCCGTACTGCCAGGCCAACGTCGAGGTCCAGCGGAAGCGGTGGCTCGCCATCGGATCCGCGACGCGCGCGCTGCCGCGGCGCATGGCCTCCTCGCGCTGCAACTCGTTGCCGAAGCTGACCAGGTGGCCGCCTTCGTAGAGCGTCTCGCCGTCGACGACGTCGAGCACACCCTGCGCGCGCAGCAGCGTCGTCGCGAACAGCACCACCCACAGGACCACGCGCATGGTCGCGCAGCCTACGCGGCTCACTGCACGATGGCCACGGCGTCGCTCGGCGCGTAGCCGATGCGGTCGCCGGCGGCGACCCGCACGAAGGTGCCCTGCGCGCCGCCGAGCAGGGAGAGCTCGACGCCAGGGCGCACGGTGGCGACCGGCTCCAGCCCCGCGCGCGGCTCCGACACCAGCGCGAGCTTCTGCAGCGCGATCGCATGCGCCGGCTGCTGCGGTGCGAACCACAGCAGGTCGAGCGCGACCACCGCCGTCGGCACCAGCACCAGCACGCCGATCCAGCGCAGACCGATGCGACGCCAGCCGAACACCAGGCACAACGCGGCGAACGTCATACCGAAGGCACACAGCAGCAACCGTTCCGCCGGCAGCAGGCGATCGCGCAGGGCGACCAGTTCGGCGACGAAGCCCTCGCCACCGTCGTCGAGCTGCAGCCGCTGGCGCACGAGCGCGATGTTCGCGAGCAGTTCGGCGTCGCGCGGCCGGCCCAGGCGCGCCGATTCGTAGGCCCACAAGGCGCGCGCCAGGTCGCCCTGCCGGAAGAAGCAGTTGCCGCTCGCCTGCAGCAGGCGCCGGTCGCCGGTGGCCTCGTACTCGCCGGTGAACGCTGTGGCCGCCGCGCGGTAGTCGCCGGCGCGATACGCGGCTACGGCCGCCGCGACGTCGCCGCCGGACTGCGCCCGCAGCTCGCCGCCGAGCGCGAACACACCCAGCAGCGGCAGCAGGAGCAGCAGCAAACGCGCGGTCACGCCGAAGCGCACGGCTTCGAGCCGCTGCACGAGCTCGCGCACGGTCGCCGCGTCGAGCACCGCCCCGCCGCCGTAGCGCTGGGCGGTGCCGCGGTCGATGGCCGCGGCCACTTCGTTCGCCGCCGCCGGTTCGAGGCCCGCTTCGGTCAGTCGCAGTACGAGGTCGGGCGCGATCACGGCGGCGGCGGGCACACCGAGCCGGTCGCCGACGGAGCCCGCCAGCGCTTCGGTCGGCTCGCCGCCGTCCTGCAGCGCGCGCAGGCACGTGCGGCCAGCCGCGCGCGCCGTCTGTGCCAAGGGATCGGCTGCCCGCCGCCTCATGCCGGCGCGCACGAACGCAACCAGCCCTGCCAGCAGCCACGGTGCGAGCACCGCGAGCCACACCCACCAGGTCGCCAGCTGACTGCGGCGCGCCGGCGCACCATCGAACGACGGCAGGTCGAACACGTCGTCGACGCCAGGCGTCACCGCGGCCACACTCGCGTCGGGCAGCGGCGCCAGCGTCTCGCCATTCTCGAGCGGCTTCACGACCAGCGGCAGCGGCGGTGTCTTCACCGCCACGAACGACTCGACGCCGGGCGTGGTGTCGAAGTAGTTCCAGCCGATCGCCGGTACTTCCTTCACGTCGGTCGACAGCGGCGTCAGGTCGTAGGTGACGACGACCTTGTCGGCGTCGCGCGCCTCGGTGGCGCCGAGCTTGTGGAAGCCTTCCAGGTCGCCGAGTTCGGGCAAGCGCAGGAACTCGAAGTTGCCCTGGCCGCGCACGGTCAGCAGCAGCTTGACCGAGTTGCCGACCTTCACCGTGTCCTTGTCGAGCCGCGCGTCGAGCGTGAACCGCCCGACCGCGCCGTAGTACGGCACCGGCCGGCCGGCCTCGGGGATCGGCAGCACCTCGAGCGTGATCGGCTTGCCGTAGACGTAGTAGTTCTCGGCCTGCGCGCCGCGGCGGCCGCCGAAGATGTCGCGCTGGCCTTCGCGCAGCAGCACCTGGTAGCGCAGCATCGGCGCCGTCAGCTCGATCGTGCCGATGCGCGTCGGCAGGAACGAACGCTCGAACGAGTAGCGGTTCCAGCGCGCACCGCCGTGCTCGTAGTTCGTCTCACGGGCGGCGAGCACGGGGGTGCGCTGCAGCACCACGATGCAGAGATCGCCGGCCGGCCGCGGCTGTTCGATCGGCTCACCGCCGGGGAAGTCGATCAGCCACGGCGCCTGCACCTCGGCGTCGGAGTAGGGCTGGCCGTTGTTGAGCCGGTCCTGCACCAACCGCAATCCCGGCTCGATGCCGAAGTCGACGCGGATGCGCACCGGCTCGTGCACGTAGACGCGGCGCGGCTCGACCTTCACGTCGAGCCAGGCGAGCTCTTCGCCGCGCAGGTCCTTCTTCACCTCGAGCCGCAGCTCGGGCGTCATCTGCTCGCGCGTGCCGGTCCAGATCGCAAACGGCGGCACCGTGTACGTGCCCTCCTGCAGCGGCTGCAGCAGCAACTGGTACTGCACGCCTGTGTGTTCGGTCAGCGTGCGGCCATCGAAGAACGACTGGCTGGTACGCGATGGCGGCGTCAGCTGCAGCCGCATGCCGGGCACGTCGGGCAGCACCGGCGTGCGCGGGTTGGCCTCGCGGCCCTCGATGCGGATGTTCGCACGCGCGGTGTCGCCGAGCCGGATCGTCGACGGCGACGGCGCCTCGACCTCGAGCTTCTCCTGCGCAGCGGCGAACGACGCCAGCAGCAGGCCAACTGTGAGCCGGCGCATCACCAGTCGCGCCCCACCGGCCGTCGCCCGGTCTTGCTGCCCTGCCGCAGCTGCTGCAGCTTGCCGTCGAGCTGCTTCAGCTGTTCGAGCAGGCGCTGTTGCTGTTCGGGCGTCAGCTCCTTGCCTTCGACCGTCTCGCCCGGCGCGTCGCTGCGCGGCTGCGCCTGCTGCTGGTCCTTCGCGTCCTTCGGGTCGGGGTGGGCCGGCTCCGGCTTCGGCTCGTCCTGCTGCTTCGGCTCGCCCTCGGGCTTGCCGTCCTGCGGCGACTCCTCCGGCTTCGGCTTCGGTTCCGGCGGCTGCTGGGCATCGCCGGGCTTTTGTTCCCCCTGGTCGCCCTGCTGGTCCTTCTGGTCCTGCTGGTCTTGCTTGCCGTCCTGCTGGTCCTTCTGGTCCTGCGGCTTGTCCTGTTTGCCGTCCTGCTTGTCGTCCTTGTCGCTCTGCTTGTCGTCCTTCTTGTCCTGCTGGTCCTTGTTGTCGTCCTGCTGCTTGTCGTCCTTCTTCTGCTGCTCGCGCTCCTTCTTCAGCTCGTCGATCTTCTTCTGCAGCTCGCCTTGGTAGCGCAGCGCGCGCTCGGTGTTGCGCAGCAGCTCCGGCGTCGCCTTCGCCGCGGCGCCGGCCACGAAGTGCTCCTTGGCCTGCTTCGCCTTGTCCAGCGCACGTTCCAGCAGCGGCAGCGGGTCGGGTGGTGCCGCCGGCGGCGCGCCGGCAGCCGGCGGCGGAACGGCAGCGCCACCGCCCGGCACCGTGGCACCGTGCTGCATGGCATCCGCCTCGCCTTCGAGCTGCTGCGCCTCGGCGAAGCGAACGGCGCCGAGCAGCCCGCGGTGCAGGTCCGGCCGCGCGTCCTTCGCCAGCGCCGCGTACTTCTCGGCCGCCGTCTCGGCCGCCGCGAGGTCACCGGCGCGCCAGCTCGCCAGCGCCAGGTTCCACTGCAGGTCGGCCGCGTCACCCTCGTGTTCGATCGCCGCGCGGAACGCAGCCGCGGCCTCGGCGAACTTGCCGTCGCGGTACAGCGAGAGCCCCTGTTCGCGGTCGCCGCCTCCGGCGGCCAGCAGGCAGGCAACGAGCAGCAGCGTCTTCATCGGTGTCGACCTCCAGCCATCGCGATCTCGAACAGTAGCAGCAGCAGCAGCGGCAGCAGCACCCACTGGTAGCGCGCGCGCTTGCCGGTCTCTTCGCCGGCGTCGTAGCTGCGCTTCTGCATCGGCAGCAGGCGCTTTTGATGCAGTTCGTTCAGCGGCAGCACCATCGCATCGGCGCGCAGGAACTCGCCGCCGGTGACCGCCGCGACCGCCCGCAGGCTCTCGGGGTCCATGCGCGAAACGACCTCGGCGCCGTCCTGGTCGCGCAGGAACGACTCGCCGCCGCCCTCGGCAACCGTGATCTTGCTGCCCATCGAGCTGCCGTAGCCGATCGTGTGCACGACGATGCCCTTGTCGTGCAGTTCGGTGGCCGCCTGGCGGCCGGCGCCCGCGAGGTCTTCGCCGTCGGTCAGCAGCACCACGGCGGTGGTCTTGTTGTTGTCGACGTCGGCGGTGTCGAGCGCCTTGCGCAGCGCCGCGGCGAGGTCGGTGCCGCCGACCTTGACGGTATCGGTGTCGACCTCGTCGAGCAGGCCGCCGAACGAATCGAGGTCGTGCGTCAGCGGGATCCACAGGCGCGCCTGGCCGGCGAACACCACGAGGCCCACGCGGTCGCCGCCCTCGAGGTCGGGCAGCACGGCGCGGATGTCCTGCAGCGCGCGGGCCAGCCGCGTCGGTTCGAGGTCGCGCGCCAGCATCGAACGCGACGTGTCGAGGCAGAAGATCAGGTCGAGGCCACGCCGTTCGATCTGCACCGGCTCGTCGCCCAGGCGCGGGTCCATCCAGCAGACGAGCCCGAGCCCGAGCAGCAGGGTCAGCCGCAGCGACTGCAGCAACGGCCGCGGCACCGCATCGCTGCCGCGCGCACCGTAGCGATGCACCGCCCGCCGCGAGCGGTCGAACAGCGCCCACAACAGCGCCCACGCGACCGGCAACGCCAGCAACCACGGCCACAGGAACGCGCGCGTGAACTGCAGTTCGCTCACGGGATCCTCCGGCACAGCAGCACCTCGATGCAGAGCGCCAGCAGCAGCAGGCCCAGGCCCACGCCGAGCGGCCATTCGAAACGGTCGATCGTGCGGTAGCGCGGGTCTTCGAGTTCGGTCTTCTCCAGCTCGTCGATCTTGCTGTAGACCGCGCCCAGGTCCTCGTCGGTCTTCGGCTGGAAGAACGCGCCGCCGGTGGTCTCGGCGATCCCACGCAGGTCGGCGAAGTCGAGCTTCTGGAAGCCGAACGGGCCAGGCACGCCGTTGCCGAGCCCGATCGTGTGCACGCGCACACCGGCATCCTTCGCCAGCTTGGCACCATCGGCCGGCAGGATGTCGACGACCGTGTTCTCGCCGTCGGTCAGCAGCACCGCGAGCTTCGACTTCGCCTTGCTCTTGGCGAGCACCTGCACCGCCTTGCCCACCGCCGTGCCGATCGCGGTGCCGTCGTATTCGGAGTTCGTCGGCACCGTGTCGACGCTGCGCAGGAATGCCGCCAGCGCGTCCTCGTCCAGCGTCGGCGGGCAACGCAGTTCGGCATAGCGCGCGAACGTGATCAAGCCGACACGATCGTGCGTGCGCTTCTTGGCGAACTCCTCGGCACGCGCCCGCGCGGCGTCGATGCGGCGCACGGACTCGGTCTGGCTCATGTCGTCGATCGTCATCGACGAACTGGTGTCGACCAGCAGCACGATGTCGACGCCTTCCTCCTGCATCGGCACGACCTCACGCTGCACCGGCCGCGCCATCGCCACCGCGAGGCAGAGCACGGCCAACAGGCGCCCGGCCTGCGGCAGCCAGACCAGCCGCTGCCGCACTGTCGGCCGCAGGCCCGCGAACAACGCCAACGACGCGGTTGCCAGCGCCGCGCGCGGCCGCCACCAGCGCCACCACACCGCCAGCACCGCGAGCGGGGCCACCAGCAGGAACCACGGGTCCAGCAGCGTGACCTCGCCGAACGTGACGCTGCCGCTCATGCCGGCTCCAACGCCGCGGCTCGGTCGCCGGCCGTGCGATCGCTGGCAGTGCGTTCGACGAACGCCTCGGCCAGGGCGAACGTCGCCAGATGTTCCGGTTCGCCGGGCGCGGCCGCCGCGAACTTCACCAGGTCACACTGCAACAGGAAGCGCTCCAGCTCGGCACGATGCTCGCGCGCGAGCTGGTCGCCACCTTCGAGATCGCGCAGGAACTCCTGCGTCGTGCGCTCGGGCGCCCGCAGGCCGAAGCGCTCCTCGAGGTAGCTGCGCAGCACCGCGGAGACCTCGACGTAGAATGCCTCGACCTGTGCGGGTGTCGTGCGGCCCGCCGTGCGCAGGCGCGCGAATGCGCGCTGGGCCTTCACGTGCGGCGGCAGCAACACCGGCGGGCGAAGCGGCAGCGAGCGGCGGTGACGGCGCAGCGCGACGAAGCCGAGCGCCAGCAGCAACGCGAACCCGGCGATGCCGGCGATCCACCAAGGCAGCCGTGACGGCGGCGGGAACGGCGCGCCGGGCGCTTCGATCGCGGCGCCCTGGCCGGTCAGCGACGAGAGCACGGTGATCGTCTGTTCGGGCGTGCTCGCCGCCGTGCCGTCCTTGGCCTTGGCGACGAACGACGGCAGCACCAGATCCGCGGGTCCGCGCACCGGCCGCAGCACCAGCGTCGTGTGCTGCCACGTGCTATCGCCGAGCGGCAGCTCGGGCAGCACGGTCTTCTCGACCAGGAAGTCCGCCTTGTCGACCTGCGGCGCGAACTCGACCTCGAGATTGCGCGGGCGATACAGGTCGAGCTGGACGACGACCGGTTCGAGCAGGTGCACCTGCTGGCTCGACACCGCGATGCGCAGGTCGAGCGCGTCCTTCGGCGGCGTCTGCCACGGCAACGGTGGCCCGCCACACGCCGCCAGCAGCAGCACCAGCGACAGCCCGCGCGCGGTCACCGCTTCGCTCCGCGCAGTTCGCGCATGCGGAAGAAGCGCACCAGCGGGTCGGCGACCGAGCCGCTGGTGTTGACGTCGAGCAGATCGACCTTGGCGCGACGACAGGTGTCGAGCAGCTGCTGCCGTTCGAGTTGCCAGCGCTGCTGCAGCTCGCGCCGCACGCGCGCACTGGCGGTGTCGACGACGATGGTGCGCCCCGTCTCGGGATCGGCGACGTGCAGCAGGCCGACGTTCGGCAGCGTGCCCACGGCCCCGTCCGGCAAAAGCCCACCGGCGAACGGGTCGCGGATGCGCACCGCGATCACGTCGTGGCGCTGCGACAGCAGGCGCAGCTTGTTGCCGGGATCGGCCGAGAGGAAATCACTGACCACGAACACGATCGCGCGGCGGCGCTGCACGCGGCCGGCGTAGTCGAGGGCCTGCACCAGGTCCGAACGCGACTGCGGCACCGGCGGCGCGCAGGCCTCGCGGATCAGCCGCAGCACGTGGTTGCGGCCCTTCTTCGCCGGCACGTAGCGCTCGATGCGGTCGGTGAACGTGATCAGCCCGGCCTTGTCGTTGTTGCGCGCCGCCGCGAACGCGACGCAGCCGGTGAACAGCGCCGCCGTGGTCGCGACCGTGCGCCGGCTGCTGCCCGGTGGCGAGCTGCCGAACGCCATCGACGCCGAGACGTCGAGCAGGAACAGCACCGTCAGCTCGCGCTCCTCGACGAACTTCTTCACGAACGGCCGGCCGGTGCGCGCGGTGACGTTCCAGTCGACCGAGCGCAGCTCGTCGCCCTCGGCGAACTCGCGCACCTCGTCGAACTCGATGCCCGAACCGCGGAAGACGGAGCTGTAGCCGCCCGCCATCACGTCGGTCACCATGCGGTCGGCGCGCACCTGGATGCGCCGTGCCTCCGCCAGCAGTTCGGGGTCGATCACCGACGCCACGGGTGGCTCCTGCCTCAGGGCACCTTCACGGTGTCGAACACGGTCTGCAGCACCTGTTCGCTGGTGACGCCTTCGGCCTCGGCTTCGTAGGTCGTCAGCACGCGGTGCCGCATCACCATCAGGCCGGTCGCCTTGACGTCCTGCGGCGTGACGAAGCCGCGGCCTTCGAGGAACGCGCGCGCGCGCGCCGTGCGGGCCAGCGCCAGCGACGCGCGCGGCGAGGCGCCATAGAGAATCAGCGGCTTCAGCTTCGCGAGGCCGACCGCCGCCGGATCGCGCGTCGCGAACACCAGGTCGACGATGTAGCCCTTGACCTTGTCGTCGAGGTAGATCGTGTCCAGCAGCTGGCGCATGCGCAGCAGCTCCTGCGGCGTCGTCACCGGCTTGACCTCGGTCTGCGCCCCCATGCCGGCCATGCGGTCGATGATCTTCAGCTCCTCCGCCTTGCTCGGGTAGCCGACCACCAGCTTGACCAGGAAGCGGTCGATCTGCGCCTCGGGCAGCGCGTAGGTGCCCTCCTGCTCGACCGGGTTCTGCGTCGCCAGCACCAGGAACGGGTCCGGCAGCTTGCGCGTGTCGCCGGCCAGCGTCACCTGCCGCTCCTGCATCGCCTCGAGCAGCGCCGACTGCACCTTCGCCGGCGCGCGGTTGATCTCGTCGGCCAGCACGAAGTTGGCGAACACCGGCCCTTCCTTGACCTGCCAGTCGCCGGTCTTGGGGTTGTAGACGTGCGTGCCGACCAGGTCGGCAGGCAGCAGGTCGGGCGTGAACTGGATGCGGCGGAAGTGGCCGCCGACCGCGCGCGCCAGCGACGACACCGCCAGCGACTTGGCGAGGCCGGGCAGGCCTTCGAGCAGCACGTGGCCGTCGGCGAGCAGCGCGATCAGCAGGCCGTCGAGCAGGGCGTCCTGGCCGACGATGACGTTCTGCAGCGCCTGGCGCACGGCCTGCAGACTCTTGCTCTCGGATTGGATCCGTTGGGCGATGGCAACGACGTCGGTCATGCGGTTGTGGCGGGTGGCGTTCGGAAAGTGGCGCACGACGATACCGCCGCGGCCAGACTCCTCAATTCTGCGACTCGTCAATCGCGCGATGTGATCCGTGCGGCGAAGCGGTCGCGCACGACGAGGAAGCGCAGCCCCGGCAGCGCGCGGCTGTCGGTGCGGAACTGCTGCCACGCGGCGGCGGCATCGTCGGCAGCGGCGCGCGCCGCCTCCGCCGCCGCGCGTTCGCCGGCGATGGCGACCACCGCCAACGGCTCGCCGAGCCGCGGCCGCAGCGCCGCGAACTGCGCGGCGGCCGTCGACCACTGTGCCGCGGAGGCCTGCACGCCGACCAGGTCGCGCAGGGCGCACGCATCGGCGAGCGACAGCCCGTTGGCGGTGGCGACGGCGACGGCCGCCTCCCGATCGTGTTCGATCGCCAGGAACGACGAGCGGTGGCGCAGCCAGAAGAACGCCGCCAGGAACAGGCCCACCAGCAGCACGATCGCCGGCCACGAACCAGCGCGGCGCAGCGGCGTTCCCACCGGGTTCGCCGGTGCGGTCAGCGGCCCTGCGCCGCCCGCGCGGTCTCGACCAGCAGGCGGTAGCGGGCGGCGATGCCCTCGCGCACGTCGGCCGGGGTCTCCGGCGAGACGATGCCGAAGTCCTCGTTGGTCAGCGTGCGCAGCACGGCCGCACACAGCACCCGCAGCCGCGGCGTGCGCGACTCGATCAAGAGCCGCGTCAGTTCGGGCACGGCGCAGAGCCCGGCCGCAGCGGCGAACTGCTCGGCACGCAGCGTCGTCGCCTCCTCGACCGACCGCAGGCCGTCGAGCAGCCACTGCCACTGCGGTTCGTTGCGGTGCTCGCGGAACCACGCCTCGATCGCGCCGGTGCGATCGTCCTGCGACAACAGGTCGTAGCCGGTCGCCGACGCGAGCAGCCCAGCCGCGCCGAGCGCGAACTTCGGATTGCGCAGCAGGTCCATCAGGTCGGGCACGGACGCAGCGTCCTGGTAGCTGCCGAGCAGCAGCACGAGCTGGTCGCGGACCTCCGGGTCCTGCACCACCTGCAGCTGCCCGCGCAGCGCCGGCACGGCCAAGGTGCCGCCCATGCGCTGCAGGTAGTAGCGCGCCAGGTCGCCGATGTCGCGGCCGTTGCCGATCACCGCGAGGTCGGCCAGCAGCGCCGCGGCGCGCGCATCGCGCAGTTCGCCCAGACCACGCAGCGCCGCTTCCTTGTCCTCCTTCACCGGCGCCGTCAGCGCCCGCTGCAGCACCGCGAACGCCTGCTCGCCGCCGGTGCGACCGAGCGCGCGCAGGCACTCGCGGCGCAGGCCCGGGTCGGTGTTCTCGGCGACGATCGCGGCGATCAGCGACGGGGCCGCGGCGCCGAGCTGCAGCTGGCCGATCGCCTGCGCGGCCACCACCGCCACAGAGGCCTCGGGGTCGGCCAGCAGCTGGATCATCCGCGGGCCGGCGCGCAGGTCGCGCACGACGACGACTTCTTCGACCGCCGCGCGGCGCACGATCGCGTTGCCGTCGTCGAGCGCCTGCAGCACCGCGTCGGGGCCGAGCACGGCGAACACCGAACGCACCGCCTGCCGACCACCGCCGGTCGCCGTCGCCGCGAGCGCGACGCAGTCGCGCCACACCTTGTCCCCGGGAACGACCGCGGCCAGCTCGAGCAGGCGCAGATCGAGGTCTTCGAGCTGCGGGCGCGCCCGCAGCGCCGCGACGACGTTGCCGCCGTCCTCTTCCTGCAGCAGCTTCGCTCGCTGCGGATCGGTCAGCAGGCGCTCGACGCCCCGCGCGCGCAGCTGCGCCGACAGGTTGTCCCACTGCTGCACGAGCCGCCGCGCGAAGCGCCGGCCCTGCTCGACCGCGTCGGGATGGCTCTCGAACCAGCGCCGCTCGGCGCGCCAGAACGCCGCCCGATCGGGCTCGTCGGTCGGCTGGCGATACAGCTGCCAGAGCTCGGTGCCGACCTGCCGCTCGAGCAGGCCCACCAGGTGATCGAACACCCCATGGGCACCGGCGGACACCGCCAGCTGCGCCCGGCCGTCGGGGATCTGCACCTGCAGCGAACGCACCGGCGGCAGCCCCGCGGCCGGGCGCGTCGGGTCGGGTTCGCCGAAGCCGGCGCGGCGCAGGTCGCCGAGCAGCGACAGGGTCTGCGCACTGGCGCTGTCGAGCGAGGGGTCGTACACCTGCGCGCCGGCGCTGCGCCGCTTGGCCGCCACCATCGCCACCTCGGCGCGGCTGAGCAGCGCATCCGCCTCGGCGGCGTGGTCGGGCCAGCAGGCGATGCCCAGGCCGGCGCCCAGGTCCACCGCCTGGTCGTCCAGCCACAGCGGCTGCTCGAAGGCCGCAGCGATGC
>JBGARS010000034.1:0-45783 GCA_044230075.1 Planctomycetota bacterium | reverse complement strand
GACCGACTCGGTCACCGGATGCTCGACCTGGATGCGCGAGTTGATCTCGATGAAGTAGAAGTGCTTGTCCTTGTCGAGCAGGAACTCGACCGTGCCGGCGGAGGTGTAGTTCGCGGCCTTGGCCAGCCGCACCGCGGCCTCGCCCATCGCCTCGCGGGTCTTGTCGTCGAGCACCGGGCACGGGCTCTCCTCGACCAGCTTCTGGTGCCGGCGCTGCAGCGAGCAGTCACGCTCGCCGAGGTGCACGATGTTGCCGTGCTGGTCGGCCATGATCTGGATCTCGACGTGGCGCGGCTTCTCGATGTACTTCTCGAGGTAGACGGTCGAGTCCTTGAACGCCTTCTCGGCCTCGCTGCGCGCCGCGTGGTAGCCGGTCACCAGGCTCGGTTCGTTGTGCGCGACGCGCATGCCGCGGCCACCGCCGCCGGCCGCCGCCTTGATCAGCACCGGGAAGCCGATCTTGCGCGCGATCTCGAGCGCCTCCTGCTCGTTGTCGATCGGCCCGTCGCTGCCCGGCACGCACGGCACGTTGGCCGCCTTCGCCAGCTGCTTGGCCGCCACCTTGTCACCACACTGCGCGATGGCCTGTGGCGTCGGGCCGATGAACTTGATGTTGCAGCTCTGGCAGACCTCGGCGAAGTGCTCGTTCTCGGACAGGAAGCCGTAGCCGGGGTGGATCGCCTCGACGTCGGCGATCTCCGCGGCCGCGATCAGCGCCGGGATGTTGAGGTAGCTGTCGCTGCTCGCGGCCGGACCGATGCAGATCGTCTCGTCGGCGTAGCGCAGGTGCAGCGAGTCCTTGTCGGCCTCGCTGTAGACGGCGACGGACTCGATGCCGAGGTCCTTGCAGGCGCGCAGGATGCGCAGCGCGATCTCGCCGCGATTGGCGATCAGGATGCGATGGAACATGGTTCGCTAGCGGATCGGGAGCCGGCGCGGGAGCACTAGCGGATGAGGAACAACGGCTGACCGAACTCGACCGGCTCGCCGTTCTTGACCAGGATCTCGAGGATCTCGAACTCCCGCTCGGCCTTGATCTCGTTCATCACCTTCATCGCCTCGATGATGCACAGCGTCTTGTCGGCGGTGACCTTGTCGCCCACCTTCGAGAACGGTTCGGCCTCGGGCGACGCCGCCCGATAGAACGTGCCGAGCATCGGCGACTTGAAAACCTCGCCCTGTGGTTCGGCCGGTGCGCCAGCGGCCGCCGCCGAGCCCGGCACCGAAGGCGGCCCGGCAGGGTGCATCGCCATCGGCATCGTCATGCCCTGCGGCGCGGCGAACGTCATCGTCTGCGGCTCGTTGCGGCGCACGCGCCAACGGGCGCCGGCTTCTTCGAGTTCGACCTCGACGACGTCGCGCGCGACCATCAGTTCGATCAGCCGCTCGAGCTGGTCGAGCCGGTCGCCGCCGGGTTGATGAGCACGGCTGCCGGCAGCCGTCTTTGGAGCGGGAGGAGACTTCCTGTGCTGGTTCGGGCGCTTTCCTGCCATCGCATCGATCTCCTGGAGCGGAATCGCTTCCAAGGCAGCGGAAGTGAAGGGGTTCAGGCGGCCGGAGTCCAGTGTGCTTCTGCCGGTCGCCGAACCGGGTCCGCTATGGTGCGCAGGCCGGCACATGCTTCTGGCGGTCACCGGCTCCGCTGCCCGGGTTCCCGAGAATTGCCCGTCCGAGGTCGGGCAAAACGGCTCCTCGAACGTTGGCGTCGCGCCCCACAGCGCCACCGCTCCACCACCCGTCCAACCCGATCCCACGTCTCATGCGCACTGCCCTGCCCCATCTCGTCGCCAGCACGCTCGTACTCGGCACCACAGCCGCCCAGTGGGTCGACGTCACCCCGGTCGGTTCGCCGTCAGCTCGAGCCGCCGCCGGCATGGCCAGCGACCCTGGTTCCTCGACTGCGCTGCTGTTCGGCGGCGCCAGCCTGTTCACGGTGCTCAGCGACACCTGGACCTACGACGGCAACACCTGGGCGCAGCTGTTCCCGCCGACCTCGCCGACCGGCAAGTTCGACATGGGCCTGGCCTACGACAGCCTGCGCGGGGTCTACGTGATGTACGGCGGCAACGCCACCTACACGAATCCGGGCGTCAACCAGACGTGGGAGTTCGACGGCATCACGTGGACGCAGCAGTTCCCGGCGACGAATCCGGGCAACCTGGGCCTGCACGCGATGGTCTTCGACTCGGTCCGCAACAAGATCGTGCTCTACGGCGGCATGCCGGGCGGCAATCCGATCGTCGACAGCAACAAGACGTGGGAATACGACGGCCTCGACTGGACGCTGCGCACCGGCGTCGGCAGCCCAGGACCGCTGGAAGCCCACGCGATGTGCTTCCACGCCGGCGCCGGCAAGACCGTGCTGTTCGGCGGCGTCAACGCCAACCCCAGCGCCTTCCCGCCCGACACCGACAAGACGTGGGGCTACGACGGCACGACCTGGGCCGAGCTGGTCGTCACCGGCACCCGCCCGCCGCGGCGCGAACGGGCCCGCATGGCCTACGACTCGGTGCGCGGCGTCTGCGTACTGACCGGCGGCATGCACTACTCGAACGGCCAGGCGCGCAACGACACGTGGGAGCTGTCGTTCAACGGCACGAACTGGACCTGGACCCAGGTCGTCACCCCCACTGCCGGCCGGTTCCAGAGCACGCTCGCGTTCCTGCCCGGCGAGCGGCACATGGTGCAGTTCGGCGGCGTGACGGGGTCGTCGACCTACTACGGCGACACCAAGCAGTTCGGCGCCAGGGCCGACGACTACGGCGCCGGCTGCGGCGGCACCAACGGCACGCCGTCGCTGTCGGTCAACGACGCGCCGCGCCTCGGCCAGACCTGGACCGTGACGGCTGCCAACCTGAACCCGACGTTCAGCCTCGGCGTGCTGGTGTTCGGCTTCACGCAGCTGCCGGGCATCGACCTCGGCCCGATCCTCGACATGCCAGGCTGCTTGGCCTTCACGACGCCCGACGTGAGCTTCGCCCTGTCCGGCGCCGGCGGCACCGCCAGCTGGCAGTGGCCCTCGGTCAGCGGCGCGATCGGCGACACGTTCCACTGCCAGGCGCTGTGCCTGGACCCGGGCGTCAACGGCTTCGGCTTCACGATCTCGGACGCGATCCGGTCGACGCTGGGCGCGTAGCGCGCGCCAGCCGACGCTACAGCAGCTCGGCGATCTGGACCGCGTTCAGCGCCGCGCCCTTGCGCAGCTGGTCGCCGGCGAGCCAGAACGTGAGCCCGGGCGTGAACACGCGGCCCAGGCGGATGCGACCGACCGCGACCGGATCGCGGCCCGCCATCGGCAGCGGCATCGGGTAGCGCTGCTGTGCCGGGTCGTCGACCAGTTCGACGCCCGGCGCCGCGGCGAGCAGCGCGCGCGCGGCGGCGACGTCGAGCGGTCGTTCGAATTGCACCGCGACCGACTCGCTGTGGCAGCGTTCGACCGGCACCCGCACGCAGGTGGCATCGACCGGCAGTGCCGGCAGCCCGAGGATCTTGCGGGTCTCGAACTGCAGCTTGTCCTCTTCCTTCGTGAAGCCGTCGGGCTGGAACACGTCGACCTGCGGGAACAGGTTGAACGCCAGCGTCTGCGGCAGCACGCGCGGCGGCAGCACTTCGCCGCGCAGCGCCGCAGCGGTGCCTTCGCGCAGTTCGAGCATCGCCTGCTGGCCGGCGCCCGAAGCGGCCTGGTAGGTCGACACGACCACGGCGCAGAGCCCCGCCGCGCGGTGCAACGGCCACAGCACCAGCACCAGCAGGATCGTCGAGCAGTTCGGGTTGGCGACGATGCCCCGGTGCGCCGCGATCGCCTCGGGGTTCACCTCCGGCACGACCAGCGGCACCGCTGGATCCATGCGAAACGCCGAGCTGTTGTCGACGACGACCGCGCCGCTCTGCACCGCGCGCGGGGCGTGCTCCCGCGAGACCGCGCCGCCGGCCGAGAACAGCGCGACGTCGATGCCGCGGAACGAGTCCGGCCCGAGCGGCTCGATCGGCAGCGACTCGCCGCGGAACAGGACCCGCTTGCCGGCCGAGCGCGGCGACGCCAGCAGGCGCAGGTTGCGCAGCGGAAAGTCCCGCGCTGCGAGCACGGCGAGGAAGTCCTGGCCGACGGCGCCGGACGCACCGACGATGGCAACGGCGCGCGGCGTCATGCGGCCCCGCCATCGTCCGCGCGGCGCCATTCGCCGGAGCGGCCACCGGACTTCTGCAGCAGGCGGACGTCGGTGATCGAAGCTCCGCGACAGCGGGCCTTCACCATGTCGTAGAGCGTCAGCGCCGCCGCGCTGGCGGCGACCAGCGCCTCCATCTCGACCCCGGTTGCGGCGAACGAGCGCGCCTCGGTGGTGACGCGGATCGCGGTGGCACCGTGCGGCGCGAAGTCGACGCCGACGTGGGCGAGCGGCACCGTGTGGCACAGCGGAATCCAACGTGCGGTCTCCTTCGCCGCCTGGATGCCGGCGATGCGCGCGACCGCCAGCGCTTCGCCCTTAGGCAGCGTGCCGCGCAGGACCTCGTCGCGCACGGCGGCATCGAGCTGCACGGTCGCCTCGGCGGTGGCGCGGCGCAGCGTGGCGTGTTTGCCGGACACGTCGACCATGCTGGCACGCCCCTCTGCGTCGATGTGGGAGAGACCCGGGTCGCGGTCGGGATCAGATGCTGGGACGTCGGCCACGGCCGAAGCCTACCGGGTCGTGACGCTGCGGCACGGCGGCGAAATCGTGTTCGGCAAGTGCGCGCCGGCGACGTATAGGATCCCTTCGTGGCCTGCTCCGCTGGATCAGGGCACGAACGGCCGCTCCGATCGGACCGCGCGATGCAGGTTTGCTTGCATCCGGCAGGGTCGGGCAGCCGATCAGACTCCTTGTGACACCGGCGGCCCCTGCGCGGTCCTCCACGGCAACCACATGAATGCAGCCAGATTCCGTTCCGTTCCTGTCTGGATCCTGATCGGCGCCGCGGCGAGCCTGCTCGCGGCCCCGGCACTGCGCGCCCAACAGCAGGAACCCCAGGTGGCCACGCTGCTGCGTCAGGCCGAAGTGGCGCCGGTCGTGCAGGTCTACGAGTACGCCAACCAGATCGTCGACCTCGCCCCGGATGCGAACGTCGACGGCTTCCGCGACCAGGTGCTGCACGCCGTGGCCAGCGACAAGAGCGTGGAGACCGCGAAGGGCCGCCTCGCGGCGGCGCTGGCGATCCGGGCGCTGAAGAACGACACCACCTACGGCAAGGACGTCTTCGACCTGATCGAGCCGCTGGCCAAGAGCAGCGACGACGAGGTACGCGCCGCCGCCATGGCGGTGCTCGGCGAAGAGCGCCTGTTCAACACCCGCATCCTGCCCGACGTGCGCAAGCTGGTCGCGGCGACCTGCAAGGACGAACTGGTGGCGCCGCGGGTTCGCATCGAGGCCGCGCTGGCGCTGTGGCAGGTCGGCAGCAACGAGGAGCGCGGCGTCGCGACCTCGACGCTGGAGCAGTTCCTGCACTCGACCGACCGCGACCTGCGGCAGCGCGGCGCGCTGGCGCTCGCCGAGATGAACATCGACGGTGGCCCGGCCTGGAACGTGCTGCGGGAGATCCGCGACGAACCGACCGACGCCGGCCGTCGGGCCCGGCTGTTCCTGCGCCGTGAGGAGGAACGCCGCGAGCTCGAGCAGTCGCTGGCGCGCATCGTCGAACGCAACACCGGTGCTGGCAGTGAGCGCGACGACTACCGCGTGCTGACCGAACTGCGCCAGCGCATCCACGCGCAGCACCTGCGCGGCAGCACCGTGACCGACGAGGAACTGGTCGAGTACGCCGCGAAGGGCATGCTGCAGGGGCTCGACCCGCACAGCGTGTTCTTCACCAGCGACGAGTACAAGCGGTTCTTCTTCGACCTGAACCGCGAGTACGGCGGCATCGGCGCGTTCGTCAACTTCGACCAGGACAACGATTTCTCGATCGTGCGCCCGATCTACTCCGGCCCCGCCTACGAGGTTGGCCTGCGCAGCGGCGACAAGATCCTCGAGGTCGACGGCTGGGAGACCGCCGGCCACACCTCGGACGAGATCGTCACCAAGCTGAAGGGCCGCCCCGACACGCCGGTGGTGCTGAAGGTGTTCCGCGCCGGCTTCCAGGAGCCGCAGCTGCTGACCATCCAGCGCCGGCAGATCGCCGTGCCGGCCGTCAACTGGACGATGCTGCCCGGCGACGTCGGCTACGTCGAGCTGATCAGCTTCAGCAGCAACCTCGGCGACGAGCTGCGCAAGGCGCTGGCCGACGTCACCAGCAAGGGCGCGCGCGGCATCGTGCTCGACGTGCGCAACAACACCGGCGGCTTCCTGTCGCAGGCCGGCGACGTCGTCGAGCAGTTCCTCGACGGCAAGAAGCTGGTCGTCTACACCGAGGGCCCGGCCGAACCGCGGCGCGACTACTACACCGAGGACGGCCCGCGCACGGTGTGCAAGCTGCCGCTGGCGGTGTTGACCAACAACTTCTCGGCGTCGGCGTCGGAGATCACCGCCGGCGCGCTGCAGGACCACGGCCGCGCGACCCTCATCGGCCAGCGCTCGTTCGGCAAGGGCAGCGTGCAGAACCTGTTCGCCCTGCGCTCGGATCCGCCCGAGGCGTGGGAGGACCTGAACAACGACGGCAACTGGCAGGAAGGCGAACCGTTCACCGATCGCAACCACAACGGCAAGTACGACTACGGCGCGCACATCAAGCTGACGGTCGCCAAGTACCACCTGCCCAGCGGCCGTTGCCCGCACCGCGAGTTCGACAAGGAAGGCCGCATCGTCGATCCGAACTGGGGCGTGATGCCGGACAAGGTCGTCGACCTGCTCGAGAACAAGCCCGAGGACGCGTGGAAGAACACCGCCGTGTTCGCGCTGCTGAAGAAGGGCGTGTTCCGCGACTACGTGAAGTCGCACATGGCCGAACACGAGGCGCTGTTCCGCCAGCTGGCCGAAGGCGACGAGGGCGACCCGAAGCAGTATCCCGGCTTCGCCGAGTTCTACGCCGGCCTCGACACCAAGCTGACCGAGGACGACGTGCGCCGCTGGCTGCGCTACGAGGTGCGCGACCAGATCAGCGACCTGCGCGGCGCCGTCTACCCGGGGCAGCGCGCGATGGGCGATCCGCAGGAAGACGCACAGCTGCAGGAAGCGGTGCGCACCCTGCTGCAGAAGGACGGTCGCGACATCCGCGAGGTCGCCGCCTACCGCAACGTGCTGAAGATCCCGTTCCCGGAAGACGCGCGCACGTCGGCCAAGTAGGCCAGTCGGGCGGCGCACCGATGGCAAGGCGGCGCCCGATGGCTGCGGCGGGAATCGGCCCCGGGCGTGCAACGCCGGGTCGCGGAAGCGCTAGGTTGTGTGGCCCCCGCCACGACACCCGATGCGCTTCGAACCCACCCTCCTGCTCGCCCTCACCGCCACCTTGCTGTCGACCGCCTGCGGCGGTGGTGGCGGCGGCGGCTCGGGCGACCCGCCGCAGCTGCCCAACGAGCCGCCGGTGCTGCAGGCGCCCAGCAACCTCGGCGGCAGCGGCGCGGTGCGCACGTTCTCGCTGTCGGCCAGCGGCGCAGCGCAGCTCGTGTTCACGGCAAGCGATCCGGACGGCGATCCCCTGCTGTGGCAGCTGCAGCTCAGCACGGTCGACGCCGCCGCCGCGGGCCTCGGCTTCCAGACGCCCGTGGCCGGGTCGAGCTTCACGCTGGACCTGATGCCGGTCGCCACTCCCGCCGCAGTGGTCGCCAGGCTGCTGGTCGAGGATCCCCGCGGCGCCGCCCAGGCGATCGACCTGCACGTCGTGCGCTCCGGCGCGCCGGTGATCCTCGGCGTCGCCCCCGACAGCGCCTTCGCCAGCAAGGCCCAGAACGTGACGATCACCGGCAATGCGCTGTCGCTGGGCGGCGCGGTGCAGACCTCGGTCCGCTTCGCCGGCGTCAGCGCCACCGCGACCACCGCCGTCGACGACCACACCTTGCGGTGCACGACCCCGACCGGCGCCACGCCGGGGCCGACCGTGGTCGGCGTGACGCACCAGTTCGGCAGCTCGCAGCTGCCCGGCACTGCGTTCACGATGTACTCCCACCCACCGGTGCTGGCCGCCGCGGACGCACGCCTGGACGGCGGCGCCGGCACGTCGTTCGACGTGGCGCGCGAAGGTCCGACGGTGCACCTGGTGTGGCTCGAAGGCAGCCAGGTCGCACACCGCAGCTCGACCGACGGCGGCGCCACCTGGACCCTGCCGCAGACGCTCAGCGGCGGTGAGGTCGCCAGCGAACCCAGGGTCGCGGCCATCGGCGGCGACGTCACCGTGGTCTGGATCGCCGACGGCAACGGGGTGAACGCCCGCAGCTCCCACGATGGCGGCCTGTCGTTCGCCGCGGTGCAGCCGCGCGACGCCGCCGGCGGCCCCCGGCCGCGACCCCGCCTGGCCGCGAGCGCGGCCCGGCGCTACGTCGCCTGGCTGCGCGGCAACCCGGGCCTCGGCACGGCACGGCTGGCCGCGACCGCCTCGACCGATGCCGGTGACATGTGGCGCACCGCGGCGCTGGTCGGCGGCGGTGGCGGAAACCAGTACGACCATCAGGTGGTCGGCAACGGCGCCACCGCGGTGATCGCGTTCGTCGACGAACGGCAGGGTGCGTCGGTGCCGGGCATCTACACGGTGCGCACGACGACGTCCGGCTCGGGCTGGGAAGCCGCCCAACGCCGCAGCCTGAGCAACGCCGCGGCGGGCTCACCGCGCCTGTGCAACGACGCCAGCAAGATGTGGCTCGTCTGGTTGCGCGCCGACGTGCTCGAGTTCATGGGCTCGGCGGATGCGGGCCTGTCGTGGCCGACGGTCGCCAGCGAACTGCGCGGCGGCGGCCAGGGCGCCGTCGCCGCCCCGAGCCTGCGCTGCGAAGGCGATCGCCTGTACGCGATCTACGTGCTCGCCGGCACCGGCGTCGCCGTCTCGCGCGTCGGCGGCATCGGCACGCAACCGCAGCACGTGACGGTCAGCGCCGTCAGCGGGCCGGCGGGCGAACCCCAGGTCGACAGCCGCGGCAACTACGTGTTCGCCGCCTGGCGCGATGGCGACGTCGCGGGCGGCGCGGCGCGCATCGTGCAGACCGTGTCGGTCGACCTCGGCGCCACCTTCGGCAACCCCGTCGGCTTCGGCGACGCGAGCACCGCGCAGGAAGTGCCCCGCCTGCTGGTCGATGGCGCGCGCCAGCTGCTGCTCTGGCTCGACCACCGCAGCGCGCCAGCCGGCATCTACAGCAACCGCACGCTGCAGTGACCGGTGCCCGACGGGCGCTGCCGAGCGGGGCCTGAATCGGGTCCGCCCCGGCCCCCTGCGGATGTCCCTGCTTTGCGAAAGCCTGCCCGGTTCGCGGTCCACCGACGACCAGTCCCGCCGTGCCCCTTTTCGCTACCCCTGGGTTGCCATGCCGCTGGGAACGCAATAGATAGTGGCTCCCCGCGACTCGTCGCCCACTCCATCCCATGGCCTGTTGCAAGGTTTGGGAGGCGCGCCGCAGGGTCCGGGCAATCGGTCGGCTGCTCGGATCGGCTCGCCCTGCCGCGCCCCTCGTCGCCAACTGCCTTCGTGCATGTGTCGGACGGGTGGGGCCCGTACGAGCGAGCGCACACGGCAGACACACGGTGAGAGCAGACATTGGTGAGAAGCGTGATTCTCGTGGGCAGCGACAAGATCGTACGAGCTGTCAGGCTCGTACGCCGTGCGTGGCTCGCCAGGAACATGCAGGCAGCGGCGTGCGTGCGGGTCGAACTTGGTCGGTTCGAACTCCGTCCGGACGCATGAAACCACTGGCGGGTGGTGCTACCACCCGGTGAGGAGGAAGCAGCGTGAAGGTCACTCGTCGGTTCACGGTCAAGGGCAAGTCTCCCTACGAAGGCATCCCGTTCGGCAAGCGCCACTCCGAGATCCGCAATACGAACGGATCGTTGGTGTTCGAGGCGCGCGACATCGACGTGCCACAGGCGTGGAGCCAGGTGGCGGTCGACATCCTGGCACAGAAGTACTTCCGCAAGGCGTCGGTGCCGCAGCGTTCTGCCGACGGCAAGCTGATGACCGACGACGCCGGCAACCCGGTGCTCGGCGGCGAGAAGGACGCGCGGCAGGTGTTCCACCGCCTCGCCGGCTGCTGGCGCCACTGGGGCGAGGAGTATGGCTACTTCGACGGCGGCGACGACGCCCAGGCCTTCGAGGACGAACTGAGCCACATGCTCGCGGCCCAACACGCCGCCCCCAATTCACCGCAGTGGTTCAACACCGGCCTGCACTACGCCTACGGCATCACCGGCCCGGCGCAGGGCCACTGGTTCGTCGAGCCGGACAGTGGCTCCCCGGCAAACAGCGGCCCCCAGGCCAAGAAGGGCGAGCCGAAGCAGACCGGCAAGCTGCTGAAGAGCAAGAACGCCTACGAGCGGCCGCAGCCGCACGCCTGCTTCATCCAGGCCGTGACCGACGACCTCGTCAACGAGGGCGGCATCATGGACCTGTGGACGCGCGAGGCGCGCCTGTTCAAGTACGGCTCCGGCACCGGCAGCAACTTCTCGATGCTGCGCGGTGAGAACGAACCGCTGTCGGGCGGCGGCAAGAGCTCGGGCCTGATGAGCTTCCTGCGCATCGGCGACCGCGCCGCAGGCGCGATCAAGTCGGGCGGCACCACGCGCCGCGCGGCGAAGATGGTCTGCCTCGACCTCGACCACCCCGACATCGAGACGTTCGTGTCGTGGAAGGTCAACGAGGAGCAGAAGGTCGCGGCGCTGGTCACCGGCAGCAAGATCATCCGCCGGCACCTGAATGCGGTCGTCAACGCCTGCCACACGCTCGACGCCGACGGCACCGCCGCGATCTGCACGGTGCCGCGCGAGAACGACGCGCTGCGCTCGGTGTTGCACGAGGCCCGCGCCGCCTGCATCCCCGAGAACTACCTGCAGCGGGCGATCCAGCTCGGCGGGCAGGGGCTGCGCGCGATCACCGTGCCTGAATACACCACCGACTGGGACGGCGAGGCCTACAACACGGTCTCCGGCCAGAACTCGAACAACTCGGTGCGGGTGCCGAACGAGTTCTTCCACGCGGTCGAAGAAGGCGGCAAGTGGCGTCTGATCCGCCGCACCGACCGCGGCGTCGCCAAGGAAGTCGACGCGCGCGAGCTGTGGGACAAGATCGCCTACGCGGCCTGGGCCTGCGCCGATCCGGGTGTGCAGTACGACACCACGATCAACGAGTGGCACACGTGCCCGACGGATGGGCGCATCAATGCCAGCAATCCGTGCTCGGAGTACATGTTCCTCGACGACACGGCCTGCAACCTGGCGTCGATCAACCTCGCCAAGTTCGTGCGCGAGGGCGACGACAAGCAGGCCGCTGGCTTCGACATCGAGGGCTTCAAGCACGCCTGCCGCCTGTGGACGATGGTGCTCGAGATCAGCGTGCTGATGGCCAGCTTCCCGAGCGCGTCGATCGCACAACGCAGCTACGAGTTCCGCACTCTGGGCCTCGGCTACGCGAACCTCGGCACGATCCTGATGCGCATGGGCATCCCCTACGCGTCGCCGAAGGCCTACGCGATCGCCGGCGGCCTGTCGGCGATCCTGACCGGTGAGGCCTACGCGACCTCGGCCGAGATGAGCAAGGAGCTGGGTGCGTTCCCGGGCTACGAGCGCAACCGCGAGCCGATGCTGCGCGTGATCCGCAACCACCGCCGCGCGGCCTACCATGCCTCGGCGTCGGAGTACGAGGGCCTGTCGGTGAAGCCGGTCGGCATCGATGCGAAGCTGTGCCCCGCCCCGCTGCTCGAGTCGGCACGTGAGTGCTGGGACCGCGCGGTCGCACTCGGCGAGAAGCACGGCTACCGCAACGCGCAGGTGACCTGCATCGCGCCCACCGGCACGATCGGCCTGTTGATGGACTGCGACACCACCGGCGTCGAGCCGGACTTCGCGCTGGTGAAGTTCAAGAAGCTGGCCGGCGGCGGTTACTTCAAGATCGCCAACCAGAGCCTGGCGCCGGCACTGAAGAAGCTCGGCTACACGCCGCCGCAGATCGACGAGATCCTCGCCTACGTCGTCGGCCGGAAGACGCTCGCCAAGGCGCCGGCGATCAACCACGAGACGCTGGCCGCCCGTGGCTTCGACGATGCCGCGCTGCAGCGGCTCGAAAAGGCGCTCGAGGGCGCGTTCGACATCAGTTTCGCTTTCAACAAGGGCATCCTCGGCGCCGACTTCCTGAAGGGAAAACTCGGTGTCGGCGACGCCGAACTGAACGACTGGAGCTTCGATCTGCTGAAGCACCTCGGCTTCGCCAAGGCCGACATCCAGGCCGCCAACGACTACGTCTGCGGCGCCATGACCGTCGAGGGTGCGCCGCACCTGAAGGACGCGCACCTGCCGGTGTTCGACTGCGCGAACCGCTGCGGCCGCAAGGGCAAGCGCTTCATCCCCTACGCGGCGCACATCCACATGATGGCCGCGGTGCAACCGTTCATCAGCGGCGCGATCAGCAAGACGATCAACATGCCGAACGAGGCGACGCTCGACGACTGCAAGGTGGCCTACCGCACCGGCTGGCAATCGATGCTGAAGGCGGTCGCGCTCTACCGCGACGGCAGCAAGCTGAGCCAGCCGCTCAGCTCGATGGTCGAGGACGACGACTTCGGCGGCATCACCGCGCCGACACCGGAGGTGCAGCGCCTGGCCGCCCGCATCACCGAGCGCGTCGTGCACCGCTACATCGCCAAGCGCCGCCGCTTGCCGAACCGCCGCGCCGGTTACACGCAGAAGGCCGTGGTCGGTGGCCACAAGATCTACCTGCGCACCGGTGAGTACGAGGACGGCTCGCTCGGCGAGATCTTCCTCGACATGCACAAGGAAGGCGCGGCGTTCCGCAGCCTGATGAACTGCTTCGCGATCGCGGTGTCGCTCGGCCTGCAGCACGGCGTGCCGCTGGACGAGTTCGCCGACGCGTTCGTGTTCACGCGCTTCGAACCGAACGGCATCGTGCAGGGCCACGACCAGATCAAGATGGTCACGTCGGTGATCGACTACGTGTTTCGCGAGCTCGCGATCAGCTACCTCGGCCGCGAGGAGCTGGCGCAGGTGCAGAGCGAAGACCTGCGCAACACGACGATGGGCGCACGCATCAAGGAGGGACCTGAGTTCACCGACGAGGAGGTCGTCTCCGAGACGGTCTACGAGGCCGACCAGGAACCACCGCCGGCCGTGCAGGACAACGCCCATCTGCACCCGCACAGCCGCGGCATCACGCGCGCGTTCGAAGACGTGGCCGAGAGCGACGGCAAGAACGCAGTGCTGCTGCGCAGCGAGACGTCGACGCTGACGGTGTCGATGGAGACGCGGCAGACGCGGCTGAAGATCGCCGAGGCCAAGATCAAGGGCTACGAAGGCGACCCGTGCGGCGGCTGCGGCGCCTTCACGTTGGTGCGCAACGGCACCTGCCTGAAGTGCGTGTCGTGCGGTGCGACGAGTGGCTGCAGCTAGCTGCTCTTGGTCGCACCTCGGGTCGAGCTGTGGTTTGACAATGCGACGTTTGTAACGCCGCAGGATCCGCCACTCCGGGTCCCTGGCGTTGCATCCCGACTCATCCACGTCGACTCGCTGACACGTATCCCCTTCCTCCATCAGGACTCGCCAACGAGAGTCTTCAAGCACATCCCAAGCGCTTTCGCAAATGACACCCTGAAGGCGGGCGTAGCGAAATTGGGCTCCCTCCTCCACTACAGGAAGCTGGAGTCTGTGAACCGCGACCGAGAGCGTGGAGACAAGGAGGAAGGTCTCCACACTCAGAATCAGGCCATCACATTTGCCCGCAGTGATGAGACTGGATGGCTCGGCGATCCACGCCACCAAATGCTCACCTCCCCCATCCTCACTCATCCCGCGCCCCAACGCGTCACCTACACGGATTGCGTCGCGCAACTCCGTGCCGACGTTGCCGACCGCTGCTTGGTCTACTGCGCATCGACAGACCCAAGCCCTGAGGTTGGCCAGAGGATGGCCGCCGTAACTACTGCGATGGACAACTCACCTTTCGCAGTTCTGGAAATCAACAACAACAGCGCTGTGTGGATACAGCTCGCTCTGGCGGCGATCGAGCAGGTCCGCGTGGAACCCCAGGCGGTGATCGCTGCTCGCGTAGTGTACGGAGAGAGGGAGGAGTGGTCGCAGGGCCGCTCAGCACCGCGATCCGATGTGTACCCCGCTTTCCTCAAGCCGTCTCACCAGCGTCACCAGTCCGAATTCAGACTGGCGGTGGTTTTCAAGCGCCCCGTCGAAGTCGACTCACTACTCGTGCGCTGCTCTTCGTTGACGAAGCACGCACGGCCGATTCCTGGCTAGAGCACCCTTCGTCCGGTGCGCAAGCCGCCGGCCCCCGGACCAGCCGATCCATGGAGTACCGCAGTGGGCTGGCGGAACCTTCCTAGGCGCCGCTTGGAGTCGACGAAACGACGAAACGGGGCACACGCACTGGTGGCCGGCGTGGTTGTCAGGCGATCAGTCCAGGGCCGCATCTAGGCAGATGCGGTGCAGTGGACCTGCGACCTGTCGCCGTTCGCGCACGACGACCTCGTGGGCCGGCTCTCCGTCCCGCCGCTCAACCCGCTCGCGGGCGAGTGAGGAGCAGCCGGCACCGGACACGGTAGATTCCGGCCTCCATTCCGCCGCAGCCCAGCCACCCGTTGGGGCCACACCCTCGCATACCAGGCCCATGACCGACGTCTCGATCCAGGAGCTGCAACAGGACCTCGCCGCCTACCTCGCGCGCGCCGAGGCCGGTGAAGTGCTGGTCGTGACCCGCAACGGCAAGCCGTTGGTCCGCATCGTCGCCGTGACCGGACCGGAGATCGTCGTCGGGCCGGGCTTCGGCAAGACGAAGCTGCGCCAGGTCGTGCGCGAGCGCGTCGGTGACCTGGCCTTGCGCATGCTCGACGAGGATCGATGCGACCGCTTCGACGGGCCGAAGCAGCGATGAAGCGTCGCGTCGCCGTCAGCGGCTGCGCGTCACCAGCCCCGCGAACGCCTTGCGCTCGGCGAACAACAGCAACAGCGCCAGCGCACTGAGCCCCATCACGATCGGCTCGAACAGGCCCTCGCCCTTGGTGATGAAGATGTGGAACGCGAGGATGTTGACCAGCACCGGGCCGAGCACCAGCAGGCCGAGGTTGCGCGTGCGCGGGATCATCACCAGCAACCCGCCGAGCGTCTCACACACCTTGACGAACGTCAGGTAGCCGGTTGGCACGAACGCGCCCATGAACAGCGCCACCGACGAACCCTCCGGAGGTGCGGGCTGCTCGGGCACGAGGCCGAGCAGGAACATCAGACCGAACGCACAGAAGGCGAGGCCCAACAGGCCGCCGGCGAGGTTGGCGACGATTCGCATCGCGACAGGTGACTCGCCGCGCCCACCGCGGTCAACCGACAACTGGCGTCGTGGTGGCGCTACTGTACGACGCCGTCGACCATGCGCCGGATGCCGCGCGGGTTGTCGTCGCGCAGCTCCGCGGGCAGCAGGTCGTGCGGCCAGTCCTGCCAACACACCGGCCGCACCCACCGTTCGATCGACGACGTGCCGACCGCCGAGAAGCGTGCGTCGGTGCTCGCCGGATAGGGCCCGCCGTGCACCATCGACGGGCAGACCTCGACGCCGGTCGGCACGCCATTGGCGATCAGCCGACCGACCTTGCGGCGCAGCACGGCCACCAGTTCTGCGTGGGTGACGAAGTCGTCGCCGTCGCCGTGCACCGTCGCGGTCAGGTAGCCAGGCATCGACCGCGCGATCGCCAGCAGGTCGGCGGGCTCGCGGCACGGCACCGCCAGCATCGCCGGGCCGAAGATCTCGCTGCGCAGGCGCGGGTGTTCGAGCACCGCATCGGGCAGCGCACCCAGCAAGGTCGGGCACACGCTGGTCTTCGCCGACACGTCGCCGTCCGCGACCGCGTGCACGGCGACCGGCAGTTCACACACTTCGGCCAGCGACTGCTCATAGCCCTTGCGGATGGTTTCGTGCACGGTGGGCCCGGGCCGCTGCGCGCCGACCTGCGTGCGCAACGCCGCCGCGAACGTGCCGGCGCCGGGCCCGGGCAACCACAACACCATGCCGGGGCTGGTGCAGAACTGGCCGCTCGCCAACGCGCCGGATGCCGCCAGCTGTCCGGCGATCTTCGTGCCGCGCGCCGCCATCGCGCGTGGCAGCACGAACACCGGGTTCATCGACCCCATCTCGGCGAACACCGGGATCGGCTGCGGCCGCGCCGCCGCCAGGTCGAGCAGCGCGCGGCCACCCCGTTCGGAGCCCGTGAAGCCGACCGCCGTGATCGCCGCGTGCTGCACCATCGCGCCACCGGTCGCCGGCGTGCGGCCGTGCAGCAGCGAGAACGTGCCCGCTGGCAGGCCCTGCGCACGCACGACCTCGGTGACCATCGCGCCGACCAGTTCGCTGGTGCCGGGGTGCGCGGGGTGGCCCTTGACGACCACCGGGCAACCGGCGGCGAGCGCCGATGCCGTGTCGCCGCCGACGACCGAGTACGCGAGCGGGAAGTTGCTGGCGCCGAACACCACCACCGGCCCGAGCGGCACCAACATGCGGCGCAGATCGGGCTTGGGTTGCGGCCGGCGCGCGGCATCACCGTGGTCGATGCGCGCGTCGACCCATGAGCCCTCGCCGAGCAGGTCCGCGAACTGCCGCAGCTGCAGCTGCGTACGCCCGCGTTCGGCATGCACCCGTTCGGCTGGCAGTGCCGTCTCCGCGGTGATGCGCAGCACCAGTTCGTCGCCGATCGCCTCGAGCCCATCCGCGATGCCGCGCAGCAATGCCGCGCGCACCGCCGGCGTGGTCGCGGCGAACGCCGCCGCCGCCGCGCCGGCTGTCGCGCAGGCGCGTTCGATCTGGCTGGCACCCGCTTCGTGGTACTCGGGCAGCAGCGCATGGCCGCGCACGGGATCGACGCCGGTGAACGTCTCGCCATCACCAGGCTCGGCGCGGCCAGCGACGAAGTGCATGCCGGCGAGCGTCACTGCAGCACCTCAGGGCGCTGTGCCAGCGCCTGTTCGACCACCGCCAGCGCGCGTTCGCGCAAGACACCCTGCACCGGCAACCGCGGTGGCCGCACGCGCTCCTCGCCGCCCCCGACCAGGTGTTGCACCAGCTTGATCAGCTGCACGAACTCCGGCACCGTGTCGAGGCGCAGCAACGGCAGGAACCAGCGATACAGAGCCTGCGAGGACTCGGTGTGGCCGGCGCGCGCATGCCGGTACAGCGCCACCGACTCGCACGGGAACGCATTGACCAGCCCCGCCACCCAACCACTCGCGCCGGCCGCGATGCCCTCGAGCAGCATGTCGTCGAGGCCGACCAGCACCGCGAGCCGGTCGCCACACGACGCCCGCACCGCGGTCACGCGACGCGCGTCCCCGCTCGACTCCTTGACCGCGACCAGGTTCTCGTGCGCCAACGCCAGTTCGGCGATCGCCTCGGGCACGAAGTCGGCACCGTAGGCCTCTGGGTTGTTGTAGAGCATGCACGGCAGCGCCGTCGCGCGCAGCACGGCCGCCACGTGCGCCAGCGTCTCGCGCAGCGGCCCGCGATGCAGGTAGGGCGGCAGCACCATCAGGCCGCGGCAGCCGATCTCGGCGGCCGACTCCGCGAGGCGTACGGCGGCCAGCGTGCTGGCGGCGCCGATGCCGGGCAGCACCGGCTTGGTGCCGGCAACGTCGACGAGCGTGCGCAGCACGGCGCGCTTCTCGTCTTCATCCAGCGCGCCACCCTCGCCGAGCGAGCCCAGCGGGATCACGCCCGAACAGCCGTGCTCGAGCTGCGCCCGCGCGTGCAGGGCCAGAGCCCCGTGGTCGATCGCCCCATCGGCGTGGAACGGTGTCGTCACGGCCGACAGCACGTCGCGGAACGGGTTCTGGCGCATGCCACCAGCGAACGCCGCCGACCGACCGGCTGCAAGCCTGCAGCGTGGTCGGGACGCGTATTGCCGCGCCGGCACATGGCCACTACGGTCGCGACCCGAGCCCCATGCCGTTCGACGCCCTCGATCGCCTGCAGAAGAACGGCAAGCGCGCCGCCGAGATCGCTGCCGTGCTGGCCAAATTCGGCCTCGCCGACGGCCTGCGCTGGCTCGACGTCGACTGGCTCCAGGACCGGCTGCGCAGCCGCGACGGCCAGCGCCTGCACGACCAGCCGATCGAGGCGCGCATCCGGCTGGCGCTCAGCGACCTCGGCACGACGTTCATCAAGCTGGGCCAGGTGCTGAGCACCCGGCCCGACCTGGTCGGCGCGGAGCTGGCGACCGAACTGGCGCAACTGCAGGCTCAGACGACGCCCGACCCGGCCGAGATCGCCCGCGCGACGCTGATCGCCGAACTGGGTCGTCCACCCGAAGAGCTGTTCGCCGCCTACGAACCCGTCGCGTTCGCGTCGGCTTCGATCGCCCAGGTGCACCGCGCCCGCCTGCACGACGGCCGCGAGGTCGTCGTCAAGATCCTGCGCCGCGACGTCCGGCCGCGCGCCGAGGCCGACCTCGAGATCCTCGAAGCCATCGCCCGCCTCGCCGAACGCCACGCGACGTGGTTGCGCCCCTACCAACCGGTCGCCGTCGCGCGCCAGTTCCGCCGCACGCTGCGCCGCGAACTCGACTTCACCTACGAACGCCGCAACCTGGACACGTTCGCGCAGCGCTTCCAGGACGACCCGACCGTGCACTTCCCCGGCTCGGTGCCCGGACTCAGCACGAAGTCGGTGCTGACCATGGAGCGCCTCGACGGCATCGCCGCCGCCGACGTGCCGGCACTGCGGGCGTCGGGCTGCGACCTGAGGGAGTTCGCGCGCCGCGGCGCCTCGATGTGGCTGCAGATGATCTTCCGCGACAGCGTCTACCACGCGGATCCGCACCCCGGCAACCTGCTGCTGCTGCCCGGCACGGTCGTCGGTGTACTCGACTGCGGCATGGTCGGACGCATCGACTCGGGCCTGCGGCAGCACGTCGAGGCGATGCTGTTCGCCGCCGTGGAACAGGACGCCACCGAACTGGCCGAGATCGTGTTCCGGCTCGGCAAGGCGCCGATCGACACCGATCGCGCCGCGTTGACCACGGAACTCGACGAGTTCCTCGCCGACTACATCGGCCATCCGCTGCACGACCTCGATGTCTCGGCGGCCTTGCAGAATCTGTTCGACCTGGTGCGCCGCTACCACATCGTGCTGCCGGCCCCGCTGGCGTTGCTGCTGCGCACGTTGCTGGTGCTCGACGGCACCTCGCGGGCGCTCGACCGGGACTTCAGCCTCGCCGAATTGATCGAGCCGTTCTACCTGGCCGCGGTGCGCCGCCGCGCTTCGCCGCGCGCACTGGTGCGCCGCGTGAGGCGCACGTGGCGCGACTGGGATCGCCTGCTCGACACTGCCCCGCGCGACCTGCGCGAGGTGCTCGGTCGGCTGCGCGACGGCAGCCTGCGCATGCGGCTCGAGCACGGCCACCTCGACGCGGTGTTGAACCGGCTGACGCTCGGCATCCTCACCGCGGCGCTATTGCTCGGCGGCTCTGCACTCTGGGCCAGCGCCGCGCCGCCGCGCCTCGGCGGCGTGTCCGTGCTCGCGGTGCTGCTCTACCTGCTGGCCGCACGGCTGGGTTGGCGCCTGTTGCGCGCGATCCGCCGTTCGGGCGAACTGTGATCACGCGTCCCGCGCGCAGCGGAACGTCGCGAACACGTGCTGGTAGCGCGGCTGGAACCAGTTGCGGAACGACCGTCGCAACAAGCTCGGCGCCGTGACGGCGCTGCCGCCCTTCATCACGAAGTGCTTGCCGTCGAAGAAGTCGGCCGAGTAGCCGCGGTAGAACGGCAGCGGCTGGAAGCCCGCGAACGGCGCGAACACGGTGCTGGTCCACTGCCAGCCGTTGCCGGTCATGCCGTGCACACCGAACGCACTCTGGCCTTGCGGATGCGCATCGACGGCGGTCGGGTCGAACGATGCGAAGCCGAAGTTGCCGTGCAGGCCAGGCCGCGGCGCCTCGTCCCCCCACGGATACTCGCGTTCATTGCCCGCCGGCGTGCCGAGAGCGGCGCGGTGCCACTCGGCCTCACTCGGCAACCGCAGGCCGCGGAAGCGCGCGTACGCCATCGCCTCGACGTGGCTGACGTAGACCGGCCACGCCATCGGCAACGGCACGGCGCCGAACATCGTCGCGACCTGCAGGGCACGGCGGCCGCCGCTCCAGCCGGCCGGACGCTCGATGCCCGCTTCCTGTCGCCATGCCCAGCCAGTCTGGCCCCAAAGTTCTGGATCGTCGTAGCCGCCGGCATCGACGAACTCGAGCCAGTCCGCGTTCGTGACCGCGTAGTTCTCGATCTGGAAGGCCGGCACTTCGACGGCATGCGCGTCGTACTCGTTGTCCCAGCCGTCGTGCGGGTGCTCCGCACGCGAACGCCCGAGCCGAGCGGTCCCAGCCGGGATCGTCACCAGTCCGCGGGTCGGCGCGGCACTGGCCGTGTGCTGCGGCACGGGCCGCCGCAGCTTGTGCTGCAGGGGCAGGCGATAGAGCAGGTAGGAGAGGGTCTCGGCGTGCATGGCCCGATGTTCGATGGCCAGGCGCCAGGCCCAGCCGCCAGCGAGCCAGTCGCGCAGCGGTGCGTGCGCCAGTTCGCGATCGATGTCGGCGCGCAGTTCGTCACCGAACGCACGCACGTCGGCGACACCTGGCCAGTCTTCGGCCCGGTCGGTCGGCAGCCCGCCGTCGACCGGATCGATGCCGAACGCGAACAGCTGCTCCCACTGGGGATGCCGCGGCGGCCGCCGCAGACAGTCGCGCACCAGCAGGTTCCAATCGAACACCTCGAGATGGCCGAGGTAGAAGATCAGCCGGTGCCGCTCCGCGATCGCGCGCGCGAAGAAGCCATCGGGCTGCAGCAGTGCGAACACCGCGTCGGTGCGTTCGCGCGCCGCGCGCAACTCAGCGAACAGGTCGTTGCGCAGCTCCTCGGTACCAAGATCGCTCGGCACTCTGTGTCGTCTCGTCTCCATGGCAACCGCACGACCATAGTCGATGCGGCGCCACGATCCCTCAGGAGCCGAGCGTCAGCCAGCTCGCTCGGCCGAAGTCGAGGCCGGAGGGCTGTGCAGCGACGGCAGGAACACCGGCCGCGCGACGACCCGCAGCCGGCGGGCGATGGCGGTCGACTGCGCTTCGTGCCATCCTTCTGCCGCATGAGCGAACCTCCCGCGCGGCCAGCCCCTGGCGACGTCGCCAAGAAACTCGGCTTGCCGGTCGCGCGCCGGCACATCTTCCTGTGCACCGATGCCACGGAGCCGAAGTGCTGCGACCGGGAGCGTTCGCTCGCCGCCTGGGACTTCCTGAAGCGCCGGCTGAAGGAACTCGGCCTGTCCGAGGCCGGCGGCATCCAGCGCAGCAAGGCCAACTGCCTGCGCATCTGCACCGATGGGCCGATCGCCGTCGTCTACCCCGAGGGCACCTGGTACCGCGGCTGCGACCCCGACGTGCTCGAACAGATCGTGCAGCGGCACCTGATCCGCGGCGAGGTCGTGACCGAGCACGCGATCCTGTCGCATCCGCTCGGCGGCGGCCGGCTCGACATGAAGGGCGACTGGAACCGCCGCGCGATCGAGAACGCCGAGTACTACATCGCCACCGCCGCGCCCGACGCCGGCGATGCGTTCCGCGCCTCGGGGCAACGCGACGTCAAGGCGTTCTTCGACGGCTTGTGGCACCTGCTGCACGCGCAGCAGACCGTCGCCGACCTCGGCTGCGGCATCGGCCGCATGGACGAGTTCGTGGCGCCCGAAGTGCACAGCCTGGTCGGCGTCGACGTCAGCGGCGAGATGGTGCGCCGCGCGGGCGAACGCCTGCGACACCTGCCGAACGTGCGCTTCGTCGAAGGCGACGGCTTCTCGCTGCCGCTGCCCGACCAGAGCCTGGGACTGGTGTTCTCCCACATCGTGCTGCAGCACACGCCGCGGCACGTGACACGCGCCTACTTCGCCGATGCGTTCCGCGTGCTGCGGCCCGGCGGCGACTTCGTGTTCCAGATGCCCGAGGCCGTGCCCGGTGCGCCCTCGGATCCGCCCGGGGACGACACCTTCGAGATGCGCTTCTGGAGCGAGGCCGATCTGCGGCAGGCGATCGAACGTGCCGGCTTCACCTGGCAAGGTGTGCGCCGCTTCCCGGTGCAGTCCGAGTACCTGAACTTCCACCAACTGCGCGTGCACTGCCGGCGGCCGTGACCGCGGCGCGCGCCGACTGGACGTGGCCCGCGCGCCGGTGGTAGCGTCGGCGCGTGGACCTTGGCGAACGCTTTGCCGCGACCCCGTGCAACCGCCTGTTCGGCTTTCGCCTGCTACTGCGCAGCGCCGAGCGGGTCGAGATCGAGCTGCCGGTGCGCGCCGAGTTCCTGCAGGAAGAGGGCGTCGTGCAGGGTGGCATCCTGACCGCTCTCGCCGACACCGCGGCGGTCTACCTGCTGTGGCCCGACCTGCCGGCGCGGCGCACGATGACCGGCATCGACTGTTCGATGCGATTCCTCGGCGCGGCCTCGGCGACCGGCGGTCCGTTGGTGGCGACGGCCGTACCACTGCGCCTCGGCGGCACGATCGGCGTCTGCGAGAGCACGATCCATCAGGATGACCGGCTGGTCGCGAAGGGGACCTTCTCGTTCCTGCTGCGCGATCGGCCGATATAGTCGCCTGCTTCGCACCGATGGGTATCAACTCGCTGTTCACTCGCCTGTCGACGCGTTCGCGGCGCATCAAGATGGAGCTGCTGCAGCAGTACCTGCCGCTTTTGGGCACCGAACGTGTGCTCGACATCGGCAGCCAGGTCGACACGCAGTCGCAGCAGCTGCTCGAACGCTTCCCGGACAAGAGCCGCATCACCGCGGTGAACCTGTTCCCAGAACACCTCGACACGATCCGTGCCGCCTACCCCGGCATCCACACGGTGCAGGCCGACGCGCGCTCCTTGCCGTTCGAGGACAAGTCGTTCGACCTCGTCTACAGCAACGCCGTGATCGAGCACGTCGGCACGCTGCAGGACCAGCAGCAGATGGCAGCCGAGGTGCGCCGGGTCGGCAAGCGCTGGTTCCTGACCACGCCGAATCGCTGGTATCCGTTCGAGTTCCACGCCCGTGTGCCGTTCGTGCCGTGGCTGCCGGCGCCGTGCATGCACCAGCTGCTGCGGCTGTGGTCGTACAACCACACGAGCCAGCGCTACCAGTCCGGCAACGACTTCTCCGACGTGCGGTTGCTGACCGCGCGGCAGCTGCGGCGCATGTTCCCGGACTCCCTGATCCTGAAGCCGCGCGTGACGTTCTGGCCCGAGACGCTGGTCGTCGTCGGGCCGGTGGCGGCCGATGGGCGGTTGTCCGCGACCACGGCGCCGACCACCGACACCGCGGCCACCCACGCAACGTGATCGGCCCGACGCCGCGCCGGGTCGCTCCCCGCTCGGCTACAGAAGCCGTGCGCGGCTACAGAAAGCTCATGCCCGACGGCCAGGACAGCTGGAACGTGCCGATGTCCAGCGCCTGCGCCGCGAGGTTCACACCGGACATCACGGCGGTCGGCAGCACGATCAGCGGCGAGTTCGCGTTGCCGAGCGAGTCGTTGACGTAGGCGCCGACGATGATCGGCGACAGCAGGCCGAAGTCACCGAGGAACGGCGACGGCGCCGGGATCGACGGGAATGCGCCACCGGGTGTGTTCGCCTCGACCGACCACGCCAGCAGCGTGATGCCACCCGGCACGCCGCCGCTGGTCTCGAGCTGCACGAACGTCTGGCCGTCGCCACTGGTGTGCAGGTTGCGTGGGTAGTTCAGCAGCGTGAATTGCGGCGCCTGCGCGGGGATCAGTGCCAGGCCGTCGGGACCGGCCGTGCCGGTCGTGCCCGGCAGCAGGCCGAGTTGCGTGCCCGTGGTCGCGACGGCGGAGCCCAACGGCACGCCATTGACCAGCGCGAACGTGCCGCCACCCGCGGTGCTCAGCACGCAGCCATCGTTCGACGTGTCCTTCCAGGTGAACAGGATGTTCGGGTAGCTCAGCGAGTCGACCGGTGACACCCAGGTGCCGCCGTTCGGATCGATCTCGAGTCCCGACAGGTTGAACAGCGTCGTCGGCGTCGTGCCGTCGAACTCGCGGAACCCGCTCGCCGTCTGCATCGCAACGAGGTTTGCCTCGGTGGCGATGCGCACGGCAGAGTTGGCCACGATGCCGCTGACGTTGCCGAGGCCGTCGTAGGTGATGGCGCTGGCCGGGATGTAGAGCAGGTCGCCGTCCAACGCGCTGCCGAAGTGCAGTGTCTCGCCGAGCGAGAACGAGAAGAACAGGTCGCCGGTCGCCGACTGGCACAGAGCGTCGAGGTTCAGGGTCGTACCGCCGGTGGCGGCCTCGACTTGCGCCTCGGTCAGGAACACCTCGCGCACGCCCTGCGAGGCGTAGCGCACCACGTCGCACGGCAGCACGCCGAACGCCGCGTTGAGCGCCGAGACACTGAAGAACACGTCGCGCGGCGTCACCGGGCCGACCGTGCCGGCCTTGACGAAGATCGCGTCGATCGTGGCGCTGGAGCCCATCGGGCCGTCGGTCGAGCCCTCGACGTACTGGCCGTCGCCGTCGAGGTCCCCGACCAGGTGCCATTGCAGGCTGACCGGCAGGAACGGGCGGGCGGTGTAGGCGGTGCCCGGTACCGGGAACACCTCGTAGATGTCGTCCGCGTCGATGCTGTCGACCTCCGGCATGTCGAGGCCAAGGGTGCTCTCGCCGGCCGACGCGCTCGGCGTGATCAGGAGGATGTGCTGGGCCGACAGGAAGGCGGTGAGAACGGGCAGGGCCGTGAGCAGGGCTAGGGTGCGCATCGAGAGATCTCCGCTGGGTTCGCCGCGGCAGCTGCGTACCGCGACATACGGGTTCGACTTGGAATGGAACGTCCGTGGGTGCATCGCCGGGGACCTCACAGGAACGTCGATGCCGACGGCGTCGACAGCGCGAAGGTGGTGAAGTCGAGCGCCTGGCAGGCCAGGTTCACGCCGTGCATGGCCGACATCTGGAACAGGAAGATCTGCGACGAGCAGTTGCCGAGCGCGTCGTTGGCGTAGGCGCCGAAGATCTCGACGCTGCTCAGGCCGAACTCACCGGTGAACGGCGGCAGGGCAGGCAGCGCGGGGAACGCACCTCCCGGCGTGCTCGACTCCACGGACCACGCCAGGATCGTGAACCCGCCGGGCGAACCGCCGCTGGTCTGCAGCTGGAACTGGGTCCAGACCCAGCTCGCCGCGTGCTGGTTGACCGGCCAGTTCAGCAGCGTGAAGGCCGGCGCCTGCTGCGGGATCAGGGCAAACCCGTTCGGGCCGTTGATGCCGGTGCTGTCGGGCAACACACCGAGCTGGTCGCCGAGCGTGGCCACCGTCGAACCGATCGACACGCCATTGATCGTCGCGATCGTACCGCCGCCGGCGGTGCTGATCAGCGCGCCGTCGTTGCTGAAGTCGCTCCAGCAGAACAGCACGTTCGGGTAGGCCTGGGCCGTGAGCGGCGAGACCCACGTGCCGCCGTTCGGATCGATCTCGAGGCCCGACAGCTCGAACGCCGGGCTCGCGACGCTGTTGATCACGCCGCCGACCGACGAGCGCTGGCCGCTGGCGACGACCATCGCGATCAGATCGGTCTGCGACGCGATGCGCGTCGCCGCACCGGCCGTGATCGACAGCACGTTGCCGCTGCCGTCGTAGGTGATCGCGCTGCTCGGGATCACGAGCAGGTCCCCGTCGTCGGTCGCGATGCCGTTGATCGTGTTGACGCCGGACTGCGAGAAGAAGATGTCGCCGGCTGCCGATTGGCAGATCGCATCGAGGTTGACGGTGTTCGACGTGGCGACGTAGCCGCAGGCGTCGTTGAGTTGCACCTGGGTCAGGAAGAACTCGACGGTGCCCTGGCCCGAGAACCGCAGGACGTCGGAGACGCGCAGACCCGGGATGTTGATGCTGGTCGTCGCCGCGAAGCTCCAGAACACATCGCGCGGCGTGACCGGGCCGATCGTGCCGGCCCTGAGGAACACGGCGTCGAACGTGTCGACCGGCCCTTCGACGTCGTCCTCGACGTAGACCCCGTCGCTGTCGAGGTCGCCCGCATAGTGGTACTGCAGGCTGATCGGCAGGAACGGACGGGCGGGGTACTCGATGCCGGGCACCGGGGTCACCGCATAGATCTCGTCCGAACGCATGAGGTCCACCTCCGGCGCGTCGAGTGCCAGCGTGCGTTCATCACTTGGACCGGCGACGAACAGGATGGTGTGCTGCGCCGGTGCGAACGCCGCGAGCAACGGGAGTGCGAGGCAGCAGAGCGAGATGCGAGTCACGTCGTGGTCTCCGCGAATGAAGGGGTGCAGGACATGGTCAGGGCTCCCCAGCCTCACCCATCCGGCGCGAGCTGCAAGGGGGTCCCGACAGGTTTCTCCCCCGATGTCACGCGGCGCTGGATCTCGGCGCCACAGCTCCGGCAGAATCTCCACGGCCCGGCCATGCACGCCATCCTCCGCAACGGACCCACCACTGCCCGCGCGACGGTCGTGCTCGCGCACGGTGCCGGAGCCGGCATGGAGCATGCGTTCCTGACCGCGGTCGCCGAGGGACTCGCGGCGGCGGCGATCGCCGTGGTGCGCTTCGAATTCCCCTACCAGCACGCTGCGCGCACCGGCCCGCGCCGCGCACCGGATCGGCTGCCGGTGCTGCAGGCCAGCATGCGCGAGATCGTGGAACGCCATGCCCCGGCCCCGTTCGTGCTCGCCGGCAAGTCGATGGGCGGCCGCGTGGCTACCACGCTCGCCGACGAACTCGGCGCCGCCGGCGTGCTGGTGTTCGGCTACCCATTCCATCCGCCAAAGCAACCGACGCGACTGCGCACTGCACACCTCGCGCAACTGCGCACGCCGACGCTGATCCTGCAGGGAGAACGCGACCCGTTCGGCACGCGCGAACAGGTGGCCGGCTACGAACTGTCGCCGAGCCTCACGCTCGAGTGGCTGTCCGACGGCGACCACTCCTTGTCGCCGCGCCGCAGCAGCGGCCACACGGCGGCAGGGCACCTGGCGACGGCGATCGCCAGTGCGGTGCAGTTCGTGCACCGCGTCACCGCGTGAGTCTCAGCGCGCGCGATCCGATGCCGACTGCGACCCCTGACCCCAGGTGATCTGCAGCGACACCGAGTGCTCGGTGTGGCGCAGGTCGATCGCGAGCCCACCGGCGCGGCAACTGCGCAGCGCAGCCACGAACCACGGCGTGCCCGCCCGGACGACCGGCGCCGGCGCGCACGATGCATCCTCCACGGCAGCCGGCGGGACCGTGACGGCAGCGTGCACATCGTCCTGCCAGATCGCGAAACCGCTGACGGTGGCGACGACCAAGGTGACCAAGGTGGCGAGTTGCTGGTTCACGATCGGGCTGCCTTCTTCGAGGACTCGTTCCGGAACGTGCCGAGCGCCGCAGCCGTGACTGCCTGCTGTTCGGCCTTGTGCTTCTGCAGGGACCCGGTCGCCGGGCTGGCGGCCGCGCGGCGCATGGCGCTCGCCGACCACTCGAAGCGATCGCGCACGAAGGTCCACGCCCCCATGTTCGCCGGCTCCTCCTGGCACCAGACGAACTCCGCCTTGCCGTAGCGGCTGCGCAGCGACTGCATCGCCGCCGCCGGCCACGGATACAGCAGCTCGACCCGCACCAGCGCCACGGTGCGGTCGGCACCGCGCGCTTCGAGCAGGTCGTAGTAGACCTTGCCCGAGCAGCAGACCACGCGGCGAACCGCCGCCGGATCCTGCACCGAGGCATCGTCGCGCACGGTCTCGAACACACCAGCGGCGAGTTCCTCGGGCCGGCTGCCGGCCTCCTTCTGGCGCAGCAGGCTCTTCGGCGTCATCACCACCAGCGGCTTGCGCTGGTGATCGAGCGCCTGGGCGCGCAGCAGCTGGTAGTAGCTCGCCGCACACGACGGGTTGGCGACGCGCAGGTTGTTCTCGGCGCACAGCTGCAGGAAGCGCTCGAGCCGCGCGCTGCTGTGTTCCGGACCCTGGCCGTCGTAGCCGTGCGGCAGCAGCAGCACCAGGCCCGAGGCCTGGCTCCACTTCGCTTCGCCGGCGGCGAGGAACTGATCGATCTGGATCTGCGCGCCGTTGACGAAGTCGCCGAACTGCGCCTCCCACAGCACGAGGCCGTCGGCGCTGGCGACGCTGTAGCCGTACTCGAAGCCGAGCGCCGCCTCTTCGCTCAGCAGCGAGTCGACGACCACGAACGGGGCCTGGCCAGCGGCGAGGTGGTTCAGCGGCACGTAGCGGCGGCCGTCACTGGCGTCGTAGAGCGCCGCGTGGCGTTGGCTGAAGGTTCCACGACCGGAGTCCTGACCGGCCAGACGCACGGGCACGCCGGCCAACAAGAGGCTGCCGAACGCGAGCGTCTCGGCGGTGGCGAAGTCGATCGGCTGCGTGCCGGCAAGCATGTCGGCGCGGCGACCGAGCACGCCCTTCACCTTCGGGTGCGGTGTGAAGTCCGCTGGCCAGTCGAGCAGCTGCGCATTCCACTGCCGCAGGCGTTCGAGCGCGATCGGGGCCGGCTTCGGCGTCCACTGACGTTCGCCCGGCTCCGCCGGCAGCACGACCGGCGGCGGCTCGTTGGCACGCACCTCGTCGAGCGACTGCTTGAGGCGCTGCTGCACCTTCTGGTCGTAGCCGGCGATGTCGTCGGGGCGCAGCACGCCGGCGCGGATCAGATAGTCCTGGTAGATGCGGCGCACGGTCGGGTGCGTCTCGATCTGCCGGTAGAGCAGCGGCTGGGTGTAGCTCGGCTCGTCGCCTTCGTTGTGGCCGTGCCGGCGGTAACAGACGATGTCGAGCACGACATCACTGTGGTAGCGGGCGCGGTATTCGATCGCGAGCCGCACCATGCGCACCGCGGCGAGCGGGTCGTCGCCGTTGACGTGGAAGATCGGCGCCTGCGCGCCCTTGGCCACGTCGGTGCAGAACGGCGTGCTGCGCGAATCCTCGGGCGAGGTCGTGTAGCCGATCTGGTTGTTGACGACGATGTGCACCGTGCCGCCGGTGCGGTAGCCGTGCAGCTGCGACATCTGCAGCGTCTCGTGCACGACGCCCTGGCCGGCGAACGCCGCGTCGCCGTGCACCAGGATCGGCAGCACTTGCGCCCACGGTGTGTGTGCGTCGTCCTGCGGCAGCCGCTCCTGCCGCGCACGCGCCATGCCCTCGACCACCGGATCGACCGCCTCCAGGTGGCTCGGGTTGCAGGCCAGCTCGACGGCGACCTTGCGGCCGCCGGCGGTCTCGTATTCGGCGGCGGCGCCGAGGTGGTACTTCACGTCGCCGGAGCCCTGCGTCATCGACGGATCGAGCCAGCCCTCGAACTCGCCGAAGATCTTCACCAGTGGCTTGCCGAGCACGTGGGCCAGCACGTTGAGCCGCCCGCGGTGCGCCATGCCGAGCACGGCCCGCTGCACGCCGAGTTCCGCGCCGTGGTCCAGCAGCGCATCGAGCACCGGGATCAACGTGTCGCCGCCCTCGAGCGAGAACCGCTTGTGGCCGACGAAACGTGTGTGCAGGAACTGCTCGAACGCCTCGGCCTCGACCAGCTTGTCGAGGATCTGCAGCTGCGCTGCCTTGCTCAACTGCTCCTCGTTGCGGTTGCCCTCCATGCGTTCGCGCAACCAGTGCCGCTGCGCCTGGTCGGCGATGTGCATGAACTCGGCGCCGACGTGGCGGCAGTAGGTGTGGTGCAACACCTCCTGGATCTCGCGCAGGGTCGCGAACGGCTTTCTGGTCACACCGTCGCTGTAGAACGTGCGTTCCTTGTCCCACAGCGTCAGCCCGTACGTCGACATGTCGAGTTCGGGCCAGTCGCCCGGCTCGTAGCGCAGCGGATCGAGGTTGGCCAGCACGTGGCCGCACACGCGGTAGCTGCGGATGTAGGTCATCAGCCCGGCCGCGCGCTCGAGGTTCTCGGCCTCGCGCAGGCTGCTGCCGAGCGGCGGCCGTCGGTCGGTGCTGTAGCGCACCGGGCGATAGGGCACCGTCAGCGAATGGAACACCTCTTCGTAGAAGCCCTGCTCACCGAGCAGCAGCTTGTGCATCCAGTCGAGGAACTGCCCCGACTCGGCGCCCTGGATCACGCGGTGGTCGTAGGTGCTGCTGACGACCATGGCCCGGGAGACACCGAGTTCGGTCAGCGTCTCCGGCGAGGCACCCTGGAACGCGGCCGGCACCGCGATCGCGCCGGTGGCCAGGATGAAGCTCTGCCCGGTCATCAACCGCGGCAGCGAACTGACGGTGCCGATCGTGCCCGGGTTGGTCAACGAGCACGTCGTGCCGGCGAAGTCGTCCGGCGCCAGCGTGCCCGCGCGCGCCTTGTCGATCTGCGCGTTGAACGCCGCGAAGAAGCCGGCGAAGTCCAGCGAGCCGCAGTCCTTCACGTTCGGCACCACGAGGCTGCGGCGGCCGTCCTTCCCGGGCAGGTCGACGGCGATGCCGACGTTCAGCGACCGGCCGCGGCGGCGGAACGGCTTGCCGTCCTGCTCGACGAACTGGCCGGCCATCGCCGGCACACGCTGCATCGCGCGCACCATCGCCCAGGCGATCAGGTGCGTGAAGCTCACCTTCGGCAGGTACAGGCCCTGCTGGTGGCGATTGATCGCGTGCCGGTTCTCCTCGAGCACCTTGACCGGGATCTCGCGCGTCGACGTCGCCGTCGGCACCGTGAGGCTCTCCGTCATGTTCTTGACGATGCGACCGGCGACGCCGGCGAGCGGCTGCAGCTCGTCGGCGTGCTCGACCGGACCTTCCACCGCAGGCGCCGGCTTGCGCGCGGCCGGCTTCGCGACCGCGCTCGCGCGCTGCTCCGGCGGCAACGCCGTCTCGAACCAACTGCGCCACTCCGCCGGCACCGACTCCGGCGCCTGCAGGTAGTCGCCGTAGACCTTCTCGGCGTAGGCCGCGTTGAGGCCGAACACTTCTTCGAAGTCGGGACTGTCCATGTCCGGCACGCCGCTGCGCGTCACTTCTTGGTCAGCAGGAGAACCATGCGCCGGCCTTCCATGCGGATGCCGGACTCGACCTTGGCGACATCCGCCAGGAGCTTGACGACTTCCTGCACGACCTGCTCGCCGACTTCCTTGTGCGCCATCTGGCGGCCACGGAACAAGCAGCACACCAGCACCTTGTCGCCATCGGCGAGGAACTGCTTCGCCTGCTTGATCTTCACCTGCAGGTCGTGTTCGCCGGTCGCCGGCCGCACGCGCAGCTCCTTGACCTGGACCTGGTGCTGTTTCCTGCGGCTCGCCTGCTCCTTCTTCTTCTCCTCGTACTTGTACTTCCCGAAGTCCATGATGCGGCACACGGGGGGCCGCTGGTTCGGGGCGATCTCGACGAGGTCGAGTTGCTTGTGCAAGGCCAGCGCGAGGGCGTCGGCAGTCTCCATGATGCCGAGCTGCTTGTTCTCCTCGTCGATGACGCGCACCTGGCGGATGCGGATCTGATGGTTGATGCGCGGACCCCGGTCATGGCTGACCGGACGCCGCGAATCAGGCCTGCCGGACATGAATCCTCTTCGACTTCATCTGCACGTGGGACGGACTCCTTCTGTGGAGGGATGGGAACCCGGACTGGCGCACGCGCGCCGGTCCGGGGGCGGAGAAGGCTAGTTGCCGCCCTGCCCGACCGCAACGGCGTATCGGACGGCGCTGGCGACCACCTGGATCGTGGCACTAGCATGGCCACCACGATGGCGCGGGTGGTCCCGTGCCACACCGCCACACCCCACATGAAGACCCTCCCCCGCCAGATCCCCTTGTTGCTCCTCTGTCTCGTCGTCGGCTGCAAGTCCGCCGAGGAGAAGCGCGCCGAAAAGGAAGCCAAACGCGCCGAACGCGAGGCCGCGATGAAGGAGCAGATGCACGCCAACGTGCCGGCCGACTCGCCGCTGCAGAAGGTCACGCTCGGCATGAGCGAGAGCGAGGTGCAGGCGATCCTCGGCCCGCCGACCAGCGCCAGTTCGCACCCGACGGGCAAGCAGTTCAACCCGTTCAACGTGTCCGGCCGGGACACCATGCGCCTGGTCTACCACTGGCAGGGCATCGGTCGGGTCGAGTTCTCGCAGGGCAGCTGGGGCCAGCGCAACGGCGCGATCCTCTGCTACAGCGACCCGAACGACCCGGGCACCGGGCAGTAGCCCGGCGCCGCACGGGTCGGCGCGGCGCGATCAGGCGCCGACGTGGAACGGCACGACGTTCGACGTGCAGGTCGAGAACCCGAACGACGGCATGCCACCACCGGTCGGCGGCGTGAACGAGAAGCCGATCGTCAGGCCCTGGCCGAAGACGTCGAGGCCCATGGTCGCGGCGCTCGGCACGGCGAAGCTGCGGCTGACGTCGCCGGTGGCGTTCGTCATGCCGAGCGGCAGCGGCAGGAACGGCGTCGCGAGACCGAGCGTCAGCGAGCCCATCATGCCGAGGTTGAGCGTCGTCGTGCCCTGTGCCGCGCCGACCAGCAGGAAGGCCATCTCGCCCGCCGTGGTGCCGTCGACGTCGACCTGGAGCGTAGTGCCGGGCAGGCCGGTGCCGGTGACGGTCAGCGCCGAGCACTGGGCGGACGCGGATGTGGCCAGCAGGCCGAGGGAGAGTGCGAGCAGGGACTTGGTGAGCATGGTCATGGTGGTGTCGGTGTCGGGGGCAGGTGATTCGAATGGGCAGTATTCCCCGGCCGGTCCGCGGCGGGACTGGATTCTGTCGCCGCGGGCGGAATCCTCTGCACGCCGCGGCCGCGCGACGACACCGAGCGCCACCCGGCATGCCGCGCCGTCACCCGCGGCGCCCCGCCGGCGTCTACTTGTGATCGCGGTCGAGCTGCGCCAGCAACTCGGCGAACGCCGCCACCGGCATCGCCCCGAGGTCGCCGTCGGTGCGGGACCGCACCGTGACCGTGCCGTTGGCGAGTTCCTGGTCGCCGATCACGCCGACGAACGGCACCTTCTCCTGGAACAGGTGGTGCCGGATCTTCTGGCCGATCTTCTCGTTGCTGTCGTCGGGGTCGACGCGCAGGTCCTGCGTGCGCAGCTCGCGCGCGAGGTTCACGACCGCTTCGGCGTGGCGCTCCCCCACCGACAGCAGCACCGCCTGCACCGGCGCCAACCAGACCGGGAACGCACCGCCATGGTGCTCCACGAGCACGCCGAAGAAGCGCTCCAGCGAACCGAGCAGCGCGCGATGCACCATCACCGGCCGCGCCTTCTCGCCCTTGGCGTCGATGTAGGTCATGTCGAAGCGCTCGGGCAGGTTGAAGTCGCACTGGATCGTGCTGCACTGCCACGTGCGGCCGAGCACGTCCTTGATCTTGACGTCGATCTTCGGCCCGTAGAACGCGCCGCCGCCGGCATCGACGTCGTACGGCAGACCGACCGCCTTCAGCGCCGCCTCGAGTGCATGGGTCGCTTTCTCCCAGCTCGCGTCGCTGCCGACGCTCTTCTGCGGCCGGGTGCTGAGGCTCATCGCGTACTCGTGGAAGCCGAACGCCTGCAGCATCGAGATCACGAACCGCAGGCAGCGTTCGATCTCCGCCTCGACCTGGTCCTCGCGCAGGAACAGATGCGCGTCGTCCTGCGTGAAACCGCGCACGCGCAGCAGGCCGTGCAGCGAACCCTGGTTCTCGTAGCGATAGACGGTGCCGAGCTCGGCCCAGCGGAACGGCAGCTCGCGGTAGCTGCGCCGCTTGTGCTTGAAGATCTGCACGTGGAACGGGCAGTTCATCGGCTTCAGCCGGTACTCGGCGCCGTCGATGTCGATGCCCGAGTACATCGAGTCCTTGTAGAAGTCGAGGTGGCCCGAGGTCTGCCACAGGTCGGCCTTCGCGATGTGCGGCGAGTTGACGAGGTCGTAGCCGCCGCGCAGGTGTGCTTGGCGCCAGTACTCCTCGATCTTGTGCCGCACGAAGCCGCCCTTCGGGTGCCAGAGGATCAGCCCCGCCCCGAGGTCCCCCATCGACGAGAACAGGTCGAGGTCGATGCCGAGCCGCCGGTGGTCGCGCTTGCCCGCCTCCTCGAGGTTGTGGCGGTGCAGGTCCATCGCCTTCTTGTCGGGGAAGGCGTGGCCGTAGATGCGGGTCAGCATCTTGTTGTCGGCATCGTTGCCGAAGTAGGCGCCCGCGAGCGCGAGCACCGCGATGCCCGGGCCGATCTTGCCGGTGCTCGGCACGTGCGGGCCGCGGCACATGTCGACGAACTCGCCCGAACGGTAGAACGTGATCTGCTCGCTGGTCGGGATCTTGTCGATCGTCGCGACCTTGTAGTCCTCGCCGTGCTGCACCATCAGCGCGCGGGCGTCGTCGCGCGCCATCGACTCGAGCACGAACGGCACGTCCTGCTGCACGATCTCGTGCATCAGCTGCTCGAGCTTCGGCAGGTCGTCGTGGGTGATCGGCTGGTCACCGAAGTCGATGTCGTAGTAGAAGCCGTAGCGCGGGTCGTCGACCGGCGGCCCCTTCCACAGTTTCGCCTGTGGCCGGATGCGCTTGACGGCGTCCGCCAGCACGTGCGCGGCCGAGTGGCGCAGCACTTCGAGGCCTTCCTTGCTGTCGCGGGTGTAGATCTTGATCTTCGCCGAGCGCTGGATCGGCAGCTGCAGGCTCTGCACCTGTCCGTCGAGTTCGATGCCGACCGCGGCCTTGGCCAGGCCCTTGCCGATCGACTCCGCGACCTGCATGCCCGTCGTGCCCGCGGCGTATGAGCGCACGGAGCCATCGGGAAGGGTGAGCTGGATCTGGGTGGCGGTCGACATGTTGGAATCGGGGGCGGCAGGACGCCGCGCTCGTGGGGCGACGATTGTTGCGATCCGCACGCGAACGGGCAAGCGCGCAGTGGCGCCCGGGCAGCCAAGTGGTCAGCCGCCGCCGGCAACGCGCCGGCGCGTGAGCAGCAGCAGCGCGAACGAAACCGCCACGACCAGCCAGTGTGGGATCCCGATCCGCAACGCCCGATCGGCACCGGCGACGATCGGCGGCGCCGGCGCGCGTTCGTCGACGCACACCCACCAGAACCCGTGTTGCTGCCAGAAGCCGTTCGCTGCCAGTCCGGGCACGGGCTGCAGGAAGCGCGCGCCGAGGTCGAACGGCTCGAGCGCGCCGCTGGCCAACTCGCGGTGTTCGACGATCCAGGCCAGCGCGACCGAACCGTCCCCCGGCCACCGCAGGCGGTAGAACGTGCAGCCGATGCGGCCGTCCTGCTGCCGCTCGAGGTCGAGCCCGAGCGACGTGTAGCGGTAGGCGAACGGCCAGCTCAGCACCGCCACGATCGCGCCGCCGATGGCCAGCCACCGGACCGTGTCCCAGCACTTGCCGACCTCGGGCATCGAACGCCGAGCGTATCCCGCCCACCCGCGCGACAGGCCACCTTGGCCACCGCTGCCACCAACCGCTACAAGCGCACCATGCGCGCCCGGCTCCTCTGCCTCACCGTCCTCGCTTCCTGCGCCACCGTGACCACCGACCCACCGCTCGTCGACGACCCGCACAGCTTCGCACGCCCGTACGAGGTGCGTTCGACCCACCTCGACCTCGACCTCACGCTCGATTTCGAGCACCACGTCGCCAAGGGCACCGTCACGCACACGCTCGAACGCCGCGATCCGAAGGCGCCGTTCCTGCTCGACAGCAACGACCTGCAACTGATCGCGATCGCCGACCAGGACGGCCGGGAACTGACCTGCACGCGGCCGACGACGCCCGATCCGGTGCGCGGCACGCGCATGCAGATCGACCTGCTGCCGACCACCCGGCGCGTGACCATCACCTACCAGACCTCGCCCGACTCCGAGGCGATGCAGTGGCTCGCGCCCGAGCAGACGAACGGCGGCACCCGGCCGTTCCTGTTCACGCAGGGCGAGGCGATCCTGACCCGCAGCTGGATCCCGCTGCAGGACTCGCCCGGCATCCGCATCACCTGGTCGGCGCGCATCCACGCGCCAACCGGACTGGTGGCGGTGATGAGCGCCGAGCAGCGCGGCCGCGACGGCGAAACGTACACGTTCGCGATGCCAAAGCCGGTGCCGCCGTATCTGATCGCACTGGCGTGCGGCGACCTCGTCTCGCGCGACATCAGCGCGCGCTGCGCGGTGTGGGCCGAGCCATCGACGATCGACCTCGCGGCGCGCGAGCTGTCGGACATGGAGCAGATGGTCGCTGCCTGCGAAGAGCTGTTCGGGCCGTACCGTTGGGGCCGCTACGACGTGCTGATCCTGCCGCCGAGCTTCCCGTTCGGCGGCATGGAGAACCCGTGCCTGACGTTCGCGACGCCGACGATCCTCGCCGGCGACAAGTCGCTGGTGGCGCTGATCGCGCACGAGCTCGCGCACAGCTGGTCCGGCAACCTGGTCACCAACGCGACCTGGCGCGACTTCTGGCTCAACGAGGGCTTCACGGTCTACCTCGAGAACCGCATCATGGAGCACGTCTACGGCAAGGACCGTGCGGCGATGGAGATCGTGCTCGGCATGCAGGGCCTCGCCGAGGAGATGCGCACGCTGCCGGAGCCGGACCAGGTGCTGCACATCGACCTCAGCGGCCGCAACCCCGACGACGGCATGACCGGCGTGCCGTACGAGAAGGGCGCGGCGTTCCTGCGCCGGCTCGAGCAGATCGTCGGTCGCCCGGCGATGGACGCGTTCCTGCGCCAGTGGTTCGACGAACACGCGTTCCGCAGCGTGACGACGGCGACGTTCCTCGCCTTCCTCGACCAGCGGTTGCTGCGCGACCATCCCGAGCAGAAGGCACAGATCGACGTCGAACGCTGGGTGCAGCAGGCCGGTCTGCCGACCGACGCGCCGGTGCCCGACAGCGCGCTGTTCGCGGCCGTCGACGCCGAGTTGGCGAAGTGGCGCAGCGGCACCACGCCGAGAGCGCTGACCACCGGCGGCTGGGCGACGCAGCAATGGCTGCGCTTCCTGTCGGGACTCGGCACGCCGGCAGCCGAACGGCTGGCCGAACTCGACGAGGCGTTCGGCTTCACGCGCAGCGGCAACAGCGAGATCCTGTCGGCCTGGCTCGCGCTGGCGACCCGCAACGGCTACCACGCGGTCGACCGCCGGCTCGACCTGTTCCTGATGACCGTCGGCCGGCGCAAGTTCCTGAAGCCGCTCTACGAGGCGGTGCTGGCCAGCGACGGCGGCAAGGAACGCGCACTGGCGATCTACGGGAAGGCGCGACCGCGCTACCACGCCGTGTCGCAGCGCACCCTGGACGCGATGCTCGGCTACCACCCGTGATGGGAACGGCGACCCAGCGCTCGCTTCGGCAGCGGTCGCCGTCTATCGTCGGCGCCCGACCATGAGCGCACCCAAGTCGTTGCCCATCGATCCCAAGGACCTGATTCCCGCCGCCTTCGGCTTCGTGATCGGCCTCGGCATCCTGACGTTCTTCGTGTTGCTGGCGACGGGCATGGACCTGACGCTGCTCGTGAACCAGCACAACGTGCCGCGACAGTAGCCGCACGAGCCTTCACTTCGTCAGGGACGGCGTGCGCAACCGGAAGCCGTGCGGTCCGCGCGGCAGCTGGCCCAACAGTCCGGCGGCCGCACCGACGACGACCGCGCCGAACCCGTGCCGCTGCCGCACGGCATCGACCGCCGCGAACAGTCGCTGCCGCGCCGCACCACCGTCGTCGAACAGCCGGCCCTGCACCGGCGGTTCCGCGGCCAACGACGTCAACGTGACGCCGACGAGCCGCACCAGCACGCGCCGCGCCAGCAACTCGTCGAGCAGCGTGCCGGCCACGACCATCAGCGTGTCGGTGCGCTCGGTCGCCGTCGGCAACGAACGCGAACGCTCCTGCCGCACGCCATCGGTGTGGTGCAGGCGCACCTGCACGGTGCGCGCCTGCAGCCGCTGCTGGCGCAGTTCGCTGGCCGCACGATCGAGCAGATAGGCCAGCATCGAACGCAGGAAGTCGCGCTGCTGCGACGCGGTGTCGGTGCGCGGCTCGAACGAGGTCTCCCGCGAGATGCTGCGCAACGTCGGCGTCGACTCGACCGGCGCATCGTCGAGGCCGCGGCACCGGCGCCAGATCTCCTCCCCGCGGGCGCCGAAGCTCTGCCGCAACAGCTCGGCGTCGAGCGCCCACAATTCGCGCACGGTGCCGACGCCGACCTGCTGCAGCAGGGCCAGGGTCTTCGGCCCGATGCCCGGCACGCTACCGACCGCGAAGTCGGCCAGGAAGTCGAGTTCGCCGCCGGCGGGCACTTCGCAGATGCCGCCGGGTTTGGCCTTCGTCGTCGCCAGCCTGGCCACGGTGCGCGTGCTGCCGATGCCCTGCGAGATCGACAACCCGGTCTCGGCCCGGACCTGCGCCCGCAGGTCGCGGCACAACGCCACCAACGACTGCTCCGCCTCGCCGCGCGTGGTGCCCGCCAACGCCTGTTCGACGCGCAGCGGCACACCGGTCAGATCGGCGTAGAAGTCGTCGAGCGAGCACACTTCGACCACCGGCGAGAAGCGGTGCATCACGGTCGCCACCGCCTGGCGATAGCGTTCCGCCAGACGGGAATCGCCCTCGCGCACGATCAGCTCCGGACACCGGCGCAGCGCCTCGTGCAGCGGCATCGCCGTCTGCACGCCGCGCGCCTTGGCCTCGTACGACCGCGACGCAACCACGCCGGTACCGACCGCCACCGGCCGACCGATCAGCACCGGATCCCGCAGCTGTTCGACGGAGGCAAGGAAGGCGTCGATGTCGAGGTGCAGGATGCGGCGCAGCATGGTCCCGCCAAACCTAACAAACCACGAACACCGTTGCACGCGCTCCACTCTCCACCGCGATGCGAACCGCCTGTGGAGAGTGTGGAAGACTCTTCAAGCGACCATGCGGACGCCGCTTCCACGGTGGAAAACCCCCGCGACCCCGGCGGCGGTGGAAACAGCCGTGCAATCTCGCCGACGGCTCGCCGGCGGGCCGCCTACCCCGTCGTCAGCCGGAAGCAGCGCACCCGACGCCCGCGGCCGCGCAGCGCGGTGGCGGCGACGAACTCGGGGCCCGGCGACACGTCCAGCAGCGACCAGTTCGCCGGTTCCTCGCTGCCGTCCCGGCAGGCCAGGAACTCGGGCCGTTCGCCCAGGCTGACGTCGAAGGTGTCCAGCGGCATCGACAGGCCGACGCCGAGCGCCTTGATGTAGGCCTCCTTGCGCGTCCAGCAGCGGTAGAACGCCAGCTGCCGCGCCGCGTCGTCCAGGGCATCGAGGGCCGCGAACTCGAACGCGGAGAAGTGCCGCTGCGCGATCGCCGTCAGGCTCTCGAGGTGGCGTACCTTCTCCAGGTCGACGCCGATCTCGCAGTCGGCGACGGCGATCAGCGCCAGCTTGCCCGAGTGCGACAGGTTGAAGAACGGCCCGGTGCCGGCGACATACGGCTTGCCGCGCGGCCCCAGCGTGAACTCCACCGCCGCGGGGTCGGCGCCCAGGTAGCCGCCGAGGATCGCGCGCAGCGCACCGTGCCCGATGCGAAACCGCCGCTGGTGGTCGGCGAAGCGAAAACGCGCCGCACGCTCCCGCTCCTTCGCCGACAACAGCGCGCCGAGTGCATCGGCGTCGCCGTGCAGCGACACCGCCCAGACGTGCACCTCCGCCGGGTGCAGCGCCACCTCACCAGCCGAGCCGGGTGCGAACGACGGATGCAGTGCGATCTCGTCCATGCGTCGCCGCCAGCCTAGCCCGGACGCTTCACGGTGTCCGCTGCGAATCGTGCCAGCGCGCGACGCGGCCGTCGCCGCCGCAGGCCCAGACGCTGCCGTCGCCACCGACGGCGAGGCTGTGGAAGCCAGGACTGCCGATCGGCCGCCACGTGCAGCCACCATCGACCGATACGCTGGCACCGTGCGAACCGACCGCCAACAACCGGGTGTCGTCGAGCCAGACCACGGCGGAACGGTAGCCGCCGGCACCGGATGGTCGCCAGTGCTCGCCGAGATCGTCGCTCCATGCCGCCGTGCCCCACGGGCCCAGCGGTTCCTGGTAGTCGCCGCCTACGACGACGCAGCGCTGGCCGCGCATCGCCAGTGAGAACGCGCCGCGCGACGCTTCGCCCTGCGCCAGCGGCAACGGCACCGCGCGCGGCTCCGCGTCGACGAGCGGCACACACAGGCAGCGCACCGCACCGCCGCCGGTGACGAGCAGCACTCGCGGCGCGGGACCGGGCACGAGCACCGCGCAGGTGCCGCTCGCCGCAAAGGCCGCCTCGTCCGGCCGCGGCGCCGGCAGCTGCGCCGGCGGCACCGCCTGCCAGGTGCGACCCCTGTCGCGGCTCTGCCAGATGTCGAAGGCGCCGTCGATCGGGTCGCCGACCAACACGCCGTCGTCGCCTGCGAACGCGATCCCGTCGAAGAACGCCGCTGGGCGCGCGTCGGCGTGCACGATGGTCCAGTTCGCACCGCCGTCCTCGGTGCGGTAGAGCCGCGCCGGTTGCCCGGCGACCATCGCCAACACCACGTCCGCGGCGAACGCGTGCAGGTCGCGGAAGTCGCACTTCGCCGCATCCGGTGGGCACACGTCCTGCCACGTGCTGCCGCCATCGACGGTGCGCAGCAGGGTGCCGTTTGCACCGCCGACCCACGCCACCGCGGCATCCACCACCGCCAGCGCGCGCAGGCTCGCCGTCGTCGGCGCCGGCACCATCTGCCACGCGTCTTCGGCCGGTGGCACGGTCGGCGCCTGGCAGGCCGCGGCGATGCAGGTGACGGACAGGATCTGCAGGCGACGCTGGTTCATGTCGAGGTGCACCCGTCCGCTCGGCTCGCGGCCGAGTATCCTGCCGCAACCGCACGCCGACCACTACTGCGGCGTCGCCAACATGCCGGACCCATCTTCCTCGCTGGCCGACGCGCTGCTCGAGCGCTGCATCCTGCTGCTGGAAGGCGGCGACCAGGCCGGCGTCGATGCCCTGCTCGCCGAGCACGCCGAGATGGCGCCCACACTGCGCGAACGGCTGGCGCAGCTCGCCGCACTCGGCATCCTGCAACCACCGCGCGAGCCGTCGCCGATCCCCGAGCGCCTCGGCGAGTTCCGCCTGCTGCGCCAGATCGGCCGCGGCGGCATGGGCATCGTCTACCTGGCGGAACAGACCACGCTGCAACGGCAGGTCGCGCTGAAGCTCGTGCATCCAGAGCAGCTGTTCTTCCGCGGCGCCCGCGAACGCTTCCGCCGCGAAGTGCTGTCGATCGCGCGCCTGCAGCATCCGGGCATCGTGCCGATCCTGACCTGCGGCGAAGCCGAGGGCATTCCGTTCTACGCAATGGACCTGGTGCCGGGCGCCAGCCTCGCCGAGGTCCTGACCCAGCTCGCCGGCACGGCGCCACAGGCACTCGATGGCCGCAACCTGCGCGCAGCGCTGCAGCGGGCCATGAGTGAGAAGAAGGACCTCGGCGCGGTCGACGAGGCACCGGTGTTCCAGGGCTCGTGGGCCAACGTGTGCTGTCGCCTGGTGCTCGACGCCGCCGCGGCGCTGCAGCACGCGCACGGCAACGGTGTGCTGCACCGTGACGTCAAACCGAGCAACCTGCTGCTGACGTCGGCCGGTCAGGTGCGCGTGATCGACTTCGGCCTCGCTTCGGCCGAAGGCGAACAGCGCATCACCCGCTCCGGCGCGACCATGGGCTCGTTGCCCTACATGGCGCCGGAACAGGTGCGCGGGGACACCACCCGCATCGACGCGCGCACCGATGTCTATGCGCTCGGCGTCACGCTCTACGAACTGCTGACCCTGTCTCTGCCCCATGGCGACGGCGGCGGCAGGACGCGCGACGCGATCCTGGCCGGCCACGTCGAGCCGCCATCGCGGCGCAACCCGCTGGTGCATCCGGACGCCGAGGCCGTCTGCCTGAAGGCGATGGACGTCGATCCCGGCCGCCGCTACCAGACCGTTCTGGAGTTCGCCGCCGACCTGGGCGCTTTCCTCGAACAACGTACGGTGCGGGCGCGGCGTCCCTCCGCGCTATTGCGCGTGAGGCGCTGGGCCCGGCGCGAGCCGATGCGCGCGGCGGCGGCCCTGGTCGCGTTCATGGTGCTGGTGCCGGGTCCGCTGCTGTTCGCCTGGCAGCAACACCAGGCGACGCAGCGCCTGCAGCGTGCTCTCGACGACGCGGAACGCCAGCGTCAGGCGGCGGAGACCAACCTGCAGACCGCCGAGGCCGAGCAGAAGCGGGCCGAGTTCAACCTCGATCAGGCGCTGGAGGCGGTCGACGTGATGCTGCTGCGCACCGCCGAAGCCCGGCTCGCGGACGTGCCGCGCACGGTGAAGCTGCGGCGGCAGCTGTTGCAGGATGCGGTGGAGTTCCACCAACGGCTGCTGGCCGGCACGGGCACGGCGCCGGGCAACGAACACGTGCGCGCCGATCGTGCCCGCGCGCAGGTGCGACTCGGCGCCCTGCAGAGCGAACTCGGCGACCTGAAGGCCGCACTGCCCCTGCTGCAGGAAGCGGTGGCCACGCTCGAGAGCCTGGCGCAAGGCACGGGCCCGACGCGGTGGTACCGGCTCCAGCTGGCCCATGCGCAGGAACGGCTCGCCACGCTCCTGGGCCGCACCGAACACCGCGCCGAAGAGGGCGCGGCACTGCGCCAGGCCAAGGCGCTGTACGAGGCGTTGGCGAGCGAAGGCAGCGGCAACAGCGACGGCGCAGTCGAGGGCGCCACGCAGGCCAGCCTGGGTCTGGCGATCAACCTCGGTCGTCTGGGCAGGTTCGCCGAGGCCCACGCGCTGCTCGACGAACTCGACCGCAGCCTGTCCACCGATGCGAACGCCGGGACCCCGCTGCTGTCGCCCGCGAAGCTGCAACTGCTGCGCAGCTACGTCAGCAACAACCGGGGCATCCTGTTGGCGAACGCCGGCGACACCCACGCGGCACTGCGATCGTTCGAGCAGTCCCTGGCCTGCCTCGATGCACCACTCGCCGACGGTGCGCCCGATCCGGATGCCGCCCTCGCCCGCGTCGGCCTGTTGGAGCGCCTGGGTCTGCTCGCGCACCAGCGCCGTCAGTGGGACGTGGCGGGACCGTGGTTGGATCGGGCCGCCGCCGAATACGAACGCCTGCTCGCCGACGAGCCCGAGGTCGTGACGTGGCAGGTGCAGTTCGCACGCGTGCTGGGCACCCGAGCGACGAACAAGCGCATGCTCGGCGACCTGGCAGGCGCCGGAGCCGACCACGACCGCGCGGTCGAGTTGCTGACCGGCGCGGTGCACACGGCGCCCCAGGCCCTGCAGTACCGCCGCGCGCTGGCGGTGAGCCTCGCCGAGCGCGCCGACGCCCGTGCCCAGTCCGGCGACGATGTCGGGGCACGCCGCGACTTCACGGCCTGCGAGGCGGAGTTCGAGCAGGCGATCCAGCTGGCGCCCGACGATCGGCAGACGCGCTCCAATCTGGTTGCCGCGCTGGCCAACCACGCCCGGGGGCTTTGCCGGCTGGGCGACCTTGCGTCCGCCCGGCTGACCAGCGCGCGAGCCCTGGACCTCGCCCGCCAGGACACCGGCATGATCGCCGAGAACAACCTGATCGACTTGCTGTCGCAGGACAGCGACCTCGCGGCACGCGACGGCGACTTCGGCGCCAGTCTCACCCTGATCGAGGAGGCCGATGACCGTGCGCAGCGGTTCCTGCAGGAACATCCCGAAGACAACATGCGACAGTGCACCGCGGCGACAGTGGCGCTGAACCACGGCACGACACAGCTGGCGATGCAGGATCACCCCGCCGCGATCCGCACCTGGCAGCACGCCTTGCCCGCCGGCCGCGCAGCGGCGGCGGTTCCGTATGGCCGCCAGATCCTGCGTCTGTTGCTGTTGCGCCTCGCCGACGTACACGTGCGCGACGGCGCCAAGGCGGAGGCACGGCGCTGGTTTCAGGAGGCACTCGAGCAGACGGCGGCAACTGCTGCCATGGTCGATGGCTTCGAGCCGCTGCAGAACCTGTTCGCGAATCCGGACCTGCACGACCTGCTGCCCGAGGGCCACCCCGACCGGTAACCGCCCGCCGATCGATCGGCCTGCCGACCCGACGCGGCCCGATCAGAAGTAGTCGGCCAGGAAGTCGCCGAACAGCGCCTTCAGGCCGGGCGATTCGTCGTGCCGGCTGTTCTTCAGCCGCAGCGCGTCGTCCACTGACAGCGAGCGCATCGTCATCAGGTTGAGCGCCAGCAGCCGCAACTGCGGCAGCTCGTCGCGGTCGAACAGGATGCCGCGCAGCAGTTCCGCACACCGGGTCACCAACGCCGGGCCGCGGCGATCGGCGGCATAGCCCGACAGGGTCGGCAGCAGCAGGGCGCGGTGACGCCAATCGGCGCGGTCGATGTGTTCGAACGCGGCGAAGACGTCGGCCTCGTTGCCGCGCACGTTGAGCAACAGCGTCGGCACGTAGTTCCAGGTCGTGAAGTTGCCCGCGGGGCCGCGCCCCACCAGCAGGTCCGGGCCGAAGAACAGCTCCAGCAACGCCGCGTTCGCGGCCGCCGAACCGTTCTGCGCGATCGCCTGCAGGAACGGCCGCCCCTCACCGGCGGGCGCCTTGTGGAACCGGGCGACGAGTTCCGGCACGCAGCGCGGGTCACCGCTGGCAGCCAACTGCGCCAGCAGCAGCTGCAGCCGGGTACCGGACGCTGAGGCCAGGTCCGCGAGCATCGCCTCGACGACCTTGCCGCGCCCCCGCCGTGTCAGTTCGCGCAGCGCGATGCCGCGGGTTTCCCCGGCTTCTTCGGGCCGCGCCAGCACCTCGTAGACGTCGGCCACGTCGTCGCCGTCGACGCGGACCAGCGCGCGCGCGAGTTCGTGGCGGATCTCGGCCCGCTCGTGCGTCGAGGTGCGCAGCAGGTCGCTGCGCAACAGGCCCGGCTCGCCGAGGGTGCTGTAGCGGATCGCGTACAGCAGCGTGCCCAGATCCTCGCCGTGCAGCGCGTCCCGGATCCAGGCCGTGCCGGCGGCGTCGCCTGCCGCATGCAGCACGCCGGCGAGGATCGCCTTGAACTCGGCCGCGGCCTCCGACCAACGCGGGCGCAGCACCTCGGCGGCCTGCGCCGGCGGCATCTTCATGGCCTCTTTCAGCACCTGATCGCGCACCTCGACCGGGTACTTGCCGCCCATGATGTCGCGCAGGATCGGCACCCCGTCGGCGCCCAGCCGCGTCCGAACGGCCTCGAGCCAGGCGGCGCGGGCCCGAGCATCCATCTGGTCGAACCACCCCTGCATCACGCGCAGTGTCGACGGCTTGCCGCAGGACGCCAACGCCAGGAAGGCCGCCTGCCGCACGTTGGCATTGCTGTGCTCGGCGGCCCGGCGCAGCGCCGGTTCCAGCCGTTCGTTGGCCATGCGCCCCATCGCCTCGACCGAGTTCTTGACGACGTCCGCGAGCGCCGGGCTGCCGAATGCGCGGTCCATCGTCTCGACCAGCGGTTCGACGGCATCGTCCGGCGCCCGCCAGAAGAACTCCGTGGCCATCTGCCACGCGTCCTTGCGCACGTTGCCCTGCAGATTGGCGCACAGACGTTCGAGGATCTGCCGCCGCGTCTGGTCGTAGGCCGTGCCGTGCCGGTTCGGGTAGCTCAGCTCGACCGGGAAGTCGGCGTGGAACGGTTCGAGGTGGTAGACGTTCGCCTGCGCCTGGCCGGGTAGCGGGTCCTGTCCGGCCGGCGCTGGTTTCGGGGTCCCTGCCGCCTGGGCGACGACCGCCCCCTGGCAGAGCGCTGCGGTGAGGGCAACG
>JBGARS010000033.1:0-47610 GCA_044230075.1 Planctomycetota bacterium | reverse complement strand
GAGGTAGTGCCTCAGCCCACCGGTCGAGCGAGTTCAGACACAGGGCGAGTCGCGTCATGCACATCGCGATGCGCGGATGGTCGGCCCCTTCCTGGAGGCGCTCGTACATTGCAAGCGCGGACTCGAAGTGCGGCAGGGCTTCGCCCGCCCGCTCGAGGCTGTGGAGACAGCCTGCAAGGTCGCACTGGCAGATCGCGACATTCAGGTGGTCGGATTCTCCGTGGATGCGCAGGTTCATCGCCAGCGCCTCCCCGAACAGTTGCAGGGCTTCAGCCGGGCGGTCGAGCGATTGAAGGCAAAGGGCCACGTCGTGGAGACCGTTTGCAACGTCCACGTGATCGCGGCCTGCGTGCAAATCGCGGTCGAGCGCCAACGCAGCCTGCCAAGCGAGCAGCGTGTTGGCGAAGTTGTCGGCCTGATACAGGCCCCTGCCCGCATCAGACAGCAGGCCGCTGAGCTCTTCCTTTGCCAAGGTCGAGGCGGCACGCACCTGCAGGAGCAGGTCCAGCGCTTCTTCCCAGCGCTCGGCTGCCACCAGCTCCTGCGCCATCTCCAACTGTTCGGTGGCGATCTGCGCAGACGCGGTCGCGGTCAGCATCACGCCCAGGCACACCTCCAACGCACAGATCGTCCTTCGCATGGTTGCGGCTCCTGAAGGCGGGAGCCTACCCGCTTCATCCTTCCCCCGCCGCCAGCTCCCCGGCTACCTTCGCCGGCGTGAGCAAGCCGAGCAAAGCGCGCAAGTCGAAGCAGCCGATCATCGCCACCTTCCAGGCCAAGGGGCACCTGATCGACTCGGGCCTGATGTCCGACGCGCTCGAAGCGGTGCAGGCGGCGGGCGCGACCTACCGCGTCGTGCGGCTCGACATCGGCACGCACCGCGGTGACGAGAGCCAGCTCGAACTCGAGGTCACGGCGCCGGACGCCGATGCCTTCGAACGCGTGCGGGCCGACCTGATGTCGCTCGGGCTCAGCGAGACCGAGACCCAGGACGCGGTGCTCGCACCGGTCGACATCGCGGGTACCGCTCCCGAGGGCTTCTATTCGTCGACGAACCTCGCGACCGAAGTGCGGCTCGACGGCGAATGGGTGCCAGTGCTGGGGCAGAGAATGGACGCGGTGCTGGTGTTCGAAGACGGCGCGTTCCGTTGCGTGAAGCTACGCGACCTGCAGCTGGGCCAGCGCTGCGTGGTCGGCTTCACCGGCATCCGCGTGACGCCGCACACGTCGCGCAAGCTGCAGCAGGAAGGCGGCCGCTTCGGCTTCATGCAGGGTGGCGCCAGCTCCGAACGCCAGCTCGCCGCGCAGGTCGCCGAGGTCGTGCGCGAATGGCAGCGTGTGCGGAAGGACGGCAGGAAGGTCGTGCTGGTCGCCGGTCCGGTGGTCGTGCACGTCGGCGCCGCGCCGGTGCTCGCGGCGATCCTACGCGCGGGTCTCGTCGATGGCCTGCTCAGCGGCAACGCGCTGGCCGTGCACGACATCGAGGCCGCGATGTTCGGCACCAGCCTCGGCATCGAGGTCGCGACCGGCCGCCCGGCGGTGCACGGCCACATGCACCACATGCGGGCGATCAATACCATCCGCCGCGCCGGCAGCATCGGCAACGCGGTGCAGCAGGGCATCGTCAAGGCCGGCGTCATGCACGCATGCGTGAAGGCGAAGGTGCCGTTCAGCCTCGCCGGTTCGATCCGCGACGACGGCCCGCTGCCCGACACCGAGATGGACCTGGTCAAGGCGCAGGACGCCTACGGCAAGATCGTCGAGAACGCGGGCCTGGTGGTGATCCTCAGTTCGATGCTGCACGGCATCGGCACCGGCAACATGGTCCCGGCCGAGGTCCTGACCGTCTGCGTCGACATCCACCCGGCGGTGGTCGGCAAGCTCAGCGACCGCGGCTCGGCGCAGAGCATCGGCATCGTCACCGACGTGGGCGCGTTCCTCGGTGCGCTGGCCCAGCAACTGGGCGTCGCCGTCGACAAGGCGCCGGCGGACTGAGTTTTCCCGGCTGGGCTCACCAGGCCGCCGCCCCGGAGCCGATAGCACCGATGTCATGGGAATCCTGGCATCGGCATGTGTGCTCTCTCTGCTCGCGCCCCAGGCTCCGCCGGCGCAGAAGGTGCCGCAGGCGCCGGTGCTGCATGCCCAGGTGGTGCTGGCTGCATCGGCCGATCCCGTGCCGCTGGCCGAGTTCGGACTCGGCAGCGGTGGCTTCGACACGGCCGAACCGCGCGCGCTGCACTGGAGCAAGGACGGCTGCACGACCGCCGGCGGCGCGCGCATCGAGTGCCAGTCGGTCGGCGTCAAGCTGACGTTCCCGTCCGGGCGCGAACTGCTGGTGGCACCGGACGGCCACGTGCACCTGCGCTCCGGTGAGGTCGCGGGCCCGTTTCCGGCGGGCCTCGAACTGCGCCTCGGCGACGGCACCGCCGTGCGCATCACCCTGTCGCAGGGCAGCCGCGAACGGCTGCGCGACGTGCAGGTCGTCGATGGCGAGCGCGTGCTGCAGCCATGGCGCCGCGGCGAGGCGAACACCTGGATCGAGCGGCCGAGCTTCTGGGCGGGCCTGCGCTTCTGCTGCTGTGGCGACGGCGGCGATCTCTACCGCGCGGTCGCGCTCGGGCCGATGGTCGTGCTCGATCGGGTGTTGGTGGCGGCCGATCGTGCCGCAGAGGCACCGCCCGAACGGCTCGTCGTGCTCACCGCCCCGCTGCTGCAGTCGCTGGCGCTCGTGCAGCAGCAGCACCGGCAGCCGGATCCGGCGGTGCGCCGCCTGGTCACCGCGGTGGCGGGCATCGCCGACCGCGGCGATGCGATCTTCCCCGCCGGCGCGTCCCTCTCCCGCGCCGACAAGAACACGCTGCGCTGGCTGTTGCGCGGCGGCTACGAACTCGAGCTGCAGCTCGAAGGTCCGATGGCGCCGAGGTTGTCGCTGTTCGCCGGCGAGAGCCCACGGCCGCTGGTCGAGTGGACGCTGCAAGGCAGTCCGGCGCTGTATCTCGGCAACCCTGGCGACGATGCCAACGAGAAGCGCTGGCATGGCAACGGCGTGCGGTTGGCGCGCATCGTCACCGACCTGCAGGCGCGCGAGGTGTTGTTCGAACGCGGCTACGCCCTGCGGGTGATCGAGCGGCTGAAGAAGTAGCCCGCGTAGCGCGGCGCGGGGAAAGAGAACGGAACCTGTGCGCCGGCGCGTTCGTCGAATCGGGGCGCGGTCGAGCCAGGTTTTGCACGCCTAGTCTCTCCTCCAAAGCGTCTCATGCCCGCCTCGTCTCGGGCCTGCCGACCGCGCGCCTTTCCCTTCCCACTGGCTCGCCCAGGTGTCCTTGGCCTCTGGGAGCCGCGCGACCGGAACCCCTACTGGCGCCGCCGCGCCACCGCTTCCTTGGCCTGCGGCGAACGGTGTTCGCGCAGCGCGGCTTCGACGGCCGGGTCCTTGCCGGCGCTGTCCATGCGGAGCAACGCATCGAGCGCGCTCTGGGTGTTCGTGGCACCGATCGCCAGCAGCAGCGCTGCACGATCCTGCGGTTGGCCGGCCATCTGCAACCGTTGCTCGAGCCGGTCCGTGGCGCCCTCGCCGAGCAGCAGCTTGCCGATGCGGCCGACGCAGCGCGCGTACTCGGGATCCTGGACCGGCCCCAGTGACAGCGCCAACGCGTCGACCAGGCCATCGAGGCGTTGCTCCGCGCACAGCTCCGCCAACGCGATCTTGTGCGGCACGTCGTCGATCTCGCCGGTCGCGCGCGACACCAGCTGACTCCACTGCACGCCGGTCAGTTTGCTGCGCAGGTCGCCGCGCTCGGTCAGGAAGCGTGCCGCCTCGGTGCGCACGCTCGTGGCACCTTGCAGCGCCATGTTGCACAGCGCCGCGGCGGTGTCGGTCGGCGCCGCACCGGCTTCGCCCGCCGCCAGCAGCGCGGCGAAGCGGAACGTGGGGTCGGCGTCGATGTCGGCGCCGATCAGCGGGTTGCTGCCGGCCCAACCGACCATCTTGTAGAACGGTCCTTCACTGGCCGGCAGTTCGAGCCGGGCCGCCTGCTCGCTCGCATCCTGCAGGCAGTAGAGGCGCGACTGGCGTGGCGTCGGCCGCTGGTGCAGCGCCAACTGCGGGAACTCCAGCACGGTCACGGTCGCGTGTTCACCGGCGCCGCGCACGTTGCGCACGACCTGCAGGCGGTGCAGCACGAGTTCGTCGCTGTGTTCGGTGCGCATCACCCCGCGCGCGACGACGACGGCATCGGCATCGACGAGCCCGCGGCGCAGGTCCTGCGCGGTCGCGGCCGTCACGAGGCAGAAGGAGGAGAGCAGTGTGAGGACGGTGCGCATGATCAGTTGCCGTAGAAGACCTGCTCGCGCAGGTAGGCCAGGTTGAGGCGGTTGAACGCCGTCTGCGGGTGGATCGCGGCGCTGTAGGAGAGGGCCGGGCTCATCACGTTCGTGGCGCCGGCCGGGAACAGCAGCGGCGTGCGGATGTGGCCGGTGGTCGAGCCGGGGAAGTTGGTTGCGTCACCGCCGTAGAGGCCGTTCGGCATCGCGCCGTCGCGCACCAGTCCCATCGAGTGGCCGCATTCGTGGGCGGCGATGACCGCGGCGAAGCGCGCGAGGTCGTCGATCGCGGTGTCGATCTGGTTTCTGCGGCTGTCGTTGAGCATGCCGGTCAGGCGGGCCCCGTCCTGCGCGTCGTTGCCGATCGCGATGCCGCTGAGCGCGGGTGCGAGTGGGCCGAAGGTCAGGCGGAACGCGCTCGACGAGGGCGGCCCCATGCCGGAATCGGCGATCGTGTGCAGGAACACGCCGAGGCGTTCGCCCTGGAAGTCGGTGCGCGTGTCGTCGTTCTGGGTGGCGTTCGACGGGTCGAAGATGGCGATGCCGAGCACGCCCGCGGTCACCGACGAGCCGGCGATGCTGATGCGCGAGAAGCCGAGCTGGTCGTAGGGCACGCTCGACTGGTTGCCGAAGCTGCCGCCCGGTTGCGTGGTCGTGAAGAGCACGTTGGTGCCGCTGTAGAGCGCCGCCAGTTCGGTCAGCATCGCCTGCTGGAAGCGCGCGATCGCGACCTGGTTGCTGTCCTGGCCGTTCTGCACGTTGGGGATCGGCACCGCCGCGTTGAGCCCGAGCACGTGCAGGATGTCTTCGAAATCGCTGCGGCCGCTGGCGCCGGCGGTCACGTCGACCGACACGCCGTTCTGGATCGAGCTGGTCGTGAACGACTCGACATCGCGCGAGAAGTCGAGGAACCACACCTGCTGCGGGTTCGGCGTGGTCTCGAACGGCTGCAGCGCGGTCGTGAACGCGCGCACCGAAGCGGCGAACGTGGCCGCGTTCGACGCCAGGCCGGAGGCGTCGACGACCACGCAACCCAGGGTCAGCGGTCCATCCGGAAACGTCGTCGTCGACGGCACGCGGTAGCTGGCGCCGGTGTTGGTCGCCGTCACCGCGGTGAGGAACGGCAGCAGGTTGGCGCCGGCCGTCTGTGTGCCCACGCCGGTGCCGACCGGCACGCTGGCCGTGATCAGCGTGCGCGCGTTGTCGATCGCGCCGTTGTCCGAGAACGTGAGGTCGATCGTCCAGCCGTTCGCCGGCACCTGCAGCGTGCCGCCGGCGTTGCCGGTGCCGTTCAGGGCGCCGTCGATGGCGGCGATGGTCAGATTGCTCAGGGTCGGTGCCGACCCATCGCTGGTGCCGATCGGGATCGGCGTGCCGCCGCTGCCGAACAGGCCGACGCTGTCGCGCACCGCGTCATCGGCGGGTCCGAACGCGATCGTGGTCGTGCCCGGCGTGAACGCCACGCCGGCGCCGAGGGTCACCGAGATCGTGCGCGCCCCGATCTGGGACGGTGCCGTGCTGACGCTGCCGAGTGTCGCGTTCCCCGACAGCATCACGTCGGCATCGTCGAACAGCGCGCCGCTCACGAGGCTGACGTCCTTCGAGAAGGTCAGCACCAGCGTATCGCCGGCGACCGGTGTGCTGCCCGCGCCGACGAACGCAGCGGTCAGCATCGTCGGGGACAGGTCCGAGCTGCCGCCGCCGCCACTGCTGCAGGCGACGGCGGTGAGCAGGCACGGGATCGCGAACGGAAACCGCTGCTGCGAAGGGCGGGCTGTGCCGATCATGGAGTCATGTCGAGGTGGGCGTTGTTCGCGGCGCATCGCTCCGCGCGCGGTGGCGCGAGCGTGCCGCGTGTCGTGGGCGCCGATGGGCGTGAGCTGCGGCGGCCGTGGCGCATCACGGCGCCCGCGGTGTCGCTCCAGGTGCGGCAGCTGCGCGCGCAGCGCCGCCAGCCGGCGTGGCCGCGACTGCTCGGCATGCTGCTGCTCGGTGTGGCCGGCATGGCGTGCGTGGCGGCGTTGCATCCTGAGGTTCCGATACCACGGCATGTTGCAGTGTCCTCATCGGCTCGAACAGGCCCTGGGCTGCTGCCGTTGCAGCTCGTCTCGCCGGCCGGCGACGTGACGGCGCCGGTGGAGCATTTCGTCTGGCGGGGTGAGGCCGCAACCGGGACGCATTCGCTGGTGCTCTGTGACGCCTCCTACGCCGAGATCGCGCGCGTCGATGGCATCGGCGGCGACCGTTGCCCGGTGACGCCCCGCCTCGCCGAACTGTTCGCCGGCGCCGGCACCTTCCACTGGTATGTCGAGGCGACCGCGGCGCACACGACTGCGCGCAGCACGTTCGAGACCTTCACGATCCGCTGACCCCGAACGTCCGGTAGCACCGTCCCAAGAGCGGCCTCCGCAGTCCTAACTCAACTTGCGAAAAGGGGATACCGAAAAGCCCTTCGCGGACGGAGACCTCCTTCCGCATGCAACCGGGACACACAGCGGATGATGAAACTCGCGGTCGGTGAGGTGGTCCAAGGCTACCGGATCACCCGTTTCCTGGGGCGCGGCGGCTTTGCCTCCGTGTTCCTGGCGCAGCACGAGGAAACGGGCAGCAAGGTCGCCTTGAAGGTCGGCGCCTCGGCGGGCGGCGGCCGCCAGGTGACGCGGCTGCTCGAGGTCACGTCGCGGCGCACGCCGGAGGGCATCAGCCCCGACGAGCTGCCGGCGGAGGCGGTGTTCTTCGAGCCGGGCGGCGTGCGCATCGACCTGTTCGACGAACGCGAAGTGCACGCGATGCTGCGCGCCGAGGGCGATCTGCTCGCGGCCTGCCAGCACGAGAACATGGTCGCGGTGCACGACCGGCTGGTGGTCGACAACAACCCGGTGCTGGTGCTCGAGTACGTGCGCGGCAAGACGCTGCGCGAGAAGATCCGCAGCCTCGAAGGCATCCACCTGAACTGGTTCCTCGCGATCACGCGTTCGCTGATCGCGATGCGCGACGCGGGCACGCTGGACTACCACGGCGACCTGAAGCCCGAGAACGTGATCGTCAAGCCGAGCGGCAAGGTGGTGGTGTTCGACCCTGCGATGCGCGTGCCCGGTCGCAGCATCGTGACGACGACGCCGCACTACAACCCGCTGCTGCTGACCGACAGCAAGGCGGACGTGATGGCGATCGGCATCATGATCTACGAGATCCTGACCGGCACGCTGCCGTTCGACGAGGTGCCGTGGGAGTACGCCGGCCGGCAGAGCGGCGGCGAGACGCAGCGCTTGTCGCTGAGCTACTTCTTCAGCTACAGCCCGCCGAACGTGCTGAACCCGAAGACGCCCGAAGAGCTGGAGCGCATCATCTACCGCTGCATCACGGTGACGGACTACGGCTTGGACGGGCTGAAGGCGGACCTCGAGGCGTTCATCAGCAAGGCCTGAGCGGGGCGGTCTCAGTTCCTTCGATCGGCGAGCAGCTTGCGCGATTCGCGCAGACTGCCGACGACGATCGAGCCGACCATCGCGATCACGAACCCGGCCGAGTTGCCGATCAGGCTGTAGGCATCCCAGACCGAGGCGGTGACGAAGAACGTCAGCAGGTGCACTGCGACGCCGACGATGCCGGCACGGAAGCGATCGACGTCGAGCTTCTCCCAGGCGAAGCCGGCGAGCCCGCTGGCGGCCAGCGTGCGCAGCAGGATCTCGTACTGCCAGCCACCCAGCAGTGCCTGCAGGATGCCGATCGGCACGAACACCCACAGGCCCACCAGGAACGGTCGCAGGTGCGACAGCACGGGGTGCGCCGATTGGTCGGCCACCAGGTAGCTCGGTTCCGGGATCACCGTGACCGGGCCGGACGGCGGCGGCGGTTCGTCGTCCGGGCTGACGCGCGGGGCGACGACCGTCTCGCGCCAGTCGCCGGCGAACGGATCGCCGAACACCGTCGGCTCCGGCGGCACGGCCTCGGCGGCGGCCTTCGCCGCGGCCCGTTCCTGCAGGTCGCGCAGCCGCCGTTCCGTGTAGTTGGCACGCTCCGGTTCGCTGAGCCGCTTCTTGATCGTCTCGAGCCGCGGATCGGCGAAGCCCGCGGCGCTGTCGCGCCACTGGCCCTGCTGGTCGGCCTTCTCGATCGACGCGCGCAGCGAATCGTCGTCGAACTCGTCGGAGATGTCGCCCGGGGCGTCCATGGCCCATGTCATCGACCGTTCGGGGGTCCCGGATTGAGCCCGGTTGCTCGGCGTGGGGTCGCGACCGGTTTGGCCCGGGCACTTCGGTCGCCGAGGCGGGAGGCGGGGTCGAAGCTGTGGACATCGCCGGCATGGCAGGGAAGATGCGCGCCGCCCGGCCGTCCGAGGCGGCCGGCCAACGTGGCCGTTCCGCGACCGGTTGGCTACCGCCCGATTCCGATGCCGATGCACCGACTGCTCCTGTCCGGCCTGCTGCTGCTGTCCGCCTGCGGCACCCATTCCGCGATCGAACGCAGCCAGCGACTCGCCAAGGTGGGCGAGTACGAGGCCGCGTTCCGGGTGCTCGACGAAGCCCGGGCCGCCGAGCTGCAGGCCGGTGACACGCCGGCGGCGGAGCTCGAAGCTGCCCATCACGCGGCCTACCTGAAGCACCTGCTGGAGACGGCCCGCGGGCACATCTTCGCCGAGCAGGAAGAGGCGGCGCTGGCCGACCTGGACACCCTGGCGGGGCTCGCGCCGGACTACCCCGAGATCGGCAAGTTGCGCGAACGGGCCACCTACAAGATGGCGATGCAGGCGGTGCAGCTCGGCGACGAGAACATGCTGCGCAAGGACCTCGAGCACGCGCTGGCCAGCTACCTGCGGGCCGAGGCGCTGCTGCCGGGCTTCCAGCCGGCGATCGAAGGCTCCGAGAAGGTGCGGGTATCGCTGGCGCGGCTGTCGGCGCGCGCGCAGAGCCAGTTCCTGGAGGCGGTGCGCAAGCTGCCGGAGTTCCGCTTCGTCGAGGTGCGCTGGCACGCCGAGATCGCGCTCAGCAACGAGCCCGATCGCAAGGACGCCGAGAAGATCAACGAGCGGGCGCAGCACGAGATCGCGTTGGCCGGTCAGGAGCGCGGCCGCGAATGCGCGGCGAAGGAGCAGTTCGGCGCCGCGCTGATCGAGTTCAAGGCGGCGCGCCGTCGCGACCCGACGTTGCCCGGCCTCGACGCCGAGATCGCCCAGGTCGAACGCGAAGTCGAGGCGGCGATCCTGATGGAGCGGGCGCAGATGTCGATGCGCAGCGGTCAGTTCGATCTGGCCCGCGAACACCTCGCCAAGGCGTTCGAGTTGTCGGTGCAGCTGCGCGGCGGCATCAGCGAACTGATGATCCAGACGCGCCGGCTCGAAGGCGAAGCGCGCTATCAGGAGGCGCGCGACCTCGAGATCCTCGGCAAGAAGAGCGAGGCGTTGGCCGCGTTCGAGGCGCTGGCCAAGGAGTGGCCCGAAGGCTTCTCCGACGAAGGTGCGCGCGTCGACGGCCTGCGGCTGGACGTCACCACCGCGACCACCGAATGGGCGGCGGCCGAGGCGGCGGAGCAGGCCGGCGACCTGCCTGGCGCGCTGCTGCACTACGAGACGGCTATACAGTTCTATCCGGGCTGGAAGGACGGCGAGGCGCGCATCGCGCGGGTGAAGCAGGCGATCGGCGGCGACGCCAAGCAGGACTGACGGTCCGCTACCGCAGCAGGTCTGCCAGCACACGGCAGCCCGCGGGCGTGTAGTGCACCTGGTCGTAGAACAGCGGTGCCGCTTCACGTTCCGCGAACGCGCCGGCGACGTCGATCACGGTCAGGCCGAGCTGGCGACCGACCTCGCGCGTGTGGTCGTTGACCGCCTGCAGCAGCTGCGCGCACTGCTCGAAGCGGAGCTTGTGTTCCTGCCAGACGAGGCTCGTGCGCAGATCGGGCCCGGCGAGACCCGCCGACGCATAGCTGTGGGGCTGCGTCAGCAGCACGAGTTCGGCTCCCGCCGCCGCACACAGCTGCGCCATCGCCGCGAACACCTTGCTGCGCTGCTGCAGCAACGTGCCCGGCAAGATCGCCAACAGGTGCTCGAAGCCGGCGTCGTCGAGCCACGGTTGCCTGGTCTGCGCGGCCACGAAGGCCTGGTAGTGGGCGAGGTAGTAGCGGCCGGCCCACTCCCGGCCCAGGTAGGTCACGAGGTGGCCGAGGTGACTGCCGGTGAGCCAGCCGTGCGGCCGTTCCGACGCGTAGAGATCGAGCGCCCCACCCTCGTAGCCAGCGAGGTCCAAGCGTTCGCCCTGGCGAGTGAAGGCCAGCAGGTCGTTGTAGGCGTGCAGCACGTAGACGCGCTCGGGCCCGAGCGGCAGCAGGTGGACCAGATTGCGCAGGCTGTGCATGCACGTGTTGCCGCTGACACCGAAGTTGATGGCCGGCGGGTCGAGCAGGTCCGGCCACCGCTGCCCTGCCGGCACCAGGGCGCATTCGGTCGTGCTGCCGCCGAGCGCCAGCCAGACGGGGTGTTCGCGGCCGGTCGCTGCGCGCGCGTCGTCGCCCACCAGCGCGCCGCGGGAGTCGGTGGCAAAGCGCACCGCGCCGCCACCCTGGTAGATGCCGTCCGCTCGCATCGTCATGGCCAGGCGCGGCGGGTGCATGCGCGTCGGCTTCGGCTGCCCCAGCACGGTCACGGTCGTGCGCCCGTTCGGCAGTTCGTACTGATCGACCCAGAACGCGCGTGCGGCGAGCTCTGTTGCCGCGAGTGCCAGCGCCGGCAGCACCAGCACGAACACGACCAGGCGCACGATCAGGCGCCGGGCACGGTGCGGTTTCGATCTCGATGCCGTCATGGAAGCATGTCCGCGGGGGCCACGATAGGAACCCGGGACCCGCGGACAACCAACCGGCCGCGAACCAGTTCGACTCGCGAGAACGCAACGCATCGTGCGACCGGCATAATCGCCGCGTGCCGAAGATCTCGCTGGCCAGCCGGTTCCTGATCACCCTCGTGGTGTCGGCCGTGCTGCCGCTGTTGCTCTACGGCTGGTTCTCGCTGCGCAGCATGCGCGAGCAGATCGACGAGCAGGTCGTGCGGGTGTTCCTGCCGCAGCTCGCGGCCGACCACGCGCAGAAGATCGACGCGCAGCTGCAGCGCACCGACCAGGCCTGCGCGATCGTGCGCGAGATCGCGCGGCGCGCGCTCGACAGCCCGGCCGAGATGGCGGCGTTCGAGGAGCAGGTCGAACTGGTGCCCGACCTGCTCGACAACTACCTCGACCTGCTGATGCTCGCCGATGCGCACGGCAAGGTCGTCTACTGGCAGGACGGGCAGCGGCTCGATCCGAGCGCGCACCGTCGCCGCGCGGCGCTGATCCCGGCGTCGGTCGAAGGCACCGAGTGGTTCCAGCGCGCGCAGCTGGAACGCGGCGTGCAGTTCCTGCCGTGGGGGCGTTCGCCGTACCTCTACCGCGGCCTCGACTACCGCTCGATGGACCCCGGCAGCCATCACCTCGGCCTCGTCGTCGACGTGCCGCGGCCGAGCGGGCCGCCGGGTGTGCTGTTCGCGCTGCTGCGTTGGAGCGAAGTGCAGCTCGTGCTCGACCAGGCGCGCGACGTGCTGGCCTCGCGGGCGAACCTGCCTTCGGCGCAGGTGCTGCTCGCCGGCCGCGACGGCACCGTGCTCGCGCACACCGACCGCGCCCAGTACGGGCTGCCGCTGGAGCCGCGTGCCCTCGAGCAGCAGGTGGCGAATGCACCGGCCATTGGCCGCGGCGCGTTCCGCCGCGACGGCGCCGCGTGGCGCGTCGGCTTCGCGCCGTGCGGTCTCGACGGCGCGCGCGACTTCGTCGTCGCGGTGCTGGTGCCCGAGGCCGAGCTGTTCGCGGCCAGCGACGCGTTCGAGCAGGTGCTGCTGTTCGCGATCCTGGTGACGCTGGCGGTGCTGGTGTTCTGGTCGCTGGTCGCCTCGCGCGCGATCGTCGCACCGGTGCGGGCGCTGGTCGCGGCGACGCGGCGCGTGGCCAGCGGCGACCTCGCGGTGTCGGTGCCGGCGCGCGGCGGCCCCGAACTCGGCGAACTCGCGGGCGCGTTCAACCAGATGGCCAGCGAACTGCTGCAGGGCCGCGAGAAGCTGGTGGCGCTGAAGCGTGAGGAGGCGTGGGCCGAGATGGCGCGCCAGGTCGCGCACGAGGTCAAGAACCCGCTGCAGCCGATGCGCATGGCGGCGCAGTTGCTGCAGCGCGCGCGCGCCGACGGCGACCCGCGCGCCGAAGCCGTCGCCGACCGCCTCGCGCGCACCGTGCTCGAACAGACCCAGGCGCTCGATCGCATCGCCGGCGACTTCCGCGCCTTCGCCGGCATCGCGCCGGCGCAGCGCACACCGGTGCGGCTCGACGACTGGCTCACGGAGCTGCGCGACCAGTGCGCGGGCCTGTTCGCCGGCAAGCCGGTCGAGCTGCAGTTCGCGGCGGGGGCCGGCACCGCGCAGGTCGCGCTCGACAGCAACACGATGGCGCGCGTGTTCGTGAACCTGGTGCAGAACGCGCTCGAAGCCGCGCCCGCCGGCGTCACCGTGCAGCTGGCGTCGCGCATCGCCGGCGACCGCGCGGTCGTCGAGGTGACCGACGGCGGCCCCGGTGTGCCCGACGCCGCGCGCCAACACCTGTTCGAGCCCTACTTCACCACCAAGTCGTCGGGCACCGGCCTCGGGCTCGCGATCTGCCGGCGCCTGGTCGAAGCGCACAGCGGCACGATCCGGCTTCTGCGGTCGCAGGCGGGGGAGACGGTGTTCGCGCTCGAACTGCCTGTCGTCGCGGCCGGGTGACCCGAGGTGTCGGTTCGCGTCAGAACAGGCGCCACCACGGCACCGCGAGTACGTCCGGGGCGAGCCACTCGAGGGTGCTGCCGGTGTGGACCAGCAGCCCCGCCCGCGCGCGCTTGCCGTACTCCTGCCGGAAGCTCCGCAGGTGCACGGCATCCGCGAGCCGCGGTCGCGCGCTGGCCTTGACCTCGATCGGCAACAGGCTGCCGCCGGTCTCGATCACGAGGTCCACTTCTTCGCCACTCGCGGTGCGCCAGTAGCAGAGTTCGGCGCGTTCGAGGCGCGCATCGCGCCAGGCGAGCAGGTCCTGCAGCACGAGGTTCTCGAGGTGTGCGCCGACGGTCTCGGTTGCCTCCGCGAGGTGCATCGCGACCCCGGTGTCGCTCCAGTAGAGCTTCGGCGACTTGATCAGGCGCTTGGTGCGGTTCACGGCGTAGGCCGGCAGTCGCACCAGTTGGTAGGAGGTCTCCAGCAGGTTGAGCCATCGGTGCACGGTGGGCTGCGGCAAGGCCACGTCGCGGCCGAGCTCGGTCTGATTCAGCAGCTGTCCGAGCCGGAGACTGGCCGCCCGCATCAGCCGGCGGAAGTCCGGCAGCGAGCTGATCGCCGCCAGCTCCTGCAGGTCCCGTTCGAGGTAGGTGCGGATGTAGCCGTCGAACCAGATGGCCCGTTCCGGCTGCGTCCGCATCGCCACCGCGGGAGTGGGATAGCCGCCGCGGCGAGCCTGGGCGCGCCAGTCCGCTGGCTCGTCCGGATTCGCCGCCAGCACGTCGCGCCATTGCTTGTCGGGAGCGGCCAGCAGTTCCTCCCAGGATCCGCAGCGCCCCAGGCCTTGCTGCTCGCGTCGCGTCATCGGCCAGAGGGTCAGGTAGCTGGCGCGGCCGGCCAACGACTCGGCGACCTTCTGCATCAACAGCAGGTTGGCGGAGCCGGTGAGCAGAAAGCGTCCGGGTGTGCGGTCGCGGTCGATGGCGCGCTTGACGGCCAGCAGCAGCCGGGGCTCGCGCTGCACCTCGTCGAGTGTCACCGGCTCGTCGTCGTCGACGAGCACTTCGGGATTGCGACGCGCGGCGTCGAGCACGTCGATGTCGTCCAGCGACCGGTAGTGGCGTCGCCCCGTGACCAGATGTTCGACCAGGGTGCTCTTGCCCGTCTGGCGCGCTCCGGTCACGACGACCGCTGGCATGACCCGGAGCCGTTCGCGCAGGGCCGTACCGACGAGCCTTGGGAAGTTATTCACGACGTGAATGATAATCATTCATGAGGTGGATGATCAAGATCTGAACCATGCAGCTGCCGTGCGTGCTCGAGTGCACGTGGCGAACGGCGAACGGCGAACGGCGCGACGATGTCGTGCTGACGCGCCGGGGCGTCGCCGGCCACCTGTCCGGTCTCGCCGGCCGACCGCTCGCGGGCCACGTCTGGATCTCGGACCTGGACGGCAAACCGGTGGCCGAGACCCGCAGTGACGAGGGTGGCTGGTTCTGGTTCGACGTCGGCCCGGACTTCCGCGGCATGCTGCAGGCGTCCGCCGAAGAGCACGGCGCATTGCTCGGCACGGTCGCCGAGGTCGTCGCGGGCCAGGACGTGTACCTGCAACTCAGGCCGCAGTGAGCCACGGCGTGCCTCGTCGCGCTGCAGCCGCGGTGACGCCGACCGCTGCGGCCGCATCCGGGCCAGTATCGTGACCGAACCCCGACAGGCGCCGTCCCCGTTCGTCCACCTGCCGCCAACCTCCCCGCTCGCCCGCCGCAGCCCGCCCGCCCCCATGCAGAATCGCGCCACCGCCACCGCCACCGTCGTCCTGTTCGCCCTCGCCGCCGGCCTGATCTGGTGGTTCGCCAGCGGCGAAACGGCGCCACTGCCGCCGGGCACAGGGCACGAGAACGCGGGCCACGACGGCAGCCAGCCGGCCGCGGGCAACCTCGCCGCGAGCGCCGAGATCACGCCCGCGACGGCCGCCGACGGCAGCCGCGAACAGGTCTCTGCCGGTTTCGCCGAGACCGGCGTGCGCGGCATCGTGCTCGACGCGGCGAACGGTCAGCCGCTGGGCGGCATCGAGGTGCTGGCGATCCAGGACCAGCCGTCGATCGAACCGCTGGTGGCGCGCTTTCGCGGACTGATGCAGCAGGGCATGTACGTCGAGACGCGCGCGGTGCGGCGCGAACTCGGCCGCACGGTCAGCAACCCGGACGGAACGTTCGAGATCACCGGGCTGCCGGCCGGGCGCGTGTTCCTCGATGGCCGCAGCGACGCGTGGTTCGTGCGCACGCCAGGCACCGCGCGGCTCGCGAATGGTGAGATCAAGGGCGGCATCGAACTGCGCGCGTCGCCGGGTGGCCGCGTGCGCGGCATCGTGCTCGGCCCCGATGGCGCCCCGTCGGCGGGCGCGCACGTCAGCCTGCGGCCGGGCCTGAACTCGTTCCTCGGCCAGATCACCGACCGGCAGTACCGCTGGCTCGAGACCGTGACCGACAAGAGCGGGCGCTTCGACATGCCGGGAGTGCCGGCGGGGCAGGGCTACACGGCGACCGCAGTGGCGGAGCAGATGTCGCTCGAGGAAGTGCACGGCGTCGACGTGCGCGTGGCCCAGGTGACCGAGGTGACGCTGCGCTGCCACGAAGGCGCGCTGGTCGCCGGCCACGTGATCGACGCCGACAGCAAGCCGGTCGTGGGCGCCAACGTGGCGATGGTCTACCTCGACATCAGCCGCGTGCTGTTCTCGGCCGACGGCCGGCAGACGCCGATCGTGACCGACGCCGAGGGCCACTTCCGCACCGAACACGTCGCCGCCGGCCGCGTCGCGTTCGTCGCCGCGGCGAACGACCAGGCGCCGAGCAACATCGAGGAACTCGCGGTCGTCGACGGCGGCCGCTACGAGGATCTCGTGCTGCAGCTCAGCGAGGGTGCGCTGGTGCGCGGTCGCGTCGTCGACGACCAGAAGCAGCCGGTGGCCGGCGCCGCGGTCGAGCTGCGCCCGTTCGAGCGGCCGAACGATCCGCAGTTCCTGAAGATGATGCTGAAGATCCGCCGCGTCGAGACGAAGACCGGCGCGGACGGCACGTTCACGGCGAAGGGCCTGACCGGCGAACGGCTGATCGTGCAGGCGAGCAAGGTCGGCTACACGACCGCGACGCGGTTCGGCGTCAAGCTCGACGAACCCGACCTCGTGGTCGAGGTCCAGCGCGGCTCCGTCGTGCGCGGCAAGGTGCTGCTCGGCGATGTGCCACTGACCCGCTTCCGCGTCGACACGCGCACGACCGACATCCCGGCGGTCGCCGAGGCGAGCGCCGACGGCAAGCCGGCGAAGCCCGACGGCAACAGCGGCGCCAGCTGGAACGGCGACGACCAGGGCCCGCGCTTCGGTGGCCGCGGCATGCGCGAGCGCACGGTCCAGATGCCCGAGGGCCAGACGATGATGGACCGCGGCATGAACGGCATGGACGGCAACTGGCGCGAGATCCAGGCCGCCGACGGCACGTTCGAGCTGCGCGGCATCCCGCCGGGCCGTGTGCGTGTTCGCGTGCGGGCCGATGGCTATCTCGACGCCGTCAACCAGGAGGTCGACCTGCAGCCTGGCCAGACCAGCGACGAACTGGTGTTCAAGGTCGAGCCGGGTCAGCCGGTCGCCGGCCGCGTGATCGACGACACGGGCAAGCCGGTCAGCGACGCGCAGGTCACCGCCTACAAGGCGCGCGAAGGCAAGGACCGGCGGGGCCCGTTCAACTTCCAGATCGACCCGGAGGACTTCGACTTCCTGGCGCTGTCGTCGGCGACCAATCGGCGCAGCGCGATCACCGACAGCAAGGGCGAGTTCCTGATCGCGTCGCTCGAGGCCGGCAGTTATCGCTTCACCGCGCGCCACCCCGACCTCGCGAAGTCCTCGGCGACCGACGTCGAGGTCAAGGTCTCCGTGCCGACCCCGCCGGTCGAGATCAAGATCGACGCGGGCGGTGGTGTCGAAGGCACCGTGACCGGCTTCGGCATGCGGCCGCTCGCCGACGCACTGATGGTCGCGTTCAGCCTCCAGGCCGGGTCGATGCGCAGCAGCACGACCGACAAGGGCGGCTTCTACCGCATCGACGGTCTGCCGCCGGGCCAGTACGTGGTGTTCAAGTCGCGACTCGACGAACGCGCCGACAACATCCCGCTCGAGCTGATGAGCAACATGCGGCTGAAGACGGTGACCGTGCGGCAAGGCAAGTTCTCGCGGCTCGACGTGCAGGACGACAGCGAGGACGGCGTGCGCGTGCACGGCATCGTGCGCGAGAACGGGGCGCCGGTGCCGCGCGCGCTGGTGACGCTGCTCGGCAGTGATCGGGACGGCATCCTCGGCATGGGCGTGCGTGCCAACGCCGCCTCCATGGACGGTCGCTACGAACTGGTCGGCATCAAGCCGGGCAGTTACGTGATGCAGGTCAGTCGCTTCCAGGGCCAGCCGGTGCAGACGACGTTCGAGGTCGACGTGCCCGGTGAAACGCGCGACTACCTGTTCGACCTGTCGTTGCCGACCAGCACGATCCGCGGTCGCGTGCAGGACACGCGCGGCCAGCCGGTCGCGAACCTGGCGGTCACGCTGGGCAGCGACCAGGGCTCGCTGGGCTCGGCGGATGGCCTGATCGGGCTGATCGCGCAGAACGGGCTCGGCCAGGCGCGCACCAATGCCGAGGGTGAGTTCACGATCCGCTCGGTCGCGGCGGGCACCTATCGGTTGACTGCCGGCAGTCGCATCGGCGGCCGCGGACGGCGCGGCGGGCAGCAGGACCAGGCACACGGCGAAGCGGTGCTCGACGGCCTGCAGGTCGATGGTGCCACCGACGTCGAAGGCCTGCAGGTCACGGTGCCGCTCGCGGGCCGCATCACCGGCAACGTCATCGACGGTTCCGGCAATCCGGTCGCGGGCGCCGAGATCGCCTACGTCGAGACCAACAGCAGCCGCCGTCGCACGGCCAGCAACCCGATGCTCGATCTGCTCGGCGCGCAGTCGCGGCCGATCCGCAGCGGCGACGACGGGCGGTTCGAGATCACGGGCCTGACGCCGGGGGTCTACGACCTGCGCGTCGAGGGCGATGCGCTGCAGGCCGGCAAGCAGAGCGACGTGCGCGTCGCCGAAGACGCCGCCACCGAAGTGCAGCTGGCGATGGTGCGCGGCGCCACGCTGCGCGTGCGGGCGACGAACATCGACAAGCAGCACATCCCGCTCGCCAACATCAGCCTGCTCGATGGCAACGGCAAGGCGGTCGTGCGCCGCGTGTCGACGCTCAGCGTGATGAAGCGCCTGATGGGCAGCCGCGACAGCGTCGACGACTCCGGCTGGTACGAGTTCGGCAGCGTGCCGCCCGACACCTACACCGCGATCCTCGCCGAACCGGGCAAGCCCGAGATCCGCATCACGCGCACGATCCACGACGGCGAGACGGTCGAGTGGGACGTCGACGTGACGGCGGAGCTGCAGGCGCGCGACGCGAAGAAGTAGCGCTGGGGGGCGCCGCCGTCAGCGCACGGCATGCAGCCACCGCACGGGACGCCGTTCGGCCGGCGGCAGGGTGCGGTCGACGCGCCAGAAGCCCTTGCGGTGCGAGTTCGTCGCGCGCAGGCTGTCGCAGCCGCGCACGATCCAGGCGATGTCGGCGGCGGTGAGCCCGAACGCCGTGCCGGTCAGCACGTCGATGCGCGTGGCAAGCGAACGGCGTTCGTTGGCGGCCACGGCGGGACGTTCGCGCGGGGCCCAACCTTCGGTGGCGGCGCGCAGCCACAGCGACTCGTGCCACGGCAGCACGGCGCACAGCCGCAGTGCGAGCTGCGCCAGTTCGCGTTCGAGCGCATCGTCCAGCCGCGGCACGACGCAGTCTTCCAGCACGAAGCGGTTCAGGTTGGTGCCGCCGAGCCGCAGCCGCAGCGCCCAGTCGAATGCGAGCGAGCCCAGCGCCGCAGTGCCGGCGGCCATCTCGCGCAGCGGCACTGCCGATGGCGCACGCGGTCCCAGCACACCGAGCGAGTTGCCGCACGGTACGTCGGGCAGCAGGCACGGCACCGCGGTGCGTTCGTTGGTCGCGTTCGACAGCGCGCGCAGCACGAGGCGCGCCGGCGGTCGTTGCGCTGCCGTCGTGCGCCACGGTTCGGCGGCGACCAGGTACACGGGTCGCAGGTCGTCGAGTGCCGTCGGTTCCGCCCAGCGCGTGCCGTGGCCGGTGCCGCCGGCGTGCACCGCGGCATTCGGATGCAGGTCGTAGACCATCGCGCCCTGGTAGAGCGGCAGCAGGTCGCCTTCGCCGGCGCAGCGCCACACGCCATCGCGGCCGCGCATGTAGCCGTTCGCCTCGGCTGCCGCGCACTCGACGAACGCGCCGCGGTCCGACGTCATGTTGAAGTCGCCCTGGCGCCACGTGAACGCGCCGTGTTCGCCGAGCAGCGGCCGCGCATTGCCGTGCATGCGCCGCAGCAGGTCGAGGTCGCGGTGGTCTTCGACTTCGACGAATGCGCCCGACGTCGGGCTCAGCTCGCGCAGCGCGTCGCGGTCGTACACCGTGTGCATCGGGCTCGCCGCCGCCCACTCGCCCGCGTCGCTGCGGCCGAACGCCACGCGCACGTTCGTCGTCGCACCACCCTTGCTGCCGACGATCGCCGCGAAGCGGTAGCGGCCGTCGATCGCGAACAGCTTCTTGCCGTTCTCGAAGCCGAACAGCCAGTCCCAGCGACATTCGTCGAGCAGCAGCCGCCGCAGCGGCTCCGCATCGCGGTCGAACCACAGGCTCCCCGGCACCAGCAGCCCGAAGCGCCCGCCGTCGCGCAGCAGCCGGTGCGCGCGTTCGACGAACAGGCGGTAGGTGTAGAGCTTGCCGCGGCCCTGGTGCTCGAAGTGCGGCCGCAGCCGCGCGACGCGCGCCGGCGCATGCGGCCCCGACTGCAGCGTCTCCCACGGCGGGTTGGTCAGCACCGCGTCGAACGTGCCGTCGGCCAGGTCGAGCAGGCCGTCGCCGCCGCGCACCTGCGCCGCGATCGCGCGCGGATCCGGCGCGTCGTCACCGCAGGCCTCCCAGATCGCCAGTGCCGCGAGCGCCGCCGCGGTGCTGTCGACGTCGACGCCGAACAGGCACATTGCGGCGTCGTGCGGCCGCATGCCGGCCGCGACGAGTTGGCGCAGCGCCGCCAGCAGGAACGTGCCGCCACCGACCGCCGGATCGCAGATGCGCAGCGGCGCGCGTTCACCGCGCAGCAGCGGCTCGAGCGTGCGTGCGACCGTCGGTGCCGCGAGCGCGTCGCTGGTGAACCAGGCACCGTGCTGCTTGCGCTGCGCATGCTCGAGCAGGGTCGGGTAGAGCGCGGCGAGTCCGGCGAACGTCGTCGCCGGCGGCAACCCGATCGCGGCGACACCGGCCTCGCGCGCATCGGGCGGCACCAGTTCCCCGGCGAGCGGCGCCGACAACTTCGCCGCGACGAACGCACGAACGGCGGCCCGCGCCGCTGCCCAGCGCCGCGGCTCGGGGGCCACGTCCGGTTCCGGCTGTGCCGCGGGTGTGCTCACACCGCCAGCGTGCACCCCGGGCGGGCCGGATCAAGCATTCGAAGTCGACGCCGCGGGCGCCTTCGTCGCGATCACGGCGACGAACTCGCTGCGCCTGACGGCGGGCGATTTCTGATCCGCAGCAGCAGCATGCGACCCGTGGGCCGCCGCGCAGTTACTCCTGACCGCGAACGACTCGGCGCCTCCGCACTTCCGCCGCGGGCTCTCGGGCTTTCCAGGGTCGTGTGAGGGTCGAGCCGAGCGGGTTTCACGGTAGAGTCGGCGTGGCGTCGGCGGGAGTGCACACGAGCACTCGCTTGTCCTTCGACGTCGGCTCGAGCCACTCGCACAGCAACATGACGACGCGACACATCGGACTTGGCAGCAAGGGGAATGGGCTGGCGGCACTCGGTGCGCTGCTCCTGGGTGCGGTGTCCGCGACCGCGCAGTGCGCCCAGTGGGTGCCCGTCGACGGCTACCCGGGGCTCGCCGGGCCCAACGCTTCGCGGCATCCGGTGGCCGTCACGGAACTCGTCACCTGGGATCCGGATGCCGGCGGCCCCGACTACCCGGTGCTGCTCGCGTCCGGCACCTTCAGCGTTGCCGGCAGTTCGTTCACCTACGACGGCGCGAAGTTCGACGTCGTGACCGGAGCGTGGTCGCCATGGGCGCCGGTGTCGCACCTGGTCGGCGTGACCGCGCAGACGATCCTGCTGAACGGCGACGAGGTGTTCGCGCGCGGCAGCACGATCGAGAGTTGGGACGGCACGAGTTGGACGCCGCTCGGCAGCGGCATGAACGGCGCGATCCTGGCCCTGGAACGGCTGACGAACGGCGACATCGTCGCCGGCGGCGACTTCACCACGGCCGGCGGCGTGAGTGCGAGCCACATCGCACGCTGGGACGGCACCGCGTGGTCGCCGATGGGCACCGGCATGGATGCGACCGTGCGCGCGTTGACCACGCTGCCGAACGGGGACCTGGTCGCCGGCGGCTCGTTCACGACTGCCGACGGTGTCGCCGCCGACTTCATCGCGCGCTGGGACGGCACCACGTGGTCGCCGCTCGGCACCGGCATGAACGGCGCGGTACGGGCGCAGATCGCGCTGCCAACCGGCGAACTGTTCGTGGTCGGGTCCTTCACCACTGCGGGCGGCATCGCTGCGAGCCGCGTCGCGTGCTGGGACGGCACCGCGTGGTCGCCGCTCGGCAGCGGTTTCGACAGCGTCGCGCATCGCCTGTTCCAGGTGACGAACGGCGATCTCGTCGTCTACGGCGATTTCACGATGGCCGGTGGGGTCAGCGCCGCTTCGCTGGCGCGCTGGGATGGCGCGGCATGGTCGGCGCTCGGCGCGGGACCGGGGCTTGCGATCTGGGCCGTGGGGCAGTTGCCGGCCGGCGACCTGCTGGTCGGCTGCAACGCCGGCTATGAGCCGAACAATCGCGCGCTGCTGCGCTGGGACAACACCGACTGGGTGCCGCTCGGTGCGGGCATCGACCGCGAAGTGCGCGCGTTGACCACGCTGCCGGACGGCTGTGTGATCGCCGGCGGTGCGTTCGTGCAGGCCGGCGCGGTGGCCGCGCGCCACATCGCGCGCTGGGACGGTGCCGTGTGGTCGACGCTGGACACCGGTGTGAACGGGACCGTGCGGGCGCTGGTGACGGTGCCGTGTGGTGACGTGGTGGCCGGCGGCGACTTCGACACCGCGGGTGGTGTCGCCGCGAGCTACGTCGCCACCTGGGACGGCACTGTCTGGTCGCCGATGGGGACCGGCATGAACGCACCCGTGCACGCCCTTCTGGTCCTGCCGAACGGCGACGTGATCGCCGCGGGCGAGTTCACGACGGCGGACGGCATCGGCGCCGACCGCATCGCGCGGTGGAATGGAACCCTGTGGTCGCCACTTGGCGGCGGCCTGAACGGCTCCGTGCGCGCGCTCTTGGTGCTCGGCAACGGCGACGTGATCGCCGGCGGCGACTTCACGGTGGCCGACGGCGTCGCGGCGAGCCGCGTCGCGCGCTGGGATGGTGTCGCGTGGTCGGCGCTCGGCGCCGGCACCAACAGCCGCGTGTCGTGCCTGCTCGGGCTCGGCAACGGCGACGTCGTCGCGGGTGGTCAGTTCACGATCGCAGGCGGCATCAGCGCGGTGCACGTCGCGCGCTGGGACGGCAGCACGTGGTCGCCCCTGGGCACGTCGTTCACCGCCAACGCCACCGGCGTGTCGGCGCTGGCGGCGATGCCGGACGGGGACGTCGTCGCTGCCGACTTCGGCTACGTCTTCTCGCCGCCGGGGCAGCCGGTCGGGAGCATGCAGCGCTGGAACGGCACCTCGTGGTCGCTGCTGGGCGCGGCGCTCGGTGGGCCGGTGTACGCGTTCGCGATGCAGCCCGAAGGCGAACTGCTGGTGGGCGGCGCGTTCACGAGCATCAGCGGCGTGGTCTCGGCGTTCTTCGGCCGCTGCGTGTCGACCTGCCCGGCCACCGCGGTGCCGATCGGCCTCGGCTGCCCGAGCTCGGGCGGCGACAACCTCCTGACCGCGGCGACGCTGCCGTGGGTCGATGCCACGTTCCACGCGACCGCCACCGGCCTGCCGAGCATGGCGTTCGTGATCGCCATGACCGGTTTCACGCCGATCGCGCAGGGCATGCTGCCACTCGACTCGGTGTTCGCGGAAGGCGTGGCCGGCTGCGACGTGCTCGTCGACCCGTTGATCCTGCAGGTGCTGGTCGCGGACGCGGGTACCGCCGCGTCGCAGTTGTTCCTGGTCAACACGCCGCCGCTGGTCGGCCTCACGTTCCGGCACCAGATGATCCCGATCGAGGTCGATGGCTCGGGCGACTTCGAGGCGATCACCGCGACCAACGCGCTGGAGCTGACGGCCGGCGACTTCTGACAGGCGACTCCGCGCGCTCAGAGCGCCTTCGCCGGGAAGCCGGCCGCCTCGAGCGTCAGCAGGATCTGGTCGACGTGCGCCCTGCCGCGCGTCTCCATCACCACGTCCAGCTCGGCCTGTCGCGGTGCCAGGTTGTTGAACAGGCGCTGGTGTTCGATGTCGATGATGTCGGCGCCGGCCGCGCCGATCATCTGCGTCACCCGCGCCAGCACGCCGGGCACGTCCTGGATCGAGATGCGCAGCTTGGCGATCTTGCCGTCGTTCTTGAGCCCGCGCAGCAGCACCGTCGACAGCATGCGGCGATCGATGTTGCCGCCGCAGATCACGATGCCGACGTCGCGGCCGGCGAACAGCGGCTGGTGCCGCGCCAGCGCGGCGATGCCGGCGGCGCCGGCACCCTCGGCGACGAGCTTCTGCTGGGCGGCCAGCAACTGCACCGCGTGCTCGATGTCGGTCTCGTCGACCAGCAGCACGTCGTCGAGCAGTTCCTGCAGGATCTCGCTGGTGACGACACCCGGCGTCTTCACCGCGATGCCGTCGGCGAGCGAATGCGTGCGCAGCACCGGCATCGGTTCGCCGCGCAGCTTCGCGCGCATCGACGGGCACAGCTCGGTCTGCACGCCGAACACGCGCATCGACGGCTTCATGTGCTTGGCCCACAGTGCCATGCCGGCGCAGAGACCGCCGCCGCCGATCGGCACCACGAGCGTGTCGATCTCCGGCCGATCTTCGAGCATCTCGACCGCGACGGTGCCCTGGCCGGCGACGATCACCGGGTCGTCGTAGGGATGCACGAACGCGAGGTCGCGCTGCTGCGCCAGTTCCTTGGCGAACGTCGTCGACTCGGCGACCGACTCGCCGCGCAGCAGCACTTCGGCGCCGAGCGCCTCGGTGCGCTCGACCTTGCTGAACGGCGTGTTCTGCGGCATCACGATCACGACTGCCATGCCGAGCCGGCGGCCATGCCGGGCGACACCCTGCGCGTGGTTGCCGGCCGAAGCGGCGACGACGCCAGATGGTGGCTCGGCCTGCTGCGCCAGCCGCTGCAGCTTCAGGCAGCTGCCGCGGTCCTTGAACGAACCCGTGACCTGCATGTTCTCGAGCTTCAGGAACAACCGGACGCCGAACTGTTCGCCGAGCCGCGGCGACTCGATCGTCGGTGTGCGCAGCACGTGGCTGCGGATCGCGGTGGCGGCGTCGGCGATGTCCTGGGCGGAGACCTGCATGGGAGGCGCCGGAGCTTAGCGAGACATCCACGAACGGCGAACAAGCAGGCGGCGTGATCGATCTTGCCGCGCCGGCTTCAGAGCAAGATCTCGAGGCGGTTGCGCTCGCCGACGCGTTCGTAGCGCAGTGCGCGGGTCAGGTGGCGTATCAGGTGGATCCCCATGCCCCCCGTGGATCTGGCCTCCAGGGGTGTCTGCGCGTCGAACGCGGGCGCAGTCGATGGGTCGAATGCGGGACCTGCGTCGGTCACCAGCAGCGACACCGAGCCGTCGTGGACGCTGGCCTCGATGTCGATGCGCGGCACCCGTCCCCGGTCGGCGCCATGTCGCACGATGTTCGACAGCACCTCTTCGAGTACGACTTCGGCCATGTGGCAGCGGCGTTCCTCGATGTTTGCACTGGCGAGCAGGGCATGGACCTGGTGACCGACGACGGGAATCTGATGGAGGGCGTCGCCGATGGTCAGCTGCAGTCGGCGCGGCGGATGGCCACGCTGGCTCATTCCCGGCCGTCTCGCTGTTCGTCCTCGTCGTGCACGATCGGTACGACGTTGTGGATGCCGGCCGTTCGCAGCACCTCCTCCACCAGCGGCTGCGGTTCCAGCAGGGTGAGGGAGTGGCCCTTGCGACGCAGCGCCTTGGCCGCGGCGACGAGCATGCCCATGCCGAGCGAGCCCATGAAGCTGACCTTGCGGCAGTCGACGACCGCCGGGCCGTCGTGACCGGCGACCTGGAAGGCGAACTGGTTGCTGATCGCGTTGACGCCGGTCAGGTCGAGCCGACCTTCGAGCACGACGCGTAGGTTGCCGCCATCGATCGTGACTTCCAGGTGCATGCCGGCATGTTGTCCCAGTACCCCCGCGCAATGCTCGTCAAGGAACGGCCAAGACCGGTGCGGCCCGGGGCACCCCAGGCTGCGCGTTGCTCCACCCGCTGCTCGGCTCCATCATCGCCCCATGCTGCACCTTCTGTGGGCGCTGTGGTGGCTGTGGAACGTCGTCGTGCTGCTCGTGTTCGGCTTCGACAAGTGGCGCAGCCGCGGCGACGGGCGCCGCGTCCGCGAACGCACGCTGCTGTGGTGCGTGGCCACCGGCGGCTGGCTCGGCGCGTGGCTGGCGATGGCATGGTTTCGCCACAAGACCGTGAAGCAGCCGTTCCGCCGCTGGGCGATCACCTGGACGCTCGTCAACCCGACGTGGCTGTTGGTCTGGTGGACGTTCGTGAATCGCTAGCGGCCGCGGCTACAGCAGCAGCCGCACCTTCGCTTTCTCGCGCGCCTGGAACAACCGGTCTTCCTGGCGCGAGCGGATCATCACCTGGCGGATCGTCGGGATCGCATCCTCGGTGAACAGGATGAACATCTGCTGCGAGAAGTCGATGCGCTTGACGATGTGCCAGCCGTACTGGCTCTCGATCACGCCGCTGACCTCGCCGTCGCGCAGGAACCAGCCGGCGCGGCACAACACGGCCGGCAGGCGATCGTCGAAGCGGTGCACGCCGTGCAGCACGCCGCCTTCCGGTGCCGTGCGCGTGTCGTCGGAGAAGCCGCGCGCGACCTCTTCGAAGTTCGAGCCGTCCGGCCGCAGCCGCGCCTGCACGTCGGCCAGTCGCGCGGTCGCGCGCGCGAAACCCTCGTCGGCCAGCAGGATGCCGGTGCCACCGTCGCGGTGCTGGATCAGGATGTGCGCCATCGTCACGCGGCCGCCGAACGCGCGCGCGTTGTCGTTGAAGAACTTCTGCAGCTGCGGGCGCGTGTAGTCGCCGGGCTCGAGCAGTTCGAGCGCGCCCTGCATCTCGGCGGCGATGCCCTGGCGCAACTGGAAGTCCGCCAACAGCCGGTTCACCTGCTGCTGCGTCAGGTTCGTCGGGCGGTCGTGGGCCTTGCGATCGGCGACATAGGTGTCGAGCCAGCCCTGGAAGGTGTGCTGCAGCGCCGTGCTCTGCGCCGCCTTCAACTTCGCTTCGGGGAGGTCGTCGGCGAACGTCTGCTGCAGCGCCTCGAGATCGGCGAACTGGCGCACCCACGGCGCGATCAGGTCGGATTGCAGCATGCGCTGGAACTCGGGTTGCTCGACGAGCCGGTCGCGGAAACCCGGGTAGTGCACGGTGTCGATGTGGTCGACCAGGTCGCCCAGCGTGAGCATGCGGTCGCCGACCTGCGCGATCGCGGCGTCGCGATCCTGTGGGTAGCGGCGCACGAGGAAGTGTGGCTGCTCGGCCGTGGCCGCCGGGCTCGGCGGCGCCTGCTGGGCCACGGCCGGCGGGTCCGCGTCCTTGCCGCCGACCTCCTGCTGGCACGGCACCGTCGCCGCCAGCGGCAGTGCCACCAGTGAGAAGGCGATGGCACGGAGTCGAGGAGTGCGCATGCGTGTGGGGTCCTGCATCGGTACGGGCAGCGGTTATAGCCGCGGGCGAAGCGAGCGTTACGTCGATAGATCGACCCGACGCGTCTGGCAGTTCCTCGACCGTGGCGGCGCCGCGGCTTGAACCGGCTCTGCGCGACCCCTTCGATTGCATGCCGACATGAGTGCTGTGCCTCCGGCCCGATTGCTCGCCGCGCTGACCGAGCGCTTCCACCGCGAGTTCGGCGGTGAGCAGCCGCGTGTGTTCTTCGCGCCGGGGCGCATCAACCTGGTCGGTGCGCACCTCGACTACAACGGCGGCGACGTGCTGCCGATGGCGGTCGATCGCGGCATCTACGCCGCGGTGCGGTTGCGCAGCGACGGGCAGCTGCGGCTGCGCAGCCTCGACCAGGAACTGGCGGTCGATGTCGATGCGGCGCAGGTCGGACGCCGCACGCGGCCCGAGTGGGGCTGGGCTGGCTACCCACTCGGCGTCTGGCACGGCTTCCAGCAGCGAACGGAACTCGCGGCCGGCGTCGAGATCGTGTTCGCCGGCACCGTGCCGATGGCATCCGGCCTGTCCTCGTCGGCGGCGCTCGAGGTCGCCACGGCGGTCGCCCTCGACGTGTTGCACGGCACGCGTCTGGACCGGCAGCAGCTCGCGTTGCTGGCGCACCGCGCCGAGACCGGGTTCGTCGGCGTGCGCTGCGGCATCATGGACCAGTTCGCGTCGGCGCTCGGCCGCGCCGGCCAGGTGCTGCTGCTGCGCTGCGCGGGGCCGCGTTGGGAGCACGTGCCGTTCGACCCGGGAGCTTGCGAAGTGCTGGTGATGGACACCAAGAAGCCGCGCGCCCTCGCCAAGAGCGGCTTCAACGAGCGGGTCGCGCAGTGCGCGACGGCGCACGAGCTGCTGCGCGCGCACGTGCGTGACCTGCCGCACCTCGCGTCCTACACGCCGGCAGAACTCGAACAGAGCCGCGAGGCGATGGACGAGGTCCTGTACCTGCGCGCGCGCCACGTCGTCACCGAGATGGAGCGCACCCGGCTGGCCGTCGCCGCGCTGCGACAGCACGACTACGCGACGCTCGGCGCGCAGCTCGACGCCAGCCATCGTTCGACGGCGACCGACTTCGAGGTCAGCTGCGAGGAGCTGGACGTCATCACCGATGCGGCGCGCGACTGCGACGAGGTGTTCGGCGCGCGGCTGACCGGCGCCGGTTTCGGCGGCTGCGCGATCGCGCTGGTGCAGGGTGGGGCCTCGGCGGCGGTCGCCGCGCGCGTCGGCGAGGTGTTCCAGGGACGCTTCGGCGTCGAGCCCGCGTTCGACCTGCTGCGCGTCGGCAACGGTCCCGGCGAGGTCGGGTAGCCGATGGGCACGATCGAGTTCGACGCCTTCGACTACCGCAGCGACCAGGCGTTCGCGCGCGCGCACTACCGTTTCGACGGCGACGAGCGCGGCTGGCACGTGCAGCGCGACGGGCGCGTCGTGCTCGAGCTGGGACCCGGCTACCGCCTGCTGCGCGCGCGCCAGTGCGGCGTCTGTTCGACCGACCTCGCGCGCCACCTGCTGCCGTTCCCGCTGCCGCAGGTGATCGGCCACGAGGTGGTCGCCGAAGACGCCACGGGCCAGCGCTTCGTCGTGGAGATCAACGCGTCGCACACGGCGCGCGGTGTCGCCGCCGACTGTGCGTTCTGTCGCGCCGGTCTGCCGACGCACTGCCCGGATCGGCTGACGCTCGGCATCCACGACCTGCCGGGCGGCTTCGGGCCATGGATCCTGGCGCCGGTCGGTGCGTGCCTGGCCGTGCCCGACGCCGTGCCCGACAGCGCGGCGGTGCTGGTCGAGCCGTTCGCCGCGGCCCTGCACGCGGTGCACACGATCCAGCTGCAGCCGGGCGAACGCATCGCCGTGCTCGGCCCGCGCCGGCTCGGCATGCTGGTGCTCGCCGCGCTGGCCGGCGAACGTGCGCAGCGGCCGGCGGCCGGCGCCTTCCACGTCACGGCGCTGGTGCGCGACCCCGGCCTGCTCGAGCGCGTGCGTTCGTTCGGTGCCGATGCGGCACAGGTCGTCGACGATGCTGCGACCGGCCTCGCCGACGGCAGCTTCGACGTCGTCGTCGACACGACCGGCAATCCCGAGGCGCTGGCGACCGCCGTGCGGCTCGCGCGCCGCGAGGTGCACGTCAAGTCGACGCACGGTCGCGTCGCCTGTGGCGTGCCGCACCTGACCGAACTGGTCGTCGACGAACTGTCGATCGAGCGGCTGCCGACATCACCGCCGGCGCCCGGCACCGCGATCTGGGACCGCCTGCGCACCGGCACGCGCGCGCGCATCGCCTGGTTGCCGAGGGCGCGGCCGCCGGCGTGGCTGACCGCGGCTGCCGAGGTGCGCTGCGGCGAGGCCGCCGCGCTGCAGCGTTCGTTCGCCGCCGACACCGACGGGTTGCCGCGCGCCGACGTCGCGGTCGCCGCCACCGCGGCGCAGGTCGGCACCGCGATCCGGCCCGATGCCGGCGCCGAAGTGGCGCTGGTGCGGCCGTGCGGCGCGATCCTGGTGCCGGCCGACGCCGACGTCGGCGGTTCAGCGTTGCTGGCCGCGATCACCGGCCGCGGCCTGCGCCTGTCGAGTTCGCGCTGCGGTGACTTCCGTGTCGCGATGGCGCTGCTCGCGGCCGATCCCGCGCTGCGCCGCCTCGGCGAACGGTTGGTCACTCACCACTTCGCCGCCGCGGACCTGCCCGCCGCGTTCACGACGGCCCGCTCGCGCGCCTGCATCAAGGCCGTCGTCGAACACACGGCAACTGGAGGTGCTTCGTGACGCGCCCGACCCGCTGTGACACGTCGCTGGGGCCACAGCTCGTGTTCGAAGACGGCGCCTGGCACCTCGTCGTCGACACGCTGCCGGTGCTGCACGGCCTGTCGGTTCTGTCGCGGGCGCTGGCGGAGATGGTGACCGCGCAGATGCGCAGCGATCGCGCCGACATCACGATCGAACGGCGCCTGCGCCCGCGCGAGAACCCGGAGCTGATCGATCGCTTCGGCATCGAGTTCGTCAAGTTGGCCGCCGAACACGCCGCGATCGAAGCCATCGCCGCGCAGCCGGACCTGTTCGAGACGCGCCTGCGGGCGATGCTCGGCAGCCTGCAACGGCAGCGCTATCGCGATGCGTTGCTGCCGGAACAACGCGACGGGTCGCGGGCGCTGGTGGCCGAGTTCGGCGATGCCGAGGCACGCTGCCGCATCGTGCTCGAGTACGTGCCGGTGCGGCGCGACGTGCTGCGCGGCGCGCTGCGGTTCACGATCGAAGGCGCCACCGGCCGCCGCCTCGCGCTCGAGTCGATGCCGCACGAGTGGATCGACGACGTCGAAGAGCGGCAGTTCATCGCCGGCTCGACACGCATCGCGCAGACCTGGACCGAAGCGCTGCGGCGCGAGGCCGAACGCGGCCGCCGGTCGTTCTTCGAGCAACGCGATCCGCACAGCCACCTGTTCCGCCAGCTCGACCAGGCCGGGTTGTCCGGCATCCAGCGCGTGTCGCTGCAGTGGGCCGATGGGGCCGTGCCGACGCTGCTCGAGAGCCCGCCCGGCGAGATCAGCGAGATGCTGAAGCGCGTGCTGCTGGCGCTCGAGGACCGCTCGGTGCGCCGCCTGCTCGGCGAACGGCAAGTGCTGCATGTCGACACCGGCACGCTGCCGGTGTTCGTCGATCTGACCCAGCTCGGGCGCGTGCTGGCGATCTCGCTCGGCCGGCGCCGCGAACGTGCCGACTGCGACGCGTTCCTGCAGCGCATGCCGGCGCTGCGTGCGGTCGTCGAGCGGCAGCCGGGGCCGTTGCCGCTGCACGACGTGCCGGTGTTCCTGGTGCACCACATGACGTCGGAGGTCGTCGGCCTGATCGCGGCGCTGCGGGCGCTCGGTTGCCGCGACCTGTGCTGTCTGTTCATCACCTACGCCGGTGAGCCGCCGGCGAGCTACCTCGACGCGATCCTCGATCTGCCGGCCTGTGAGTTCCGCGCGCTCGCGTTGGTCAACGTGCCGGTGCGCGGCCGCGTCGGTGGCCACTACCGGCTGTCGCAGCACTACTCGCAGCTCGACGAGTTCGACGCCATCACGGCGGCGATGACCGGGCGCGAGGAGCGCTACCTCGACGCGATGCGCGCCGCGGCGGTGGTGCCGTTCCTGCGCCAGTTGCAGCGCGGTGAGATGGCTGCCCAGCGCTGCCTGCTGATCGAGGATGGTGGCTACCTCGGGCCGGTGCTGCAGGACGGCATGCTGCGCGGTCTCAGCGTGGCCGCGTTCGCCGGCGAACTCGGGCACGCGACCGACGACACGCGCGCGCTCGCGGCCGTGCTGCCGGCGCGGCTGCTCGGCACCGTCGAACACACGCGCAACGGCTTCGACCGGCTCGAGGAGGTCGAGCGCCGCCACGGTCGGCTGGCCTTGCCGTCGTTCTCGATCGCGATCTCGGACCTGAAGCGCGTCGTCGAATCGCGCGAGGTGGCGGCGTCGATCCTCGGTGCGGTCGAAGCGGTGCTGAACGCCGACGGCCGGTCGCTGGCGCGCCGTTCGTGCCTGGTGCTCGGCTCACGTGGGGCGATCGGCAGCCAGCTGTGCCGCGGGCTGGTGCAGCGGCTCGATGCCGGCGCCGTGCTCGGCGTCGACCTGCGCGCCGGCGCAGGTGCGGCGGTGGCCGGCTGCAGCGAAGCGACGCAGCTGGCCGAGCTGCCGGAGGGCGCGTGGTTCGGCGTCGATCTCGTGCTCGGCGCCACCGGCACCAGCGTGCTGACCGGCGTCGACGTCGAGCAGTGGCTGCTTGCCGGGTCGCAACCGACGCTGACGCTCGCCAGCGGCTCGACCAAGAAGGTCGAGTTCCACGGGCTGATGACCTGGTTCGACGGCCTGCTGCGCAGCGGCGCGCCGCGCATCGGCGGCCAGCCGGTCGAGGTCGCGCTCGAGGAACTGCTCGACCCGCGCACCGCGCGCGTCTACGGCCACCGCTGGCGGTTCACGTTCACCGACGGGCGGCCGCCGAAGGCCGTGCTCGCGCTGGGCGGCCTGACGCCGATCAACTTCCTGTTCTACGGCGTCGCCAACGAGTTCATCGACGATGTGCTGGCGCAGTTGCTGTCGACGTCCTGCGGCCTGCTGCAGCGCGTGCTGGCCCGCGACGTCGAGCCCCGCCTGCACGCGGTCGACCGCGACATCGACGCCGACGGGCGCCGCCGATGAGGGCCGCGCTCGTTGCCGGCCTGCTGGCCAGCTGTGCGGTCGCGCCGCATCCGGCGAACGAGGGTGGCGTGCCACAGGAGCTGCGCTGCGAATACGTCGTCGAACCGCTCGGCATCGACACGCCGCGGCCACGGCTGTCGTGGATCGTCGCCGACACGGACCGTGGGGCGGTGCAGGGAGCGTTCCAGATCCTCGCCGCGTCGCGGCCGGAACTGCTGCAGCCGGAAGCCGCGGACGTGTGGAACTCGGGCAAGGTCGCCGGCGACCGCACGCTGCACGTCGATTGGGGCGGGGCGCCGCTGGCGCCCAGGGCGCGCGTGTACTGGACGGTGCGCACCTGGAACGGCGCCGATCAGCCGTCGGCGTTCGCACCGCCGACCTGGTTCGAGACCGGGCTGCTGGGGCGCAACGACTGGGACGCCGCCTGGATCGGCGACGGCACCGCCGTGCCGGCGCGCGACGAGGACTTCTACGGCGACCGGCCCGCACCGCTGCTGCGGCGCACGTTCGATCTCGCCGGCGAAGTGCGGCGCGCGCGCCTCTACGTCACCGGCCTCGGCTGGCATGTCGCGTGGCTGAACGGCGCGCGCATCGGCGACCAGCGGCTCGACCCACCGTGGACGGCGTTCGATCGGCTCGTGCCCTACGCGGTGCACGACGTCACGGCGATGCTGCACGAAGGCGAGAACGTGCTCGGCGCCACGCTCGGCAACGGTTGGTACGCGCCGCTGCCGCTGCGGCTGTGGGGCAAGCGCAACCTGCGCGACGAGCTGTCGGTCGGCACGCCGAAGCTGCTCGCGCGGCTCGAGATCGAATTCGCCGATGGCCGCCGCACGCAGGTGGTGACCGACCCGCTGTGGCGCACGGCGCCCGGCCCGGTGCAGCGCAACAACGTCTACCTCGGCGAACGGCAGGACGGGCGCAAGGACCCGCAAGGCTGGCAGCGGCCGGGCTTCGACGACTCGGGCTGGGCGCCCGCCGCCACGGCGCCGCCGCCGGTCGGCGTGCTGCGGTGGTTGCCGATGCCGCCGGTGCGGGCGACGCGCACGCTGCAGCCGGTGCAGATCCGCACGCTGCAACCGGGGCTGCACGTGGTCGACTTCGGCCAGAACTTCGCCGGCGTCGTGCGGCTCACGGTGGATGCGCCGCGCGGCACCGAGATCGTGCTGCGCTACGCCGAGGAACTGCTCGACGACGGCAACATCGACGTCGACTCGACGGTCGCCGCGCAGATCCGGCAGCCGGGCGTGGGCGGTCCCGGCGCGCCCGACGTGGCGTGGCAGGAGGACCGCTACGTCTGCCGCGGCTGTGGCGACGAGGTGTTCGAGCCGCAGTTCACGTGGCACGGCTGCCGCTACGTCGAGATCCGGGGCCTGCTGTCGGCACCCGCACCGCGTGACGTCACCGGCATCGTGCTGCACACCGACCTGCGGCCGGTGGCGTCGTTCGCGTGTTCGAACGTGCTGCTCGATCGGGTGCAGGAGGTCGTCGACTGGACGCTGCGCAGCAACGCGCTCGGCGTGCTGTCCGACTGTCCGGCGCGCGAGCGCTTCGGCTACGGCGGCGACATGGTGGCGTCGGCGGATGCGTATCTGGCGAACTTCGACATGGCGACCATGCACGCCAAGGCCATCGGCGACTTCGCGCGCGCGGCGCGACCGGACGGGGGTCTGCCCGAATGCGCGCCGGACATCGGCGTCAACGAGAACGGCCTGACGGCGGACACCGGCCCGCTGCGGTGGATGTTCGCGCATGCGTTGCTGCTGCAGCGCGCCTACCAGCACTACGGCGATCGCCGTCTGGTCGAGGAGCAATATCCGACGCTGGTGGCCCTGGTCCGCTTCTGTCGCCAGCACATCCAGGATGACGTCACGGTCGCGTGTCTCGGCGACCACGGCGGCATCGGCCTGAATCCGGTGCCGGTGCACGCGACGGCGACCTGGTTCCGGCTGCTGACGATCGCCGCCGACTTCGCGATCGTGCTCGGCCGCGAACAGGACGCGCGCCAGTTCCTCGGCTACGCCGGCGAGGTGCGCGATGCGGTCGCGAAGTGGATCGATCCGGCGTCCGGCGTGGTGCTGGTGCGCAGCCAGTCGGCGCAGGCGACGGCGCTGGCGGCCGGTCTCGTGCCCGCACGCACGCGCGACCGCGCGCTCGAGGTGCTGCTCGCCGAGATCGAGGCGGCGGGCGGGCACCTCACCACCGGCATGTTCGGCACCGGCCATCTGTTCGCGAGCCTCGACGCCGCCGGCCGCAACGACCTCGCCTACCGCATGGTCGCGACGCGCGACTATCCGGGCTACGGCTTCCTGGTCGAACACGGCGCGACGACGCTGTGGGAACACTGGAGCCAGCAGCGCCACTGGTCGCGCAACCACACCATGTACTCGGCGGTCAGCGCGTGGCTGCAGCGGTCGGTGCTGGGCATCCGCCAGGCCGAGGGTTCGGTGGCCTGGAAGCAGATCGTGATCGCGCCGGCCGTGGTCGGCGACCTGACCTGGGCCCGCGGCCACCACGACACCGTGCGCGGCCGCGTCGCCAGTTCGTGGCAACGGCGTGGTGACGGGCTGCTGCTCGACGTCGAGGTGCCGGCGAACACGCGCGCGGCGGTGTTGGTGCCGATGCTCGGCAATACGAAGCGCACGGTGCTCGAGAGCGGCGTGCCGATCGTCAGCAGCGGTGTCGAGACCAAGGCTGAGCCGATGCTCGACGTGCGCGCCATCGATGCGCAGGCCTGCGAAGTGCACGTCGGCGCGGGCCACTACCACTTCGAAGTGCGATGACGGCTCTGCCACACGTCGTGATCATCGGTGGCGGCTTCGCTGGCCTCGCGGCCGCGCGTGCGCTGCGGCGTGCCCCCGTGCGCGTCACGATCGTCGATCGGCGCAACCACCATCTGTTCCAGCCGCTGCTGTACCAGGTCGCGACCGCGGCGTTGAATCCGGGCGACATCGCCTACCCGATCCGCTCGGTGCTGCGCCTGCAGCAGAACGCGCGCACGTTGCTCGCCCGCGTCACCGGCATCGACCTCGCGCAGCGCACGCTGCAGCTGCTCGACGGGCAGTTGACGTTCGACCATCTGCTGGTGGCGACGGGGGCGACGCACAGCTACTTCGGCAAGGACGACTGGGAAGCGTGGGCGCCGGGCCTGAAGACGATCGAAGACGCGCTCGAGATCCGCCGCCGCGTGCTGTCGGCGTTCGAGGCCGCCGAACGGCAGAACGACCCCGCCGACCTGCCGGCGACGCTGACGTTCGTCGTCGTCGGCGCGGGTCCCACGGGTGTCGAACTCGCCGGCGCGCTGTCGGAGATCGGCCGCCTCACGGTGGCCAAGGACTTCCGTTCGTTCGACCCGCGCAAGCTGCGCGTCGTGCTCGTCGAAGGCGCGAGCCGCGTGCTGCCGCCGTACTCCGAACGGCTGTCCGCGGCGGCGCGGCGGCAGCTCGAGCGGCTCGGCGTCGAGGTGCGCACCGATGCCAAGGTGACGCAGATCGACCAGACCGGCGTGTGGCTCGGCCGGGAACACATCGTCGCGCGCACTGTGCTGTGGGCCGCCGGCGTCGCCGCCTCGCCGCTCGGCGCGATGCTCGGCGTGCCGCTCGACCGCGCCGGCCGTGTGCTGGTCGAGCCCGATCTCAGCGTGCCCGGCCATCCGGACGTGTTCGTCGCCGGCGACCTGATGCACCTCGAACAGGATGGCGCGCAGGTGCCCGGCGTCGCACCGGCGGCGATCCAGGCCGGCCGCCAGGCCGCGAAGAACATCGCCGCACGTTGCGCCGGCGCGCCGACGACTCCGTTCCGCTACCGCGACAAGGGTTCGCTGGCGACGATCGGCAGCGCCAAGGCGGTCGGCAAGCTCGGCAAGCTCGAGGTCACCGGCTTCTTCGCCTGGTGGGTCTGGTGGGTCGTGCACATCGCCTACCTGATCGGCTTCCGCAACCGCGTCAGCGTGATGATCGGCTGGGCCTGGCAGTACTTCGCGTTCTCGCGCGGGGCGCGGCTGATCACCGGCCGCGCGTGGGAACCGGCGCGGCAGCCGCCCAAGCCCTGACGCGCCGCTACGGCAGTTCGCGCAGCCGCAGGTTGCGGAACTCGACGCGCGCGCCCTCGGCCTCGAGCGCCAGGTAGCCGCGCGCCGGCGTGCACCGCGTACCGCCGTTGACCTCCTCGCCGTTGACCCACAGCCGCACCTCGCCGTTCACGGCGCGGAGGTAGTAGTGGTTCCACTGGCCGTGCGGCAGCGTCAGGCGTTGCGTCGGGAAGCTGCGGCTGCTGTCGGGCTTGCCGACCGCGAACTTCGAGCCGTCGTCGGCCAGGTAGCGGATCTCGGGCGTGAAGGCGCGCATCGTCGAGCTGCCGACCGGGAACACGTCGCCGTGGCTGGTGAACCAGTCGGAGCGCGCCGCGTGCTCGCGCAGCCAGTTCTCCTCATAGCCGAGGTCGAGCACCTGCACCTCGATGCCGCTGCGCGGCAGCTTGCCGGGCGGCAGGTCGGTGAAGGACGACTCCGGGCACCAGACGAACACGCCGGAGTTGCCGGCGTACTCGTCGTGCCGCCACTCGAGCACCAGTTCGAAGTTCGTGAGCTCGCGCTTGCTGCGCGCGCCACCGAGCGGCTTGCCGGTGCAGACGATATTGCCGTCGTCTTCGGTCCAGGTGTCGGCGGCGCCGTTCACGTTGACGAAGTCGGCGAGCGTCAGCGCGGTCCAGCCGGCGCCGGTGACGTAGGCCTTCTTCAGCGGTGCTTCCCCCTGTGGCAGCAGCGGGGCCAACACGGCGGCGGCGAGCACGAACAGGGCACGGGAGCGCATCGCGACAGCATGCCCGGCCGCGGCCCGGAGTCACGCGGTGGCGGTCAGGTCGGCAGGGCGCGACGCAGCGCAGCGAACGCGGCCGTGTTCGCCGCCGGCCAGGGCGCCACCGGGGTGAGCCCGAGTCGCGCCTTGGCGAGCAGCGCCACCGTGGCCTGGCACTCCGGTGCCGGCCCGCGCAGCACGTCGACCATCGCGACCACCGCGGTCTCGGCTTCGCCCGTCGCCAGCAGTCGCACCGCCTCGGCGAACGCGACGTCGGCACCGCCGGGGGCGACCGACAGGCAGACGCTGATGCCGCGCAGGCCGTGGCGCAGCGCGACTTCGCCGAGGCAGGTGCTCGGCAGCGTGTAGGGGAAGATCGGCGCATCGGGCATCGCCGCGCCGAGGCTGGCCTGGAACTGGCGGTCGGCGTCGAGGCACCCGATCGTCGTCGCGACGATCAGTGCGGTGCCTTGCCGTTGTGCCGCGGTGAGCATGCCGTCGAAGCCGGCGGCCTGGCTGGCGAGCACCAGCACGCGCGAGGCAGGGTCGAGCCGGCGGAAGGTCTCGTCGCTCCGGCCGAACGCGGCGCGGAACGTGCGGCCGTCGCCGGGTGGTTCGACGCCGAGCGTGTGCCACGGCACCACGATGCCGCCGGTGCCTGCGATGCGCCGCCGGTCGATGTCGCCGATCGCCGCGATCACCGGCGCGGCCGTCATGCCTGCAGCACCACCGCGGCCTGGATGCCGCCGAAGCCGCTGGCGACCTTCAGCGCGGTGCGCGCGCGCGGCAGGTGCCGCGGCGAACGCACCAGGTCGAGCGCCGGGTCGACGTCGGGATCGTCGAGGCCGAAGTTCCTGGGCGCGAGGCCGCGCTGCAGCGCTTCGATCGCGGCGATCGTCTCCAGCACGCCGGCCGCGCCGAGCGTGTGGCCGGTCTGCGCCTTGGTGCCGAATGCCGGTGGCGTGCGGCCGCCGAACACTGCCACCAGCCCCATCGCCTCGGTGGTGTCGTTCGCCGGCGTCGCGGTGCCGTGCAGGTGCACGACATCGACGTCGTCGGCGGTCAGGCCCGCGTGCGCGAGGGCGCGCTGCGCGGCGAGTGCGAGGCCCGCACCCTGGCGGTCGGGGCCCGTCACGTGGCACGCATCGTTGGCGCCGCCGTGGCCGCGCACGATGATGCCGATCGACTCGTCGCGATGGCATGTCAGCAGCAGCGCGCCGGCGCCTTCGCCGAGCGACACGCCGCGGCGCGCGCGGTCGAACGGCCGGCAGGCACCGGGATCCAGCGCACTGATGCTGCCGAAACCGGCGAGCACGAACTCGTGCAGCACGTCGACGCCCAGCACCAGCATGCGTTCGCATTCGCCGGCCGCGAGGCGCCGCGCGGCGATCGCCAGCGCGACCAGGCCCGAGGCGCACGCGCACGAGACGTTGACCACCGGGCCGCCGAGTTCGAGCGCGCGCGCCAGCCGTTCGCCGAGCCGCCACGGTTGGCCCAGGCCATCGCCGCTGCCGACGACGCCCGACAGGTCCGCCTTGGTCGACGCGAGCACGAGGCCGGTGCCGCCGTGCGCGGTCGCGCCGGCTTCGGCGAAGGCTTCGTGCGCCGCGAGCGCCGCCGTGTGGAAGGCCTGGTCGGCCGGTGGCCATGCCGCCGCGAACGTCGTCGCCGGGATCTCGGCGGCGACCGTGGTCGGTACGTCGAACGCCGCGGTGCGCCGGCGCGGCAGCACCGCGGTCTGGCCGGCGAACACTGCGTCGGCGAACGTCGCGCGGCCGGCGCCGAAGCCGGTCACGGCGCCGCGCCCGGCGACGAACACCTGCGCGCGCGCGGCGGTCATGGCGGCGTGGCGGCCGGCAGGCGCGTCTCGGTGTGCGTGTCGACGGTCAGGCGATAGCCGAACCAGCCGTTGTCGAGCACGGTGCGCACCGGCGCGATGCGCTGCGCTTCGGTGTCGCGCCAGTCGTAGGTGATCGTGATCGCGCCCTCGGGCTTGCCGTCGAGCCGCGTGAAGCGCCGCTCGAGCAGCCGGCCGTCACGCCAGATCTCCTGCACGCGTTCGTCGCCGACGATGCCGGTGCGGCCGCCGTCGGACCCCACGGCAGGCGTCAGCCAGGGATAGAAGGTGCGCTGCACGTCGAGCAGGATGAAGCGCGGGGGGAACGGCAGCTCCTGCTCCGACTGGTTCTGCAGTTCGATCGTCGTGCCGCGCAGGATCATCGCGAAGCCGACCGCGCCGATCGGCGACAGGCCCAGCACGGTCAGCGTCTCGCCCTGCTTCTGCACCGCCGCATCGAAGCCGCGCTGGCCGTCTTCGCCCCACGTCGCGGTGATGCGCTGCTGCCACAGCAGGTCCTGCGGCAGCGTCGCCGCTGGCTGCAACGTGCCCGGATAGTCCATGTCCGTCCACGCGGGGGCCGCGGTCGCGCACGCAGCGGCGAGCAGCGGAACGAGCAGCAGGCAGCGGCGAGACAGTGCGTTCATGGGCGGCGCGGGGCGGTCACGGCGGCGACCGACAGGGCGAGCAGCAGGCAGAACAGGATACCGATGCCGGACGTCGCGCCGATGCGGAACAGCGCCGGTTGTTCGGACAGCGACAGCAGGCCGAAGCCGAGCACCGTGGTGAGGCTCGCCAGCAGGATCGAGAAGCGGGTCGCCATGCGGCCCGCGGGGTCGCCGTCGTCGGCGGCGAGAAAGATGCCGTAGTCGACGCCCATGCTGACGACCATCAGCAGCGCGACCAGCGACAGCAGGTTCATGCTGACGCCGCACAGGGCCAGCACCGCCATCGTCGCCGCGGCCGCGAGCAGCGCCGGAGCACACGCGATCACCGTTGGTCGCAAGCGCCGGTAGCGCCCTGCGACCAGCACGACGACCGCGATCAGTCCGAGCAGCAGCAGTTCCTGCATGCGTAGCCGGTAGTCGGCCAGCGCGCTGGTCAGGGCGCCTTCGATGTCGAGCAGCTGCACGCCGCCGACGGCTTCCAGCCGCTGCCGCAGCGCGGACTCGTCGTGCAGGCCGTGCAGGAAGTTCAGGTAGGCGACGCCGTGCGGGCCGTCGGCGCGGAACGGCCGCACCAGCGTCTGCAGCGGCGTGTCGCGCAGGTCGGCGGGCACCAGCGGCGGCGGTGGTGGTGCGGCGAGGTCGTCGGCGAACGGCTGGAATGCCGTGGCGACGAAGCCGGCCGTCGTCAGCGCGTCGCGCAGCCGCGGCCACAGGGTCGCATCGGCACGCACCGCGGCGTCGACCGCCTGTTGGCGGGCAACGCTCGGCAGCAGCGTGCCGACGCCGGCATGGCCTTCGAGTTCGCCGTCGCGCTCGGCGGCGACCAGCAGTTCGGTGACGCGGTCGTTGCGCGCCAACGCCTCCTGTTCGTCGTGACCGGTGGCGACGACGACGCGGCGCTGCTCGAACCGCGTGACGCGGGCCTGCACGGCGTCGTCCTCGGCCTTCAGCACGGGGTCGATGCGATTCAGAGTGCGCACACCGTCGTCCCAGCTCAGGTACGGCAGGCCGAGGGCGACCAGCACCAGCGCGATCGTGCCGGGCAATGCCAGCCAACGGCTGCGGCGTTGCAGCAGGTTGTCCAGCCCCCGCGCCAACGTGAGGCCCAGCCGGGTCGGCCGCGACGGGCCGGCGAAGCCCGGCAGCAACAGATACGAGAACACCACCGCCATGCTGATGCCGACGGCCGCGAACAGCGCGAGTTCGCGCAGGCCGGGGAACGTCGCTGCCAGCAGCGCCACGAACCCCACCACGGTCGTCGCCGCGCCGAGCAGCGTGCTCGGCCAGATCCGCATCAGCGTGCGGCGCGGGCCCGCGGGATCGGGCGCCAGCGCGTGGTGGGCGTGGAAGTGCAACGAGTAGTCGATCGCCACGCCGAGCAGCGAGGAGCCGAACGCCAGCGTCAGGCCGTGCACCTGGCCGAACGCGAGCAGGCAGGCGCTGGTGCCGGCGAGGAAGCCGGCGCCGAGCACCGGCAGGCACATCAGCGCCGGTCGCAGCGAGCGGAACAGCAGCAGGAACAGCAGCACGAGGCCGGCGATCGAACCGATCGAGACGCGCGTGATGTCGGCCCGCATCGAGTTCTCGGCGCCGACCGCGTGCCGGTTCGCGCCGGTGCGCAGCAGGCGCAGGTGGTCGCCGTGCCGCGCGCGCACGGTCGCGAACGCCGCGTCGATGCCCTCGAGCAACGGCCGCTGCGACGTCGACTCCGAGGACGTCGTGTGCGTGGTCAGGAACAGCACCGCGCCGGCCCCTTCGGTCGTCACGAAGCGGTCCTCCAGGACGCCGAGGCCGCTGGCGGGGCCGCCGCTGGTGCGTTCGAACAGCGACGGCAGCACCAGGAACGGGTCGGCCGGTGCGACGCGCGACACCAGCCCCGACATCGGCGATGCGAGCCGCTGCTTCAACGTCGCCACGGCAGCGGTGATGCCGGCATCGCTGAGGCGTTGCCGCGCGGCTTCGGGGGTCGGCGCCAGGAACGCGAAGCGCCGCGTCTGGTAGGTCTGCCACAGCGCCTCGTCGACCCCGGTGGGCGGGCCGGCGTCGATCGTGGCCAATGCCGCCGCCACCCGCGGCTCGGCGCGCAGCGCCTGTTCGAACGTGCGGCTGACGGCGGCGGCCTCGTCGCGGTCCTTCGCTTCGACCAGCAGCACCATCGTGCGGCTGAGTTCGCCGGTGGCGATGCGCCGCGCCAGTTCGATGCGCGAATCCGGCTCGCCGCCGGGCAGGAAGTGCGTGATGTCCGTCGTCACGCGCAGCTGCAGCAGCACGTGCAGCAGCAGCACGGCGAACAGCACGGCACCCGCGGCGATGCGGGGCCATTCGGCGCGCATCATGGTTCGTCGATGCCGAACAGCTGTTTCCGTTCCTGGCGATCGAACCGGCGCTCGGCGTTCGCGGTCAGGACCTTCGTCAGTGTGCGGTCGCCGTTCGGCTCCAGGATCTCGATGCGCTCGACGCTCTCGCCGCGCCCGACCAGCCGCAGGTGCTTCAGCATCTTGTCCAGCGGCTCGACGCGCGGCACCAGCGTCAGCGTCCACAGCGCGGCATCGGCGTCGTCGAGCACGTAGTCGACCTCGTAGGCCTTCTGCAGCGCCGCCTGGTCGCCGGCGAACACGTGCACCAGCGACGTGATGAACGAACGCACCTTGTCACTGCGCGTCAGGTCGATCACCTCGGTGCCGTCCCGGTTCTGCAGCCGCAGTTCGCGCGGCGTGATCGTCACCGTCGACGGCTCCGGCGCCTCGACGATGCGGGCCAGGTAACCCGGCGACTTCCGGTCGCGGCGGAAGAAGTAGAGCCGGCCCTTGCTCTGCAGCGGCAGCGCCAGCAGCGCCACGTGCTTCTCCTCGGCGAACGTCGCCTCGAGCCCGGTCATCGCCGCCATCATCGCGAACAGTGCGGTGGCATCGCGCGGACGCGGTCGTTCGGCGGGCGGCGGCACCACGGCGGGCGGGGCCGCGGGCGGCGGCGGCGTCTGGCCGGTGGCAGTGGCGGCAAGGCACAGCGCGGCCGTGATCGCGGTGCGCAGTCGAAGGTTGCGGGGCGGAACCATGCGCGAGGGGATGGTAGGCAGTGCGGCGGGTGGCACAAGCGTTGCCAACTGGCGTCCCGGTTACGGCCCACGGATATGCCGTGCTCACGGCGGCGGGCTGTCGGTCGGTGCCGCCATCGTGGGCGAGTCCCATTGTCCGGCGCTCGCCGCTACACTCGGTTGCTGCGGTCCCTCGTCAGTCCCCCAGGAGGCTCTCCCGCGCCTCGGGCGTTTCGCCGACCGCCACTCCCTGTTCCCCTGAAAGCAAGGACACCATGCACCGTTTCCTAGTCTCCCTCTCCAGCGCCGCCATCCTCACCATGGCCGCGCAAGCCCAGTGCTTCGAGGCCGATTTCGGCACCTTCATCGGCACTGGTGACGACGTGCTCCTGCCGTCCGTCGCGATGAACATCAACTTCCCGATGGGCGGGACGTTCGCCACCTACGACCACGTGCAGATCAACACGAACGGGTGCGCGTTCTTGTGGAACGGCGTCGGCACCCCGGTTGGCACGCTCGCCACCGGCTACAGCGCGTCCGCCGCGACGATGGTCGCCAACATGCAGGGCACGCCCGGTGGCTCGCCGCGCATCTCGCCCTACTGGCGCGACCTCGATGCCGCCCAGGTCTACGTCAACACCAACATCCCGGGCAAGTGCACGATCACCTGGGCCAACGCGCTGGACTGGCAGTTCGGCGGCACGCCGTTCACGTTCCAGGCGCAGTTGTTCGCCACCGGCGAGGTGCAGTTCCTCTACGACGCCGCCAGCGTCAACCTGAGTGTCACTCCGCTGGCCGGCATCTCGCAGGGCGGCGGCATCGCGGACCCGGGTGCCTCTGATCTGTCGGTCGCGACGTCCGGCGTCTCGACCTCCCGTTTCGTCTACGAGACCTGGGCGACCGCGTCCACGTTCGACCTGACGTCGATGCTCGTCTCGTTCACGCAGAACGCGGGCGGCGGCTACGACACGACACCGTCGGCCACGCCTGCGAACTGCGTGCACGCCAGCCACCAGCAATATGGCACCGGCTGCTACACCCAGAACGACACCGTCTACCAGTTCTCCGGCAGCGCCGTCGTCGCACAACCGGCGTTGCAGGGCAACGTGCTCTTGCTCGCGGCTACGGGCACGGGCTACCGGACGTCGTGGTTGCCAGGTATTGCCGGGGCGTTGTACGTCCCGCCGACGGGTGGTGCGACCTTGCTCGCTCCCGCTGACGACGGCACCGAGACCGTGACGCCACCCTCGATTCCCTTCCCGGTTCCCGGTGGCAGTGCGACCAACTTCACCGTCGGCCACAACGGCATCGTGACGATGGGGTCGGCCGGCAACCAGACCGGCGACTACAGCCCGACCGGCGCGGAAGTCGCGGCATCCACCAATGCGGCGTTCTACTCCTGGTCCGACTTCAACGACGAGAACGTCGGCAGCGGGTCGATCAAGACCGAAGAGGTCCTCGGCGTCTACTACGTCACGTGGGACGGCGTCGACCACTGGAGTGGGTTCGTGGGCAACAACCCGTGCACCGTCCAGTTCCAGTTCGACCTGAACACCGGCAACGTCACGATCGTCTGGGTGACCGTCGACCCCGATGCCACGAGCGCCTACGGCTCCGCCTGGCTGGTCGGTGCCACCCTGCCGGGCGTCGGCGCGAATGCGGGCTCGAAGAACCTCGCGACCGGTCCGCTGACCGTCGGCAGCCCCGACCAGGCGCCGGCGATCTCGTTGTCGGCCGCGCCGATCCCGATCATCAGCCCGAGCACGATGGTCACCTACACGGCCAGCAACATCCCCGAGTTCGTGCCGACGTCGGGTGTCTACCTGTCGACGATGTTCCTCAGCGTCAACCCGAACCCGTTCGGCTTCGACCTGTTCGGCATCCTGACCAACACGCCGGGCTGCAACGCGTGGATCCTGTCGCTCGACCTGGACCTCGGCGGCCAGTTGACGCTCGCGCCGGTGGCGTCGTGGAACTTCACGTTCGACAACACCTTCTTCGCGCCGGGCAACGTGGTCGCAGCCCAGGCGGTTGCGCTCTACGACGGCAGCTTCCCGCTCTACAACGGCGAGAACGGTGGTTTCGTGACGAGCAACGCGGTGCTGAGCACGACGCAGCCCCAGTGATCCGGTCGCGCTGCTCGGCAATGTGACACCCGGCTGGCGGCGTCGAGTGACGCCGCTGCCAGGGGCGAAGCGAGCCCGGTCCAAAGCGGACCGGGCTCGCTTCGTTTCCGGAGCGCGCGGCCATGCACCCGGCGGGCGCTCGACCTGTCGCGCGACCGGCGCGTCGCTAGGATCGTCGCGGCGGCGTCGCTACCTGCATCTCCAGCAACCCGACTCGGAGCATGATCAAGACCACGGTTGTCCTCGGCGGCGGCAGCGCCGGCTTCATGGCTGCCATCAGCCTGAAGACGAAGCTGCCCGACCTCAGCGTGCGCGTGCTGCGCTCGCCGGACATCGGCGTGATCGGCGTCGGCGAAGGCACGACGATCGCCTTCCCACGATTCCTGTTCGACTACCTGAAGGTGTCGCCGCGCGAGTTCTACGCGGCGGTCGTGCCGACCTGGAAGCTCGGCATCAAGTTCCTGTGGGGGCCACGCCGCGACTTCTACTACGCGTTCGCCAAGGAGTACGAGTGCCAGTGGCCCGACCTGAAGCGCCCCGCCGGCTTCTACCACGACCACGACACCAACTGGATCGGTGCCCTGTCGGCGTTGATGGCCCACGACAAGGCCTTCCCGCGCGGCCCGAATGGCCTCCCCAACCTGAACCAGCCGCACGCCTTCCACTTCGAGAACGTCAAGCTCGTGGGTTGGCTCGCGAGCCACGCGCGCAAGCTCGGGGTCGAGATCGAGGACGCCAACGTGACCGGCGTCGAGACGGGGCCCGTGACGACCAGCGGCCGCGAGGAGCGCGGTGTCGCGGCACTGGTGCTCGACGACGGGCGCCGGGTGCAGGCCGACCTGTTCGTCGATGCCAGCGGCTTTCGCAGCGAGCTGCTCGGCCGTGCCCTCGAGGTGCCCTTCGTGAGTTTCGAGAAGTCGTTGTTCTGTGACCGCGCGGTGATCGGCGGCTGGGAGCGCAAGGACGAGGTGATCAAGCCCTACACGACCGCCGAGACCATGACGGCGGGATGGGCCTGGCAGATCGAGCACCAGCACTTCGTCAACCGCGGCCATGTCTACTCGAGCGCGCATGTCGACGACGACGCGGCCCGCGAGGAGTTGCTGCGCAAGAACCCGGCGATTGCCGAGGACCGCACCCGCGTCGTGCGCTTCCGCAGCGGTCGTCGCGCACGGAACTGGGTCGGCAACGTCGTCGGCGTCGGCAACTCGGTCGGGTTCGTGGAACCGCTCGAGGCCACGGCACTCGGCGTGATCGGTCTCGAGTGCATCATGCTCTCGGACGCCCTCGTCGAGACGGGCAGGAAGCCGGGCCCGGTGCTGGTCGACATCTACAACCAGCACAACACGCAGGCGTGGGACGACATCCGCGACTTCCTGGCGGTGCACTACGCCTTCAACACGCGCCTCGACACGCCGTTCTGGCGCGACTGTCGGGACCACACCGACCTCGCCGGTGCCGCCAAGGTGGTCGAGTGGTATCGCGAGAACGGACCGTCGACGCTGGTCAAGGGCATCCTTTTCCCGGAGAGCAACTCGTTCGGCTTCGACGGCTACCTGTCGCTGCTCGTGGGGCAGAAGGTGCAATACTCCCTCTACCGCAAGCCGCCAGCGAGTGAGATGCGGACCTGGCACGAGCGCGTGCGGGAGCTCGGCGCGACGGCCAGGAACGCCATGAGCGTTGCCGAGGGCCTGCGCTCGCTCCGCACCGCGGGATGGCTGAAGTGAGATCGATGCACGCAGTGGGCGTCACGGCAAGGTAGAGGGGCTCCGAGCCAGGCCCGTGCACGTCTTCGTTCCGTGGCGAGCCTGCGCCTGCGAACAGTGCATGCCGCGGATGCGTCGTCTGGCCCGATAGGCGCGCAGCCGGACGCGGACATAGTGAGGCATCGGGAATGCGTCCACGCGCCCGACCGACCCCGCAAGATGTCGCAACTCGCCACCCAGCGCACGCAGCTGCGCCGCTTCCTCACCAGCAACTTCCTGCTCAGTGACGAGGAGTTCCCGTTCGACGACGATGCCTCGCTGATGGCGGAGGGGGTCGTCGATTCGACCGGCGTGCTCGAGTTGATCCTGTTTCTCGGCGAGGCGTTCGGCGTGAACGTCGAAGACGCCGAGGCGACGCCGCGCAACCTCGACTCGGTGCGTCGCATCCTCGACTACCTGGCGCGCAAGCAGATGCTGGACCGCGCGTCGTAGCGTGGCGATGCATCCCGGGCGAACGGTGGTCAGACCGTGATCTCCAGCTGCAGGGCAGCTTGGTCGAGGCGTTTGGCGACGAGGTGCTTCTGCTCGATGTCCCGCAGCGCGCGTTCGACCTGATCGGTGGTCAGGCCCATGCCGGCAGCGACCTTGGCCACGGGCACGGCGTGGTCGCGGGCCCACAGCAGCAGGTCGAGCTGGGCGAACGGCAGCGCGAAGAAGAACTCCTGCTGCGTCTGCGGCAGGGTGTAGGTCTCGGTGCTGGGGGGCTGGTTGCGGATCGACGCCGGTACGCCGAGATGTCCGGCCAGTGCGTAGACCTGCGTCTTGTAGAGGTGGGCGATCGGTTTCACGCAGGCGAGGCCGTCGCCGCCGCGCACGAAGAAGCCGAGTTCGTATTCGAGCCGGTTCGGGGTACCGATGACGGCGAAGTTGCGGGCCTCGGCGCGCGAGTACTCGAGCAGCTTGCGCACACGCTGCTTCATGTTGGTGGCGGCGGTCAGCTGCAGATAGGCGTCGAGCGGCATGCGTGTGCGCCGCAGCGTGCCGTCGGCCGCTTCGGCCGTCAGGTCGAACAGGTTGCTGCGGTCGCGTTCGAGCAGATCGCCGGCGATCGTGATCTTGTGGCGCGAGCCGATCACGGCGCCGGTGGCAAAGCCC
>JBGARS010000032.1:9760-48058 GCA_044230075.1 Planctomycetota bacterium | reverse complement strand
GGCGGCTGGCTCATCGGCCGGGAAGACGCCGGACTCGCCGCGCGCGCGGGCCTCGCGCCGCTGGCGTTGCAGCTGGCGCCGGGAGAGGAGTTGATGGTGGCGGTGGCGCACGCGCACGCCGCTGGCGAGGAAGATGTGCTGGAGCGCATGGGCCGGGAACTCTGGCAGGCGCCGGGCGGCCGGCTGAGCCTGCGCGCGGTGCCACGCGCGGCGCTCGGCGCGCTGCACCAGCGCGGGCTCGTGCAGGAGTGCACGCGCGACCGCGGCGCGCTGCATCTCGCCGCCGGACAGGCGGCCGACCGGATCAAGGGCGCGGTCGCGCAGGCCCACGCGCGCCAGCAGGTCGTCGGCGCGGGCCTCCGTCCGCTGGCGGTCGTCGCCGGCGATCCAGCCGGGCACCGCCACGTTCTCGCGCACGCCCAGGTGGGGCAGCAGGTGGAAGAACTGGTGGATCATGCCCACGCGGTCGCGCCGGAGCCGCGTCCGCGCGTCGTCGTCCATGCGCGAGAGGTCCTCCCCGGCGACCCACACCTCGCCCGCCGTCGGCCGGTCGATCCCGGCGACGAGGTGGTGATCCCCGCGCCGTTCTGGCCGCTCGTCCGCGGCATCGTGGCGGGCCGCGGCGCGCGCGCCGTCGACCGCATCCTGACGCAGGGGCTGTTGCCGATGCTGTCGACCGAGATCCTGCAGTTGATGGCGCAGGGCAAGCAGATGGCCGGCGCCAAGGTCTCGGTCGCCCAGAGCGGCGAGTTCGAGATCGCGGTCAGCTGAACGCGCTGACCCGCGCCACGAACTGCAGCGCCGGATCCGGGTGCTGGCTGGTCCGCAGCAGCGTGCCGAGCTCGGCCGCTGCCTTGCCGCGGAACGTCTCCGTGCCGTTCACGGTGACGACGACGTCCTTGGCGAGGTCGAGTACCCGTTCGTCGAGCAGCACCCAGAGTCCGTCGGTCGGCCGGTCGCAGGTGATGCGCACCGCGTTCTCCTTGCGATCGAGATCGGCGGTGACGAGCGCACCGGCGACCGGGTCCTCCCACCAGAGCCAGTAGAACTGTCGCTTCCAGGGCAGCGCCGGCTGCCAGACGATGCGCTCGGGCACGGCGTTGCGCGTCTTGCCGGCGATCTTCTCGAGCTGCACCTGGTAGCCGCCCGGAGGCTCGCCGTGGCCGCGGCCGTCGACTTCCCAGTAGTCGTGTTCGAACGCGCCCCACTTCGCCGCTGCTTCACCGAGCAGCCGCACGGCGAACTGGTTCGGCGCGGGTGGCACCTGCGGATCGTCGATGCTCTGGTAGACCGACACGAACACGTTGCGCAGCGACGGGATCACGCCCGACTGCATGTCGACGATCGGGCCGCCGACCCGTTCGCGGATCGGCGTCGGCGCGCCGGCGCTCGGTGCGATCGCCGCTGTCCGGTCGGCGTGGTGGCCGCCGAGTGCCCAGCTGCCGTAGCCGCCCATCGAGTGGCCGACGAAGAAGACCCGGTCCGGGTCGAGCTTCCAGGTGCGCAGCGCACAGTCGACGAGGTCGAGCACGAACTCTTCGGTGCCCGAGTCGGTCCAGCCACACTCGGTCTTCTCGAGCACCTCGGGAGCGATCATCAGCAGGCCCAGTGCACTGAGTGCCGAGTCGTAGGCCGCCGCCGCGCCGCCGGCATCGCCTGCGCCGATGCCACCGCCGTGCATGTTGATCGCGAGGCCCTTCGGCGCATTCGTCTTGCCGCCGACGATGTAGCGGCCGCGGCGCTCCGTGTGCTGCTTGCCGTCGGCCGGCCAGAACCAGTTGTCGCCGCCGGTCTCGAGCTTGCGCCCCTTGTGCCACAACTTCTGGATCTTGCCCTGCCACGCAGCGGTCTGCCGCGCGTCGAGCGGCGGCAACGCGGCGAGCCGCGCCAGGATCGCGCTCTGTTGCGCGTGGCCGGCGTCGGTCTTGCCATCCGCGGTCAGGAAGGTCGCGACGAGTTGGTCGAGTTCCCTGCCGGTGGGGGTCTTCTGTTGCGCCAGCATGATCGCGGGTGCGAGCAGGACGAACAGGGTGGCGTGAACGGACATGGTAGGTGCGTCTCCTCTAACCCGGCAGCCAGACACCGTCGACCAGCAACTCGTGCGGACGGAAGTTCGCCTTGTACTGCATCGTCGGCGCGCCCTCGACCCAGTAACCGAGGTAGTAGTGCGGGATGCCCTGCGCGCGCGTCCAGCCGATCTCGTGCAGCGCCGAGAACACGCCGAGGCTGCGCGCGGCGACATCGGGGTCGAAGAAGTGGTAGACCGCCGACACCGAACGCGAACAGACGTCGAGCAGGCTGATGGCCACGGTGCGGCCGCCAAGCTGGTAGAGCACTTCGACGGTGTCGACCACCGGCGCGTAGAGAAAGGCCGCCAGCGACGCCGCGGTCTCGTCGCCGGGCGCCCTGCCATGTTGGTGCTGCAGGTAGCGGCGATACAGGTCCCAGGTCGCCGGCGTGAACTCGGGCCGCCGCACGATGGCGGTCACGTCGTGGTTGCGCCGCAGCACGCGGCGTTGGCTGCGGCTCGGCGTGAACGTGAGGACCGGCACGCGGATCGGCACGCAGCGGCGACAGCCCGGACAGTCCGGCGCGTAGAAGAGCTCGCCGCTGCGGCGGAAGCCGCGGTCCATCAGTTCGTGGTAGACCTCCGGGTCGACACGATCGGCGAGGAACGCGCGTTCGCGCGCCTTCCGGCCCGGCAGGTACGGGCACGGGTGCAGCGGTGTGTGCGGCAGTCGAGCGGCCTCGTCGATCACCGCCGGATCGTAGGGGGCCGTCGCCTGCCCGCCCCTCGCGGCCGCGACGATCAGAACTCGAACAGCACGCGCACGCCCTCGACGCCTTTCAGCGAGTCGAGCGTGCAGATGCCGAAGGCGCTCGAGTTCTTCGCCACGTACTTCAGCACCAGTCGATCGGAGTCGACCTCCTTGGGCGGTGTCGTGCCGTTCATGCTCTTCACCTTCAGCCAGTGCCGGGCCAACTCGGCTTCGCTCATGCCGAGCACCTGTTCGCGAAACGCGATCTGCGCGTCCGACTTGCCGTCGCGGCCGTAGGCCTTGGCCTCGCTGCCATCCGGCCACTGCGACAGGTCCTTGAGGAACAGCTTCTTCACCACCGACTTCGCCGCCTCGCCGGTCTCCGTCGTCTTGTTGTCGACGTGGACCACGACGGCATGGCGGATCCGCTGCGGTTTCGGCGGTGGCTTGCCGGATTCGCCTTCACCTTGAGCCGCGAGCGCCAGGAGGGCTACGAGGATGATGCTCTTCGCCATGGGGTTCCTGGGGTCAGAAGCTCAGCGACCAGCTGAGGTTGACGAAGTCGACGGTGTCGCCGGTGTTGGGCAGCAGGTCGTGGTGCACGTCCAGGCGCAGGCGGACCGACGAATCGGGGTCGAAGCAGAGACCGAACACATGCTCCGTGGCGTGGCCGCGCGGCGTGATGGCGGTCGCGAACGGCGCCACCGACACGACGGTCTGGTCGGAGCCGGAATCGTAGTAGTCGAAGCGATACGTCAGGGCCCACTGCGGACGGACGAACCAGCTCCATTCGGTCGAGAGCGCCCGCTGGTCGGCGTACTGGCCCTCGGCGCTGATGTAGAGCTCGGTCTTGCAGATGAAGTCGCCCTGTCGCCAGTCGACGTCGACACCGACGAACTCGTAGTTGCGCCCGCCGTTGAAATCGCCCGGGAACGGCGACTGCAGCACCGGAACGTTGGTCAGGATGTCGGCGGCAGAGCGCTGTGCGCGCGAGCCGCGACCGTAGTTGGCGGCCAGACTGAGCCCCAGGTCGCTGAACACATAGGCGAGTCTGGCGCCGCCGATGCCTTCGCCGGGGCTGTCGTCCTGGGAGCCGATGTAGCCGTCGTACTCGATCAGGTCGCGACTTGCGCCGAGCGGGACCTTGCCCGAGACGCGCAGACCGGCCAGATGTTGCGGGTAGAGCTGATTGGCCAGGAACACACGCGTGTGGAGATTCGCCTCGCCGATCGTGCGCGCGGGGATGAAGTACTCACGATTCGTCGTGCCGTGTGGCGAACCGACGATGCCACCCTGGACCTGCAGGAAGTCGCTGAGCTTCCACTGACCGTAGACGCGAGACAGGAAGGTGTCCGCCTGCGACGTGTTGGCGCCGACGAACCCGGGATCGCCGGTGGTTGCGGTGGTGGGATCGTCGAGCAGGGCACCCTGGAAGGTGTAGAAGCCGGGAGCGGCGAACAGCGACCATTCGTCGGTCAGCTGGGCGCGCAGGAACAGCTCGAGGATCGAGACCACGTGCCCGGTCGCGCTGCCGCCTTCACCGTGCATCGACGTGAACAGCGACGACACGTGGCCGCCGAAGTCCAGGCTGCGGGCCGTGTAGCTCTGCAGCAAGGCACGGCTGCCGAGGCGCTCCGCCGTCTTCGCCTGTTGGTCCTCCAGCTCGTCCACCCGTTCGCGCAGGTCTCGCAGGGTCTCCTGCACGGAATCGGGCACCTGGGCCAGGGCCACGGCAGGCGCCAGTACGAGCGTGAACATCGCCAGGGGGAGAGCCTTCGACATGGAGTCAGTGGAGTTCCGGCGCTCGACGCTTCGGCCACCGGCAATGCGCGCGGTGGCGGCGACGTCCGTGCACCGGTGGCATCGACACTTCGGCATCACGGACTTGAGAGGCGACGCGGGGGTGCGGGGCCGCATGACCCGACCAGTCCTCAAGCGTCTCCACGCAACGTGCCGATTCGATGCCGTGAAGAGGCACGGTCGATGTCCCTGACCTGGAAGCTCGTACTCGGGTTCCTCTTCGCGCTCGTGCTGCAGATCTCGCAGATGCTGGTCAGCAGCTACTTCACGGCCAGGATGCAGACGGCATCCGTGCTGGTGTCCGACGCGATGGCCGCCAGCCTTGCGATCCAGACCGGTGTCGACGTCGTGCGGCAACTCAGGGAGCGCATCGGCGCAGACCTCGAGAGCGAAGCCGCGCGGCCTGACCCGGCGGTCTACCTCGTCCATCTCGAGGCCGTCGGCGAGCAGGAGAAGGTGCTGGGCGAGGTGCTCCAAGGCGTGGCCGCGCGGCGGTTCGCGGGCATCGGCCGGCTGCTGGCGACGGCGCGCCAGGAGCTCGGCGCACTGGAGGCCGTGCATGCCGCTTCGAGCACCTCGACACAGGCGATGCACGACGCCGCCGACTTCTTCGACGACAGCGTGGGAGAGCTGGAACAGGCGCTGCTGCGATCGCAGATCGAGGTGCGTTCGATCGCCGAGGCCGGCGTGGAACAGGAACGTGCGGTGCACGACCTGCCGGTGCGCGCCAGCCTCGCCGTCACGTTGGGCGGCGTCGTGCTGATGGCGATCTTCATCGCCTGGTTCTCGCGCCAACTCGTGGTGCCGATCCAACGTGCCTGGGACGAATTGGAACGCCGAGTCGAGGAGCGCACGGCCGAACTCGCCACCACGGTGCAGGAGCTCGAAGGCCAGATCGCGGAACGTCGTCGAGCCGAGGCCCAGAAGGAGGAACTGCATCGACAGCTGATGGACTCGTCGCGGCGGGCGGGCATGGCGGAACTCGCCAATGGCGTGCTGCACAACGTCGGCAACGTGCTCAACAGCGTCAACGTGAGCGCGAATCTGCTGCTCGAACGGCTGCGCAAGTCGAAGTCCGGTGGCCTGCAGCGCGCCGTCGGCCTGCTGCAGGAACATCGCGAGGATCTCGGCGACTACCTGCAGCACTCACCGCAGGGGCAGAAGCTGCCGCACTACCTCGATCAGTTGGCCGGACACCTGACGCAGGAGCAGCAGTCTCTCGTCGGCGAGACCGAAGACCTGGCCAGGCGCGTCGACATGATGAAGGAGATCGTCAGCCGACAACAGAGCTATGCGCGGATCTCCGATACGACGCAGCACACGCGGTTGTCCGTGATCGTCGAGGACGTGGTGCGCATGCACGACGCTTCGTTCGCTGCGCTCGACATCCGCGTCGAGACCACGTTCGGTTGGGACGAGGGCTTCGCGGTGGACCGATCGAGGGTCCTGCAGATCCTGATGAACCTGGTGGCGAACGCCAGGCAAGCGTTGAAGGCGCGGGCGAAGGGCGGCGGGATCATCCGCATCGAGACGTGCGCAGTGCCGGGCGATCGGGTGCGCCTGGTCGTTGCCGACAACGGCATCGGCATCGAGAAGGAGAACCTCACGAAGATCTTCGCCCATGGATTCACGACCAAGCGGGACGGGCATGGCTTCGGCCTGCACCACAGCGCCAATGCCGCAGCCGAGATGGGCGGTCGGCTCGGCGTGGAGAGCGCCGGCATGGGTTTGGGTGCGATGTTCTTCCTGGAATTGCCGATACGAACAGCAGTGCCAGCGGCTTCGGCGCACGCCGTCGACTCGACCGAGCACACAGCAGTCGAAGCATGAGCCCTCACGCGAGCCAGGCCCTGAACCGGCGCGTTCTCGTCATCGACGACAACGAGGCGATCCAGGGCGACTTCCGCAAGATCCTGACACCGTCGACGACGGTCTCGGACGAGTTCCTGTTGGCGGAGGCCGAGCTGTTCGGCGCCGAGCCGCCGGCTGGGGACCGGGTCAGTTTCGAACTGGTGACTGCCAGCCAGGGTCGTGAAGGACTCGAGAAGGTGCGCGAGGCAGCGGCCGCCGGCCACCCGTTCGCCGTCGTGTTCGTCGACATGCGCATGCCGCCGGGCTGGGACGGCCTGGAGACCATCGAGCGGATCTGGGCCGAGCAGCCCGAGATCGAGACGGTGATCTGCACGGCGTTCAGCGACTACTCGTGGGAGGAGACGATCCGTCGGCTGGGGCGCACCGACCGGCTGCTGATCGTCAAGAAGCCGTTCGACCACATCGAAGTGCTGCAGGTCGCCAGTGCCCTGACGCACAAGTGGAACCTGCAGCAGGAGTCACTGCGCACGCTGGCCAGGCTTGGCGAACTGGTCCGCGAACGGACCGACGATCTGGAGCGGGCGCGAGACGAGTTGCTGGACCTGAACGGTCAGTTGGTCAGGGCCCGGGACGCCGCCGAGGCGGCGAACCGTTCGAAGACGATCTTCCTGGCCAATATCAGTCACGAACTGCGGACCCCGATGACGGCGATCCTCGGCTACACCGAAGAGCTGCAGGATCGGATGACCGTGCGGCCGATGCCAGGAGTGGAACGCCGGGCGTTGGAGACCATCCGGCGCAACGCGCAGCACATGGTGAGCATCATCGGCGACCTGTTGGACGTCGCGAAGCTCGAGTCCGGCAAGCTGTCGGTGGAACGCATCCCTTGTGTGCCGCTACGGATCCTGGCGAACGTCGTCGACCTGCTCGGACCGAAGGCGGCCGCGAAGCACATCGATCTGCAGGTGGCGTGTGCGAGTCCCGTTCCGTTGACCGTGCTCAGCGATCCGCTGCGGCTGCGGCAGATACTGCTCAACCTGATCGACAACGCGATCAAGTTCACCGCGTCGGGCGGAGTCGTGGTCCGGGTTGCGCTGCGCGAGGACGAGCGACCGCAGCTGGTGATCGAGATCGAGGACACCGGCATCGGCATGTCACCGGAGGTCCTGGAGCGGCTGTTCCGGCCCTTCGAGCAGGCGGATCTGTCGACCACCAGGCAGTACGGAGGTACTGGGCTGGGACTGGCCATCACGCGCCAACTGGCCAGGATGCTCGGCGGCGATGTGGTGGTGGCGAGTCGTGTGGGCGAGGGATCCACTTTCCGCGCCACGCTCGACACCGGCGAGCTGGGTGGTGTCGCCAGAATCGCGTCGTTCGACGAGTTGCCGCCGGAGATGGTCCAACCGACGAACTCGGCGTCGACCGAGAGGCTGGGTCTGCGCGTGCTGGTGGTCGAAGATGGTCGCGACAACCAACGCCTGATCCGACACGTGCTCGAGCGCGCCGCGTGCGTCGCCGAGGCCAGTGACAACGGACAGGCTTGCCTGGAACGAATGGCGGCTCCGGATGCGGACTTCGACATCGTGCTCATGGACATGCACATGCCGGTGATGGACGGCCTGACGGCGACGGCGCGCCTGCGCGAGCTCGGCTGCAGGGTGCCGATCGTCGCGCTGACCGCGAATGCCATGGAGTCCGACCGGGTTGCTTGCCTCGCGGCCGGTTGCGACGCCTTCCTGACGAAGCCGATCGACCGTCGGGAGTTGCTGCGGGTGGTCGGCGCACTCGGGCGGGCCAGGCGCGCCGACGAAGCCGCGTCGCAGCCGAAGGCGTCGGCTGGCGGCACCACTTCGCCCGTCGACCGTCCCCTGGCGTGAGGCGCATGGTGCACCACAGTCCAGCGGTCTCGTCGGTCACGGCGGATCGGCTGGGCGGGCGAGTTTCTCGCCATTCTGCAATCCCGGACGCGACACCGGCGTCCTTGCTGCCATGCGAACGTCTGCCCCGACCGTGCCGCTGCTGGTGCTGGGACTTGCCGCGGCGAGCTGCACGCCGCCGCCCGTCGGCTACCAGGGGCCATTGCCTTCGCGCGCCGCGCAGCAGTCGTTGGTGCCCCTGTTCGGTCGGACGCTGCCCGCCGGCAGCGTGGCCTTCTGCCCGCACGAGTTGACGCTGCACTCGTTCCTGGTCATGCCGAACATGCCGGCAGTGCTCGTCGACGATCCGGGTGCGGCGGCGGCAGGGCGAACGCCGCGCTACTGGATCCCGGTGCTGCAGGACGGCGACATCGCCGATCTGCATCGGCGCGTGACGGGCCAGGCACCGGCCGGGTTGTCGATCGTCACCAGCGACTCGTACCGGCGCATGATGACCGGCCGCTGACCGGCGACGGCGCTCGCTCACATGAAGTTGCGCGTGTGCATCGCGCTCAGCGTCGCGGCGTCGGCGGTGGCGAAACCCAGCCGCTGCAGCCGTGCGCGCCGACCGGCGTCCATCTGCGCCTGCAGCTCGCCGACAGCGGCATGACCGCGGGCGATGCCGGTGGGCGTGAGTTCGCCGGCGGCGAGCAGCACCAGCGCGTCGAACACCTCGGCGTTGAGACCCGCCGTGTGCTGCAGCGCCTGGTGGCGGCGTTCGATCGCCAGCCGCAAGCGCGCGCGCAGCGTCGGATCGTGCTCGGCATGGCGGCGCAGGTGCGACATGCCGAACGCCACGTGGCGCGCTTCGTCCTGCGCCGCCAGCTTCATGATCGTCGCCGTGCAGGGATCGGGCGCGTGCACGTGCAGGAAGCCGAGCAGGTGCAGGAACGAGCCCTCGCCGAGCACACTCAAGAGGAAGCTCGCCAGCGCGAAGTCCGGTTCGTCGACCAGCGTCTGCAGCGACGCTTGGCCGCCGGTGGTCGACAGGCCGAGCTCGCTGCGCGCCAGCAGCGCACGGCGCGTGAACACCTCGATGTGGCGGGCTTCGTCGGCGGCCTGGATCGCCAGTAGCTGCATCACCTCGCGGAAGTGCGGGTGCACCTGCGCGCAGAAGCGCGCCGGCACCAGCAACGCCGCGGTCTCGTTCTCGATCAGGTAGGTCAGCACCTGCAGCAGCGCGTCCTCGACGAACCCGGGATGCGACCGTTCGGCGTGCCACGGGATCGCGGTCGCAGGATCCCACTGCGCCGCGGCGGCTGTGCGATACAGCTCGCCGGCATCGTCGCTCCAGACGACGTCGCGTTCGGCCAGGGCGAAGTGGAACACGGGCCCGCCCGCTTCGACCGCGGCGCCGCGCGCGGCGAGGCCCCCGTGCGGTGGCGGGTATGCTCCGGGGCCGTCCGGCGCCGCGCTGCCCGCGCGTTCGGCGCCGCGCCACCTCGCGGCGGTGCTGGTGCCGCGCACGAGTTCGGCGACCACGGGTGAAGGCACCGGCGCCGGGGTGCCAGCGACGAAGTCGTGGCCCTCGGCGCGGGCCCAGGCGCGCAGGTGCACCGCGAGCGCCGGCGCGCGGCCGCGCACGCGCAGCCGGGCGCCGGGCGGCAGCGGCAGCAGCACCGTGCGCAGCAGCACCGCGGCGCCCTGGTCGAGCCCGAGTTCGCCGAGGTCGATCTCGGTCGTGTTCACGCCGCGCCCATGTGGGTCAGGAACCGTGTCAGGTAGCCGAAGCGATCGCAGGCCTTGTCGAGCAGCGCGTAGCCGCTGGTGCGCCCCGGCCGCCAGGCCTTCAGGCCTTCGAGGTCCAGCAAGGGGCGCACCGCCGGATCGTCGTAGCGCATCGACAGCAGCAGCTTGGTGAAGCGCTCGACCAGTGCCGCGGGCGCGTCGTCGAGCACGGTGAAGTTGCAGTGGTCGTAGGGGGCGGTCTGCGTCAGCACGCGCGTGCCGCTGCGGCTCAGCGTGCCTTCCTGCGTGAACACCAGATGGTTGCCGTCGATCATGCACGCGGCATCGACTTCGCCCTGCATCAGCGCGCGAGCCGCATCGCGTTCGCCGCCGACGTGGTCGCCGTGCTTGCCGACCAGCACGTCGAAGCGCTGCACGGCGAAGTCGCGTTCGGCGAGCAGCCCGTGCTCGGCGAGGTGCTGCAGCGGGATCATCGTCGCCTGCGGCGAATCGCCGGCGCCGGTGCCGACGCGTTTGCCGCGCAGGTCGGCGATGCTGCGGATGTCGCTGTCGGCGCGCACGACGACCACGGACGTCAGGTCCTGGTCGGTGTCGCGCATCGCCAGCGCGCGCGCCGTGCGGTCGCGGGCCTTGGCCACCCGCTGCGCCTGCAGCCACGCCAGCGGCGAGTTCCACGCCACGTTGCAGGCGCCGGCGAAGTGCTGCTCGACCTGCCGTTCGTAGTTGCTGTAGAGCACGTAGTCGAACGGCAGGCCCTGCTGCAGAAACCAGCGTTGGAACCCGTCCCAGATGGTGACGACCTTGGCGTCGTAGGCGACGGCTCCGAGGATCAGTGTGTCGTGCATGGCAGCCTCTCAGCCGAACAGCGGCATGCCGCAGATGGCCTTGCCGACGAAGTCGAACAGCTGGTCGCTGGTCGGCGCCATGACCATCGCCGCGCGCGCGTCGCGGAACAGCCGTTCGACGCCGACGTCCTTGCGGAACGCCATGCCGCCGCAGACGCGCATCGCGGTGTCGGCGACGCTGCACGCGGTCTCGGCCGCGGCCGCCTTGGTCTCGAGCACGCGCAGGCCGGCGTCGGCGCGCGCCTGTTCGATCGCGGTGAAGGTCTCCTGCCACAGCGCCTTGGCCATGTCGACCTGGATGCGCATGCGGGCGAGGTAGGCGCGGATCGTCGGTAGGTCGGCCAACGCGTTCTGGCTCGGCAGGTGCGCGTAATGGGTGCCGCTCGCGTGCGCGGCGCTCTTCTGCACCATCGCCTCGGCGAGGCCCAGCGAGCCGGCCGCGATCAGCATCGCGAACGTCGGCAGCACCGTGCCCATCATGATGCCGAAGCCTTGGCCGTCGTCGCCGAGGCGGTTCTTGGCGGGGATCTGCACGGCCTTGCCCTGCACCGGCGCCGAGTCGTTGCCGCGCAGGCCGATGCCGTCGAACGGCCCGGCGACCTGCAGGCCCTTGCTGGTGCTCGGCACCAGCCACAGTGTGCTCGCTTCGCCGCCGGCGGTCGGTTTGCTCGACCACACGTAGGCCGTCGCCGCATGCGCCGACGTGATCCAGCTCTTCTGCGCATCGAGCACCACGGCCTCCCCCTGCACGCGCGCGGTGCTGGTCGGCGCCCAGAAGTGCGAACGCGAACCCGCCTCGCTGAACGCCAGCGTCGACAGGTGCCGACCGGCGGCGATGTCGCTGCGCACCGGCTGCGGGCCGTGCGCCTCGAGCACCGCGGTGCCGGCATAGTGCATCGTCAGCACCATCGCCGAACTGCCGCACTCGCGCGCGATGCGTTCGATCACCTGACCGGCAGCACGCAGGCCCTGGCCGTGGCCGCCGACGTCGACGGCACTGCAGAGGCCGAGCAGGCCGGCCGAGCGCGCGGCGTCGACGGTGTGCTGGGGGAAGGTACCGTCGGTGTCGACGGCGGTGGCGTGTTCGCGGGCGACGGCGGCCACCGCTTCGGCGGCGGCGAGAGAGTCGAAGGCCATGTGGGATCTCGTGAGGTTGGCCCGGCGGCCGACCTCAGCGGATCACGAGGCGCCGTCGGGCGTGGAGGACCGCGACCCGATCACGTCGGGCCTGCGGGCGATTCAGGGTCGGGCGGGACTTGGCGACATCGGCTCGGAGCGTAGCCGCCGGGCGGGCTCCGGGGAAAGCCCCGCGGATCCGGCTGCGCCGGTGCCGCGAACGCGCGTGCCGGCGGTGGGCGGGTGGCTACGGGCGAACGAGACGGCACGACGAGCAGAACACCCCGAGCGTGCGCTGGTCCGCTGTCCCGCCCTTCGCGTTGGGGCGCGCCCGATCGGGCAGCTGCAACCGGATCTCCACCGGCCGGGCGGTGATGTCCGCGGGGATCGGGATGCGCACCGTCGTCTGCGTCGGGGTCGCGAGCACGAGCTCCGCGACGACGCTGCCGTTGCACTGCACGGCGATGCGCTGCGCGGGCACGCGGTCGCCGATCAGGTGTGGCTGCAGCACCAGTTCGAGTTCGTGCGCCTGGCCGCGTTCGACACGCAGCCGCACGATGGCGAACTCGTCGACCGTCCATCGCCCGCCATTCTCGGCCTCGGCCCAGCCGGAAAGCCCCGGGGTGATCGCCGGATCGGCAAACGGAATCGAGACGCCGACTGGAAGCGACGCGGCGGGCGGTGGTGCGGGCGGTGGCTGCTGCAACCCGGCGAGGAACTGTGGGTGCCGCCAGTCCCACAGACGCTCCTGGCTCTCGTCGATGTCATCGGGGACCGCGTTCCACATCCAGGTCGCTGGGGCGAGCGCTCCTTGCGAGTGCAGCAAGATCGATGCGGCGAGCGTCGTGACCCAGGCGACGGTCCAGGGGGCGCGCCGCGCGTTGCCGCGAGCGGCGAACCGGCGATTGGCTGCGTCCAGGGCGAGGATCGCGAGCAAGACGAACCACGGCACGACCCCGGTCGCGAGCCGCCCGCCGTACGAATAGCCGCCCCACCAGTGCACGTAGCTCGCGATCGTCAGCAGGTTCAGCGAGATGCCCAGCGCGACGGCGATCGTGAGGGACTTCCCGGTGACGAAGCGCCAACTGCGAACGGCACAAGCCAGCGCGACGACCGCGGTCGGCAGGTAGACGAACGTGCCGCGGCCCGGGCTGAAGAGCACGCCGAGCAGGCCGCCGAAGAAGTCCGGCGTGCCGAGGCGGCTGCTCTGGAAGTAGGTGGGCAGCGGTTTGCCGAGCGTGCACTGTGACCACAGCAGGAATGCGCCGAGCCACGCCGCCGCGACCACCGCGCTCGTCACGAGGGTCCGGCGATCGCGCAGCAGCAGGAAGACGAACAGCGCCGCGATCATGCTGGCCGACTGTGGCCGCGTGAGGAACATCCAGGCGAGCAGGGTGCCGAACCACGCGCCGTTCATCCGTTCGCCGGTCGCGGTCCGGCGCACGAGCGTGCACACCAGCAGCAACCCGAGCAGGCAGCCCCAGGTGTCGCCCCACAGGGCTCGCGACGCGGTGCTCCAGATCGGGCTGCCGAACGCCACGGCGATCGCCAGCAGGAGACTCTGGCCGCGAGGCAGCAGCCAGCGGGCGGCGCGGTACGACAGCGCGACCACCAGCGAACACACCGCGGCGGCGATCAGGCACTGCAGCCACGAATCGACCGCCAGGTCGTACTTGCCAGCCGCGTCGCGGATGCCGACGCCGCAGAGCTTGGCGACCGCGACGAACGGAACCGCCAATACGAAACTGCCGGGCGGGAAGAAGTGATAGAGCCGGTCGCCGACGATCTCGATGTGGTGCTCGTGGCCATTGGTGACCATGAAGCCCCAGTCGCGAGGCTCCACCCGTTCGAAGTACGCGTCGACGGCGAGCGTGCCCGACTCGAGCAGCGCATAGGTCGGCGCGAGGCAGTACTTCGAGTCGGAGACCTGCCGGACCGGCGACACCCAGTAGACGACGAAGGCCGCCGTCAGCAGCAGCAGCTGGATCGTGCGGTCCAGGCCCTTCCAGTCGCCCGCTGCGTGCGGTGCACGTGCGGCCGTGGCATCGGCCTCTCCCCGCTCGGTGGTGCGCATGTTCTCCAAGTGACGCGACAACGTCGTCGGGGGAGCGTAGCCGCCCGGCCGGTCCCGGCCTCAGTTGTCCTTCGAACGACCGTGCCGGCGGTGGGCGGCGGCGTAGTCGAAGTACTTCAACACCACCTCCGGCACCTGCGAACCGCACTCGCGCAGCGCGCGGTGGAAGTCCTCGAGCGTCGCTTCGCGTGCCAGGATCTCCTCGGCGAGCCGCAGCACCTGGCCGAGCGAACGCCGGTGTGCCGCGCGCAGTCCGGTCCAGTACTCCTGCGCCGACAGGCTGGCGCGACCGAGGTCGATCTTGGCCTCGACTTCGCCGAGCCGCAGCGCGATCACGGCCGCCGGCAGCCCGATGGTGGTCGTGAAGCGCCTCGGTGTGCCGGTGGCCGCGGTCGGCACGTAGGTCAGCGGCGTGCGCCGCCTGGTGCGCCGGCGCCGCTGCTGCTGCCGCAGCAGCGCGCCGCGGAAGCGCGGCTGCCGGTAGTGCGGCGGCAGGTAGCACTGCATCACCAGTTCGTCGGCGATCAGCATCGTCACCGGGCGGCCGAGCACCGGGTGCGGCCGTGGGCGGGCGATCTCCTCGGGCAGGAACACGCGCCGCACGGCCCAGCAGGTCTGCCCGTCCGGCGCCGGCACCGCGACGGCCATCGTGCCCGAGGCCCGGCTCGCGACCTCGGCGTCGTCGAGTTCGCAGTTGGGGAAGAACACCTTGCTGGAGAAACCCACCAGCACCGCGCCGGCATCGGCGCCGTACAGCGACCGGATCTGGCTCAGGCTCTGCACCGCGGCCGTGATGCTGACGCGGCGCGAGCGCAGCGTGTTCAGGTAGACCGGGAAGCGCGGGATCGCGCCGATTGCCGAGCCGAACTCGTCGATCACCAGCGACACCGGGAACGGCAGGCGTGCGTCGGGGCGCGACTCGGTGACGGTGATCGCCTGGTCGAGGATCTGCTGCACCAGCATGTTGAAGATCGGCCGCAGCCGTTCGATGCGCGCCTCGCTCATCTCGACCACCAGCACGGTCGGCCGGCGGAACAGGTCCGCGATCTGCAGCTCGTCGTGCGACAGCACGGCACACAGGTCGAGGTCGAACAGCGCCAGCAGGCGCATGCCGGTGTCGGCGAGGCAGGTCTCGGCATTCTGGCTGCCGCTCTCGAGGAACGCGCCGAACTTGTGCACGCCATGTGACTGCATCCACTCGATCAGTTGCGCGCGTGGCAAGTTGACGATCTCCAGCACGCGCGGCAGCGTCAGCGTCTCCTTGGCATCGCCATCGAGCCCGAGCAGGATGTCGACGATCAGCTCGATCGAGACGTTGCGCCAGAACGGGCTGTCCTGCGACCGCCCGTTCTCGCTGGCGGTCACCAGCGTGCTGGCGATGCCGAGCGCGTCGGTGCGCGAGAGTCCGCGCCGCAGCGGGTTCCAGCCGATGCTGCCGCGCGGATCGGTCAGGTTCAGCCGCAGCACGCGCCGCGCCGACCGCCCGGCCTTCACGGCGAGGTCGCGCAGCAGTTCGAACTGGTCGCCCTTGGGGTCGAACACGACCAGCGAGCGCGACGTGTCGTCGATCTGGCCGGCGGTCAGCGGCAGGATGCCCTGGCTGGTCTTGCCCGTGCCGGGCGGTCCGACCCACAGCCAGTGCCGGTTCTGCAGTTCCTCCGGCAGCACCAGGCGCGCGGGCCCGAGCAGGCGGTTGCGCTCGGCGTCGGGGTCGTCGATCAACGCGAACACGCCCGGGAACACGGTCGTGTGCGGGTTGCGTTCGGGTGTCGTCGGCGGCGCCGACTCGAGCGGCAGCACAGCCTGCAGATCGGCGCGGCGCGGTCGCCGCAGCACGCCGAACACCGGCGATTCGAGGTGCGGCACGTAGGGCGGCAGGTGCTTCGGATCGTCGAGGAACTTGGGATCGAAATCCCAACCGTCGGGGACGCGGCCCCGGAGAGTTACATCGGACATGGCAGGACGAGGGATGGGACGCAGGCGCGCGTCGCACCGCCGCACGCACCCAGCCGATCTGGGTACGCACCTCTCCCTCGTTGCCCCATTGGCGTGGTTTGCCGGCAGCGTGGATGCCGGTGGCGAGCGAGAAGCGTGCGCGACGGTGGCGACGACTCGAGTGTCCTTCCCTACCAAGATCCGGCGGGGCCGCAAGTGGGGCCGAGTACGTGTGCGCGGCTCACATCGACGCAACTGTTCTGCACGTTGTGCGCGTCGTCGGCGGATCTGCGTGCATGCTCGCGGCATGCGAACGGCAACGCGGATCGGTGCGAAACGAGTTGCAGCCGATCCGCGATGCGTGAGGTTTTTTCGCGCGCGCTCGCGCGCCGTTCACTGCCAACCGCCGAGCACGATCTTGCGCCCGTAGGTCGTCACCATGCCGAACGGGTTGGCGATCGGATCGAGCACGGCGCCCTGCGTGAAGAGCTGCAGGCCGACTGCATCGGCGCTCGCCGGTGCTGTCCATGGCATCACGGCCGAGCCCACGGCGCTCGTGATGCCGTTCAGCAGCACGATCGGATCCGTGTAGAGCCAGCAGTTCGGCGCGCCGAGGAAGGCCAGCGGGATGTTGGTCTGCTGCAGGCCGATCGCCGTGATCGCGACGTGGTTGGGCAAGGTGTTGCCCACCGTGAAGTCGATCTGCTCACCGACCTCGAGCGTGCCGGTCACGGCGAACGTCGGGAAGCCCACCGCGCCGTAGCAGCTCTGGCCGTAGGCGGTCAGGATGCCGGCCCGGTGCGTGAAGGCCGGGATGCTGACGCTCGGGAACAGATCGTGACCCGGCCACAGGCTGATCGTGTTGGCGATGTTGCTCAGCTCGACGCCCTGCACGTTGCCGAACAGGTTGTTGCGGTCGCCGTTGGTCAGGAACACGAACGACAGCCCGTCGGCGCGGCGGGCGATGAACGACGTGGCACCGTAGAGCCGACCGTTGTGGTGGTACATCGCCACCGTGCCGCCGAAGCCGTCGTTGACGTCCTTCCTGAACCAGCCGTGCGACAGCGTGCTGTAGCCGGGCTCGATCGACCACATGGCCGCGGTCTCGTCCGGGGTCAGCAGGGGGTTGCTGGCGCCGAGGTCGAACGCCGCCAGGATCTTGGCGTAGTCCGGTGCCGCCATGACCCAGCCGCCGTGCGAGTCCATGTTCTCCTTGTTCAGCGCACCGTATTGGCCGGCGACCCAGGGCTGGGCATCGTCCATGACGCTGCGGGATAGCATCGGCGTGTAGGGGTGGTAGTAGACCTCACCCGGCCACAGTCCGGTCTTGGTCGAGCGCGCCATGCGCGGACGCACCAGGCCGAGCGGCGTGAAGATGTCGCGCTCGACGATCTGCTGGTAGCTGAACCCGGGGTTCTTCCGCTCCAGCACCTGGCCCAGCACCGAGAAGCCGAAGTTGCTGTACTGCGAGTCGGTGTCGGGCACGAAGTCGAGCGACTGCGTGTTGAACATGTACTGCCGGATCAGGCTCTTGGCGATCGGCAGCGACTGCGCGAACGCGCCGCCGATCGTCGCGTCGAGGCCCACCATCGGATCGGGCGACACGTTGCGGTCCCAGCCGCCCTGGTGCGTCAGCAGCGAGTTCAGCGAGATCTGCGACAGCAGCGGATCGAGCGCCATCGTGCCCGGGAAGTAGGCGAGCATCGCGTCGGTCGACGCCATGTTCCTGGCGGGGTCGCCGAAGTGCTGGTGCAGCGCGATGCTGGTGATCGGCTTGGTGTTCGACGCGACCTCGAACAGGCTGGTCGGCAACGTGATCGGGTAGCCGGGCAGCGCCAGGGTGTAGCCGCGGGCGTAGACCAACCGGCCGTCGCGCACGACCGCCAGCGACGCGGCGCGGGTCTCGTTCGCTGCCATCCAGTTCTGCACCCAGGTGTCGAACGGCGCGAACTGCGGCACCACCTGGCCGGTCTTGGTGAACACCGGCGTCGGCGGCAGGTCGGTGGGCGCCCAGACCGCGGCGAAGCGGCGCGAGCTGCCGCTGCCGGAGCCCTGCACCGAGATCGGGTAGCGGGCCGGCCAGTAGGTGTTGGTATAGTTCTGGTATTCGGCCGACGTCATGTCGTGGTGCGCGACCCAGTCGCCGACCTCGTTGCTCTGCCACAACGACACGAAGCGGTTGGCGTCGTTGAACGCGACCAGCGTCGGCCGCGCGTGACCGTCACCCAGCGCGTCGAAGTGCTCCTGGAAGCCGGTGACGCCGACGCTGACGATCTCGGTCTGGCCGGCGGCGACCGGTCCGAAGGCGACCACGTAGCGCGGGTCGTTCGCATCGCCGTAGATGTCGACCGCGGTGACGTCGAGGCCCTGGTCGCTGGCGGCCGTGCGTTCGTCCCAGAACTGCTGCTGCGTCAGCCCGTGGCTCGACCACCCGGCGGCGTTGGTCAGCTCGAACGAGCCGGCGAAGCGCGGGTTGCCGGCGGTGCCCAGCGCCGTCAGCAGCTTTGGCCGGTAGCCGAGCGGCCACCACGTGTCGGCGAACGTCTGGTACTCGGCGCCGGTCAGGCCGTGGAAGCCGACGAAGGCGGGGCCTGGGCGCTGCACCCAGACAGCGGCATACAGCGGGCTTGCCTCGGTGCCGTAGATCGACAGTGCGATCGGGCGGTAGCCGAGTCCGGACAGCAGGTTCCAGTTGGCCTGGTGGCTGGCGCCAGACTGGTCGTGGTAGGCGTTGACCTGGCTCTGGGCGGCGGGGGCGAGGAGTGCCGCGGTGAGGGCGGCGACGGCGAAGCGGGAGCGGAGATTCATCGGGGATCCTTGGGTTGTCTGCCCCGCCTCAGCGGTGGCAGGCGGCGGATCCCAAGGTCCCTTCTCCATTCCCGGCGCGGCTGTCCGCGAGAACTGATGACTTGGGTGGAGTCGCCCTGCTCGAAACCAGAAGCTGGCTGAGACTTGCGTCGGTTCCTCCGGCCGGATGCTGCTACAGGCGCTTGGCCTTCCTCCAGCACTCACAAGGACGCCGGCAAATGCCTGCGGCTCGATTCCAGCGCGGTGGCAGGGATCTCGGCAGCTCCACCCAAGTCATCAGTCCTCAGCGCGGTAGGTAGAGGTGGTCGAACACCCAGTCCGCGACCTCGTTGCCCTGCGCGATGCCGGCCGTCTTGTCGAAGTTCCAGTGGATGCCGAGGTAGATGCGGCTCTGGCCGTTCTCCTCCTCCGCCTCGCTGAGGCGGTCGAAGTGCCGCGGCCGGTAGGGGCGCACGTTGCCCTGGTTGTCGGTGGTGACGCCGTTCCACTCGTCGGACACGAACGTGAACGGGATCGCATCGGTGCCGTAGTAGCGGCGCAGCAGCTGGAACATCGTGCCGCCGAACGCCGCGTGGCCGGACGGGTAGGTCGGGAACGGCGGCGTGAAGGCGACCGCGTTCAGGTTGCTCGGCGGCGCGCCGAGCGGCATGAAGCCCGGATCGCAGGCGGTCAGTGCGTTGCCGTCACCGGCACCCGTCGGACCCGTGCCGGGGTCGGCCTCGCGGATGGCGAGGACCGGGCGCCAGTAGTCGTAGAAGTACTTCGAGTCCCACGCCGCGATCGCGGTGTCGGCCATGGCGACATTCGCCAGCACCAGCAGGTGCAGCAGGTCGGGGCCGGTCGTACCCATCTGCTCGCTGACCTGTTGCACGAGCTGGTTGTAGAGCCGTGGCGGCGCACACAGGCTCGGCGAGCCGTCGTAGGCCCAGAAGTAGCCGATGAACGTCTCCTGCTCGGTGCGGATCGTCGGTGTGTTGATGCCGTCGCCGCCGAACGCGTAGGCCTCGGCGTAGGCGATCGCATACTCCGCCGAGTCGATCGTCGGCGGCGCTTCGCAGCGGAACTGGCTCGCGTCCTGGATCACCCATGGCGTGACCGCGGCCCAGTGACCGCCGAGCGCGGTGGGATTCTGGCTGACCGGGTCCATGCGCCAGTGGCCGGGTGCGTCGCTGCAGAAGTGGTCGACGCCGATCTGCGGTTCGAGATGGTTGGCGCCGTCGGCCGCGCGCCGCGCGAGCACCGCCTGTGCGGCGGCGCTGCCGAGCACGCGTCCCGCGTCCTTCTGCGCTCCGTCGGGCTCCTTCTGCAGGGTCGCTTCGAGCCGCAGGTCGAACAGCGGCGCCTGCGACGGGAACAGCGCCACCAGCGTGTCGTGCCCGGCCTGCGCCATCGCGGCATTCGGCGACGACGGCGCGTTGCCGCGCGGCAGTCCGAGCAGGCTCGTGTACTGGCCGGTGATCGCGTTCACCGCTTCGAACATGGCCACGTGCACGATTGCCATCGCGCGCGAGGCGCGGCACGGGCCGAGCTGGTGGCCGAACGTATGGGTCGGGCCCTGGTTCGACGGCGTGTGGTCGAGGCCCGAGGCGTCGACCGCGATGCGGTTCCATTCGCGCACGAGCGCGGTGGACACGGTGCCCGGCTCCGGGTGGTTCGAGCCACCGTGGCAGGCTGCTGCGGCGATGGCGAGGGCGGCACAGACGAACGAACGTGGCAACGAACGACGGGCGACGTCGGTCGCGGCGGCAGCGGGAGAGAACATGGGGCCTCCACGCAGGGCGTGCAGGGGTCAGGGTGCGGAGCGAGGTGTTTGGCCGTGCGAGTGGCCAGTCGGAGGATATCACACTCATCGTAGCCGGGCCGTGCGGTGGCGCATGGTCCGATGCCGCCGCGCGGACGTCGGCATGCCGACGCCGTCGCGACGAAGTCTCGGCGCTTGCGGTCGACGACGCGGCAGGGCGCTCGCGGCATCCATGTCGCACCCCGGCCAGAGCCCTCACCTCGCCGGCGAACCTGCAGGTGCGATCGCCGCCGTGGGTGGACGCGACGTTCCGTGCGCGCGGCACGGGCTTGCCCACGACTGCGATCGTGATCGCCGAGACCGGCGTGACGCCGATCGTGCCGGGGCTGCAACTCGACACGCTGTTCGCGGTGGCGCCGCCCGGCTGCGCGCTGCACGTCGTGCCCGACATCCAGCAGATCCTGATCACGATCAACGGCACGGTGGAGTCGTCGCTGTTCCTGCCGAACACTCCGCCACCTGTCGGCGTGACGTTCTATCACCAGATGATCCCGATCCAGATCGACGCGATGGTGAACTTCCTCGAGATCACGGCGACGAACGCGGTGCAGCTGACGGCGGGCATGTTCTGATCGGGTCGGTGCGTCCTGCGCCCCGTTGGCGTCGCGGCGATGAGAGCGCAAGGAGAAGTTCGTGCCGTGGTTGGACTTGCCGGCGCATCGCGTCGCGTTCGTCCCGGCGGCGCGGCGCGACCGACGGCTTTCGGCTGCGACGTCGGCGTCGACCCCGCGGCGGGTCGGCAGACGAAGGCGAGCCGCAGGCGGGAAGCCGCAGGCCTGCTGCGGCGTCGGATGCCCCCGATGCGAGACCCTGGCACCCAGTGGCGCTCGGCCGGCTTCACGCTGGTCGAGTTGCTCACCGTCGTCGTGATCCTGACGTTCCTGGCCTTCGCCGCCAGCCACAACGTGATCGGCGCCTCGTCGGCGCGCATCAGTGAGGCGGCAGCAGCGGAGATCTCGCTGGTCGCGCGACTGGTGCAACTGGCGGGGGTCGCCGTGCTGTTGTTCGGGGCGGGGTTCTGGTACCTGGTGGAACTGCACGAAGCAGGTCGCCTCGACCGCTTCCGCCTCGGTCACTTCCTGCTGCTGGCGACGACCTACTCGCTGTTCTTCGCGGTGTTCGCGGTGCTGGGTTCCCACGCGGTCGATGCCTGGCTGGCGGTCACCATCGCCGCGCTCGTCTCGTACCCGCTGCTCGTGCTGCACGTCGCGACCATCGTCGACGTGCGGTTCGCCTGTGTCTCGGCATTGCCACTCGCTGTGCTGACCACCGGCATCGCGGTCAATGGCGTCTACGGCGGCGAGGTGCGCAGCTTCGTCTACCTCGGCATGGTCTGCGGCGTCGTTGCGGTGCTGACGATCACGCATCCCCTGCTCGCTCGCGGTCGGGAACGGCGGCGTGCCCACCTCGAGGCGGCGCTCGACGCCGCGGTCGCGGCGCTCGCCGCCGAAGCCGCGGCGGCACGAGCTGTCGTGGCCACCGCCCGCGGTCGGCTCGAGCTGCAGGATCCCGTCGAACTGGGCGGTGTGCGCGAATGGGTCGAACGCCGCCTCGCCGCGGTGACCACGGAGCTGGGGCGCCATGAGCGCATGATGCTGCTGGCCGACGCGATGCGCGGCGCCACCGCGCTCCGCGAACGGGCCGGCCAGTGTGCGCAGGGTCAGGTGCTGGCGGTGCGGTTGCGGGTGCAGCTGCCGCAGGCCCGCGCGGCGCTCGAAGCGGCGTTGGTCGCGCTCGCGGAGCATCGAGCGAGCGAGGCGACGGCAGCCGTGCCGGGGCCGGCGCCCGACAGCCACTGCATGGCCTGCGGTCATGCCTGCGCCAAGGGCAGCCGGTTCTGTCCGGGCTGCGGTGCCGTCTGCGCCGAAGCCAGGGCCTGCCGCCGGTGCGACACGATCACGCGCTTGCCGCGCCACCTGCTGACGGCGATCGACGGCGCCTTGCCGCCGACGCACTGCCACGGCTGCGGCGAACGCCACGCGGCCTGAGCCCTCCCGGTCGTGTTTGACGCCGGTGCCGGCGTTCGCCGACGATGCCGTGCCGATGTCGAGCGACGCCGTGCAACCGCAGGTCCCACCGCCGCCGCGGCGACGCCGCCGCTGGTGGCGACGTTTGCTCGTTCTCGTGCTGCTGCTGATCCCGCTGCTGTTGGTGCTGCCGTACGCCGTCGCGCTCGGCCCGGTGCGCGCGTGGGGCGAAGGCCGCGCGACCGAAGCACTCGGCGCGCGGTGCCGCGTCGAGGCCATGTCGTTCTCGTGGCTGCATGGCCTCACGGTGACCGGACTCGAGGTCGGCAACCCGCCCGGCTTCGCGACCGATCGGCCGAGCCTGCGCGTGCGCGAGGTGACCGTCGACGTGGCGCGCTCGCCGGCGCTCGGCGTGAACGTTCGCGTCGTGGACCCGGAGGTGTTCGTCGAGCAGCGCGCCGATGGCGCCACCAACCTGCAGCACCTCGGCAAGGCGGTGGGTGCGGCACCGGCTCCGGCACCGACCGACGGCGGTGCGCCGCGGCAGGCGGACAAGCCGCTGCAACTGGCGATCGACGTCGCGCTGGAGAACGGCCGCATCGAAGTGCGCCGCGAAGGACGGTTGCTCGCGACCGCGACCAACGTCGCCGCGTCCGTCGTGCACGCACAAGGTGCATCGCGCACCGACGTGACCGTCGGCGCCGACCTGCAGGGCGGCAGGACGCAGCTCGTGATCGCGCACGAGCAGGCCGACGGCACGCTGCACGGCGAACTCGGCACGCCGGGCCTCGACCTCGCACCATGGCTGCCACTGGTCGAGACCTTCGCGCCCGAGAGCATCACGACGCTGGCCGGCACCGCGGTGGGCTCGTTGCAGTTCGACCTGCGCGCCGACGGCAGCCTCACGACCGGCGGCACGATGACCGTCGACGCGCCGCAGGTCGGCGGTCCCGCGGTCGGTGGTCTGCAGCTCGGCGGTGCGAAGTGGACTGTGACACCCGGGCTCACGATCACGCAGAAGGACGGCGCCGCGAACATCGACCTGCGCGCGGCTGTCGTCGACCTCGGCTGGCTGCAGCTGCGTGGCATGCCGGCTGCCAGCGCGGCGCAGTATGCACTCTCGTACGATCTCGACGTGGCGGCGCTCGCGGCATTCGATCCATCCGGCGAACTGCTGCCCGCTTCCCTGCGCGGCAGCGCCGCGCGGCTGACCGGCGAGGTCACGATCCCGGCCGCCGAGTTGCCGAGCGACGTGGCGGGTTGGACCCAGGCGATCGCGGCGACGGCGCAGCTGTCGCTGCCGCGGCTCGAACAGGCCGGGTTTCAGTTCACCGACGTGAACGTGCACGCCGACCTGCGCGATGGTGGCTGCCACCTGACGACGGCCGATGCGACGCGTCTCGACGGCGGCCCGCTCGCGCTCGACGTGCGCGTCGACCTGACCCAGGCGAGCACGCTGCCGCTCGGCGCGACGCTGCGCTGGCAAGGTGGTGCCCTGCACGGCGGCACGGCGAAGGCGCTGCAGTACGCGGGCCGGCGCTGCGCCGCAACGGCCAAGGCTGGGTCGATTGGCTCGACACCTGGCGCGGCAACGGTTCGCTCGGCCTGCGCGACGCGGCGTTCGCGCCGGTGGGGGCGCTGCAGGGCCTGCTGGCGCCGCTGGGGCCGCTGAACCAGACCGTTGCACCGCTCGGCGACGCAGGCCGGCTGCGGCTCGACACGTTCTCGACGCCGTTCACGTTCGCCGACGGCATCGTGCGCACGACCGCCGGCGAATGGCTGTCGAAGGGCCGGCGCCTCGGCCTGTCGGGCAGCGTCGGTCTCGACGGCGCGCTCGACTACCAGCTCGATCTGACGGCGCTGCTGCGCGGCCATCGCGACGGGGAACGGGTGCTGCAGGCGCTGTCCGGCGCGTTGCCGCCGGCGGCGATCCAGGGCTCGCTCGATGCACCGAAACTCGCACTGCCGCAACTCGACGGCGTGCTGCAGCGCGTGCTGGAGAACGAACTGAAGCAGAAGGGCGGCAACCTGCTGCAGAAGGCGCTCGACGACCTGCTGAAGAAGCGCTGATGGTGCTGTTCTTCTGCGCCCCTCGCTGGGACCGGGGCGCCGCGCCGGTTACACCGTGACTGCCGTGTCCAGCAACCCCACCGAACCCGTGACCCGCGATCAGGCGATCGCCGCCGTGCTGCAGCGCTGGTTCGGCTTCTCGACCATGCGGCCGCTGCAGAAGGAGGCGATCGACGCGGCGCTCGTCGGCCGCGATTCGCTCGTGGTCTTGCCGACCGGCGGCGGCAAGTCGCTGTGCTACCAGTTGCCGCCGTTGGTGCTCGATCGCCTGACGGTCGTCGTGTCGCCGTTGATCGCGCTGATGCAGGACCAGGTCGACGGCCTGAAGCTGCTCGGGGTGCCGGCCGCCGCTGCGCACAGCAATCTGACCGCCGAGGCACGCGCCGAACTGCGCCAGCTCGCCGCCTCGCGCCAGCTCCGGCTGCTGTTCGTGGCGCCGGAGCGGCTGTTCCAGGAGGACTTCCTGCGCTGGCTGCGCGGCCAGCACCTGGCGGCGATCGCGATCGACGAGGCGCACTGCATCAGCCAGTGGGGGCACGATTTCCGGCCCGAGTACCGCCGCCTCGCCGAACTGCGCCAGATCCTGCCCGACGTGCCGGTGCACGCATTCACGGCGACGGCGACGCCGCGCGTGCGCAAGGACATCCACACCCAGCTCGGCCTGCGCGGCCCGGCACTGCTGGTCGGCACGTTCGATCGGCCCGAGCTGACCTACCGCGTGCTGCCGCGCCAGAACTTGCCGGAGCAGGTCGCCGAGGCGATCCTGCGCCACCCGGACGCGGCGGCGATCGTCTACTGCATCGCGCGCAAGGACACCGAGTCGCTGGCCTCTGCACTGCAGCAGCGGGGCATCGATGCGCGGGCCTACCACGCCGGTCTCGCCGCCGGCGAACGCACGCAGATCAGCAGCGACTTCCGCGCCGAACGGCTGCGCGTCGTCGTGGCGACGGTGGCGTTCGGCATGGGTATCGACCGCAGCGACGTGCGCCTCGTCGTGCACGCGGCGATGCCGAAGAGCATCGAGCACTACCAGCAGGAGACCGGCCGCGCCGGCCGCGACGGTCTGCCGGCCGAATGCCTGCTGCTCTACTCCGCCGCCGACGGCGCCAAGTGGCGCATGGTGATGACGCGGCGGGGCGACACCGGCGGCAACGATCCGGAAGCCGTGCAGGCCCAGCTCGACCTGCTGCAGCACATGCAGCGCTTCGCCGGCCGGGCCCGCTGCCGCCACCGCGCGCTCAGCGAGTACTTCGGCCAGGACTACGCGGCGGCCAACTGCGGCGCCTGCGACGTCTGCCTCGACGAACTCGACACCGTGCCGAACGGGTCGGTGATCGTGCAGCAGATCCTGTCGGCGGTCGCGCGCACCGGCCAGCGCTTCGGCAGCAGCTACGTGATCGACGTGTTGCGCGGCAGCCGGAACGAGAAGGTGCTGCAGCGCGGCCACGACAGCCTGCCGACCTTCGGCGTGTGCGCCGAGGTGCCGGCCATGCGGCTCGGCAACTACATCGACCAGCTCGTCGACGACGGCGTGCTGCAGCGCAGCGACGGCGAGTATCCGATCCTGAATCTGGGCGACGCCGCGGGCGCGGTGCTGCGCGGCGAACGCGAGGTCCAGCTGCTGGCGCCGAAGGCCGGGCTCGAAGCGGCGCCGCGGCGGCGACGGCGCGCCGGCACGCCGACCGAAGCGCGCGAACTCGACCGCAGCGAGCAGGCGTTGTTCGACGCGATGCGCGCGCTGCGGCGCCAGATCGCCGGCGAACTCGCGGTACCGCCCTACGTGGTGTTCTCCGACGCGACGCTCGAAGAGCTGGCGCGTGTGCGACCGACGACGCCGGGCGCGATGCTCGGCGTGCGCGGCATCGGCCAGAAGAAGCTGGAGACGTTCGGCGAACGGTTCCTCGCGGCGATCACCGCGCACTCGCAGGGTCGCGGGGCCTCCGGGTGAGGCACCGGTCGATGTCCGAGTTGCCTTCCATCCGCCCGCAGGCGATCGATGCGCTGTTGCGCGCCGGCGACGAGGCCTGGCAGGAGCTGCAGCGCCGCACCGGTCCGCGCCACCACCTGTTCGTGCCGTGTGACCAGCGCGATGCCTACGAGGCGCTGCGCCGGCTGCGTCCGCGCGCCGCGACCTTCCTCGAACTCGGCTCGGCGGCCGGCGTGGTCACGATCCTGGCCGACATGCTCGGCTACGAGGCCTGCGGCATCGAGATCGACCCGTGGCTGGTGCAGAAGTCGATCGAGCTCGCCGAGCAGTTCGGTTCGCAGGCGACGTTCGCGGAGGGTTCGTTCGTGCCCGAAGCGTATCGGGACGCGATCGAAGACCTCGCCGACGATCGGCTGACGGTGACCGAGGGCCGGAGCGCCTTCGAGGAACTCGGCCTCGAGATGACCGACTTCGACCTGGTGTTCGCGTATCCGTGGCCCGGCGAGGAGGACTGGCTGCACACGCTGGTGGCCCGCCACGCGCGGCCCGGCGCGATCCTGCTGACCTACGACTCGCGCGATGGGTTTCTCGAGACGGTGATCGGCGAACGGTGAACGGATCGCAGTTCCTCGAATACCCTGGCGCTGCCCGTGGCATTGAACCGCATGCAGGCCCTGTCGTCCGCCGCGCACCCGACCGAGGCACCGTCGCCGGGCGACGGTGACTTCGCCGCCTGGGTCGGCACGCATCTGCGCGCGGTGTGGCGCTACCTGCGCATGCACGGGGCGCGGCCGGATGCCGCCGACGACCTGACGCAGGAGGTGTTCGTGATCGCCTGGCAGAAGGGCGCGCACCAGCTCGATCCGGCGGCCGCGGCGATGTTCCTGCGCCGCACGGCGCGGTTCCTGTTCCTGCGCCATCTGCGCGATCAGCGGCCGGCGGCTGAGCTGGCCGACGCCGTCGACCTGCTGTGGCAACGTGACTGCGCCGCGGACGCAGGCGATGGCCTGCTGCAGGCGTTGCGCGAGTGTGTGGGCCAGCTCGAAGGCCGCGCGCGGCGCGCGGTCGAGCTCGGCTACGGCACCGACGCGTTCACCGCTTCGCCGCGCACCGACGTCGCGGCCGAACTCGGCCTGAAGCCCAATGGCCTGAAGACCCTGCTGCAACGCGTGCGACAACAGTTGCGCGCCTGCATCGAACGGAGGCAACGATGAGCGATTCCGAGTCCCTGTCGGCGCGCGATCGCGCCGAGGTCCTGCAGCTCGATGCGGCCCTGCACGAGCTGGCGGGTGTCGTTCCTGGCGATGGTCTCGCCGAGCGCGTGCTCGCCGTGTGTGCGACGGCCCGGGCGCCATCGCGGCCACGCGGCGCCGCGCTGCCGGCGACGTGGTTGTGGGCGGCGGCACTGTTCGTCGGCCTCGGTGTGGTCGGCACGGTCGCGTGGTTGCGGCACGTCGAGCAGCGCGCCGTCGTCGCGCCCATCCAGGAGCCGCAGCCGCCAGACCCAAAGCCACCAGCCCAAATGCCACAGGAGCCGAAGCCGCAGGGACCGACACCCGGCCCGGCGCCGGTCGCCAAGCGCTGGCTGACGTTGATCTGCGACTACTCCGACAACCGCGTCGTCGCCCTCGACGAGAACGACCAGGAGCTGTTCCGCCTCGACGAGTGCTACGGCGTCTGGGATGCCGAGCTGCTGCCGAACGGCAACGTGCTGCTGACCGAGTTCTCGGTCAGCCGGGTGCGCGAGGTGACGCAGCAGGGCAAGACCGTCTGGGAATACGAGGACCTGAAGAACCCTTACGCCGCGCATCGCCTGACGGTCGGCAGGAGCGCCGGCAACACGCTGATCTGCGACACGTTCAACGGCCGCATCCTCGAGGTGCAGCCGGACGGCAAGGTGTTCTGGTCGTACGGCGACCACGAGCACGAGGTGATCCGGCCGTTCGACTGCGAGCAGACACCCGAGGGCAACTTCCTGATCGCCGACCAGCTCGGCGATCGCGTGCTGGAGATCAACTACCACGGCTTCGTGCTCTGGCAGGTGAAGAACCTGCCCGGCATCCACGACGTCGATCGCCTGCCGAACGGCAACACGCTGGTGACGCTGCGCAACGAGAACGAGGTCCGCGAGCTCGATCGCGACGGCAAGGTCGTGTGGCGCCTGCAGGGCCTGACGGCGCCGTCCGACGCCGACCGGCTGCCGAACGGCAATACGCTGGTCGCCGAGCACACGCAGGTGCGCGAGTTCGACCAGGACGGCAAGGTCGTGTGGCGCCATGCGACGCCCTGGGCCGTCGAGGCGAACCGCTACCCTCGCTGAACGCGACCGCCGCTACTCGTGCCGCAGCGCGCGCACCGGGTCCATCATCGCCGCGCGCCGTGCCGGGTAGATGCCGAACACGACGCCGGTCAGGCACGAGATGCCGAGCGACACCGCGACCGCGCCGAACGTGATCACGGGCTTCCATTCGGTCAGCTGTTCGAGCAGTTTGCTGCCGCCGATGCCGAGCAGCACGCCGAGCAGGCCGCCGACCAGCGCCAGCGCGACGGTCTCGATCAGGAACTGCAGCGTGATGTCGAAGCGTGAGGCGCCGATCGCGCGGCGGATGCCGATCTCGCGCGTTCGTTCGGTGACGCTCGCCAGCATGATGTTCAGGATGCCGATGCCGCCGACCAGCAGCGCGATGCCGGCGATCACCGGCAGCACGATGTCGAACGTGCGCTGCGTCTTGGCGCGCGATTGCAGCAGTTCGATCGGCACCGTGACCTGGTAGTCCTTGCGCGGGTGGAACGTGCCCAGGATCGTCTGGATGCCGCGCGCCGCCGACGTCACCGCGTCCTCGTCGTCGACCGTGCAGACGATCTGGTGCAGTTCGACGTGGGTCATCTCCCACGAGCCGGACTCGAACGTGCCCTGCGTCAGGCCGAGCCGGTCGACCACGCTCTCGAACGGCACGTAGACCTCGAGCGCGCGGTCGTCGAGGCCGAGGATCGCGCGGTCGGGGTTCTTGCTGGTGAAGTCCGGCAGCACGCCGACGACGCGGTAGTAGTCCTGGCCGATCTTCAGGTCGAGCAGCAGCGGGTCGCCGACGTACCTGGCCTCCTGCAGCACGCGGCTGCGCACGACACAGACCCGCGCGCGCTCCAGGCCGTCCTTGGCGTCGAGCCGACGCCCGTAGATCGGCTGCAGGTTCAGGCACGCGAAGTAGCGCGGCGTCACGCCGCGGATCTTGGCCTCGACGCGCCGGCTCTTGAACCAGATCCAGTCCTTGACGTCGCGCACCGGCAGCGCGTCGCTGACCGACGGCAGCGTCGTGCGGATCTGCTGCAGGTCGCGGAACGTCAGCCCGTAGGTCAGCACGAAGTTGCCGTCGGTCTTGTTGGCGTTCTGCTCGGCGGGCGGCTTCTGCGCGTTGACGATGATGTTGTGCGTGCCGAGTTCGCGGATCTGGTCGAGGATCTCGCGGCGTGCGCCTTCGCCGGCCGACACCATCGCCACCACGGAGGCGATGCCGAAGATGATGCCGAGCGCGGTCAGCAGCGACCGCAGCTTGTGGCGCATCAGGTTGCGCAGCGCCTCGACGATCAGCTCGGCGAGCATTCGGCCTCCGTGTCCACGGCCGGGGGCTGCGGCTGCTGCCGTTCGTCGTGGGCGATGCGGCCGTCGCGCATCTGGATGCGGCGCCCGGCGATCGCGGCGATGCCAGGGTCGTGCGTGATCATCACGATCGTGCGGCCGCTGCCGTGCAGCTCGACGAACAGCTTCATGATCTCGGTCGAGGTCACCGAGTCGAGGTTGCCGGTCGGTTCGTCGGCGAGCACCAGCGACGGATCGTTGATCAGCGCGCGCGCGATCGCGGCGCGCTGGCATTCGCCGCCGGACAGCTGGCTCGGCAGGTGCGTGCGGCGGTGGCCGAGGCCGACGCGGTCGAGGATCGCGCGCGAACGTTGCCGCCGCGCCTGGCGCGCCATGCGGGCGTAGAACAGCGGCAGCTCGACGTTCTCTTCGACGGTCAGGTGGGTGACCAGGTGGAACGACTGGAACACGAACCCGATCTTGGTCTTGCGCACGTGCGAGAGCCGCCGGTCGTCGAGCGACGAGACGTCTTCGCCGACCAGGTGGTAGGTGCCGGCGCTCGGACGATCGAGGCAGCCGAGGATGTTCAGCAGCGTCGACTTGCCGGAGCCCGAGGCGCCGATCACGGCGACGAACTCGCCGGCGGTCACCTCGAGGTCGAGCGAACGCAGCACCGGCAGCGGGTTCTCGGCGGTGCCGTAGACCTTGTCGATGCCGCGCAGCTCGAGCACGGCGGGTTCTGGGCGATCGATCATGTGCCGGACTTCACCGGCGTGGCCGCGGCCTCGGCGGTCGCCGGCGCGTCGGCGGGCGGCGTGGCGGCGGCGTCCTTGGCGTCCGTGCCCGAAGTGCCGGTGCCCGAGCTGCCCGTGCCCGGCAGCGACGGGTTGTAGAGCAGGACCTGGTCGTGTTCGGCGAGGCCGCCGAGCACCTCGACGTAGGTGTCGTTGCTGGTGCCCAGCTCGACCTTGCGGCGCGCGGGCGGCTGGCCGGCGACCGCGACGTGGCAGAAGTTGCTGCCGTTCTCGGCGAACACGCTCTGCAGCGGCACGAACAGCGTCTGCGGCCGCGTCTCGATGTGGATCTCGACCTTGGCGCTGATGCCGGGACGCATCTGGGCGTCGCCGGCGGCCAGCGTCACTTCGACGTCGAACGACTTGACCTCGGTCTGGCCCCAGTTGTTGTCGGAGCTGGCGACGGTCGCGATCTTGGTGACCTGGCCCTCGAGGCGCAGGCCCGGGTACGAGTCGGTGGTGACCGACGCCTTCAGGCCCAGGCGCAGCTTGCTGATGTCGGCTTCGTGCACCTGCAGCTTCACCTGCATGATGCGCAGGTCGGGGATCGTCACGACGGTGAAGTTGCCGCGGATCTGGCCGCCGACCTTGACCTGGTCGCGATACCACGGCTCGTGCGGGTTGCCGTAGACGACGATGCCCGGGCACGGCGCCTTCAGCGTCATGTTCTCCAGGTCGTCCTTGCGCTCCTGCAGCTGCTTCTGCTGCACGGCCAGGCGCTTCTCGACCTGCTGGACGCTGACCGACTTCTGGCCGAGCTGGGACGTGCCGCGCTTCTCGGCGGTCGCGACTTCGCGCTCGGCGTCGGCGAGCTTGGTCTCCAGCTCGGTGACCATCATCGGGAACGTGTACTTGTCGAAGATGCGCAGGTCGGCGTCGGCGCTGTCCTTCAGCACCTGGGAGCGTTCGAAGGCGATCTGGTCCTCGTCGAGTTCGGACTGCTTGATGTACTCCTCGGTCAGCAGCTTCTTGCTGTCCTCGAACTTCTTGGTGGCACGGTTCAGGTCGGTCTCGGCGCTCTTGATCGCGACCAGCAGCTTGTTGCGCGCCTGCGGCGCCTCGCCTTCGCGGTACTTCTCGATCTCCTTGCGGGCGCGGTCCAGCGCCACCTGCGCCTTGGTCAACGTGGCCGCGTTCTCGACGGTCTGGATCTCGAGTTCGGTGCGTGCGGTCTGCAGGTTGGCCTCGGTCTGCAGGATCTCGAGCTGCACTTCCTCGAGCTGGCTCTGGGCGTTGGTCGGGTCGATGCGGCAGACGACCTCGTCCTGCTCGACCTGCTTGCCCTCCTCGACGAGGAACAGGATCTTGCTCTCGCCCTTGATCTTGCTGGTGACCTTGTTCGACTCCTTGGCCACCATCGTGCCCTTCTCGGTCAGCGCGATGTTGAGGTCGGCCCGGCGCACGCTGTAGAGGTCGCGCGCCGCCAGCGTGCTCGCGGCCGCCGTCGATCCGGGCCAGAACCACAGCACCGCAGCGCCGCCGCCAACGATCGTGCACAGCAGCAGCAGCTTGCCCTTCATCGCCACATCCCCTGTTCGTCCACGAAGAAGATCCCCATGTCGCGCAGCAACGCGAGCCGCGCGACGAAGTGGTCGACCTTGAGGCGGATCAGCGCGTTCTCGGCGTTGAACAGCGCCTGCTCCGCTTCGAGCAGGTCGCGGTTGCTGCCGGCGCCACCTTCGAAGCGGATGCGGGTCACGCGCGCGGCGCGCTTCTCGTGCTGGATCTGGTCGACCTGCAGCGCGATGCGTTCTTCGAGGCTGTGCAGCTGGCGCATGGCGTTGCGGATGTCGAGTTCGAGCTGGTCCTCGCGCAGCTGCAGGTCGCGGCGCGCCTGCTCGAGGCGGATCAGGCTCGAACGATACGAGTTGCGCTGCGGCAGGCGCTGCAGCGGCACCTCGAACTCGAGTCCGACGCTCGTTGCCCAGCGGTCCGGAGCGGCCGTCTGCAGGCCGCCGCCGACGCCGCTGAGGCCGTAGCTGGCGATCAGGTTGAGGTCCGGCAGCAGCGCGTCCTCGGCGATGTGCAGCGCGCGCTCGGCGTCTTCGAGGCTCTGCCGCTCGGTCAGCAGGTCCAGCCGGTTGTGCAGCGCCGCGTCGATCGCCGAGCGGACTTCGAAGTGCACCGGTGTGTAGTCCGGCGGCACGTCGGCGAGCTCCAGCGACTGCGTCGTCGGCAGGCCCAGCAGGATCTTGAACTCGTCGACAGCGCGGTCGTAGGCGGCCGTGGCGTTGATCAGCTGGTCGCGCGCCTCGATCTCGCGCCGCCGGGCCAGGAACACCTCCAGCTCGGCCTTGCGGCCCACCTGCAGCAGCGCCTCGGCCTGCCGCCGATCGAACTCGGCGCGTTCGAGGTTCTTCTCTTCGTTGGTCAGGGTCTGCCGCTGGCTCGACAGCTCGAAGAACCGCTGCGCGATCTGGATCGTGAAGCTCTCGCGGAACAGCTCGAAGTCGCGGATCGCGTAGACCAACTGGCGTTCGGCCTGGGTCAGCGCCTCGTGCGAGATGGCATAGCCGGCGCCGCGCAGCAGCGGCTGCGACAGCGTGACGCCGACGTTGCTGCCGAACGACGCGTCGTTGGTGCCGCCGCGGTCGAACGGCCAGTCGGCGTCGAAGCCGCCCGACAGCGACACCGTGCCGCCGGTCGGCAGGATCATCGACGCGGACAACGACGAGCCGGCGCGGTGCGATTCGAAGCCACCTTCGCTGCGGGGCCACAGGTAGCTGACCGCCGCGGCGAACTGCGGCCCGAACTGGAAGCGTGACAGCGAGATCGACAGGCCTTCGCGGTACAGCGATTCGCGGCGGGCCAGGAACTCGCGGTTCTGGCGCACGGCGAACGCCAACGCCTGCTGCAGGTCGAGCGTGCTCGGCACCGCCGGCACGGCGGTGGGAGGGACTGCGGCGGGCGGCGCGGTGGTGGCCGGCGGGGTCGGCCCGGCGAGCTCAGGCTGCACGACCCACTGCTCGCGGCCGCCGAGCACGTGTTCGCCGGCGGCGTGCAGCGTCTGCGCGACCTCTCGGTCGGCGTCGGCCGCGTAGCCCGCCGCCGAACACGCCGCCAGCACGATCGCGGCGACACCACAGGCGATCGTGCAGTTTGGGCTCGGCGTCATCTGCATCCCGGCGGCTCCCGGCCGGCGACTGGAACAGCCGCGTGCCGCATGATCCTGCTCCCGGTGGCGAGCTGCAAGGTCCCACTGCGCATCTTGCCGGCCGGTGCGACGCGGCGATGCCATCGACACGTGGATCCGGCAATTGCTCCTCGTCGCGGTGGTCGACGTTCCGACTTCGTCTCGCAGAGGACTTCAATGCCCGAGCGTGCGCTCGATGCGGCGATCGGGCACCAGCCAGATCAGCGCCACCAGCGTGTAGACGCCGATGCCGAGCCACGGCTGCCAGTGCGCGAGGGCGATGCCGACCACGTAGAGCACGAGCGAGAGCTTGCCCTTGCGATCGGCGCCGATCGCCTTGGCCAGCGGCGAGTCGGCTTCGTGGTGTGCCAGCAGGGAGCGCACCAGCAGGTAGTAGGCGAAGCCCGCGGCGAGCAGCACCACGCCGTACAAAGCGACGGGCGCCAGCGCGAAGTGGTTCTCGCCCATCCAGCCGGTCGCGAACGGCAGCAGCGAGAGCCAGAACAGCAGGTGCAGGTTGGCCCACAGCACGCCGCCGCCGACGCGCGTGACCGCCTGGAACAGGTGATGGTGGTTGTTCCAGTAGATGCCGAGGTAGACGAAGCTCAGGGCGTAGCTCGAGAACACCGGCCACAGCTTCTGCAGGTCCGTGAAGTCGGCGCTGTGCCCCTCGGCGTGCGGCACCTTCATCTCGAGCACCATGATCGTGATGACGATGGCGAGCACGCCATCGCTGAACGCTTCGAGTCGACCCTTGTGCATGTTCGGCGAGACGGTAGCAGGAGGGCCCGGGCGGGCGCGAGATCGGCGCCGCCCGTTGAGTGGGCTTCGCGGCGCTCGACGTCGGCATGCCGCTGCAGAGCGGCGACACGAAGATCCCCATCGGCAACTACAAGCTGAACGTGCTGCGCGACGACCAGGGCGAGTTCAGCGAGCTGCAGCTGGTGCCCGTCGAGTTGCTGGCTGTGCGCGGCCGCCGCAACCAACCCGCGGACCCGGGCAAGCTCGAAGCCGTGCACAAGGACCTCACCGCGCGCGGCATCCCGGAGCGGATCCACCTGCCGGCTGGCACGTTCCCAGACACCGACGCCGAGCACCTGGAGTTCCTGGTGCTGAACCGCGGCTTCGAGACGGTGCAGCGCGGCAGTGCCGAACCGAAAGGCGGGGCGTCGTTCACGCTGATGGCCACGTTCGGCGACCTGCACCGCAAGCTCGACCTGGTGGAGGTGTTCGCCGCGCCGTCGGCGGGGGACGCCGGCAAGTAACCGGCGGACCTTTCGCAATCCGGCCCGCTTTGTCGCACCGCAACATGCCGCCTTGCCCTACGGTGTGCCCCATGGCCAAGACGATCAGTACCGAGAAGCTCCAGACCCTGCGGAAGAGTGCGGAGGGCTTTCTCCTGATCGATGTCACGTCGAAGGAGTCCTTCGACAAGGACCACATCCCGGGCGCGCGCAGCGTGCCGCTGGACGTCGAGGACTTCGCCTTGGCCGTGGCCGAGAAGGCCTCGGGCAGCAAGGCTCGCAAGGTCGTGCTCTACTGCAGTGGCCCGGACTGCGATGCATCGTCGAAGGCCGTGAAGAAGCTGGTCACCGGCGGCTTCACCAGCGTCATCGAGTACGAAGGCGGACTCGCGGCGTGGAACGAGAGCAAGAAGGCGCGGCTCGCGCGCGCAGCCAAGGCCGTCTGAGCGTCACTTCGGGGCCCTCACTTCGGGGCCTCACTTCGGGGCCAGGCCCAGGGCGACCATCACGACCTTCGTCGCGCCGGCGCGGCGCAGCGTCAGGCGCAGATCGAGCCCTTCGCGGGCGCGGTCGTCGATGGCCCGCCAGTCGTCGCGCGTGATCGCGCGGCCCGCGAGTTCGACGATCTCGTCGCCGACCTCGAGGCCCTGGCAGTAGGCGGCACCGTCAGGTTCGACGCTGCGCACGATCGCCGTCGTCACGTCGCCGCTGGTGACGAACTCGACCACGGCACCGAGGTCCGGCCGCAGGTCGGCGCCCGCGGGGGTCGCGCGCAGCATCGCCACGGCCGTCGCCCATTGCAGCCAGTCCTTCTGGCCGGTGTTGGCGCAGCGCCACAGCAGCCGATCGGCGCGCGCCTGGTCGCCGGTGGCGCGAGCGCGCTGCGAGGCGAAGAACAGGCGCGGGCAGGCATGCCACGGGTCCTTGCGTGCTGCGGCCGAGGTGCCGTCGTCGCCCTCGCCGCGCCGGCAGAGCGCGACCAGGTCGCGTTCGATCGCGCCGGGCTGCGAACTGTCGCCGAGGCGCTGCGTCAGCCGGGTCGCAGCGGTGGCGAGGTCGCTCTCGCGCACGTCGACGCACCACAGCATCAGCGAGCCCCACAGCGCCAGGTCCGGCGCATCGAGTCGTTCGATCGCGCTCCACGCCGCACGCGCCGCCGCGAGGTCGCCGGCGGCGAACTGCACACAGCCCACTGACAGCAGCGCATCGGCGGTGCCGTAGGGTGGCTGCTCGGCCTCGCTCGCCTCGGTGAGCAGTTGCACGGCGGTCTTGGTGTCACCGATGCGCCAGAGCAGCCGGCCGCGCAGCGCCAGGGCCAGGCCGCGGTAGGCCTTCGGCACGCGGCGCACGTACTCGTCACTGCTCTGCAGCGCGGCCGCATCGTCGCGGCAGTCGAACTCCGCGCCGGCCCGCACCAGCCACAGCGCCGCGTCGTCCGGTGCGAGGTCGATCGCGCGCGTGACATCGCGGCGCGCCGCCGCGAAGTCCGCCAGCCGGCGCGCGGCCTGGCCGCGGCCCGCGTAGGCCTCGGCCCACTGCGGCTGCAGCGCGATCGCCCGGTCGTAGCTGGCGATCGCCGCGACGGGCTCGTTCATCGCGCTCAGCAGGTCGCCGCGTTCGCCGTGCAGCGCGCCGAACTTCGGTTCGAGGGTGATGGCGCGGTCGTAGTCGCCGAGAGCGGCCGCGAGGTCTTTGTGCTGGAAGCGGGCGAAGCCGCGTTCGTGGAAGGCGTGGAAGTCCTTCGGGTCGAGTTCGATCGCGCGCGTCGCGTCCGCGATCGCGCCATCGAGGTCGCCGAGCCGGGACCTGGTCGCCGCCCGCATCGTGTGCACCATGGCGACCGATGGGTCGGCCGCGATGCTGCGGTCGAGCGCGGCCAGTGCGTCGGTGAACTTGCCCTGGTGCATCAGGCTGTCCGCTCGCAGGGCCAAGGCGTGTGCGTCGTCCTGCGCCAGCAGCGGCCCGAGCAACGACGCGACGAGGAACGCTCCCGCAGCGAGACTCTTCATGCGGCAAGTGTCGGTGCACACGTGCGACCTGGCAAGTGACCGAGGTGCGCCGGCAGCGCGTGCCGTCACTTCCCGGCGTGCGGTGCGTGCGCGGCGACGAAGCCCGCGCGGGTTGTCGCCTGCCTGCCGGCGTCGCTGGTGAGCCAGCGCAGGAAGTCCGCGGCGGCCGGCGATGGCTCGCCGAGGCCGAACAGGAACATCGGCCGCGCCAGCGGGTAGCTGCCATCGGCGATGTTCGCTGCGCTTGGCTGCACCGCCGCCGCGCCGGCCTTGTCGGCCACTGCGAGCACCTTGACCCCGGCGTCGACCGGATCGGGCTGCACGATCGCGAGCGCGGCTGGCGTCTTGCGGACGAACGCCAGCCGTTCGGTGTTCACCATCGTCACGACGCGGTCGCCGAACTGCCCACCGCCCAGCACGAGTTCCCGCACGGCGGCAAACGTGACGTCGCCCGGCCCGACGGCACGGATCTCCTCTGTGCCGGCCGGCATCGTGACGCCGAGATCGGCCCAGCGCCGCGTGGCGTCCCGCCCGCCGAACACCGCCGCGAGCTGCTCGATGGTGATCGACGGCATCGGGTTGCTCTCGTGCACGCAGACCGCGAAGGCCGTGAACGCGACGCGATGGCCGGTCAGCACCGCGCCGTGCTGCTGCGCCCGCGCGATCTCCGCCGGCTTTGCCGGCCGCGTCGACATCGCCAGCATGCCGTTCCCACCGTCGGGCAGGCTGCCGAGACCCAGCCCGGAGCCGCCGCCGAGCACCTGGACTTCGATGCCCTGCTGTTCTCGACCGTAGGCCTCGGCCCAGGCGTTGCCGACTGCGAGCATCGTGTCGGAGCCGATCAGCGTCACCACCGGCCTCGGTGCCGGCACCGGGAACGCGACGCGCGTGACCTTGCACCCACGTAGCCAACTCATGGATCAACAAGCGCCCCTTCAACGAGGGAGGAACGCTGGGCAGATGGACAATCTATCGATCGTGTCTAACCTCCATACACTCAGGCGCAGTGCTTATACGGCGGT
>JBGARS010000032.1:0-9750 GCA_044230075.1 Planctomycetota bacterium | reverse complement strand
TGTTCGATCATCGCGGTCGACATCGCCGCGGTCTTGCCGTCCGGAGACAGCGCGGCCTGGAACAGCAGCGCCACCGGCGTCTTGTCACGAGGGCCTGTCGCCTGGGTGACGAGCGGTGTCTCGCGCGTGACGCTGCCACCGACCATCGTTTCGAGCAGGCCCCACACGCGGTGGTCGTCGTCGGTGTCGCGGCAGAAGGTCGCGAACAGCCTGGCGCTGTCCGGCGCCCAGGCGACGTTGCCGAGTCGGGCGTCGTCGGCGATCGGCAACGTCGTCTCCAGCTTGCCGTTCGCGAACACCAGGATCGCCGCCCGCTCGGCCGTGCCGTCCTTCGCCGCCGCGTGCGCGGCCACCGCGATGCGCGTGCCGTCGGGCGAGAACGCCGGTGCCGGCACGATCTCCCACGGCAGGTCGGGGGAACTGTGCAGCAGCGGCGTCGCCGTCTGCGTGTCGGCATCGAACCTGCCGATCTCCCACTCGCCGCGCGTGCCCTTGTGTCCCTTCGCGTAGGCGAGACCGGTGCCGGCGCGCACGACCAGGAACTGTTCGTCGCCGACGGCCGCCTGGACCTGGGTCGCGATGCCGGTGTCGAGGTCGATGCGCTGGATGTCGTGGCCGGCGACGAACAGGCTGCGGCCCAACAGCACCGGCGGTTCGACGAGGCCGTCGGCCGGCTCGCCGTCGGTCGCGACCTCGAACACGCGCGGTACGGCGCGTGGTGCCAGCGACTGCACGACGATCGTGAAGTGCTTCGCCTTCGTGCTGCCGCAGACGATCACCGCCTGCTTGCCGTCCGGCGTCCACAGCGGTGTGGCGAGCACCTTGCCCGGAGGACGGAACAGCAGTTCGGTCGCGCCCGTGCTGCGGTCGTAGAGGCTGATCGCGAGCTGCTCGTCGCTGACTCGGCTGGCGAACAGCACGCGCTTGCCATCGGGACTCCATGCCGGCCGGCAGGCGAACAAGGCGGTGAACAGCAGCAGCGCAGCGATCGTGATCAGGCGCAGATACGCGGATTGAGATCGTGTGGACATGGCGGCTCTCCGGGTCGTGAAGATGCTACGGCGCCTGCGGAGCATGGGGCCACGGCCTGCTACAGTCCGTGCTCGAGGAGAACGCATGCTGCATCGAGCCGTGTTGCTGTTCGTGTTCGCAGGGCCGGTCCTGGCGCAGACGCCCGCCCCGCAGGCCGCAACCCTGCCGACCATCGTCGTCGAAGGCCGCGTCGTCGATCTGCGCGGCGAAGGGGTGCCGGTGGCGAAGGTGACGGTGACGTCGACCGAAGAGACCGAAGTCCTGGCGCGCGGCGTCGCCGATGGCGAGGGCTACTTCCGCATCGCGCGGGTGCCGACGGCGGAGTGGTATCGGGTGTTCGCCGACAGCGAAGGGCACTGCCGCGGCGTCGACATCCTCAGAGGCGAACCGTCGCCACTGCGCATCGAAGTGCACGACGCGGCGGCCGTGCGAGGTCGGCTGACCAATCGCGCGGGTGAGCCGGTGGCCGGTGCGATCGTGCGCGCCATGTCGGCGATGCGGATCCTGTTCGGCGTTTGCGTCGATGCGACCACGGATGCAGATGGTCACTTCGAGTTGCACGGTGTGCCGTTGGGCCTGGTGCAGCTTGCTGCCGTCGTGGCGGGCGAGGGATTGGCGCTGCAGACGCACGTCGTGGCCGGTGACACCGAGATGGCGCTGCAGACCGGGAACGAGCCGACGACGACGCTGCACCTCGTCGTCACGGGCATGCCGGCGGAGTCCATCGCGGCGCTGTGCAATACGAGCATCGTGCCGTACGGCGGGGCGCGGCTGTCGCGCCTGCCGCCGCCGTGGGACCGCCCGTCGTTCGAGGCGAACGGGGTCTGCGAGCTGTCGCCCGTGCCGCAGGGCTGCACCTACCTCGTCATACCCCGCGCGCAGGGCTTCGCATTCGAACCGCGCGAACGCCGCGCGAAGGCCGGTGCGCAGCCGATCGTGATGGAGTTCGCCACACGCCCGGTCGGCAGCTCGGAGTTGAGGTGTCCGGTCCGGTTGCTGGACGGTAACGGCAAGCCACTGGCGGGCGTGCCTCTGTCGATGCGGGCGGCCAACGGTGGGGAGCGGGCCCAGGCGACGACCGATGCCGCCGGCTGCGCGACCTTCGACAGTCCGCACGGCGTGGGCACCAAGGTGATCGTCCATTCCACCGACGATCGCTGGGTGCTCGACCAGCACAAGAACGCGTCGCTCCCGGGTGGGCGCGACGGCGAGGCGCTGTCGCGTCACGAGTGCACTGTCGATCCGAGCCAGGTGCTCGAGCTGCGGGCGGTGGCCGCCTGTCTCGTGGCGGGTCGGCTGCTGCGACCCGATGGCCGCCCGGTGGCGTTCGTCCGTCTGCAGCTCGAAGAGTCGGGGCAGGATCGCTGGCCGCGGTGGCTGCCGTTCGCTCGGGCGACGACCGACCGGGATGGTCGCTACCGGTTCGGTGGCCTGCATCATCTCGCGGATCCCGTGCGGGTGACGGTCGAAGGTGCGGATGGATCCCTGGCGGGCGAACCCATCGCGCTGACCGAGCCCGGCACCACCGTGGCGGAGCCCGACCTGCAGCTTCAGGCACCCGCGACGATCGAGGGCACCGTCGTCGACGCGCTGCAGCAACCGGCGCCGGGCGTGCGTGTGTGGTTGCGCGACTGGGAGTTCGAGCACAAGGGCCAGAAGAGCGCCAGCATCGTCGAGGTGGTGACCGATCGACTCGGTCGCTACCGCTTCGTCGGTGTGCCGCCCGGCGGCAAGTGGCTGCAGCTGTTGGTCGCCGAGCAGAACAGCAGCGAACGGGCCGTGGAACCCTTCGAGGTCGAAGCCGGCAAGACCTACGTGCACGACCTGCAGGTGCCGGCGCGCTGATCCTGTCGGCTCGAGCACAGCCGCAACCAGGTCGAGCGCGCGGCGACAGCCTCGCACCAACCAGACGTCGTTCGTCCGGTCGACGGACTCAACCGCGGTGGTCGCGCGCTGGCGTGAGCCGACTGCCGCCCGCTAGCATTGCCTGCGGTGACAACCGGCCCACGGCTGCTGCTCGACGATCCGCATGCGTTCCTGCGTTGGCTGACCAGCGTGCGCGAACGCGGCTACGTGTCGCTGGACGAAGTCGATGTCGCGCAGGTGTTCGCGATCGCGGCGGTGGCAGCACTTGCTCGGCACGACGGGAGAGAACTGCTGACGTTGGTGCCGGGGCGTGCTTCGGGCGCTGCCCGCTTTGCACATGCCCTCGGGATCGACGAGGTCCTCGACGGCGACGACGAACGTGCGCCGGCCGAGCGTGATCGCACGGTGACGCTGACTCGTGTGCGAGGGCGGGCATCCCCCGAGAAGGCGGCGACCAACCTCGTCGAGTTGCTGATGCCGGGACAGTCGCGCAGCGATGCAGCGACCCTGTTCTGGTTCGTTCTCGTGGAACTGTTGCGCAACGTCGGGCAGCACAGCGAAGACCCCGCAGGCGGCATCGTCGCGGCGCAGCGCAACGACTCGGGGCCATACGAAGGCTCGCCGGCGCTGCAGGTCGTCGTGGTCGACAACGGCAGGGGCATCTTCGCGGCGCTGCAGGCGAAGCGCCCGTCGATCCAGACGCCCGCCGAGGCCCTGATCCGGGCGCTCGAGCCGCATGTGTCCGGTACGTTCGCCGAGGGCGAAAGCGGCACGGTGCACAACGCTGGACTCGGTCTGTTCTTCGTGGCCGAGATGGCGAAGCGCACGCGGGGCCGCCTGCTGCTGGCGTCGCGTGGGGCGACGTACTTCCTGGATCGTTTCTCCGCCGACAACACGCAGCCGACGATCACGAACGGAGCGGCTCCGGACTTCCCCGGGACCTTGGTGGTGTTCGAGACCAGGCTTGCGCACGTGGGCAGCTACGACGCCGTGCTCGATGGCATCCACGAGGCGGCCAGGGCCTGGACGCCGAAACGAATCACGCATCGGTGGTTGCGCTTCGAAGAACCGCCGGCGGGCGTGCAGAGGCTACTGGTGGACGTGGCGGCCGAGGACACCGCCGCTGCGCACGAGTTCGCGAGCGGCGTGCTCGAACCCAAGGTCCTGCGTCGAGAGTCTGTGGCACTCGACTTCCGCAACCTGCGCGTGTGCACGCAGAGCTTCCTGCACGCGCTCTTGCACGAAACCGTGCGGCTGGCGTGGGCGCGGAAGGTGCCGGTGTTCGTGGTTCATGCGACTCCGGCCGTGCAGGCGCAGCTCGAGTTCGTCGAGGGCTATTCCCTCGGCGGGTAGAGCGCCGCGTTGCAACGCTCGCGCACAGTCTGGGCCCAGGCGAGCTTCCCCGCGATCGAGGCGGAGATACTCGCGCGCTGGCAGGAGCAGGGCACGTTCCGGCGTTCGTTCGAGAGCGCGCGGCCGACGACAACGAGTTCGTGTTCTACGACGGGCCGCCGTGCGCCAACGGGCTGCCGCACCACGGGCACCTGCTGACGGGCTTCGTCAAGAACGTGGTGCCGCGCTACCAGACCATGCGCGGTCGCGTCTGCGGGGCTCGCAGCCGCGAGGGAGCAGCCGGGCGAGTCCCGCCATTCTGCATTCTGCATTCTGCCCCGGACTGCCTGGCTACTCGCGACTCTCGGTGCAGGTGGCACGTGGGGGCCGCCGGCCGTGAAGCGGAGGCGTGCCCGGTTGAGAGCGACGGCACCGCCCGGTTCTTCCAGGCACAGGGATTGCTTTCGCCACCGCCAACCAGCTTCCCCGAGATGCCGACGATGAAGACCCTCTGCCTGTCAGCTCTGTTGTGCTCCACACTTGGATTTGCCGCATGCCACACCGCGAGGCCGATGGGGCAACGAGTGGATGCCTCGTTGCTCCAGTACGTCGACGAGGGCCAGCGCAGCGATGTCAACAAGGCTCGCAGCGAAGCCGACAATGCCCACGATGAACTCGCGATCGCGGAGCGCAAGCTGACCGAGAGCAAGGGACGCCTGGAGATCGCCGAGAAGGAGTTGCAGGTCACCAAGGCCCAGCAAGACAAGACACGCACCGAGGTGGCCGTGGAGCGCGGTGACGGCGCCAAGTCGTCATTGAGCGACGCGCGCCAAGGTGTGAAGACCGCCGAAGCCGAAGTGCGCGTGCGCGAAGCCGAGATCCAGGTCGCCGATCACGAGGTGAGGGTCGCCCGTGAGCAGGACGAACTGGCGCGAGCGCGCATCGATCTCGCGGCGGCAAAGGCGGTCGCAGGGGTCGATCGACCGGAATGCCGCCGCATCGACGTGACGGGGTTCGAGCGCATGGTGCGAGCCGAAGAGGCCGACGTGCAGGTTGCCAAGGTGCGGCTGGAGGAAGCGATGCGGGAAGCGGAGGCGCGGCGCAAGTTCAAGGAAAGCGTGCCCGACAAGGCGGACCGCGGCGGCGATTGAGACTCCCCAACCTGGTTGGTCAGGAACTGGCAGGTGGACATGTCATGTCGCTTCTCACCTGACTCGCACACCACTCACCCAGAGCACCCATGAACAAGCCCATCGCACTCGCTCTCCTCGTCGTCGGTTGCATCCTCCTGCTCTTCGGGATCAGCGCCAGCGATTCCTTCGCATCGAACGTCTCCGAGACATTCACGGGCAATCCCACCGACCGCTCGATCTGGTTCACCGTCGGCGGCGCCGCGCTCGGCATCATCGGACTCGTCGGTCTCATGCGCGGTCGCAAGGCCTGACCAACGGCCGGCGCGACGCTCGCGTCGACTTCCCCTGCTTCGTGGTGAGGCGCGTGGCGACATGATAGGCATGAGAGTTGCCCACGGAGGCCCATGCGCGTGGCAACGGTCCTGACCACCTGCTGGCTCGCCGTCGCGTGCTCCAACGCGATGACTCGCCGGTCGCCGAAACCCTCGAATGCCGAGGTCGAGGCGTCCGTGCTGGTCGCGCGTGTCAACCACGGGCTCCGCGCCGCCGACATCGACGGCTACGCGGGCCTGCGCATCACGGCCGTGGGTTCCACCGTCACGATCGAGGGCGAACTGGCCACGTCCGGACTGCGCGACCGTGTGGCCGAAACCGCGCGGGGCGTGCAGGGGGTCGAAGTGGTCATCTGCCAGATTGCGACCGAAGACGAGGGCCGAGACACGCGCCCGGGTTCATGAGGCGCTCGCTGCGCCGGACCACCGGCTGGGTGCTGGCGGCGCTGGCCGTGCTCCTGCTGGCGTGGCCGTTCCTGGTTCCTGTCGTGTTCGGACCCTTGCTCGCGAACGAGTGGGGTGGCCCGGCGACGATGGGCAGCGCCCAGTGGTTCTTCGGCGACACGATCGTGCTCACGGACGTCGTGTCACTGCCGTCCGCTGCGGACCCGGCGGGGATCGAAGTGGATCGCATCGACCTGCAGTTCGAACGTACGCCGCTGTTGCACGACCCCGGCCGAATGGTCGCCGGGGACTTCGTCGGCGGCCGACTGAGCTGGCAGGGGCGTCCGGTGGCCACCGTGGAACGGGTGGAGTTCCGATACGACCCAGAGCACGGCCAGCGTCTGCGCATCATCGGGCTCGATGGCGAGGTCGCGGTCGAGCGCGTTGCGGACTGGATCGGTGTGGTGCGACGCATCGTCGAGGCGCCGGGCGTGGCAGGCGACGGCGGCAGCGACGACGGCGATTTCCTGCGACGGATCCAGGTCGAGTCTTCGCGGTTCGCGGTCGAGGTCGCGACCGCCGGCGGCGAGTCACAGCGCGTGCAGCTGGATGAGTTCACGAGCCGATTCCATCCGACGGCCGCGAAGGCGATGGCGATCGACGAGTTGACGGCGAAGGTGCTCGGCGGCGAACTGCACACCAACGGTTCGCTCGACTGGACCCGCGACACGATCGAATGGCACGCACAAGTGAACCTGCAGCGCCTCGACCTCGCGATCGCGGGCGCGCAGCTGGCGTGGTTGCCGGAGTCTTCGTCGGGCAAGGTCTCGGCATTCGTCGACTTCGGCACCACCGACACGGGCCTGCTGGGCGGCGCCGGTTGGCTCGAAGGCAGCGACATCGCGGTCTGGGAGCATCCGGTCGCCAAGGCGGTGGTCGACCAGATCGGGGTCCAGCCGACGCGCGACGATCTGCTCGACGAAGTGCGCGCCGAACTGATGATCGACGGCGGACGGCTGTACTTCCGCAAGCTGATCGCGATCGGCAGTCCGATCGATCTCTACGGCAATGGCTCGATGCGACTCGACGGCCAGCAGATCGAGGCCGGGTTCGTCCCGCGGTTCACTGCCGAGCGCCTCGAGGACGTGCCGCTCGCCGACGATCGCGCGCGTGATGTCGCCCTCGACGTGATCAAGGGCGCCCTGGTCGAGGTCAAGATCGAAGGCAGCTTCGACCGGATCGAGGCGTTCGTGCAGCCTCTGCCGGTGCTCACCGAGCCCGTCCGCCAGTTCCTGAAGTTGTTTCGCTGAGCGCCGATCGCGCTCTGGTGTCGTCAGCTCGCCGGCGACGACGATCCGTGGAGTCGTTCCGACGGGGGACGTCGCCGAAGCCAGCTGCGCCGCTCCGAGCCCGGCCGCACCTACACGATCGCCCTCGACGTCCCGCGCGCTGACGGCCAGCGTTGCACCGCCCGCACCGCGCCGCCACACTGCTCGGCCTGATGACCGAGTCCGCGCCGAAGCAGAAGCACTACCCCGAAGTCCCCGCCCAGGCGAACTTCCCCGCGATCGAGCAGGAGATGCTCGCGCGCTGGCAGGAGCAGGGCACGTTCCGGCGTTCGGTCGAGCAGCGCGCGGCGGGCGACAACGAATTCGTGTTCTACGACGGGCCACCGTTCGCCAACGGGCTGCCGCACTACGGGCACCTGCTGACCGGCTTCGTCAAGGACGTGGTGCCGCGCTACCAGACCATGCGCGGCCGCCGCGTCGAGCGGCGCTTCGGCTGGGACTGCCACGGCGTGCCGGCCGAACTGGAAGCCGAGAAGGAACTGAAGGTCTCCGGGCGCGAGCAGATCCTGGCGCTCGGCATCGACAAGTACAACGACGCCTGCCGCCGCAGCGTGCAGAAGTACACCGCCGAGTGGCGCAACTACGTCACCCGCCAGGCGCGCTGGGTCGACTTCGACAACGACTACAAGACCATGGACCTCTCCTACATGGAGAGCGTGCTGTGGGCGTTCCAGCAGCTCTACAGCAAGGGCCTGGTCTACGAGGGGCATCGCGTGATGGCCTACTCGTGGGCGATGCAGACGCCGGTCAGCAACTTCGAGACGCGCATCGACGACGCGACGCGGCCGCGGCAGGACCCGGCGATCACGGTCGCGTTCACGTTGCACCCGCGGCCCGGTGATCCGGGTCCCTTGCAGATGCTGGTCTGGACGACGACGCCGTGGACGTTGCCGAGCAACCTCGCGCTCGCGGTCGGCCCCGACATCGACTACTCGATCGTGCACAAGGACGGCGTGCACTACGTGATCGGCAGCGCGTCGATCGTCGCCTACGAGAAGGAACTGGCCGGCTTCGAGCCGATGGTCAAGCTGAAGGGCAAAGACCTCGTCGGCCGCACCTACGAGCCGATGTTCCCGTACTTCGCCGGCCACGCGAACTCGTTCCGCGTGCTCGCCGGCGACTTCGTCGACACCAGCGAGGGCACCGGCGTCGTGCACATGGCGCCCGGCTTCGGCGAAGACGACCAGAAGGTCTGCGAAAGCAACGGCATCGAGCTGGTGTGCCCGGTCGACGACTTCGGCAAGTTCACCAGCGAAGTCCCGGACTGGCAGGGCATGCTCGTGTTCGACGCCAACAAGCCGATCATCAAGGTGCTGAAGGACCGCGGCATCCTGCTGCGCCACGTCACCTACGAGCACAACTACCCGCACTGCTGGCGCACGCGCGAACCGCTGATCTACAAGGCGCTGCCGGGCGCGTGGTTCGTCAAGGTCACCGAGATCAAGGACCGCATGATCTTGCACAACCGCACGATCCGGTGGATCCCCGAGCACATCCGCGACGGCCAGTTCGGCAAGTGGCTCGAGAACGCGCGCGACTGGTCGATCTCGCGCAACCGTTACTGGGGCGCGCCGATCCCGGTGTGGAAGAGCGACGACCCGAAGTACCCGCGCGTCGACGTCTATGGCTCCGTCGCCGAGCTGGAGCGCGACTTCGGCGTGAAGGTCACCGACCTGCACCGGCCGTTCGTCGACGAACTGACGCGCAAGAACCCCGACGACCCGACCGGCAAGTCGACGATGCGCCGTGTGCCCGAGGTGCTCGACTGCTGGTTCGAGTCCGGGTCGATGCCGTTCGCGCAGGTGCACTACCCGTTCGAGAACAAGCAGTGGTTCGAGGAGCACTTCCCCGCCGACTTCATCGTCGAGTACGTCGCGCAGACGCGCGGCTGGTTCTACACGATGGTCGTGCTGGCGACGGCGCTGTTCGACAAGCCGCCGTTCCGCAACTGCATCTGCCACGGCGTCGTGCTCGACGAGAACGGGCAGAAGCTGAGCAAGTCGCTGCGCAACTACCCGGATCCCGTCGAGCTGTTCGAGAAGACCGGCGCCGACGCGCTGCGGTGGTTCCTGGTGAGTTCGCCGATCCTGCGCGGCGGCGATCTGCAGATCGCCAAGGACGGCAAGCAGATCAGCGAGGTCGTGCGCCTCGTGCTCAACCCGATCTGGAACGCCTACTACTTCTTCACTCTCTACGCGAACGCGGATGGCGTGAAGGCCAGGCTCCGCGGCGACCAGACGACCGTGCTCGATCGGTACGTGCTCGGCAAGACGCGTGGGATGGTGGAGGGCGTGCAGGCCTGCATGGACGGCTACGACCTCG